>NZ_LYXE01000177.1 GCF_002532075.1 Candidatus Chloroploca asiatica | reverse complement strand
CCAGCGCACGAGCACGCCCTGGGGGGGTGAAGGGGGGGGTTGCCCCCCCTTCTGGGGGTTTGGGGGCTAGCCCCCAAGCGGCCATTATCGGTTTACACAATTAACGATTTACACTCAGGGGTGTACTAATAATGGCCGTGTTCACGGCGGCTCGCGGCGTGACGCCGGCAAAGCGATTGGGCGCAGTGGCGACGGCGGCATTGATGGCATCATCAACGAAGATCGCCTGGGGCTTGACGTGGTCTACATCCAGGCCAAACGCTGGGAGCACACCGTCAGTCGGCCCGACGTGCAAGCCTTCGCCGGCAGTCTGGAAGGCGTCCGTGCGCGCAAAGGCGTCATGATCACCACGTCAACCTTCTCCCAGCAAGCACGCGAGTACGTCAGCCGCATCGAAAAAAAGATCGTCCTGATCGACGGCGAAGCGCTGGCGCAATACATGCTCGACTACGACATCGGCGTCACCGAAGTAAGCCGCTACGTCGTCAAAAAGATCGACCTCGACTACTTCGAGGAGGAATAAGCGATGGAGGAGGAGCAGACAAAGCGTGAGTGGCTGCGTTTGCCCGTGGTCGCCGCAGGAGCCGAGTATCTGGTCATGGGCCACCTGATGCGGCGGAACATCTTGACCTACCAGGCCCCACCCGGCCATGAGGGGTACGACCTGATCTGCATCCACCCCGACCCACGCCACCAACCCGGCCCAGGCGAGCAGGCGCAGGTACGGGTACAGGTCAAGAGCCGCTATGCCACCGACTGCGACCGAGGCTTCCCAATCAAAGCGGCGAGCTTCGACGCCTTCGACTTTCTCATTGTCGTCTTCCTCAACATCGGCATGTTCTACGGGCGTCACGACGGCTCCACCGGTGCCCAGGAACCCGAATTCTTTACCTTGCCAACCACCTTTATTCGTGCCCACCACCATGCGCATCACTCGTGGCCGAAGGTACGATTACGCGGCATGGACGCCGCGCTGGCCCCCTTTGCCAACGAAACCGGCTTTGAGCAGATCGCCGCCGCGCTTGGCGTACCACGCCCGCGCAAGGTGCGGGGGTGAGTATACTGTGAGCAACTCAAGCGCACTTTCAAGGAGTAATGGCACATACGCAAAGCAAGGTCGCTGGCTAACACGCGCTTCGCCTGATGCCGATGCGCTTCGCGGCGCCGCTGAAGCCCGACATTGGGCGGCATCTCTAGGGCTGTTGCAAAGTCCCAGTAGGGTTAGATAATGTCCGCAGATTACGCAGATTACGCAGATGAGGGCTTCCGCATCTGCGTAATCTGCGGACGATCAGGAGGACTTTGCATCAGCCGTGTCCGAGCCACGCCGCCGCTTCCCTCTGAGAAATGCTCGTGCTATACTACGCTTGACCCCAGGATATCGACAAATAAAGGTTCACGCAGCTATGGCAGCCAGGGATTTGTTTCATCAAGCAGTAAAGAACGCACTGATAAAAGAACAATGGAATGTAACAGATGATCCATTAGTTATTCAATTCGGAGGTGTTGATTTACGTATTGATTTAGGTGCAGAACGGCTTGTTGCTGCTGAAAAAGATGGTGAAAGAATCGCCGTTGAAATTAAAAGTTTCCTTGGCCCTTCCGTTATTTCAGACTTTCATGGTGCACTTGGCCAGTTCTTGAACTACCGCTTAGCGCTTGAAGCGCAGGAGTCTGATCGGCAATTGTACCTTGCTATCCCAGAAGAAACCTTTCAGACCTTTTTTCATCTTCCGTTTGTCCAACTGGCGGTGCAGCGCTATCAACTCATGCTGATAGTGTATAACGTCGTACGTGAGGAGCTTATCCAATGGATACCGTAAACCAGTATCGGCAACTCATTCAAGCTATTCTCACCGAGTATGCGTCGTATCGGCCACACTACGGTGATATCGAAATGGAGTTGATTACAGATACAAGTCGTGACCACTATCAACTCCTTAGCGTTGGATGGAATAATCTTGAGCGTATTCATGGGACACTTATTCATATTGATATCCGAGATGATAAGATATGGATTCAGTATGACGGAACCGAAGAAGGTATTGCGAATCGCTTGGTTGAACAAGGCGTTCCGAAGCGTGATATTGTCCTTGCCTTCCATCCGCCATATAAGCGTCCGTACACTGATTTTGCTGTCGGTTGAGTCGTTGCGCGCCGGGATGCGCTGGCTGGATTCAGTCGGCACAGGCCGCCTTCGCGTTCCGTTGCCGAGGCATTGACGCCGACGGGATTGGCGGATGGGGGCATTCACCAATAAGCGACGGCGCGGCGCCTGCCCCGATCCTTTTGCAAAGAAGACCGGTTTTTTGACGCAACGGCGCGAAGGCGCGAAGCGACGCATCGAGCGACCGCAACCCTTTGCGCCGGTGCATCACCACGATGGAAGATGGCGCATGGCGGAAGGCTGCAGCGGCAGTAGCTGCGCGGCGCACCGCGCATGGAGCTACGCGGCGCACCGCGCAGGGCAACGAGCGGACGGTGCATCCGCAGCGTCACAGGTGCGCAACGGGTGGAGAGGGATGGAGTCGGGGAGGTGGCGAAAACGCCGTCGAATTCAGGTTGGGCGGGCCTCAACCCACAATGCTCTTACCAGACATGGCTATGCTATACTAGACGTAGACGTTCAACAAGCGAGACATATCCTTACTCCAACGTTGCTCGGCAAAGGATCGTCTATGCCACGGATTAGCACCTTTTATGGGAAGAACTCCATCGCACCGAGTTAATGACCAATTGGGACTTGGCCCGTCAGGCGCAACCGCTGGTTTCCATCGCCCCCCTTACCTAAGGAGGGATCTATCGATGACCAAACTCATTCGCGTACAATCAGCTACGCCCCTCATGCTCCCACGCATCCGTGTGGTGTTCACCAACGGCGAACAGCGCGAGATTGATCTCACCCCCTATATCGCGAG
>NZ_LYXE01000176.1 GCF_002532075.1 Candidatus Chloroploca asiatica | reverse complement strand
CTTTCTACGATCGGTGTTTGTTACCATAATCGTAGCAGAAATGGTCATGACCCGCACATTATCTGAAAAACCTACCCGCAAAAGTGCCCCCCTGGCGGGTGCCCCCTTTGCGGGTGTCGCCGGGCCTGCGAGGGGCCCCCGCCAGGCCCCCCCGCTCGCACGTTTGCGCCGCTGGGGGCATGCACATGCGGCCAAAGAGCGCGTCTTGTTGTATCCGGTTTCGTATGATGCAATTGCCCTACGCTCGTCTTTTGGGTACGTTGACAATCCTCCATATCTGTGCTATCCTCTCGCGGTGTGTTGATCGTCGCGCTCAAGAAAGTATGTTTGTGCCAATGTCCCTCAACTTCACAAAGCAGCTCAAGCGGGTGAAGAAGCCAGCCTTCCGGTCTGGTTAGCACCGCCTGCACGCGAGTGGAAGTGTAGGCCCGGCGCACCAGACCGATGGTGCGCCGGGTTTTTTGTGTCTTCTTGAAGGAGAAGCCTGTGAAACAGTTCAAGCCGTCTGCCGTTGCCTATACGCCACGCTATCGCCGCCCGGAGTTGTTTGGAGCCTGTCAACTGAGACAAGGAAGCACATTCTATGCAGTCGCATGATCGGCCGTTGCTGGTTGATACGACGCTGCGCGAGGGTGAGCAGTTTGCGACTGCCCACTTTAGTAGCAGTCAGCGCCTCGCGATTGCCGAGGCTCTTGATGCCTTTGGGGTCGAGTATATCGAATTGACTTCGCCCGCTGCTTCGCCGCAGAGTGCCCGCGATCTCGAAGTGATTGCCCGCCGTGGTTTGCGCGCTCGCATTGCAACCCACGTGCGCTGCCACCTTGATGATGCTCGCCTTGCCATTGAACATGGCGCCCAGGCTGTCCATTTGCTCTATGCTACTTCTGAACCACTGCGCCAGGCTAGCCATGGCCGGAGCCTCGACCAGATTGTCGAGGAGGCGCGGGTGGTGATTGCGTACCTCCGTCAGTTTCCCGTTGAAATTCGCTTCTCAGCTGAGGATACCTTCCGCACCGATCTCCCTAGTCTGCTGCGGGTCTATCAGGCGGTCGCCGAACTCGGGGTACACCGGGTTGGCCTCGCGGATACGGTCGGCATTGCTACCCCGCGTCAGGTCTATACGACGGTTGCGCAGGTGCGCGCTGCGGTGAATTGTGATATCGAGTTTCACGGTCACAATGATGCTGGCTGCGCCGTTGCCAATGCCTTCTGTGCGTTCGAAGGTGGCGCAACGCACCTCGATGTGACGGTGCTTGGCATTGGTGAACGCAATGGCATTGCGTCGCTTGCCGGCATGGTCGCCCGTATGGCCTCGCTCGATCCGCAGATGGTTGCTCACTACGAGGTGGCAATGTTGCCCGAACTTGATCGGATGGTTGCCGAGATGGTTGGGGTGACGGTGCCCTTTGATGCTCCGATTTCCAGTCCCTTCGCGTTCCATCACAAGGCCGGCCTGCATACCAAGGCGGTGATCAATGATCCGCGGAGCTACGAGGTGCTTGACCCGGCGCGCTTTGGACGTGCGCGCACGGTTGCGGTCGCCCATCGCCTGGTTGGTTGGCACGCGGTGGCCGAACGCGCCCGCGAGTTGGGTATCTACCTCAGCGAGCCAGCCGCCCGTCAGGCTGCTACGCGGATCAAGACGATCGGTGATGAGCACGAATTGAATAGTACCACCGTTGATGAAATTCTCTATGAATATGCGGAGTAGCCTGATGCAGACGTTGAGTGAGCAGATCTTGAGCCGGGCAGCGGGGCGCACGGTGATGGCAGGCGAGGTGGTGACGGTTGATGTGGATCTCGTGATGATGCACGATAGCCTTTCGCCGAGCATTATTCGGGTGTTGCACGAGGAGTTGGGGGCAGAACGGGTCTGGGATCCTGAACGGGTGGCGGTGGTGATTGACCATGTTGCCCCGGCAGCAAGTGTGCAGACAGCCGAGAAGCAGGCCGACGTGCGCCGCTGGGTGAAGAGTCAGGGCATCCGCCATCTCTTTGATGTGGGACGTGGCATTTCGCATCCGGTGCTGGTCGAAGAGGGTCTGGCGCGCCCCGGGATGGTGATTGTCGGCAGTGATAGCCATAGTACCGCCTATGGCTGTGTCGCCGCTTTTGGCACGGGTATGGGTACCACCGATATTGCGCTTGCGGCGGCGACCGGGCGTACCTGGTTCCGCGTGCCCGAGACAGTTCTTGTGCGCGCCGAGGGTCGCTTTCGCCCCGGGGTGAGTGCCAAAGACCTGGCGTTGTATGCCGCTCGTCGGTTGCGGGCCGATGGCGCAACTTATGCGGCCGTCGAGTGGCACGGGGTGGAGTTTTTGTCGATTATGGAGCGAATGACGCTTGCGACGCTCTCGATTGAGGTCGGGGCCAAGGCGGGTCTTGTGCCCCCGGTCTTTGCTGAACCTGGCGCGATCCTGCCGTCGGCCCGCGCCGAGGTGCGTCGTTCTGCCTTGCAGCCCGACTTTTTGCAGGTACAAGCGGGTGCCCGCTATAGCCAGGTGCTGACGGTTGACCTGGATCGCCTCGAGCCGCAGATCAGTGCCCCACATACAGTTGATAATGTTGCCGATTTGAGCGAACTTGGCCGTGTTGCGATTGATGTGGTCTACCTTGGCACGTGTACGAACGGGCATTACGAAGATATGGCCGCCGCCGCACGTATTCTGCGCGGTCGTCGGCTGGCCCCTGGCATGCGTATGCTCGTGGTTCCTGCAAGCGCCCAGGCGCTGCAACGCGCTACCGCCGATGGCACCCTGATGACGCTGCTTGAGGCCGGGGCAACGATTGGCACGCCTGGCTGCGGCGCATGCATTGGCCGTCACATGGGCGTCCTGGCCCCCGATGAGGTGTGTCTCTTTACCGGCAACCGCAATTTCCGCGGACGGATGGGGAGCCCGCAGGCCAATATTTACTTGGCCTCGCCCGAAGTGGCCGCCGCAACGGCCTTGACCGGCTATCTTACCCATCCTCAGGAGGTCGAGGCGAGTCTTCCGTCGCAGGTCTAAGACCAATACCTTGCAAAGAAGGTCTCGCCCGTGTCGCGTATGCCGGATTATCTACCGAAAGACCAATTAGTAGTGTGTAACGTAAGTTTCCCGGTAGCACCGCCGACCACGAATAGGGGCTTGGTGACGCACATATTCGTTTCTTCGTGGCCCCCATTCGTCGTCGGCGAACGACACCAGAGAACTTAGGTTACACACTAATTAGCCGGCTAAAGCCGGCACTCCAAGGGCTCACCACGTGGTGGCGAACGATGCTGACACCCTTTTCAGACAGTCTCGAAGACGAGGGTGTATCAGCAGCCAAGGCAGAGAAGAAAAGGAGATCGTGATGGCTCGGGTCTGGATCTTTGGTCAGGATATCAATACCGATCAGATTGTGCCGGGACGGTATGCGCCCTATATGCTCAAGAACGAAGCCGATCTGCGCAACTATCCGTTTGTCGAGCACCGGCCCGATTTTGCGCCGGGGGTGCAGCCGGGGGATCTGATTGTTGCTGGCAATAATTTTGGGTGTGGCAGTTCGCGTGAGTATGCGCCACTCGCGTTGCGTCTGGTTGGTGTGGGCGCGATTGTGGCCCCGCTCTTTGCGCGCATCTTTTTTCGCAATGCGCTCAATCTGGGCATTCCCTGTTTTACGGCCGATCTGACGTCAACCCTGCGCGATGGGCAAGAGGTCGAGTTGCGGCTCGAAGAGGGTGTGATCGTCACGGATGAGGGTCAGCACATTCAGTTGCCCCCGCCACCAGCCTTTTTGCGCGATGTCTGGGCTGCCGGAGGCATTGTGCCGTTCTATCGTCAGTATGGGCGCTTTCCTGGTGAGGCCAGGTAAGTGGCGGGAAGCATCCTATGCAGATTTGTGTGATCCCTGGTGATGGTATTGGACCCGAGGTGCTTGGGGCTGCCGTGCGTGTGCTGCAAACCCTGGTGCCCGAGGTGGTGTTGCACGAGGCTGACGCAGGTTGGGCCACTTTTGAGCAGCAAGGGACGGCGTTACCTGGGGCAACGCTCGCGGCGGCGCGTGCGGCTGATGCGATCCTTTTTGGTGCGGTGGCCTCGCCGAGTCATAGCGTGCCGGGCTATCGGAGCCCGATTGTCCAGTTGCGCCGTGAACTCGATCTCTATGCTAATATTCGCCCAGTGGTTGGGCTGCCAGGCCGTACGCCCGTCGATCTGGTGGTGGTGCGCGAAAATACCGAGGGCCTCTATGCTGGCCGTGAGCGGCTGGAGGATGAGGGGGCTACGGCGATTGCCGAGCGGGTGGTGACCCGTCGAGCCAGCCAGCGCATTGTACAGATCGCGTGTGAACTGGCGCGGCAGCGTGCCAGCGAGCGGGGTCGCCCAGGACGGGTGACGATCGTCCATAAAGCCAATGTCTTGCGGGTGAGTGATGGGCTCTTTCGGGAAACCGCGCTGGAGGTAACGCGAGCCTTTCCCGACCTGGTCATCGAAGAGCAACTGGTTGATGTCGCGGCGATGCGCCTTGCGCAGAGTCCGGAACGCTTTGATGTGGTGGTGACAACCAATCTTTTTGGCGACATCCTTTCGGATGTGGCCTGCATCCACGGCGGCGGGCTTGGCCTGGCCGCCTCGTCCAATCTTGGTGATCGCCAGGCGCTCTTCGAGCCGGTTCACGGGGCGGCACCTGACATTGCTGGTCAGGGCATCGCCAATCCCCTGGCGGCCATCACCTGTGTGGCCTTGTTGCTGGTTCGGCAAGGCTATCGTGAGCAAGCAACGCGGCTGCACAACGCCATCCGGCAGGTGCAGCACGATGGCCCGCATACCCCTGATCTGGGCGGGACAGCGCGGACTGAGCTGGTGACGGAAGCGGTGATGAGCTTATTGTAGGTCGTATTGTTCTTGAGGGGCCTGGTGTCGGGCTCCGGTTTTTCTAGCGATGAATGAGGAGATCATGGAAGCAATCTGTCCTGAGTGTGGTGCAACGGTGGAACTGCCTGCGGATACGATGACGAGTGAGATTGTGGTTTGTCCCGAGTGTGGGGCCGAGCTTGAGGTGATCAGCCTCGATCCGCCGACGCTGGCCCTGGCCCCCGAGGTCGAAGAAGACTGGGGCGAATAACCGCCAGGGAGGCAATTTTGCAAGGAGAATCTCGTATGCGTATCGGGGTGTTATGTTCACGGATTCGGGCCGAAGAGAAGTTACTCTTTGGCGAATTAGAGCGGCGCGGGCTGGCGTATACCCGCATTGACGATCGCGAGCAGATCTTTGACCTGCATCAACGCGAGTATCCGTATGATGTTGTGCTCGAGCGCTGTATTCAGCATAGCCGGGCTGTCTATATGCTCAAGTTGTTGAACGACGCCGGTGTGCCGACCGTCAATACCTTTCATGTTGCCACGGTCTGTGGCGACAAGATGCTGACCACGCAGGCGCTGGTGCATGCCGAAGTGCCGACGCCGGGTTGTCGTCTCGCCTTTACCCCCGAGAGTGCTATCGCGGCCATCGAAGCGATGGGCTATCCGGTGGTGCTCAAGCCCGTCGTTGGTTCGTGGGGCCGCATGGTCAGCAAGATTAATGATCGTGATGCTGCCGAGGCCGTTCTCGAGCATCGGGATGTGCTGGGCAATTATCAGCACTCGATCTTCTATATTCAGGAATATATTGACAAACCGGGGCGCGATATTCGCTCGTTTGTCGTGGGTGATGAGTGCATCGGGGCGATTTATCGGGCCAGCGAGCACTGGATTACCAATACCGCCCGCGGCGGCATTGCGACCAATTGCCCGGTCACGCCTGAAATTGCCGACTTGAGTGTGCGTGCGGCGCATGCCGTTGGCGGCGGGGTCGTGGCGATCGATCTGTTGGAGACCGGTGATGGTCGCTTGCTCGTGAATGAAGTCAACTATACGATGGAATTCCGCAATTCAATTGAGACGACCGGGGTTGATATCCCGGCGCGGATCATTGACTATGTGGTGGCTGTCGGGCGAGGAGCAAGCGTATGACCTTGCGCGTGAGTGTCGTAGGGGCAAGTGGCTATGTCGGTGGCGAACTGCTCCGCTTGCTCTTATGGCACCCCGAAGTGGCGGTGATCCAGGCGACGAGCGGGCGTAACGCGGGCCGTTACCTTCATCAAGTGCATCCCAACTTGCGTGGACGCAGCAAAGTGCAGTTTGTGCATCCTGATCGACTTGAACCGTGCGATCTCCTCTTTCTTGCGCTGCCTCATGGCGAGGCAGCGCAGGCGATCGAGCGGTACGCGGGGCTGGCCCCCAGGCTGATCGACTGCTCGGCGGATTTTCGCCTGCGCGACCCGGCGCTCTATGCCCGCTGGTATCGCGAAGAACACCCGGCCCCGGCCTGGCTCGACCGCTTTGTCTATGGCTTGCCCGAAGTGAGTCGTGAGGCGCTGCGGGGCGTGAACTATGCCAGCGGGGTCGGCTGCAATGCGACGGCGACCAACCTGGCCCTGTTGCCACTGGTGCAGGCCGGGTTGGTGGACGAGCAGCGCCCCGTGATCGTCGAGATCAAAGTTGGTTCGTCTGAGGGAGGGGCCACGTCGAGTGATAGTAGTCACCACCCCGAGCGCGCTGGTGCTGTGCGTTCGTTTGCCCCGGTGGGCCATCGTCACACCGCCGAGGTCGAGATGATCACGGGCCTGACCAATGTCCATCTCTCGGTTACCTCGGTTGAACTGGTGCGCGGTGCGCTCGCCACGGCGCATGTTTTTGCGAATCGTCCCGTCACCGAAAAAGATCTCTGGCAAGCGTACCGGGCCTTTGCGGCGACGCAGCCGTTTGTGCGGATTGTCAAAGAGCGCCAGGGCATCTATCGTTATCCTGAACCAAAGATCCTGGCGGGGAGCAATTTTGCTGATCTTGGCTTTACGCTTGATGAGGCAACCGGGCGCATCGTCAGCATCTGTGCCCTCGATAACCTGATGAAAGGGGCGGCAGGCAGTGCCGTTCAATGCATGAACCTGATGGCCGGATTTGCCGAAGCCGAGGGCCTGGATTTTCCCGGCCTTCACCCGATCTAAGAGGCTGTCTGAAAAGGCGTAGCCCCCCCCAAATATGCAGCCAACACCCAATATGCATTGCCTCTTTGCCCTCGTGTCACTATAATAGACACAAGCACGCGCCATGGGTGGCCCGAATAGCTTTTTGGCCACCCTCCCTCTGCCAATCAGCGAGGAACAGTATGGGACTGATAAAAAAAGTCGGCACCCGAGGACTCGCCTCTTCGTCATCGCACGAACAACCCGCTCAACCAGCGGAAGCTATCGATAACTTGCCGACAGATGTGGCGCAAGGTGGCGATACGCGTATCAATCTTGGCCAGCCGCAACCTGCACCAGTCGATCAGTCTAGCCAGGACACAGCCGAAGCACCGATGCATATGCTGTCGCCTGGAAATACGCTGCAAGAGCGTTATCAGATCATTGCGCCGCTTGGCATTGGCGGTATGAGTGTGGTCTATCGTGGCCGCGATCTGCGTTTCAAAGATGTGGCGCGTTACTGTGCGATCAAAGAGATGTCGCAGTCAGCCTCCGATTCCCATACGCGCTTGCTCAATTTGAAGAATTTTCAGCGTGAGGCGGGCCTGCTGGCAACGCTGCAGCATCCAGCGATTCCCAAAGTCTACGACTTTTTTGAAGAGCATAATCGCGTCTATCTGGTGTTGGAGCTGATTGACGGCAAAGACCTTGAAGCCGTGCTTGATGAAGCTCGTGGTCCGCTTGATGAGCTTCGTGTCGCACGCTGGGCGATCCAGATCTGCGATGTGCTGCACTATATCCACCACCATCAGCCCGAAACAATCGTCTTTCGGGATATGAAGCCATCGAATGTGATGGTGGATAGCAACGAGCGCATTGTGCTGATTGACTTTGGGATTGCCCGTAATTTGAATCGCAGCGATCGCAAAGGGACGATGATTGGCACCGAGGGCTATTCGCCACCCGAGCAGTATCGTGGTCTTGCCGAGCCCGTCGGCGATCTGTATGCCCTCGGGGCGACACTTCACCACCTGTTGACTACTTCGGATCCGCGCCTCGAGACGCCATTTACGTTCCAGGATCGGCCCATGCGCCAGCTCAATCCAAAGATCTCTCCCGAGATGGAACAGATTGTTGTGAAGGCGCTTGAGTATGAGATGGAGGCACGTTGGCAGAGCGCGGAAGAGATGAAGCAGGCGCTGATGGCGATCCCGGGGGTTGTGGCGGGTGAACGGGTTGTGGTGCCCACGATGCCAGCCGTGATCAAGGCGGCGGCCCAGACCGAGCTAGTCTGGAAATTCACCTGCGAAGATGAGTTGCGTTCGTCGCCCTGTGTCAGCGCAGGGACGGTTTTTATCGGCTGCTACGATACCAATATGTACGCCGTTGACGCTAGGCGAGGTGAATTTCGCTGGAAATATGCTACCGAAGGCGGGATTAATTCTTCTCCAGCCGTCTGGGACGATAATGTTATTATTGGCTCGGAGGATGGTGGCGTCTATTGCCTTGATGTGCGCCGGGGGGCGTTGCGCTGGACGTACCGTACCGACAAGCCCATTCGCTCTTCGCCGCGGGTTGAGGATCGCGTTGTCTTTGTTGGCTCGGACGATCAGCATGTCTATGCCATTGACGGCCTCCGTGGTTCAATCATCTGGAAATATCGTACCTGGAATCCGATTCGTTCATCGGCATGTATTCATGATGACCTTATTTTCATCGGCGGTGATGATGGCTGTGTCTATGCCCTTGATGCCCGGAGTGGGGCGGTGCGCTGGAAGCAACGGACGCAGCAGCCGGTGCGTTCGTCACCAGTCTTCGCGGAAGGCCTGGTGATCGTTGGCTCGCTTGATCAGAATATCTATGGCCTGGATGCCGCAGGTGGGTGGCCAGCCTGGCGGTTTCGTACTGGCCACTATGTGAACTCTTCGCCGTATGTTGCGGGGACACGGGTTTTTGTCGGCGGTGTTGATGGGATGCTCTATGCGTTGGATGTGAAAACCGGCCGCGTTGCCTGGAAATTCGAAGTCGGAAATCAGATTACCTCTTCACCACGCGTCGCCAACGGTCGTGTCTATGTGGGTGGGGTGGATGGCTATGTCTATTGTGTAGACGCCAACAATGGTACGTTGATCTGGAAATACAAGACCGAGGCCGCCGTTGTTTCATCGCCCTTTATCCACGATGGGATCGTCTATATTGGTTCGCTTGATTATAATCTGTATGCATTGAAGGCGTAGCCCATGAATGCCTCTCCTCCTCTCCCACAGGGCCTTGCGGCAACGGCGTTGCGTGATATTGGCCAGATCCGTGCGATCAACCAGGACAGTGTGTTTGCGCTGTTGTTGACCTTGCCCCGTGAAGGCGGTGATGTCGCGGTCGGGCTCTTTCTGGTGGCTGATGGGATGGGCGGCCACGAGGGTGGTGAAATTGCGAGTCGCCTCGCAGTCCGCACCGTTGTTCAGCATATGCTCAGCCGGTTGGTGATGCCGATTCTTGATGACCAGATGAGTGAGGCGATCCAGCCGCTGCTGATTGGTTCTCTGGAAGCCGCAAATCAGTTGATCTGGTCTGAGGCTCGTCGTCTCGGGACGGATATGGGGACAACCTGTACCGCTGCGTTGCTCGTTGGTTCTGGGCTCTATCTTGCCCACGTAGGCGATACGCGGGCGTATCTCTACGGGCCAGAAGGGTTGTGCCAGTTGACGACCGATCATTCGGCGGTGGGACGT
This sequence comes from Candidatus Chloroploca asiatica, assembly GCF_002532075.1. Taxonomy (GTDB): domain Bacteria; phylum Chloroflexota; class Chloroflexia; order Chloroflexales; family Chloroflexaceae; genus Chloroploca; species Chloroploca asiatica. The sequence goes on along the minus strand of NZ_LYXE01000176.1, from coordinate 13,536 downwards.
TTGATCGAGCTTGGTCAACTTGACCTTGAGGCGGCCCGTGACCATCCGTTGCGCAATCAACTCTATCGTACGATTGGGCAATTGTCCGAGGTCAGGGTTGATTTTCTCTATCAACCGCTTGCGACAAGCTCTCATCTGCTCCTCTGTTCCGATGGGCTCTGGGGGATGCTTGATGATGCAACGATCGCTGCGACGCTTCAGGCCAGTGTGTGGCCCCACCAGGCGTGTCAGGCGTTGATTGACCAGGCGAATCAGGCTGGTGGGGAAGATAATATCTCGGCTGTTGTGGTGACCTTGCCGAAAGTAGATGCACTATGAGCAATGTGATTCAGCTTGAGGCAACCCTCAGTCGTGCGGTTCTTCCCGAAAGTACCGAGCCACAACTGATCTATGCGTTGCTCGATATGCATGCACTCGGCGGTACAGCCCCACTCTTGAAATTGTCACTGAATCTTTGTCTGGTTATCGATCGCAGTTCTTCAATGCGTGGTGAACGATTGCAACAGGTGAAAGAGGGTGTTGCTCGCATTATTGATCTGTTGAGTGAGGATGACTATTTTAGCCTCGTCACCTTCAATGACCGCGCCGATGTGGTCGTCAATACACAGCGTGTACGCAACAAGCAGGAACTCAAGCAGGCGGTGAATCGGATTGAAGCCGCCGGTGGAACCGAGATGGCAACGGGTATGGCAATGGCCCTCCAGGAGGTTCAGAAGCCGGTGATGCTGCAGGGCGTCAGTCGGATTCTGCTTTTGACGGATGGCCGTACCTATGGCGATGAGGGACGTTGTGTTGAGTTGGCCCGCCGCGCACAGGATCGCGGCATTGGTGTGACCGCGATGGGTATTGGCACCGAGTGGAATGAGGATCTGCTCGAGACCATCGCCGCTCGTGAGAATAGCCGTACCCAGTACATTACGTCGGCAACGCAGATTAGCCAGGTCTTTGCCGATGAGGTCAAGCGGATGTCCTCGATCTTTGCCCAGGATCTCCGCTTTCAAGTTGAGTTGCGTCCGGGGGCGCTCTTGCGTTCGCTCGACCGGGTGCGCCCTTATCTTACCTCGGTGCCGATCAGTGAAGACCACGAGCATGTCTGGACAGCATCGCTTGGTGATTGGCCCAATACCGAACCGCAGGCGCTCTTGTTGGAGATTGTTGTCCCTGTTTTGCGGCTGGGCGATCATCCGTTATTGCGCCTGCGCATCACCTACAATTTGCCTGGTTTGAGCCTCAAGGATCAGCAGGCCCAACTGGTCTTGCGGATGAGTGTACGCAAGGCCGATACGGTGCCCTATGAAGTGAATGCGACGGTCAAACAGTGGCTGGAACGGTTGGTGGCCTATCGCCTGCAGGCCAACGCATGGCAACAGGCTGAACAGGGCAATGCGACCCTCGCCAGCCAACGCTTGCAGATGGCTGGCTCGCGCCTGCTTGAAGCGGGCGAACTTGACCTGGCCCGTACAGTGCAGGAGGAAGCCACCCGTCTGGCTGAGTCTGGGGAGGCGAGCGCGGAGGGGCGGAAGCGGATTAAGTATGGAACCCGCGGGTTGATGGGATCACCTGACGATACCAAGTGATGCACTGGAGGCATCGATGCAACAATGCTCAAACTGCCGTGCGCAACAACTTGATGGGACAATCTTTTGCTCGGAGTGCGGGGCAAGTCTGCTCGAAGCGGTGATGTTGCGGTCGGCAACGCCAGCGATGAATCGAACGGTCGCCTCCAACCAGGCTGCGGGTGGCTCAACGCGGGCATCGGTACGCGCAGCGCAGCGTACGCTGGTGCTGTTCGTCGGTCCGAGCGGGCGGCGCATCGAGCCAGGTCAGGCGACCCAGTTCTTGATTGGGCGCAAAGATCCTGAACGTGGCATTGATCCCGAAGTTGATCTTAGCCTTGATGGCGGCCTTGACGCCGGGGTTTCGCGTAGCCATGCGCTGCTGGTGCGCCGGGGTGCCGAGTATACCCTTGAGGATCTGGCGAGTGCCAATGGGACATTTGTGAATGGCCGACGGCTTCCTCCTCAGGTGCCGACCAGATTGCATTCCGGTGACGAATTACTGTTTGGAACATTGACCGTGCGCTTTGCGCTTGAATAGGAGCAGGGTGTGGCCAAGACCGTCATCCTCCACTTGACTGGCGAAGATCCGATTCTTGCCGATCTTGATGATGAACCTCAACCAACCGATCTCTTTATAAAGGTCTCGAATATGCGTCGCCGCGACGGCAAGCCGGTACCTTACCTGGCTGCAGGCGTGCAGGCGGTCATCTTTCCCTGGCATCGCATTACCTTTATCGAGTTGATGCCAAGTGAAGAAGAGCGTAGTTCCGTTGTTGATTTCTTCCGCAGTTGACATAAAAATCGGCCAACACAACCAATGACGCTGGTTGAGTTGGCCGATCCTGCTGCTATCCGGTGACACCTTCGAGGCGATCTTCGAGGTCGGCGTAGATGCCGCGCAGTTGATCGAGCGTGGCTTCGTCGGTCTCCCAGAAGCCGCGTTCACTCGCTTCGAGTAGCCGACGTGCCATGCCGGCGGTGGCCTGCGGGTTGAGCCGAGCGAGCCGCTCGCGCATCGCCTCGTCGAGCAGGTAGGTTTCGGCAAACCCCTGGTAGACCCAGCCATCAACCGCGTCGGCCGTGGCACTCCAGCCGTAGGTGTTGCTCAGGCGGATTTCGATTTCGTGCGCACCTTCGTAGCCGTGCGCCAGCATGCCCTCGAACCATTTTGGGTTGAGCAGTTTGGCCCGGCTTTCGAGCCGTACCATTTGCGCAAGTGGGCGTACTCGGCCACTCCCTGGCCCGCTGAAGGCTTCGACTTCGGCGACCATCACGGTTGGGCGGATCCCCGTGAGTTTCTCGACACTCTTGGTGACGCCCCCTAGGTATTCGTAGTAGTGATCAACATCCGAGATGCCGGTCTCGACGCTATCGATGTTCTGGAAGGTAGCCTGGACGGTGCCGAGGGTCTGTTCGAGCAAGGGGCGGGCCTCGCGCCATTCGCCACTCGGCGTCATCGCAAAGCCTTTGCGTTCGAGGAAGACTTCGCCGAGTTGAGCGTCGTCTTCCCAGGTGCTCTGCTCGACGACGTGGTTGACATTCGCCCCGTAGCTACCGGGGGCATTCGAGAAGACGCGGGCGGCGGCTTCTTCCAGTGCGATGCCGAGCGTGGCGGCCTGCGCCAGGGCGTGTTTGCGCACAAAATTGGCGTTGAGTGGCTCGTCGGCGGTGGCGGCGAGGCGGGCCGCTTTGTCAATGAGCATCGCCTGGTGCGCCATCAGGTCGCGGAAGATGCCGCTGACCGTGCAGACCACGTCGATCCGCGGGCGGCCCAGTTCTGCGAGGGGAATGAGCGTGACGTCGGCAATTTTGCCGAGTTCGTCGCTGATGGCCCGCGCCCCAAGCAGGGCCAGCGCCTGCGCGACGCCTTCGCCGCCGGTCTTGATGTTGTCGGTGCCCCAGAGCACGAGGGCCACGGTTTCCGGTAGGCTTCCTTCGCTCTGGACGACGTTGGCGAGCAGTTCCTCGACACAGGCGGTGCCGGTGACCTGGGCCGCTTCCGACGGCATCCGGTACGGGTCGAGCCCGTGGATGTTGCGGCCGGTGGGCACGACATCAGGGTTGCGCACGACATCATTGCCGGGTGAGGGCGGGATGTAGCCATTGCCGAGCGCTCGCATCAGGCCGGCAAGCTCGCCTTCGGTACGCAGGCGGGCGAGTAGGTCGTTGAGCATAGCCCAGAGCGCCGTGAGGTTGGTGGAGGCGAGGTTGACGTCGCTGCTCAACACCCGTTCGGCTGCGTCCGGGCCTGCTTCAACCAGTTGTTGGATCGTCTTGCGACACACATCGTCGATCGTGCGCCACTGCGCTTGCGCCTCAACATCGTGCGCGATGCGTTCGCGGAGGGCGGCATACTCCAACCCCAGCGCCTGCGCCACCTGCTCGGGCAGCGTTGCGGCCCCAGCGGGGCGTTGAAAGGTCGCCACAAGGTTCAGGATATCAACCAGTTCCTCGCCCGCCGGCGGCTTGCCGAGCACATGCAGCCCCACCGGGATGAGGCGCTGCTCAACCTGGAGCAGTTCGTGGCTCAGGGCCGCGAGATAGGCTGCGGCCTCCTCGTCGGCAAGCATCTCATCTTCTGGTGTCCGCAGACCGATGCGTTCGGCCTGGGCGACAATGCTTGCGAGTAGGTTCTGATCGGGTTTGGTACGATAGCTCTCCAGGCTATCCTTGAGTTGCAGCAAGCCTTTGTAGAGACCGGCCTGTTGCACCGGTGGCACGAGGTAACTCACGAGCGTAGCGGCCCCGCGTCGTTTGGCAATCGTGCCTTCACTAGGATTATTGACGCAGTAGTAGTAGATATTGGGCAGATTGCCGAGCAAGCGGGTCGGCCAGCAGGTAGGCCCGAGGCCAGCCTGTTTGCCAGGCATAAATTCGAGCGCCCCGTGCGTACCGATATGCACCACCGCATCGGCCCCAAAGACCCGGTCAAGCCAGGTATAAAAGGCCGCAAAGCCGTGATGCGGTGACGCATCGCGAGCCATCAACATCCGCATCGGATCGCGCTCGTAGCCAAAAGTCGGCTGGATACCGATGAAAACATTGCCAAACTGCCGCCCCTGGATAAAGAGGCGTTTGCCATCGCTGAGCAGCTCACCGGGGGCCTGGCCCCAGTGCGGCTCGATCGCAACATACTCGGGAAAGAGGCGGCGGTACTCCTCCACATTCAGCATGGCACCAACATTCGCATCAGTGCCGTGGACAAGCGCATTGCCCTCGACCACCATCCGTCGTAGCGCTTCGGCATCTTCCGGCAGATCGACGGTATAGCCTTCGGTCTGCATCGTCTGGAGGAGCCGGAAGACGCTCGCAAAAACATCGAGATAGGCGGCGGTACCGATGCTACCGAGGTTGGGCGGATAGTTAAAGAGCACGAGGCCCACCTTTTTGGCGGCATTAGGGGTATGGGCGAGGCGCAGGCGTCGCGCCACCCGGTCGGCAAAACGCTCGATCTGGGCGGGGATGGGTACGGCCACCCCCGACTCACCCGACGGCCCACCGTAGACCAGCGGCTCGGCGGCGCCTTCGAGTTCGGCGAGGGCAACATTCATTGCCAGGTGCATCGGACTCAGGCCGCGCTCGTCCTGTTCCCACCCCTCGACGCGCTGAAAGACGAGCGGGATCGTCTGCAAAAAGGGTACATCAAGCGCCTCAAGCGCGGCCCGCGCCTCGGCGGGGCGGCTCTGCGCCATGCCACCGGCGAGCGAAAAGCCCGAGGTGGTCACCAGGAGATCGACGGTCGCCGGTTTCGCCGGGGTGGAGGCAGCGTGATGCCCCGCACTAAAAAAACCACCCTTCTTGCTTGCCGGGGCACGCTCGTGAAAAAAAGCCTCGAGCGCAGGCCGATTATCGAGGGTTGCGGTATAGGCGAGGCGCGCCTCGATGCCCCGGGCCTCAAGTGCGCGGATCAGCGCACTCAGATGCGCAACGTTATCACAGAGCGCAATGACACGCAGCGAGAGCAGGCCAACGATGCCTTTGTCGAGTTTCTGACGACGCTGTTTGCGCCACTTCTGGTAACTTTTGAGATCAGGGAAAGGGGCCGGCGCGTCGGGATGCCACAGCGCGACATCCGGATAGAGGTAGGGCTCCTCGACGGGCAGGCGCCCCTTCATACCGGGCACATAGCGCTCGATCAGCAGACAGAGCATGCGCTGCAAATTTTCGGGACTATTGTGTACCCAGAATTGATGCAACACAATATAGCTATGGAGATCGCGGAAGCGGCCTGGTAAATACTTCAGAATACGGGTAAGATTTTTGACCAGCTTCAGTTGACGCGAGGCCTCACCGTGGCCGTGTTTGGGCTTGAGGGCCTGCATCATTCCGCCGTGGCCGTCGTTGGCGTCACCCTTGTTCCCAAGGTTAAACTTGCCGAGGTGCGTAAGTTTTGTGAGCGCGGGATTGCTCATAATGATCGCCACGGGGCAGGTCAATGGCTCAATCATCGTCACGAGGGGGCGCACATAACTCTCGCCAAAGAGCATCGCCCCAAGGACAAAATCAGCCCTTTGGAGATCGGCCTCGATCCTGGCACGGCGCTCAGGGTCAGCGAGATCCGCAGCCATATAGACCGCCACCGTCACCTCGAGGCTATACTCACGACTGATCGAAGCCGCCGCCCGCCGCAAACCGACCGTATAGTTATCCTGGGTACTTAAGACAACGATATGCATAAAAGACCCCGCAGTAGCAAACAACCACCAAGGCTTCCCCCATAGCGTCATGCTACGCCTTGCACCGAAACTGAAGGGGTGAGAAATCATCACGCACACGGCACAAAAGACAACCGGAAAGGGTTACACCCTTTCCGGTTGTCTTTTGTGCCGTCTTGAGAGGAAGTGACGGAAGTGGGGTGCCTGACGGGTTTCGAACCCGCAACCTCCTGATCCACAGTCAGGCGCTCTGCCATTGAGCTACAAGCACCACAAGAACGCCTATAAGTATAGCATGAGGCCTAGAAAACTGTCAAACAAGGTATAAGGCGGTTAGGTGGGTTGTTTGACGTAAAGACATTGAAGAAGACGCGACGGGATCGGTGTCAGTGCGCCAACCGGGTGTGCTACAATGACCTGCGCAAAGATGGGCTGGGTTGTAGTTGAATTGGCCCGTTGCGGCAGGATGTTGCATGGAACAGGATACAATCGTAGCCATCGCGACCCCACCCGGTGAGGGGGGCCTCGGGGTGGTGCGTATGAGTGGCCCCGAGGCGATTGCGTTTGCGTCCCGTCTTTTTCGCCCGGTGCGCCCCGGGCCGCTCCGTAGCTATCGGTTGCGGTATGGGCATGTGGTCGATCCGACAAGCGGCCTGGTCATTGATGAGGTGCTTGTGGCGGTGATGCGCGCGCCCCAGAGTTTCACTCGCGAAGATGTGGTTGAGTTTTCGTGCCACGGGGGGCCGTTGCCAGTGCAACAGACGTTGCAAGGTTGCCTCGATGCCGGGGCGCGCCTCGCTCGTCCCGGTGAGTTTACGCTGCGAGCGTTTCTCAACGGGCGCATCGATCTTTCGCAGGCCGAGGCGACGCTTGATGTTATTCGGGCGCAGACTGACGCTGGTCTGGCGCTGGCGCAGGCGCAACTTGGGGGTTGGTTGGCTCGTGAAGTGCGGGCGGTACGTGCGGTGTTGCTTGACCTGCTTGCCTATGTGACCGTGATCGTTGATTTCCCCGAAGATGAGGTTGAGCCACAAGATATCGGGCCGCGCCTTCGCACGAGTCTTCAGACCGTCACCTCGTTGCTGCAAGGGGCGTCCCAGGGTCTGGTCTATCGCCACGGGGCGCGGGTGGCGATTGTTGGGCAACCCAACGTCGGCAAATCGAGCCTGCTCAATGCGTTGCTGCGCAGCGACCGGGCGATTGTGACGCCGGTACCTGGTACGACCCGCGATACGCTCGAAGAGACGGCTAATCTCAACGGCATTCCGGTGGTCTTGATTGATACCGCAGGCATTCACGCGAGTAACGATCTCGTTGAGCGGCTGGGCATTGAGCGTTCACGGGCGGCACTCGCCCAGGCCGATCTCGCTTTGCTGGTCGTTGATGCCTCGCGCCCTGTCGAAGATGAGGATCTGCTGATCGCCCGGCTGACCGCCGACAAGCCGACGCTGCTTGTCTGGAATAAGCTTGACCAACAAGACCCTGCTGCGCCGTCGCTGGTCAGCATTGCCGCGCACCTTGCGCATCCCCGCCTCGCGGCGACCGTCGCGACGTCAGTGGCGACCGGCGAAGGCCTTGAGACCCTGGTCCAAAGCCTTGTCCAGGTGCTCCTTGGGGGCCATGCGCCCCTTGCCGCCGGCGAAGCCCGCCTGGTGAGCAATCCGAGGCATCACGATGCCCTGCACCGCGCCCATGAATACCTGGCCGCCGCCTTGGCCGGCTGGGACGCCAATGATCCCACTGACCTGCTCGGTGGCGATCTGCTGGCAGCGCTCAATGCGCTTGGTGAAATCACCGGCGAGAGCGTTGGTGACGATTTGCTCGATCTGATCTTCTCGCAATTTTGCATTGGCAAATAGTAGTACCTGTATGATCGCCTTTTTGCGCTGGCTCGCTCGTCATCTTATCGGTCTTGATTTTGTTGCGGTGGCGGCAGTGGCCGCGCTTAGTGTCGCGACCGAGCAGGTCTTTCCGCTGGCGCTCGGTGTCGCCCTCGCGGGCCTCGCGTTGCGCTGGTTTGCCCTGGGGGTGCCGAGTGTCCGCACGCCCGCCGATCTCACGATCCTAGCCCTCGCCTCGATGGCCCTCTTTAGCCTGACGATCTCGGAACAGCCTGCGATCACAGAGGTGCAGGTGATGCGCCTGCTGCTTGGCATGGCCCTCTTTTATGCGCTGGTCAACTGGGCCGTGAGCCATTTTCACTTTGGTATCCTTACCTTTGGCATCATGCTCGCCGGGGTGGTGTTGACCCTTGGGGCGACCATCAGTGTGACATGGATGTCAACCAAGTTGCCGTTCATTCCCCCCGAAGTGTATGGCCAACCTTCTGATACGCCCTACGAGATCGATCTGACAGTGGTGGCCGACTACCTGAATGCGCGCATTCCACCCGAGGTCGCGCCGTTGCTCGAAGATAGTGTCAATCCCAATGTGATGGCAGGGTATCTGGCGGTGCTCTTCCCTGTGATCGCGGCCCCGCTCTTCTTTAACCTGCGGGGGCTCTGGTGGCTGAGTTTGCCCTGGCTGGCCATTCTGTCCCCAATCGGCGCAATGCTCTTGTTCACCCAGTCACGCGGGGCGTTACTTGGGTTTGGCGCGGCGCTGGTCGTCTTACTGATGCTCTATCTCTATGCACGTCGCCTCGTCTTTGCCGGCATGATCGTGCTCTTCTTTGTGGTGATGGTCGGCCAGGGCCGCCTGATTGAGGTCTATGGGGCACCCGATCAGATCCCCTATCGGGAACTGATCTCGACACAGATTCCTGATGTTGATCGCGTGACTGATCGCGATCTGCCTGCCCGGATAGAGATCTGGGATCGGGCGATCCGCTTGATCCGTGATTTCCCGGTCACCGGCGTGGGCATGGGGCTCTATGCCCCTGCCGTGGAGCAGTATTATCCGTTTGAGACGGTGACGGCGCAGGATCATGCGCATAATCTGGTACTGCAGGTGGGCGTAGATCTTGGCATCCCGGGGTTGCTCGCCTGGTTAGCGACGCTCTTTGTGGTGATCGGCGCAGCGTTGCATGCCTTTCAGCGCGCCATTGACGCTGATGATCGCTTTGCCACCGGTTTTGCCGCCGGGCTCGTTGCTGCCCAGGCTGCGCTGCTTGTCCACGGGATCTTTGATGCCGTCACCTGGGGGATGGTGCGCCCCGCCATTCTGATCTGGGTGCTCTGGGGGGCAGCGATTGCCGTGCTACGCTTAACCTTCGCGCAGCCGTCGCCCGACAAAAACGCACTACCTGCAAGGCAGGCATCGTAGCAGCGTGGGCGCCCCGCCCACGCTGCTACGATGCCTATTCGACCACATCCTCTTCGGCGCGTTCGAGGGCGCTGCCGATGCTGAAGTATTTCGCTTCAGGATGGTGGATGACGATCGCGGCCGTCGATTGCTCGGGAACCAGTTGGAAGGCGTCGGTCAGCATCAACCCGATCTGGTCGGCGGGCAGAATTTGGAAGAGCTTGGTGTGCTCGGCGAGATCGGGGCAGGCGGGATAGCCCCACGAGTAGCGTTTGCCCCGGTCTTCGCCTAGTCCGAGACTCTGCCGGATGAGGCGATTCGTATGCTCGGCCAGCGCTTCGGCGAGCGAGACGGCGAGCCCGTGAATGTAGTAGCTGCGGCTGTAATCGCCTTGATGCTGCAACGCCTCGGTCAGGTCGTCCACTTTGCGGCCCATCGTCACGAGTTGGAACGCGGCGACATCATAGTCACCGCTGGCGACGCTCTTGAAATAATCGCTGAGGCAGAGCCGTTCGCGGGCGGGTTGGCGCGGGAAGATAAAGCGCGTCAGTTCGCGGGAGCGGTCGGTCGGGTCATAGACGATCAGGTCGTGCCCCGAGGATTGCACCGGGAAGTAGCCGTAGGCGACCTGTGGTTCAAGCCAGCCGTCGCGGGTCGCCTCGCGCATGAGATCGCGCACCTTCTGGTCAAACTCGCCTTTGAGTTGCTCCCACTCGGCACCTTTGGCATTCTTGGCCCCCCATTGCAGCCGATAGAGGGCGTTGCGATCGAGGCAAGCGACGACATCATCAAGGCGAATGCGGTTCGTCGCCTTGGTCCCCCAGAAGGGCGGCACTGGCACGGGGATATCGGTACGCACCGCCGAGCGCACGTCGGCACTGGTCATGCTCGCCTTGCCGAGCCCATCGAGCGCAACTCGTCCGGTCTGGCGCTGGTTGAGCACCCCGGCGGCGGCGGTGAGCGTCGCCTGCACAAAGTCGTCGCGTTGGGCCGGGTCGCTCAGCCGATCCATCGTCTCAAGCCCCTCGAAGGCGTCTTTGCAGTAGAAAACCCCAGCATCATACGGCTCTTCTTCACCAACAAAGGTGATCCGTTGCCCATACTGTTTATTGATCGCCGCACCACCAACAAGCACCGGAAAACTGAGCCCGCGCTTGTGCAGTTCCTGCACACAGAGCGGCATCTGCTTGCTGGTACTGACGAGCAGCGCCGACAGCCCAATCGCATCGGCACCGACCTCAAGCGCCTTCTCGATAATCGTATTGATTGGCACCTGCTTGCCCAGATCATAGACGGTATAGCCATTATTCGACAAAATCGTATTGACGAGATTCTTGCCGATATCGTGGACATCGCCGTAGACGGTTGCGAGCACCACCTTGCCCTTGGTTGAGCCTTCGAGTTTATCGAGGTACTGTTCGAGGCGGGCGACCGACTTCTTCATCACTTCCGCGCTTTGCAACACAAACGGCAGGATCAACTGACCTGTGCCAAAGAGATCGCCGACCTCTTTCATCGCTGGAAGCAGCACATTATTGAGCACGGCCACGGCTTCGACGCCCTGGGGCGACGAACCCTCGGCATTCTTCAGGCGCACCTGCGGATCGCTGAGGCTCAGCCCGTGAACCTGCAGGCGCAACTCAACCGCCTCGTCAATATCAGCCTCGATGCCATCCTTTTTACGATTGAGGATCTTCCAGTGCAGGCGTTGATCGACATGCATGTCGGCAGTCGGATCGGCACGCTCTTGCTCATTGGACTTGCCATGCTGCTCGAAATAGTTGATAAAGCGCGCCAGCGCGTCCTCACGGCGATTAAAGATCAGATCCTCGCACAGCAGGCGTTCTTGCTCAGGAATCTGGGCATACGCAGTTATGTGAGCCGGATTAATAATTGCCGTATCGAGGCCAGCCGCGACCGCGTGGTAGAGGAAGACCGAATTGAGCGCAGCGCGGGCATGGACAGCCACACCAAAGCTCAGGTTGCTGACGCCAAGCGTCGTAAAGCAGCCCGGAATGTGGGTCTTGACGAGGCGAATGCCCTCAAGCGTCTCGACGGCGGCATTGCGCAGTTCTTCCTGGCCGGTTGTAATGGGGAAGGTCAGCACATCAAAGATGAGCGCCTCGGCGGGAACCCCGTAATCATCCTGGGCAAGCTGGGCAAGGCGTTGGGCCACGGCGAGCTTGCGTTCGCGGGAGTGGGTCATGCCCTCCTCGTCAATCGTCATCGCAACCGTGGCGGCCCCGAAACGGGCGACGAGCGGCATCACCTGATCAAACTTCTGGCTGCGTCCACCCTCGAGTGACACCGAATTGACGATCGCGCGACCGGGGTACATCGCCAGCGCAGCCTCGAGCACATCGGGCTCGGTGGTGTCAATGACCAGCGGCAATTCCACATTCATCGTCAGCTTTTTGAGCAACTTCACCATCTGTTCGCGCTCATCGGCACGTTCGGTCATCGCGACACAGACATCGAGCATATGTGAGCCGCTATCAACCTGTTCGCGGGCGACCTCGAGCACGCCATCATAGTCGTCATTGATGAGCAAGCGCTTGACCTTGCGCGAGCCGAGCGTATTGACCCGCTCGCCAATCATCGTCAGCGTCAGATCCTGCTTGAGCGCAGCGGCACGAATACCCGACGAAACACTCGGGATATACTCGATCTCACGCGGTGCTGGCGCACGATCGTGCCCGATTGCCGCACGAAGAGCGGCGATATGAGCAGGTGTCGAGCCACAGCAGCCACCGATGACCGCCACGCCATACTCATCAACAAACTCACCGAGAATGCGTGCAAACGGTTCCGGCGTCATCGGATAGACCGTCTGCCCATCAACCTCCATCGGCAACCCGGCATTGGGAATGCACGAGATCGGCTTGCGCGAGTGAGCGGTCATATACTGAATGGCGGCACGCATATGCTCGGGGCCAGTCGAGCAATTGAGCCCGATCACATCGGTTGGCATTGCCTCAAGCGTGGCAATCAGGGCCGGCACATCAGTGCCGAGCAACATGCGTCCGGAGAGATCGAGGAAGACCTGGGACTGGACGGCGACATCGGGGCGTTGCAACTCGGCCTTGGCGCGGCGAATGCCATCAAGCGCGGCCTTGAGCTCCAGAATATCCACACTCGTCTCGACCAGCAAGAGATCGACGCCACCCTGGATCAACCCGACGGCCTGCTCGTAGAAGATCGCGCTCAGTTCATCAAACGTAATATCCGAGAGCGCCGGATCATCGGAAGAGGGCAGTTTGCCGGTCGGCCCCATTGAGCCAGCGACATAACGCGGGCGCCCATCGGCGGCCTCGAAGCGGTCGGCCACCGAGCGAGCGAGAGCGGCAGCGGCGCGGTTCAGTTCGATGGTCTGTTCACCAAGCCCCCACTCCTCAAGGCGCAGACGGGTTGACTGAAAGGTACAGGTTTCGAGCACATCGGCCCCGGCCTCAAGGAACGACGCATGGATCGCGCCGATCACATCGGGGCGGGTCATCACCAGATAATCCCGATTGCCAAAGGTTTGTTCGCCACCATAATCTTCAACGGTCAAATCGTAGGTATCAATACTGGTGCCCATCGCACCATCAAAAATCAACACACGCTGCGTCAGGGCTTCCAGATAGGTCGGCTTCTTCTGGCTCACAGAACTCACTCCATCGCTAAGCGCAACCCTCATACCATTGCAGATTGCAGATTTGGAACGTCTTTCAAAGTATACCCGATCTAGCCCCAACACGTAACTGTTCACCCTTGCCGGGCAGGGCTGATGCAAAGTCAGGCCCGGAACAAGAGGCGGTCGATGGCGGCTGCCAGCGACCGCTGCAACGCGGCCAGGTTCGACTGACCGCCACGGGCGGCCAACGCGCAGACGGCATTGTTCAGGCAAGCGAGGATATGGGGTGCCTGACCCATGCGCACCTGCGAGGCATCTCCGCCTCACGTGACATCGCGACGATCATGCAGGCCGTTCTCAATCTGCCAGTGACCGCGCACGACCTCCAGCAGGCGGCGGGCACTCGCCGCACTGCGCGGCGCACTGGTGATGCCAGAGCGCTCCTCACCGCTGAAATCACGCC
>NZ_LYXE01000175.1 GCF_002532075.1 Candidatus Chloroploca asiatica | reverse complement strand
TGATCAACGATAATTAGAATTGCCGGTGGTGATCTTTAGAATTGCCGATCCCATCTGCCTCCGCGATGACCTACCATGACGCCTTCAGAGGAGGGCGTCATGAAAACCGATCACGAGGTACGACAGATGCGACGAGAACGGAGTAAAGGAAAAACTCAGGAACAGGCGGCCGCGCGGGCCGGCATGAGCGTCCGCACGGCGCGCAAATACGAGCAACTCGGCCAGTTGCCCAGTCAGACGAAGCAGCCCCGCACCCACCGCACCCGCCCGAACCCGTTCGAGGCCGATTGGCCTTGGGTCGTGGCCCAGCTCGAGCGCGACCCCGCGCTCCAGGCCAAGACGCTGTTCGCCGAGTTGGCGCGCATGCATCCGGGGCGGTATACGCCCACCCAACTGCGCACGCTCCAACGGCATATTGCCCACTGGCGGGCTCAGTTCGGCCCCAGCCGGGAGGTCATGTTCCCCCAGGAGCATCAGCCGGGCCGCATGGGCCAGTCCGATTTCACCGAGATGAACGACCTGCAGATCACGCTGGCTGGGGTGCCTTTCCTGCACCTGCTGTATCACTTCGTCCTGACCTATTCCAACATTGAGGCGGTGGCGATCTGCTTTTCGGAGAGCTTTGAGGCGCTGGCCGAAGGGCTGGAAGCGTGCCTCTGGCAGGTGGGGGGGGTGCCGCAGCAGCATCGCACCGATAACCTCTCCGCCGCGGTCGTGACCATCGCGGCGGCGGGCGAGCGGGTCTACACTGAGCGCTATCTGGCGCTGGTGCGCCACTACCGGATGCAGCCGTCGACCAACACGCCCGGTGAGGCCCACGAGAACGGTGATGTTGAGCAGGCCCATTATCGCTTCAAGGAGGCCGTGGACCAGGCCCTCCGGCTGCGCGGGTCACGCGATTTCGCTGACCGTCCGGCCTACACCCGGTGGCTGCACGAGTTGGTGCGCCACCGTAATCTTACCCGTGCCGCCCGCTTCGCGGAGGAGCGCCCGGTGTTGCAGCCGTTGCCGACGTTGCCGCTGGAGCCCGCCCAGGATCTGACCGTCACGGTCAGTCGCTTCGCCACCATCAACGTGCTGCGCAACATCTACTCGGTGCCCGCCCGGCTCATCGGGAAGACCCTGCTCGCCCGCGTGCGTGCCGAACGGGTTGACCTCTATCTCGGCATGACCCTGCTGCTCCAGATGCCCCGGCTGCGGGGGGTGAGCCAGCATCGCATTGACTATCGCCATGTCATCGACAGCCTGGTGCGCAAGCCGGGGGCCTTCGCCCAGTATCGCTATCGCGATGAACTCTTCCCGTCCGTCGTCTTCCGCCAGGCCTACGACCACCTCAGCGCCCAGCAACCGCAACGCGCCGACCAGCAGTATGTCCGTGTCCTGCACTTGGCCGCCACCACCAGCGAGCGGGAGGTTGAGACGGCGCTCGCGTTGCTGTGGGAAGCGGGCACCGTGCCCACCCACGCCGCCGTGCGTGACCTCGTGAGCGACCGCACGCCCACGCCATTCCCGGTGTTGTCGCCCCCCGTGCTGGCCTTGGCGTCCTATGACCAGTTGCTGGGGCCGCAGGAACAGGAGGCCGCGTGATGAACCGCTACGCCGAACTGACCACCCTGTTACGCGACCTGAAGCTGCAGGCCATGGCCGACCACGTCTCGGACGTGGCGGTGAAAGCCGTGCGGGCCAACCTGAGCCATGAGGCCTTTCTGTATGAATTGGCCCGGCTGGAGCAGGAACAGCGGACGCAACGGCGGATTGACCGGCTGCGCCGGGAGAGCGGCGTGCCCCGCGAGAAGACGTTTGCGACGCTGGATCTGGCCGGATTTCCGCCCGTGGCCCGCCAGCAGGTGGAACGCGTGCGCCGGGGCGAGTTTGTCGCCCAAGCCGTCAATGTGGTCGCGGTGGGGCCGCCCGGGGTCGGCAAGAGTCACCTGCTGGCCAGCGTGGCGCACACGCTGATGCAGCAGGGGGTGGCCGTGCTGTGGAGCTCGACGGCCCAACTGATGCAGCGGCTGCTGGCGGCCAAGCGCGACCTGCGGCTGCCGCAGGAGTTGGCGAAGCTGGACCGGTTTGCCTGCTTGGTGCTGGACGACATTGGCTACGTGCAACACGACCAGGACGAGATGGAAGTCCTGTTCACCCTGCTCTCGGAGCGCTACGAACGGCGGAGCGTCATGCTCTCGACGAACCTGGTCTTCTCGGAATGGACGCGGATCTTCAAGCACCCGCTGACGACCGTGGCGGCGATTGACCGGGTGGTGCATCACTCCGTGATCCTGGATCTGACGGGGATGCCGAGTTACCGGGCGCAGGCGGCCCGGGCGGCGCAGCAGGCCGCGCCGGCGACGACGGACGCGCCCACGGTGGAGGAGGTGCCGCCACCCGACGCATGAGTGGCTGCGGGGGGGCGGACGTGGCCCCAGCCGACGCCGGGGGTGCGACGACCGAAGCGCCCCCGCCGCCTGGCCTGACCCTTCCGGCGCGTGGTACGCTGGGCGACCCAGGTGCGGGACGGCACGTGGCAAAGGCAGGATGCGCGTGACTGCGGTACGGGCATCCAGGGAGCTGTCCCCCGCACCTGGACGACCACCGGCCCCACGCGCACGGAAGGGCGGCGCGGGGCGCGCCTCGGGCAGCACGGCCAGGGGGCCGCAACGACAAGCACGGGGAGGCTGACGACAACGACAACCACGGGGAGCCTGACGACAACCAACGGCAACCACAGGGAGCCTGACGACAACGCCAACCACAGGGAGCCTGACGACAACCAACGGCAACCACAGGGAGGCTGACGACAACCAACGGCAACCACGAGGAGCCTGACGACAACGCCAACCACGGGGAGGCTGACGACAACCAACGGCAACCACGAGGAGTGGACGCAACGGGCGGAGGCACGACGACGGAACTGGCATTCGCAGGTCACGAGGGAAGGGAGCGGGAACCGGCAAATCTAGTTGACACCAGGCGGCAAATCTAGTTGACATTTAACA
>NZ_LYXE01000174.1 GCF_002532075.1 Candidatus Chloroploca asiatica | reverse complement strand
GTGCTCTTGGTGCGGGCCCTGAACCACCAGTCCATCCCCATGCCGCAACGCTTGTCCCCCGAACCCTGGCCAACGACACCGCCATACCATCCCGAAAGAAACGAACGTCATGACGCTCCCTCGGCCCGTGAATAAAAAAACCTACCCCCAAAAGGAGGCCTGGACCGATAGCCAGCGCCTTGCGAAACTCTTTGCCGAGGCGAAGATCGCCCTGCTCTTTGCTTGCCGTGGCGCAGCGATCTTGCCCGACGCGGCCCAACCCGCCCACGGCATGCTCAGCGGCGTTGCCCAGGCGCTCAATGCCGAGGGTGTCCCGCTGGTTCTGGCGATGCAATTCACGGTGCGGATCAGCGCCGCGACCCGCGCCGTCGATCTGCTCGTGCGCGACCTCTACGCCGGCCATAGCATCCAGGCCAGCGTTGCGCGCCTGCGCCGCAGCCTCTTTGTCGAAGAGGATGACCAGCGCTCGTGGTATGTGCCCACGCTGACGATCCGTAGCCGTGCGATTGGCCCGCTCAACATCATGCCTCCAACGCAAGTGGAATCTGATGCGCAAGCAGCCGTCTCGCTCCTGGCCGCGCGAGAACGTAGCGCCGCCTTCCAGGCGGCGGATGCGGCGGATGCGGCGGATGCGCCGGACGCCGCAAGGAGCACCGCCTTAACGCAAGCGGAATCTGATACGCAAGCAGCCGCCTCGCTCCTGGCAGTGCGAGAACGTAGCGCCGCCTTCCAGGCGGCGGATGCGGATGCGGCAGATTCGCCGGACGCCGCAAGGAGCACCGCCTTAACGCAAGCCGAATCTGATGCGCAAGCAGCCGCCTCGCTCCTGGCAGCGCACGAAAGGAGCGCCGCCTTTCAGGCGGCGGATGCGCCGGACGCCGCCTGGAAGGCGGCGCTACGTTATCAAACTGAAAACCCCTTCATTGTCGGCGCTCCTGTGCCACCACATCGCTTCTATGGGCGTGAAGAGGCGCGGCGTATGCTGCGCAGTCGTCTCGGCTCACGTGATAGCAGCCAATCGGTGAATATCGTGGGCTGGCGCCGCAGCGGTAAGAGTTCTTTGCTAACCTATGTATATCAGCAAATTCACGAGTTTTGTGCCCCAGAAAAACAACCCTTGCCCATTATGCTCAGCCTGCAAGACCAACGCTTTCACACGCCCACCGGCATCAATGAGGGCCTGCGCCGTGCGATTGAGCAGGCCACCGGTCAGGCTCCGTGGCAACGCAGCGAGAATGGCGACCTCTGGGCGATCAATGATGGCCTGGCCGCACTGCGCGACAGCGGGCGGCGCTTGATCATCCTGATCGACGAGTTTGAGCAGATCAGCACCCGCTTGGCCGAGTTTGTGGACTGGGGCAGCGATTGGCGCTACAAAGCGAGCGACGCTGGCTACTTTGGCCTCGTGATCGCCAGCCTGCGCCCAATTGGCGAGGGCTACGCTTCGCTCGGTCTGGACTCCCCGTTCGGCAATATCTTCTTGCAGACGGAGCTGGGGGCCTTCACTGAGCCTACCTGGCACCAACTGGTTCACGACGGCTTTGCCCAGCAGCAACTGAGCGCCGCGCAGCTCGCCCTACTTGACGAGCTTGCGGGTGGCATGCCCTACTACGTGCAACTGGCGGCCAGCCTACTCTGGGAGCAACCCGAGCCGACGTGGGTTCGCGAACAGTTTGCCTTGCAGACCGCGCCGCGCTTCGCCGAACTGCTGCGCGATCTGAACGACCTCGAAGCGCACGCACTGCGCTACGCCGCCGGACTGAGTGGCCTTGTCGCCCCCGAACCCGCGCTGGTGCAGCGCCTGCACCGACTTGGCCTGCTACGCAGCGATGGACACCTCTTTAGCAGCGCCCTGGCAACCTACCTGCGGGGCACGCGATGAAACAGTTGCTGCGCGAAACCTGGCAGATCTGGTATTGGGCCTACTTCCACCCGAGCAGGTTGCAGGCGTGGATGCGTGAGATGCCCGATGAAGTTGAGACAAGAACCCGTCTCATCGCCGTCTTTCGCAAGCCACCGTTCGCCACCCGCTTCGCTCTGCTCGCCCTGCTCTTGCTCGCCCCGATGATCAGCATGGTGGCGTGGCAGGGGCAGTCGCTCGATTGGCTGCTTGTGCTGACGGCGCTGGTCTGCCTGTATGGGTTGACGCTCTTTCCCTTGGCTATCAGCCTAACTACGCCCTGGCTCTTTCTGTTGGTCTATAGCCTTCATCCAGACGCAATGCGTCAAGCCCTTGTGGTGACGGGTGAAATCCTACCGCCATGGCCCCAACTCGTGCTGGGGATTGGCGTCTACACCCTTGGTTTGGTGGCGACAAGCCAGCTTGGTACCTGGCTTTGGGAGCAGGAGCGGGTCTGGCTGGGGCGGCTGACGCTGGTGGTGGGGCTGACCTGTAGCGTGGTGCTGGGTGCCTGGTTGGCAACAAGCAACTGGGAGTTTACCATTCTTTGGGCACTGTTCATCAGTATCTTGAGTATCTGGGCTGTTCGTGATGAACCTCGTCGAGGTGGTTTGCAGGCGTACGGCGTGGCGTTCTTGGTGGCGTTCTTGGTGGCGGGCAGCGTGGCGTTCTTGGTGGCGGGCAGCGTGGCGGGCCACGGGGCAGTCGTCGTGGCGGGCAGCGTGGCAGTCATCGTGGCAGTCGTCGTGGTGCTCGGCGTGGCGAGCAGTATGGCGGGCGTCGTGGCAGTCGGCGTGGCGCGCAGTGTGGCAGTCGGCGTGGCAGTCGGCGTGGCAGTCGGCGTGGCGGGCGTCGTGGCGGTCGGCGTAGGCGCATTGTCCAGCCTCGCGCTGCCCTGGCTAGCGCTGGCAGGATGGCTGTTAGGGACAGCCCTGGCGGTCTGGCCCTGGCGTTGGGCTGGAGTGGTGCTAAGTATACTGATCTTTGCCCTTGGCTTCGACGCGCATGGCTTGAATGCCGCGTGGGTGGCGGTAGGAGCGCTGCTTGGTCACTCCCGCCTGTTGCCCTTTTACCTGGGGCAGGCGCTGTTGATCGGGTTAGCGGGCCAGGCTCAGGCCAACCAGCGCAGCCGCTGGCCGCGCCTGAACATTGATCCTGTTGCGTTGCTCCGCCGCCTGCCGCCCTACAGCAGCGAACTGCTCTGGCTGCCGCTGCCGCGCCATGATCGGCTGCTCAGTGCCGCTTTTGCGTCCGAGCAGTCAGTTGGCATGCAAGCCATCGATCTGATGCGCACGTCGCCCTATCCAGGCTTTCGGCGCACGGTTGAACGGGCACTACCCCAGATTGTCGCCGCTTATCTCGCTAAGCTGCCGGATCTTAACCAACTGCAATCGATCTCCGAACTCCGGCATGCTCCGTTGTCGATGCTTATCCCGGTCTTTTATCAAGCCAGCGAAGACGGGCAGCGTCAACCGGTGCTGGCTCAGCCGAACGATGAACTGAGCACGGTCTTCCCGCGCTTGTTGGATCTCGCCGACAATCTACAGATTGTTCGCGACAATCCCAATCTGGCGCTGGTTGAGCAAGGGCTGGGTACCATACGGCGCGATCTGGAAAGCTTTCAAGGCCAACTCCCCGGACTTGGTTTGCGCCGTGAGCAACTCGATCGCTGGCAAGCAATGTTTACGCAGTGGAATATGCTGCTTGTAGAAGAAGCCAGAGAGCAGCGCAAATTCACGCAGGGCGAAATTGCCAACCCCTTTTTCACTGGCAACCCGCTGCAACTCAATCAACATGCGCTCTTCCGGGGGCGGCGCGAGCTAAGCAACGATTTGCTACGGGCGATCTATGACAAGAGCCGCCCGACGGTGCTGCTCTATGGTCCCCGGCGCTTTGGCAAGACGTCGTTCCTGCGCAACTTGCCCAAACTGCTGCCCACAGAGGTTCTGCCGATCTTTTTCAGTATGCAGGAGCAAGCATCACTGGGTAGCGTTGGCGATTTCTGCTATGGCCTGGTACGGGTGATCATTCGTGATGCGAAGATCCAGGGGCTGCGTCTGCCCGCAACAGAGCGCAACGATTTTCTGCGCAATCCCTATGCCGCGCTACAAGATTGGCTCGATGCCGCGCTGCCCAGGCTGGATTCGCGCCGCCTGCTGATCTGCCTCGATGAAGTGGAAAAGCTGGGGGCAACGATTGCAGCAGGCAAACTGGAACTGAGCATCTTCGACCAGTTGCGCGAACTGATCCAGCACAGCGACATGGCCTTCCTCTTTTGTGGCGGCGTACAGCATTTCAGCGAGCTTGGCCCGAATTGGAGTAGCTATTTCATCAGTGTGCGCCCGCTCGAAATCGGCTATCTGTCTGCAGCCGAGGCGCACAGCCTCTTGACCGAGCCGCGACGCGGTGAGCCCTTTGAGTTGAGCTACGCCGAGGGCGTGGTGGAACAGATTATCGCGTTGACCCGTTGCCAACCCTACCTCGTGCAACTCGTTGGCGAGACCCTGGTCAACGAAGCCAACCGGCGCAAGGTACGGCACGTTAGCCCCACCATGCTCGAAGCGACGCTTCCCCTGGCGCTGCGCAACGGCCCCCCCTACTTCGACAACCTCTGGCGCGAGCAGGTTGGCAACACCGCTGCCGAGGTTGCGGCAGGCCAGGCGATCCTGCGTGCGCTCGCCGACGGGCAACCCCTGCCGACGAGAGACACCAGCGCGGCGCAGGCGGCCCTGCGGCGCATGCAGCGCTACCGGATTATCGAACTGGTCGGCACGAGCTACCAGATCGAGGTGCCGCTCGTGGCGCGTTGGGTGCGCGAGTGCAGTGAACTGGCGACATAGGGGGCTGTCTGGTTGGGAGTTAGGTCGATGGCATGTTTCGTCACCACGGCTGCGATAACCGCTCGATGACGTCCCTGCGCGCCAGCACCCGGGAGCAAAGCTCCCAGCGATCCTTGGCGGGGTCGATGGTCTCCTGGTAGCGCAGTTCGAAGACGTCGCGGGCCTGCTGGCGCAGGTGGATGTATTCATCCATCATCTCTTCAAGCTTCTCGATGGTCTCGATCCAATCGTCCTCGATGGTGTCCGGTAGGCCGCCAAAGATGTCGTAGCGATCCTTCATCCGCCGTGATAGTACCTGGTAGACCCGCTCGTCCTGGGTCTCGTGGTAGACTAGGTTGAGCATATCGACGCTGCGCCGCGCCTGGCCGAAGCGCTTGATTCGTCCGAGGCGCTGCTCTAGTCGTGAGGGGTTCCAGGGCAGGTCGACGTTGATCAGGGTGCCAAGGGTTTGCAGGTTGAGGCCCTCGCAGGCCGCGTCGGTCGCGACGATGAGCCGGATCTGGCGTTGTTTTACCGCTGCCTTGATTGCTTCACGTTCGACCGAGGCGAAGTCCTCGCCACGAAAGATGCCGCTCTTGCCGGTGCCAGCATAGATGCCGACCGGCTCACCTGGGAGCAATTGGGCAAGCGCTGTGCCAACGGCATGGGCGGTGTCGTAGTATTGGCTGAAGATGATGCAGCCGTGTTCGAGCCAGGTCTTGCCGTCGCTCCGCTGGTCGGTGAGAAAGCTGCGTACCGCGTGCAGCTTGGGGTCGCGCGCTTCTGGCCGCGAGAGTTCGGTTACGATCGTGCGCAGATGGCTGGCCTCTTCTGAGGTAAGCGCATCGAGCGCCTCATCCACGAGTTGGGTCTGCTCTTCGTCCTCGAGCGTCTTGCGCTGCAGCATGCGCTCGGCTGTCGCTCGGCCTGACGCGAAGCTGGAGCAGATCCGCTGGAGCAGCAGGGTTTTCATGAAGCCTGCGGCCTTGGTTCGTTTGCGCAGTGCTTCGGTGAAGGCCTCGGCGGCCTCGTAGGCTAGGTTGAAGGGGTGGTTGGTCAGCAACCCTAGGCCGCTGAAGCCGATCCCGGCATAGGCCGTCGTCGGCGCATCGAGGGCGGGGTGGACATGCACGGCGATCTTCTCTAAGAGGCCGACTTCCTCAAGCGTCTGCCGTCGCCGTAGCACCGTATGCCGCACCACCGGGTTATGTTCGCGCAGAAAGCCGGGGGCGAGGGCCTGGCTGACCGCCTGCTGTTCAAGGAAGCCAAGCGAGCCGATGCCCCGATCGGTGAAGAAGGCTTGGTCGGCGAGATCAAGCTGCAAGCGCAGGGTGGCAAAGAGCGAGTCGTCATGGCCTGGTGGCAACGGGTTGCGCAGCCACTCCCAGACGTCGCGCTCATCGGCGGGAATTTCATCGCCTTTGACGATCGGTAGCGCTCGTTCCCAGTCGGTCCACAGGCTCGCCCATTCACGACCGAGCACAAAATCGGCACCGGCATTCAGGATACGCAGCAGGTTCCAGAGCTCGTAGACCTCGGTCTGGATGGGTGTCGCCGTCCCGAGCAGCAGGTGACACGTGCGCGGCCCGATCTTCAGCATGAAGTCAAGCAGATTGTTTGGCTCACGCTTCTTCGCGCCAAACCCGCCACGCTGACGCGCTTTGTGCGCCTCGTCGAGGATCACGGTGCCGAAGCGACAGCTGAGCAAGTGCTCGCGCTCATCCGAGTCGTGGAAGATTAGGCCGGTCGAGACGATCGCGATGCGGTAGGGACAGCGTGCGATATCTTCTGCACCACGGGTTCTGATCACGTGGCCCTGTGGGTCGATCCAGACCTTCTTGGTGGAAGACCAAACCACGCTCGGGATGCCGAGTTTATCGGTCAGTTCCATCTGCCACTGGAGGGTCAGGGTCGAGGGGCAGAGGATGAGCACCGGACCATCTTCGAGGAGGGCGGCGAGCATGGCGCTGGCCGCCAGCGAGAGAGTCTTGCCGACGCCAACCTCGTCGGCGAGGAGCAGCCGAGCCTTGCCGTAGGTCTCGCGGTGCTGGAGAAAGAGGGTCACAAACGAGCGCTGCCAGGGCTGGAGCTGCTCGCCGCCCCGGTAGATCGGGCTTTCGGCCAGCGCCGCAGCGGGTAGCTCTTTGGTGGCGACATCCTTGAAGCGGATCTCGACCCGGTCGGCAACGCGCTTGATCTCCTCAATGATCGCCTCGGGCAGCGGGTAGGCGTCCTGCCAAAGCGCTGCGAACTCTTCTTCGACCCAGGCAATGCCTTCGGCGGAGGTGTCTTCCCAGAGCAGTTCGTAGTTCTGGGCGAAGGCACTGCGGGTCTCATTGGTTGAGCCGAGGAAGCAACTCTTGGTGCCATCGGCCGCCTCGATCACGCCGGCCTTGCCATGAATAAAGACCCGATCCTTCGGCACCACGCGAATCTCGACCCGCCCGCTGGCGAGGAGTTCATAGAGTTGCCGGTAGCGCTCGCGGTGCAGCAACGCCTCAACTTCGGAGGGCACTTCGTTCCACCGCGCTTTGAGGGCGCTTTCGCGGGCGTGCTTTGAGATCGTGATGTCAGCAACGTCAAGCTCACTATTGCAGACGATTTGGACGCTGGGGATGTCGGCGATCGCCTCGCCCACCAACTCGAAGATCGAGCTGCGAAAGTAGCCGGCGATGCGCTTGTATGATCGGGCACCCTTGAGTCGGTCGCTCAGAAAGGCTTTGTCGAGTCGCTGGCGCCGCGAGGAGAAGCGCTGGATCATCATACTACCAACTTTCCGTGGATGAGCCGCGAAAGAATGTTGATTTGAGCCGCGAAAGAACACAGAGAGCGCAAAGGAGATGTATTTTTTGTCGGGTCTTTGCGTTCTTTGCGGTCTTTTGCGGCGATGATGGGCTGTCGTTTTTGAGCCGCAAAAGAGCACAGAGAGCGCAAAGAAGATTGATATTCCTCTGATCTTTGCGTTCTTTGCGGTCTTTTGCGGCGATGATGGGCTGTTATTTTTAAGCCGCAAAAGACCACAGAGAGCGCAAAGGAGAATGTACGGTTGTCGGGTCTTTGTGTTCTTTGCGTTCTTTTGTGGCGATGATGGGCTGTCACTTCTGGGCCGCGAAAGAACACAGAGAGCGCAAAGAAGAATGTACGGTTGTCGGGTCTTTGTGTTCTTTGCGTTCTTTTGTGGCTTGCATAGCCTATCCTAGTCGTTGGTTCCTGATTAGTTCGCGTACGATCCGGGCGGCGCTGGCTTCTTCTGGGCGCAGCGCTTCAAGTTGGTGGGCTAGGTAGTCTGCGAGGTCGATCGCGAGCTCGCGCTGGGTCATGTCGCCGTAGTAGTTGGGGATGTTCAGCGTGAGGTGGGCCAGCACTTCGTTGCTGTCTATGTTCTTCACCATCTCCATCATGGCGTAGAGTACGGCGCGCAGGACTGACTCGTACAACTCGGAGCCTTCGCCCATCTCGGCGCGGCCAAACTCGACGGCGCTCTTGAGCCGGGCGTTGTTGGCTTTGTGGCTGGCGAGCAGTGCCTTGAAGTCGCGTACCTTGAAGGCCTTGGCGAAGTTTTGGTAGTTGTCGACGGTTTTTGCGCCACGGGCTTCTAGGTCGAGCAGTTTGAGGTAGAAGCGCTCGGCCCCGCTGAGCTTGTCCCAGTGCTGTTTGGCGATGCCCTGCGGCACTAGGCATTGGTTGGCGGTGTCTACGGCGAAGCCGATCAGCCCGTCCACAAAGGTGGTCTCGCCTTTGACCCGCGGGCGCAGCGCCTCGGCGGTCATATCGCGGCCATCAATGATTGCATAGCGCGTAAGCGTGCGCAGCGCCGCTGCGTAACCCGCCATCTGGATGTCGGCGTCCTCGAAGACGTTTTCGTCACGGTAGAGCCCCTTCGCCGCCTGATTCAGGCCGGTGAGCGCCTGTACCTGGGCCTCGACCTCCTCCTGGATCTCCCAGGCTAGGTCGTCACGGGTGGTCTTGTAGCTGCCCTGGCGCTTGCGGCAGACCAACAGCACCGTGCCTTTGACATGGCTGCCGGCGCGCAGGGCGCTGTCGGTCTCGGTGGCGACGTACCAGGCGGCGGTGACCTGCAAGCCTGCGGCCCAGACGATGTTGGCCATGTCGGCCCAGATTGTGCCGGACTGGTGGGTGAACATGATCACCTGGATGCCATTGTCGGGCATGCATTCGGTCATGCGCTTGTACGCGGCCACCATACCCCGCCTGAACGCTTCGCCCTCGCCCTGAATTGCCAGCGCCCGCCGACTATCCCAGACCCAATCGGCAAACTCCGGCGGCGGGTTCTTGCGCAGCCAGGCGATGAAGAAGTCGAGGATCTCCTCGTATTTCACCGCGTCACCGTAGGGGGGGTCGGTGATGAAGATATCCGTTTCTGTTGTGATTTCGTTGGCCGGGATGGTCAAAAGATCAACGTTAGTTCTAATATGGAACGCTTTCGGATTAAATTCGATAGCAGGACCTAAATATTGGGTGGCCCGGCTACCATAATCAAACAGAGGGTTTAATGCTTGATTACTAAACACTTGTTGAACACTTCCGCCACCACCATCAGTTCTGTGCCAAACGCTTAGCCTTGCGTTAATATTTAGCGCCTTCATCAGGGCAAGCATATCTGCGCCAGAACTAACATTCTTCCGAATAAGTCCTGCTATCAACAATTGACGAGGATTAAATAAATGATGCCAATAAGTCCAACCGCGTGTGCGTATTGGCTCATCAGTCTTGTCTCCTGGTTCAATTCGCATATCCGGTATCCAACCGTTCACTTGCCAATTGCGCAGGTTCTCAGCGACAAATTGCTCAACAACTCGTTCTCGCTGCAAATCATCTTCTTTGACCACACGAAATTCATATTCATCGCCCCTGCCTGTTTTCTTCGGGCGCATCCATTGAATACAGTAAAGTCGCTCTTGAAAGATGTCATTGGAGTGCGGCTTGATATCAGAGTAATCCCACAGACGAAGACGATTATTGTTGCTACCATCAGAATTACGATAATCGCCACGAATCGTACTTATCTTCGTTCTGTATTCCACACCGTTAACGGTATGGATCATATAGGATTCTTGTCCGCGACCGTCTGATCGCACTGTACCCTTTGCCGCTGCAGCCAATGTTTCATTTGCAACACCGGAGCTAATCTCTATCTCATATCGCTTGTGTTGATGATTCGGAATCAATCGAGCAACTACACGATATCCTTGACTAATCACAAGTGTTGGTAAAAGCGGGACTGCCCAACCAGTTTGTGGACAGCGAACCTCAACACAATAGAGAAAGACTTTAGCACGCCAGCCATTACCATCTGTTTCGACACCCATTGCGTCGATTTCAGACTGAACACGGTGCATCAATTCCTTTTGTTCCACTGCCAATCGTTCGCGTTTATCGGCTGATGTACCAACTATGTTGAATGCTCCCCAAGTAAGTAGACAGGCAACTGGATTGAGATCTGATGCGTAAATATCGCATCCCATGCGTGCAGCTTCAAAGGGGATTTGGCCTGAACCGCAGAAAGTATCTGCAAGCATTGGACGGCGTCCATAACGCATAATACCGAGTTGCTCAGTAAGTTGATCAAACGAATTTGCACTAGTGTGTAGATGCTCATTGATATAATCCCAAATATGATCGAACAGGTCTTCTCCACACTCATCGCTCCGACTTGCCAATTTTGTTAGATCTCGATATGACGAGTGATAAACTGATGATCGGCATAACGTTAGTGCATAGCGGCTTTCCTTGTCATTTTTTTCTCGCAACCGTTTTTCGAGTGATATATTATCCATCCCCATCAATAGCTCAAAAATCTCAAGGTCTCGCTTAGGATTCTCAGTTGCTGGTAATAGGCATCCCAAGACGCATGCCTTTGCAAGAATCAACGGCTTACGACCTTTCCAAAAGTTTCCTAAGCTCGTTAACGTCTGTCCACCTCCTGCCATGCGCTCTTTGTAGACATCAGCCGACAACTTCTGCACCGGCAGCAGGCGCTCGATCAGGGCTGGAGCGTCTTTTAGTGAAAAGGGTATGATGGTATTAGTCATTGACTTCTCTGAATAGGGGCAGGTCAAGCTGATCCTGCTCGACGGGGCGTGGCGCACGCTTGCGACCGGCGGGCTTTTCACCGTCCGAGAGGGCATAGAACAGGGCGCGTCGCCAACCACGCTCGGTATCGTCGGGCAGGCCGGCCTCGGCGACGGTGATCGCAAAGAGCCACCAACGCTCCTCGGGGCGTAGCGCGGCCCATTTGTTGCAAATCACCGGGATCTGTTCAACAGTCGCGGTTTCGGCGGCCCAGGCCAGGACACACAATTCTTTACCCAGCAAACGATCAACCAGATTGGTGCCGCTATGCCAGCGTCCGGTGTGCAACTTGGCCGTCTTCAGCCGGTCGTTGAACTCGCGCCGGGCAGTCTCGGCGATCCCCGACCAGGCCGCACGCGTCAGGCGCACCCGCTCCTCAGCACGCGGGACGCCGCCCTCCTGCCCACGGTAGCCGTAGTCCTCGCTGATCACCACCGCGTGGGTGCGGGCCTCGGGGATCTCGACCCGGAACAGGTGCGCGCCAAAGGTGACGGGCGCACCAAAATCAACTGTCTTCTGCCGTTCGCTCACTGCTGTACATCCTCTGCCTGCAACACAAGGCCGAGTTTCTCGGCGAAGTCCTTCAGATCATGGCCGGAGGCGAAGTGTGCCTTGCGGAAGGTCAGCGTGATCGGCGTATCCGGCGTAAACATCTCGAGCACCTTGAGCAGCAGCGCCTCGATGAAGGCGGCGCTCACCGCGATCTCGCCCACCTGGACGGCGATCATCTGGTTGCCCTGGCCCACAGTCAGCACCACACCCTCAAAGGTAGCCGATTTCTCGCCGGCCTGCTTGAGCCCCTCAAAGGTCTTGGCCCGCGAGTCGAGCTTGCGACCGGTACGCGAGACGATCTGGCCGGGCTTCAGTGCATCGATCTGTGGGCCGGATATGCCCCTGGCCGGAAAACGAAAGTCATGCTTGGTCTCAAGCCCATCAGCCTCAGCAAAAGCCCGGAGAATTACCTCGCCGTCGCCGATCGCAATCGGCTCGGCATACGCCGTCCCATCACGCGGCTCGCTGCCGTCGAGCGTATAGCGGATCGTCCCACGCGGCGCAACAAACAGCGCGACCCGACGGTGCCCACCTTGCGCGGAAAGCTCGCTCCGCAGCACCAATTTGTTCGACCATGATACCGGATCGCCGGTCTCGTACTGGCCGGAAGGGTCGCAGACCAGAAAGTTGACGCGGAGGGCATTGGTCGTATAGATCGCATCGTGAAGCAGCGCGCTCTTCTCGTTCACCGGCCCATCTTCGGCGTAGAAGATACGTGGCGCGGGGCCGGCATGCTGCGGATTGATCCGCAGGCGCACCTTGCCGGCATCATCCGGTGTTGACTCTGGGATCACCTGAACCGAGGTGCGCTTCTTCTTCGGCTTTTTGGTAACATAGCCGTTCCCCAGATCCTCCCACAGCCCCCGGTTGCAGGCAAGCGACTTCAGCGTATCGAGGCCTCTGGGCGGCAGCCAGGGCATACCAGGCTGCTCGGCATAGCGATCGACCGCATCCGACCAGCGGGTCTCGTCCTGGCCCAGCGGCCAGAGCAGATCCTGGGCCTTATCGCGGATGGCCTCAAACTCCTGATCGACATCCAGATAGAGTTTCAGCGGATTAGCAACCAGAGTCTTCTCGATCTGCTCCTCACCATTGAACGGACGCGAGGCGTCGCGGGTCATGTCCAGCGGCTTCGACACCAATTGCGCGGGCCGCCCGGCGCGCTGGATCGGAAATAAGACCTTATCGAAGAGGTTCAGGATCGTCGCATTGAAATCCTGCTCATAGGCCTGCTGCTTCCGTTCAAGATCATCACGCTGCGGATGGCCCTTCGGGATGCGGCCATCGGCCTTCTGCGCCGCAAAGAACTGGCGGGCCGCCTTCTCGATACTGCCCATCGCCGTCTTGTCGCCGGTCAGCACACACAGATTATTCTTCTGGCTCAGACCCTCGAAGAAGCGCTGGATCTCATCAGAGGGCATCTTCGCATCAGGGCTGATGATCAGCAGCACCCGGCCCTTGCGGACGCGGTCGGCAACCTCATCGAGCCGGGGCAGCGGCAGCACCTCATCGTAGCAGATCTTGCGGCTGGGCTTGAACATCTCGCGCAGGCGATGGCGGATCAGATCATCAACCTGGTTCTCGGGAGCGTCATGGGCCAGGCTTTGGAGCAGCTTGGTCAGGTTCTCCTGGCGATCAAAGTAATAGCGACCCTCTGGCGTATGATGCAGATACCAGGCCACTTGATCGATCTGATCGAACGCCGCCAGAAACTCGGACGGCTCGCGCAGCGGTGAGACCAGACACTCAACCAGTTCTTCGCGGGTCAGACCCTTCACCGCATTCACCGCCGTCGAGAGGCTCGCCGTCAACAGCAGGGCGCTAACCTGCGTCGCGGCCTCCTTGCCAGTCTGCAGATCGATCACCTGGGCATGGGCCGACTGCTGCGCGTCCCAGAGGTCTTTGGCGATCACATCGCGCATCCCGGAAATCTCGGTGAGCTTATCGCGCACATCGGGGATCGCCAGATCGAAATGCTGCGGGCCGATCAGGAAGACATCATTGGCCTGGCGCTCCCAGACCGATCGGAGCAGCCGCGAGACCAACTCGATCAAGCCGCGGGTCTGCTTGAACTGCTCATTCTCCTTGAACAGCGCAATCACATTCTTCAGGCGCGGGTGAAACGGATAGGTGGCCGCGATCTCATCAGCGATCGCCTCGGCCCCCCGGCTCGCCGTCTTCGAGCGGGCGGCCTCTTCAAGCTTGCGCCCAAAAGCAGCGGCGATATCATCAATCTCAGCCTGGTCGGGGAGCACGGTAAAGAGCCGCTTCCGCAGAATGTCGTAGATCTCGTTGGCGGCCAGATCGACCGGCGTGATCGTACGCTCCTGACGGCCCAACTCCGCGCGGGCATCCTCAAGCGCCCGATAGATCAGCTTGGCACCAGTATCGTAGGCCGCAGCCAGGTCAGAGACGACCACACAGACATTCTTCTTCTTACCGGCGGCCGTAAGCAAGTTAGCGAAGGCGCGGGTCGCAATATCGGCGACCGTACCATTGCCGACCTTCTGGGTATCGAGGTAGTGGAAGTAGGGTGGCATCTCATCGAGCAAGATGAGCGTCGGCTGATCACCAGCAAAGAGCTGGAGCCAATCGCGTTCATCAGGAGCCTTCGGGCCGTGCATCCAGAACGCCTTGAACTGCTCGCCACTACCCAACTGGTTCGCGATCTCGCCCCAGAAATAGTGATCGGGGTTATTGCGGCCATTGAACGCGGCGACCTGCGCGGTAGCAAACGACTCACCGTGCCGATTGCCACCGCAGTAGCGTCGGCGCAACGCGATTGACTGAGCGAGCAGACCGAAACCGACCAGCAGGTGGGTTTTACCGCCGCCCATCGCCTGCTTGAGGTGGAAGACCGCCTGGGTTGAGGCACCGGCGAGGCGGGCAATGCCCTCATCGATCAGGTCACGCATACCCTGGGTGATGAACGTCCTGGCGAAGAACGCCTCGCCATCACCCTCGACAGCGATCAACTCATCGAGCTGCTCAATCTGATCACTCAGCTTAATCATCAGCGCATTGGGCTGCAGCTGGCAGGCATCACGGACTGTTTTCATAGCGGATTGCTCGTCTTGTATTCGTGATCGGCGTCACGCATCGGTTGCCAGGGGCGGTTGGGGCGAGTCCTCGCGATGTTCGATCATCAGCACCAGGGAGGCAGCGTGCTCATCAAGCGCGATCAGCGGAACCCAAGCTTTGGGCAACCGCCAAGCGGTACGGCGCTGCAATGGAACACCATCGTATTGCATTATATACCATCTCTGCAACAGCACTGTTACCACAGCCTCAGAGAGATGTGAAAAGAGCATCAAAGACGCAGTAGCATCGTCGCTGCCGGCGAGAATCCCTTCGCAACGTGGAGGTTCGTTCCGTGGCACTAAGACGATCGCCAAGCAGAGCATATAGTCTGCAAGAGTTACAAGAGACTCACGCCTGGCTCGCCCGGCTCGAGCTGTGCAACGACCGTGACCTTGAAACATGCGACGCGCTCCTGAAAGAGACCGATGAGCTCATCGGCCTCTTCATGGCGAGTATCAAGCTCGTGGCACACAAATGATCCCCTCCGGCTTTCATCTTGTATCTTTCGCCGACGCTGCCCCCGTGCGCTTCAGCGACCCGGCCCGGCGGCTCGCGTCTAGCTGGTATGGCGCTATTGACGCAGGGTATGAGCCGTTTGGGGGGTAGGGTATGTGTTCACACGGCCTTGTCGAAATACTACTGGCGGAGCATCGAGAATTGGGCTTTTTGCGCTTTCGGAATCCGGGGCCCATCGCCAAGGGCGGCTACATCGGCGCACAGGCGCTTTGCGAAATCCCAGACAGCGGAATCGAATAGGTGCTTTCGCCGCCATACTGAAACGCGGGTATCGATCTGACATCACCGCACTGGTACGCCACGTGCGCCGGCGTAGCACAATTCGGTGATCTTTGTTGACCAGGGGTAGCCCGTGGGTAAGAATACCATTGATCGCTGAACTCAGCTCTGCAATTGGCGTCTCGTGTGCACTACACGATTGCCAGGCATTCTAGCAAGAACGCCAATAAACCTGGTATGGGGCACCGTTGGCTGGATTGATCTTGCCGTCGGTGACGATCACGCAGTTGGAAAGCAGAAAATGGCAGGGCTTGCTGGCAAACGCCTATCCTTCATTTGCACCGCTGGCAGGCCTAGAAGGCAAGACGAGCGTTGGCATAAAAGGCGCCTCCAGCAAAGTACACGACCCGCCGTCGTGACGTCAAACGCCCGTGGCAGGCGACGTGGCGGATAGCTGGAACCTTCGAACGACGGAGAGAGCGGGGACAAGCACTCGCGCTTTGCTGGGTAGATCTCATCTAGGTTATCGACGCGCCAGCGGTGTCAGATGCAAGGCTTGGTTCGGGCGCAAACTACTCCGCATATTTCGACCTACTTTGCTCACGTGAACGAAGCTGCTGGAAGCCAATTTTATCCTTAAAAAGCCGTATCTCTTCTGCTAAATCGTCATATTTTGAAAGAGTTTGTCTCGACAAATTGGCAATCAAATGACTTGGCAAAACCCTCTTGTTGCTCTTTGTCGATATTGACAGGGAGTTGCTGCTTCTCAAGGCGCTTTGAAGAGCATTCAGTTGAGATCGAATAGCCCCTAATACTACAAGTAAATTATAGCGAAAAGGTACAACTCCCTCCGGTATGTTGTCAGCCTTTTCAAAAAGCTGGTATGCTGAATTTGCACTTTCTAGCAATTTACTGATTCGATGCGCAATTCTGTTATTCTGATCTTGCTTGAGAACGTCCGATGATAATGCAATATCCAATGCAAAATAGAGCGTGTCTTTATGGTTTTCGATTTCTGCCTGATGAGTAAGAAGAACTGATTGTAGTTGCTCTAGGTCGAGGGGTATTTCAAACTCGAGGTATACCCCTTCTTTGGCCAGAGACCTATCCACCACCGATGTTTCAACGAGACGTATCATGACAAGCTCCTAAAGTCCTTGACATACAAACATTTGTTCTGATTATACCATAGGTGTCAAGACTGCAATCGGTACTCTTTTAACGCCGACCTAATTGCTTTTCTGGCTTCACTCAGCTTATTTAAGAAAGCCCCCTCTCGTTGACTACGTGATGCCTCAACTAATGCATTTGATGCTGCCTCTAATAAGTCTACCAAATCTTCAGTTGAGCCGATTATTGGATGATCATCGCGCCTTGTAATGCGTACTATTTCTACATTCATATTGCTAATCTCCTGTCCTATGCTCAGTGAAACATCTCTTTCCAAATCGCCTCGTCTTTGAATAAGAGTCTCCTCTATATTCTCTAACCGTTGTTTGAAATTCTCTAGTCTTGCAACTTCTGCAGACGCAGCAGAGCCAGAGTTAGTGGAAGAGCGCTTTCTTTTGGCGCTATCCGAATCTGGCACAGTTTCGTCTCACTTCTGTTTAATATGCGATAATTCATTGAACAATCAAAAGTGTTGTCTTTTTTGCTATTTCCCTAGTTTTCCTAATCAAATCAGATATTAACTGAGGTATTATTGTTTGAGCATCACTATTTATCTTCAGGGGAGTTGCGAATCTAAGTTTTTGAAGCTGTGAAACAAGTTGTCGAGCTTGACTGAGAAATGAACTTACATCTATCAATAATTCTCTTCGTATATTATCTTTTGCCATCTCTGTACTGTCCTTGCTGATCTCCCCAAGTAATTGCTCGATCGGATTAACAGCTCTGCGGATAAGAAAAATAATTCTTTCCACCTGTGACGGTTTCAAAATAGCAGATGCAGAAACTATTTGTTGAGAAGTTGACAAGTTCCGCACACTTGACCAGTTCATGGCAACGATAAGCTCTTGAATTGTATTATTAAAAGGAGATAAAGCTCCAATTGGTATAATTCCAAGAGCGTCTAGTTGGTCGGGTTCTAAGCAATCTAGCCATTCCGGATTTTGAAGATGATAATTTATTTGTTCTTGAGCTAAAGTTTTCATTGTAGAGAATACTACTGATGTTGGAATACCGAACCCCCCTTTGTATGAAGATTCCTGACGTGTACTCTTTACTATTCCACACACACATCCTGTAGTGCAATTAAGTAAGGGTGCACCACTTAATCCAGGATTAATCTCACCCATTTTGAGTTTGATCATAGCTTCGGGGCGTTCGGTGACGCCCTCCGCCGTTAATAAGACAGGCTCTGCTCTTCGCCCATTCTTCGTTTGACGAGAGAAGCCGTATGTATAGATGTCATCTTTGGGATTAAGGGCCTCGTGTAAATATACGCATGGGTTTATGTCAATCCCTGCTCTCAAGAAGGCTAAGTCTGGGTAATGAATAGAAGATTTCACGATTAAATTAGCAGTTAACGTGTGACCTTGCCAGTATACCCTAATATCTGCTCTTTGGGCAGCAAACTTCTCAATATTATGGGCAACTGTTAATATCACTCCTCTAGCCACAAAAAAACCAGTACCGATAGTCCTGCTACCGGCGTCGATTTGTTCAATTTGAACCACACACTTGTGTAATAATTGATATAAAGGTGATTCCATTATAATTTACAGGTAATCGCGTAGTGTCGGTTGGGTTTTCGCGCCGTTCAGAACGGATGTTGAGTCACTTTGTGGCGATTCTTCCCAAAGCCCTAATTCGACTTTATCCATTCGGTAGACAAAAAACAGAAGGCAGGGTACGCTTGGTTTGGGTTCAACGACCAAGAAGGAACCAACCATGTGCAACCTGCCACAACCGAAAAGCCAGCGGTTTGCGCTGGCTGAGGATGCTGCTGCTTGCCCCGATTCCCTGAGCGCAGCGGGTCTGGGCGCTGCCCTTGCTGAACGTCCTGGCACCCTCGGAACGCGATCACCAGGAGCGTAGGCAACGCTACAAGCAACTGACCGCCTGGGCGTGTCAGGTGATCATCCAAGTCCGTCAGTGGCTGCCCGGACGGCTGTTGGTGGTCGTTGCGAACAACAGCTAGATTGCCATCGAGTTGTTGGCTGCCTGTCAGGGCTTGCTTATGTTGGTAGCCATTGTCGCGCAGTTGCGGCTCGATGCGGCCCTTTACGACCCGGTTCCACCACCCGTGCCAGAACAGCGCGGTGACTATGACCACCATCAGCAAGCCCAGAGTGTCCACGAAGATGTTCCGCTTGCGCTCGTTGACGTTTTTGCCTTTGTCATGCCCGCACACACCGGGAATCTGCGTGGTTTTGCCGCTTTGACTGTCGAGACAATCCGCTGTGGGATGTTTCTGGCGTCCCGCCTGCTGGCGTACCCGTGCGGGCAAGTTGTCTTGGATGCACTGCCACGTGCCATCATTGCGCCAGATGCGGACATAATCGTCGACCGTTTTCCACTTCGGATCGTTCTTGGGCAGCATGCGCCATTGGATACCACTGACGACAGACAGGATGGCCTTGATGATCAACCGCATGTCGACGCTCCGAGGACGGCCACCGCGCTTGGCCGCAGGGATCAGATCCTTGATACCATTCCACTGGTGGTCGGTCAGGTCAGTTGGGTAGGTTTGGTTCTTTATCCCCCAAGTGTACCTAAACCTGGCCGGACGACCGCCATCTTTTTCAGACAGCGTCTCAAGGCCGCTCTAGTACTGTAGAAAGAGAAAAGGTTCGCATCACTTTCGAAAACCACCTGCCACAACCAGTAATCGTTTTACCGCTCCCACTCAATTGTAATTTTCAAGTTCCCTTTGGTAGAGCCTTTTACAAGTACGGCTGTTAATAAACCTGGCTCGAATCCAACCTCGATACCAAACTCTATCGCTGCCTTTTTTGGGTCAATCTTCTGGAGTGCGTCATTTGCCATTGACCAAACACCTTCAATTACCTCGGTGATTTGAGGAAATTTTAGTATGTGCTCGGTTGCAGAAACATCCATCTCGCTTTGAATAACACTGGTTTCTACAAAGACTCTTGTGCCATTCGGTAATACAACAGGGAGCCGTTTGGTGTTCTCTTCCATACCGTTATATACTCCTTGTCACTTGGAACTGAATATCAAAATATACCGACGAAACTATACCATAAATCATTCAGAAAGTAAATCTTGAGCTACCACAATACGAACTTTCGTTTCATGAAACGGTTTCAACTTAGGAATGATGCTGTTTTGCGACCGAACATCCAACTTCTTTAAGCTCCCGAGCCATCGCCAGAAACTTGACAGAATCGCCTCAGTGAGCCTGTGCAAGATCGGGCTCGTGCCCTCGGTGCATCACACCGAGGCCATCGTAATGCCTTCGGATCTCTGACATGACGCACAGGCTACGCTCGTGAATAACCGCACGACTCATTCTGCCTACACGTGACCACAATGTCTTCAATTGGACAAATCGCAAGGACCGCAGCTTCCCACCATTGTCGAAGCGAGGGGTCGGCATGCCAGCCGCATTCAAGGGTCGCATAGAGACTGTTGTGAAAGCTATGCGACCAATGTGGCCGGGCCTTCGATTCGCGAATGCCTACGCGCAAATTGTTGATCGTAACAAAGGTGGTCATTGTAGTTATAGAGAGAACGAGCACGATGTTCTTTGAGGAGGATATCATACCCGATTAGCGATCTGGTCTCTCCAAAAACAACAACGCCGCGGCAGCCCTGAGGGCTGCCGCGGCGTTGGCCTGATTATCGTAGGAAAGATGAAAGATGAAAGCGGAAAGATGAAAGCAGGCCGACCTCGTCTCACGGAACTCGCGAAAACGGAGATTCCGTCTCGCGTATCTTGCGAAAACGGAGATTCCGTCTCACATAACGCGCGAATACGGAGATTCCGTCTCACGTAACTCCGGAATACGGAGATCTCATCCAGCCCTTTGCAATCACGCCGGAGCCGGTTCGATCCGCCGCCTGCAATGCGCTGTGGCTTTGCAGCGGGCTAAACCTGGATCTCCGTTTTCTTGAGTTACGTGAGATTCCATTCCATTCCGGAGTTACGCGCGACCCGACAACACGTGTCGGATCTCACGTAACTTGCGAAGAGAATCGCCCCAGAAGGGGCAAAAATCGGCTGAAATCGGCGTTTTGGGGCAGCGAACGCCTCATCGAGGCCGCCCCCGTCTCACGTAACTGGCGAATACGGAGATCCCGTCTCACGTAACTTGCGGATACGGAGATTTCGCGCAGCCCTTTGCGGTCACGTCGGCACGTGCCTGCTCCAACTCCTGCGCTGCGGCATGGCTTTGCAGAGCGCTAAAGCCACATCTCCGTTTTCTCACGTTACGTGAGATTCCATTCTCTTCTCACGTTACGCGCGACCCGACAAGGGGCATTTAGAAGCCAAAGCCTTTGTCGCGCATGGAAAGCCACCGACCCTTGCCCAAAATCAGGTGATCCAGAATGTCCACGTCAAGCAACTTGCCGGCCGCGACGATCTGCCTCGTCACGAGGATGTCCTCGGGGGAGGGATCGACGATCCCGCTGGGATGATTGTGGGCGACAATCATTGCGGCGGCGTTGAACCTGAGTGCTTCGCGGAAGATTTCGCCGATGCGCACCATTGATGCGTTGAGGCTGCCCTGGTAGACGCGGTGGATTTTGAGGACGTGGTTCTTGGTGTTGAGGATCATCGTCCAAAGCTCTTCTTGGTCGAGCAGGCCCATGCGCACCATCAGGAAGGCGGCGGCGTCGGTGGGGGTTTTGACCTGGTCGCGGGTGTCTGGGCGTAGGATCTCGGCGACAAAGGTGATCATGGCCTGGACGTCCTCCGGCACCGTGCCGGTGATCAGCGCCTCTTGCAAATCGCCGTGGTGCGCGGCCAGGTGGCGCAGTCGGGACAGGTCGATGTAGGGGGCCAGGGCTTCACGCACGGCCCCGTTGGCCAGGGGCGGCACGCCGGGCTGGCGGCAGCGGCGGGTGCGGGTGGGGGTGGCGATCGGCTCGGCCAACAGCTCTGGGCTGGGGTCGAGCAGCGTTGTTTGCGTATAGCGCATCGTCTCGTCCTCTTCTTCTTCGTCATGCAAAGACCCCCTGGTGCAGCGAAGGCCGTGCCAGGGGGTGCGTGGGATTTCAGGTTCTTCGTGAGACAAACACCGCCTGGTGCAGCGAAGGCCGTGCCAGGGGGTGCGCGGTGAGCATCAGTGTGTCCGCTGGTGCAGCAATGGGCCGAAGCACGTGAGAGGGGGATGCGTTCGGGATGGGTGAGGGGTCACGTGCTGCGGCCGTACGTCGGTGCGCGGTCGATGTGCGCGGCGCGGCGCGTTGGTGTGGCCGTGGGCCTAGGGCGATTGCATCATACGAAACCGGACACAACAAGACGCGCTATCAGGGCACCCGCAAGGGGTGCCCCTACCGGCCGTCCGGGCCGTCGTGGTGGTGTGCCCGGCCCCGGCGCAACCCGGCGGGGGCCGGGCCGGGTGTACGGGCACCCCTTGCGGGTGCCCTGGCGGGTGCATACACGGAAGATGCAATCGCCCTGACCGTGGGCCGACGCACGTGAGGGGGGGTGAGTTCGGGATGGGTGAGGGGTCACGTGCTTCGGCCTTCCGGCGGTGCGCTTGTCAGCGCAGGGCCATCGGCATGATCAGGTGGACGTAGCCGTTTTGGCCGACGGGACGCAGGACGCCGGGGGCTTGGGCGGTGACCATTTCGAAGGCGACCTGGGGCGTGCCGATGACGGCCAGCGCGTCGCCGAGGTAGGTGACGTTGAGGGCGATCTGGCCGCCTTCGCCGGTGACCTGGCCTTCGACGGCACCGGTGTTCGCGCCGATGCCGGCGGCGTTCGCGCTGAGCATGACCGTGCCAGCTTGGGTCGCGGCGTCGACGCTGACGCTGAGCTTGACGACGTTCTGGCTCACGCGGGCGATCAGCGCGGCGAGCTTCACGGCCCGGTTCAGTTCGCGCACCTCGAGGATGGCCCGGGTGGTGCAGCCTTTGGGCAGGATGCGGGCGACATCCGGGAACTGGCCGTCGATCAGGCGCGTGGTGAGGGTGAAATGGTCGGTGGTGAAGATGGCCTGGGTCGCGGCGGAACTGCCCGTGGCGGGAGGCACCAGGCTCATGCTGACCGGCGCGGTGGTGTCGCTGAGCAACCCGCCGAGTTCGCGCAGGGCCGGGGCAGGAATGATGACCTCCTGCGGCGTCGCGACGGGTTCGGGCAGCGCGATCTGCTTCACGGCAAGGCGAATGCCGTCGGCGGCGGTGAGCGTTGCCACCGCGTCCTGCAGGCGCACCGCGACGCCCGCGAGCACGGGGCGGGTGTCGGTGGTGGCGGCGGCGCAGGCGACCTGGTGGATGGCGGCTTTGAGCGTCGTGGCGGTGAAGGTGACCTGCGGGGCACCGTCTGGCGGGGTCACCGGCACGGTCGGGAACTCCTCAGCGGCGATCCCGTTGAGCTCCGTGCTGAAGCGGCCAGCGGTCACGGTGACGAGGTGGTGATCGGGGTTGACCGCGAGCGTCACGGCGTCGTTGGGCAGGCCCGCGACCAGGTCGGCGAAGAGTCCGGCAGGCAGCAGGACGCTGCCGTCCTGCGTGATCTGCGCCCCAACCCAGACGGTGATGGCCAGGTTGAGATCGGTCGCGCTGAGGCGCAAGCGGCCCTGGTCGGTCGTCAGCAGCACGTTGCTCAGAACCGGGATGACGGCTTTGCCCGGGACGGCGCGGCTAACGTGGGCGAGCGCGTGCTTGAGATTCTCCTGCTGGATGACGAGGTTCATCGGGGATTCCTTTCATGATCATGGAGACCCGCCCCCGCCCAGCCGGCGTGGGCCAGACTGGGCGGCGGTGGCGGGTCGGCGGTTCAGAGGAAGGCGAACGAGACGGTGGGCGATGTGTCGGCTACAGGAAGGCGAACTGGACGGTGGGTGGGTCGTCGGTGGTGGGGTTGCGCTGCCCCTTTGTGCGCCGGACAAGCACTTCATGCCAGGTCATGACCTGGCTGTCGTGGGCGCTCGGGGCCGTGGCCTCAGCGGTGAGGCGGGACAGGACGGATGGTTCCGTGGCCTCGTCCGTGAGGCGGGACAAGACCGGTGGTTCCGACCGCGCCGCGACCACATGCGGCGGCAGCACGAGCCGCCGGGTCGGATCGGGCGGGGCGACCTGGTCAGCGCTGACGCCGACGAGATCGCGGGCACCGACGTCCAGCGCTTGCTTGAGCTTGGCCCCCGCCGTGGCGAGCCGGGTGGCAATCGTCGTGCGCGTCGTGACGGTGTCGTCGTTCATCACCCGCTTCGCGAGCTCTTGCAGCAGGGACATGCCAGGGTCGATCTGCAAGAGGCCCGAACTGAGGTCGTCACCGTTGAGCAGCGTGGCCGCCGTGGCTTTGCTGCCGATGATGTCGAGCGCCTGCGCGATCATCGTGTCGTCGTAGCCGAGCCAGGTCACGTGGCAGGCGCGGGTCTGCGTCGGTCGCAAGGCGCGCTTGCGCGCCTGCATCGCCCGGTAGAGGCTGTAGGTCGGCTCGGCAAAGACGATCTCGGGCCAGGCGATGAGGTTCATCCCGGTCTCGACCAGGCCAGGATGACACAACACCACATGCGTTCCATCCTGCGCGCGGGCGGCGAACCAGGCCCCCCGCGCCCCCGGTTTGACCGTGGTGCTGCGCAGGATGGCGACCTT
>NZ_LYXE01000173.1 GCF_002532075.1 Candidatus Chloroploca asiatica | reverse complement strand
ACGCGAACCGCCTCATGTTGTCACATGTCGTCCGAATCGGCCAAAAGAACACATATTTTCTGTCCGCCCTTAAACCCTGTAGGGGCACCCCTCTCAAAGGGTTTCACCTGTTCTGGGAAGGGCTTCCCAATGCAGTAAAACGCCTCATGGGTGCGTGCCAACATATATACCGCATTGGGACGAGTTAAACCGGGGCTGTGTCTCACGAAAAGCGGTCGTTTGACCCTACTTAGTGAAACCCTTTGAAGGGGCACCCCTTGCGGGTGCCTCGCTTGACGCGTTTCGATGCCAGGATCGCAGATCATCGGAGTTGATTCGCCCGTTTGCGCCGCTGGTTGCATGCACCTGCTGCCAAATAGAGCGTATTTTTGTGTCCGGTTTCGTATGATGCTATCGCCCTGCCGCCCGTTCTAGGGCGATAGCATCTTCTTCCGTCGCTGTGAACGGCTCGGCTTTTGGTTTGCCAAGGCCACCTTGCATGATATAGCCTGCTGGCGTGGACGTCTGGCGGGGGCGGGTGGTGCGCAGGCCTGGCCGAAAGTGCCCAGCTTCGCCAGCATGCGGTTCTGGCGCAGACGCACTGCGGGTCGCGGAGCACGGCGGCCACGGCGCCCGCCTCGGCAGCGTTGATCGGCACGCTGATCTGCGGCGCGTGGGCGTAGGTGCCGGGGGCGATCAGCAGGGCGTGGGCGGTGGGGAAGATCATTGGGTCTCCTCGTCTTCGCTTTCACCAACCGCGTGGAGCGTCTGCGCTCGCAGCGCCGGGCTGATATAGCAACCCGACTCCAGCCAGTTTGATCAAGGGGCTTGTATTGCAGACAACCGGCGCCTTAGCCATACCGGGCCTCGGCTGCAACGTCTATCGATTCATCGAACTCCGAGACCCGATAGGTTCCCAGCAGATCGAGAAACTCGCGCCGTGACAAACCAAGCACCTGGGCCGCCCATCCTGAGGTAATCACGCCCTGATCGTACAACCGAACCAGCAAGGCTTCACGGGCCAGGGCGCGTAAACTCTCTGGGGTCTGATTGGGCAAATCGAGCATATCCTGCGGGAGATCAAGGTGTACGGTGGTCATCTCCGTCATACTCCTCTACGAGGTCGTAACCAGGCGCGATGCGCTCAGTTCATTATACGCCCACAGCGGCTGGCTAGCTGCCAAAAAGGGAGCGATCACAGGGCTACGCTATCTGCGTCATCTGCGTCATCTGCGGATGCTCGCAACACCTTGGCAAGCGCACCCGCCTCGGCAGCCGTGATCGGCACGCTGATCTGCGGCGTGTCGGCATAGGTGCCGGGGGCGATCAGCAGGGCGTGGGCGGTGGGGCGGGGCATGGGTCAACTCTTCGCGTTCATAAGCCACTCCGCCAAGTGTTGTTTGATCCGCTGATGTCGCTCGGGGGCGATGTGCCCTATAGCACCCAGCAGGATCTCCCCCTGTACCACCGCCAGACGCCCTATCCGAATCACACTCGTTGTTTTCAAACCACTTTCGACAAAGTCGGGATCATCTTCGCGAACAAGCTCATCAAATGCAGGGATGCTCTGGTGGATTTGCGAGGAAATCATGCAAATCAACCAGTCATCGTACGCGCCGGGCAACTTGCCCAACAACAGCGCCGGGCGCAGTTTCCCCTCGCCCAAGTCGGTCTGAGGAAACCGAAACAAGACCACCTGTCCGGCTTGCTTCATGGAAACACCATCTTCACGTCAGCCGTGGTGTAGTGTGGCGTGGCTTCATCTTCCATGCCATGCATCGCCAAGGCGAGTGACCCATCTGACCACGCACGTTCTTCCCGAACACTTGCCTTGGCCAGGAGATATTCGACAAAGTCAAGCACTTCTGCCTGAACCGAGGGGGGTAACTTCTGAAGGTGCTGTTGAATTTGCTCGCTCACCGTCATGGCACGCTCTCCCTGCAGCATGCTGCTGCTCTTCGTGCGCTCGTTGCCTTGATTCCCGCTCGACCGTCGCAACCAGCAAGGCTTGACGGGCAAGGGCGCGCAACGCGCGGGGTTCTCGCTTCACAACAGCTATTATAAACCTGCTCGGACGGTCTGTCGAAGCGTCACCTGCTCCGACGGATAGCCACCGCACTACGGATGCTCGCAGCACCTTGGCAAGCGCACCCGCCTCGGCAGCCGTGATCGGCACGCTGATCTGCGGCGCGTGGGCATAGGTGCCGGGGGCGATCAGCAGGGCGTGGGCGGGTGGTGTCTCCACGGCAGGGCGCAGCAGCAATGGCAGGAGCCGGTGTGCAACGGGCGGGCCATGGGCTGCTGCGCCCCTACGTCCGTGGACGGGGCATCGGCCACGGTGCGGGGATGGGTGTCGTCGCGGCCATTATCGGCGATTCCGTGACCAGCCCGTAGGGGCGCAGCAGCCCCTGCGCATCTGTCGGTCACAACGTGGTCACCATCGCTGCTGCGCCCCTGCTGTGGGCATGGGATTCGTCCCATGGCCGCAATCACTGTCGTGGGGGCGGGTGGTGTCTCCACGGTAGGGCGCAGCAGCAATGGCAGGAGCCGGTGTGCAACGGGGCGGGCGTAGGGGCTGCTGCGCCCCTACGTCCGTGGACGGGGCATCGGCCACGGTGCGGGGATGGGTGTCGTCGCGGCCATTATCGGCGATTCCGTGACCAACCCGTAGGGGCGCAGCAGACCCTGCGCATCTGTCGGTCACAACGTGGTCACCATCGCTGGTGCGCCCCTGCTGTGGGCATGGGATTCGTCCCATGGCCGCAATCACCTCCGGTGCACGCCGTAGGATCGCTCAGGCCACGCAGGTCGCCTTTGCTGCCCAGGAGCCGAAGCCGTTGACGGCCACCCCATTGGTGATATCCCCGTGTGCGTGGCTCGGTGTGGTAAGATGCTGGCATGCGGTATCTATGGACACTTTGCTTGCTGCTCCTAATAAGTCTGGCTGGTTGTGAGGTGGTGGACGCGCCGCCCCCTGATCAGACCGCTGTTGCGCGGAGCGTTGATGGCCTCGTTGCCCCCGAGCGAGCGCCCTCGATTCCGGTTCACGAAGGTTTTTCGGTGCCTCCTGCGGATGAGTTGCTGGCGCTTGGTCTGGCGGCACGGGCGCAGGGGGATCACGGCGCAACCGAGTTTAGCCAGTTGTTACAGTATTACCCTGCTGCCGACGAGGTGCCGACGGCGCAGTTTTATCTTGCCGAGAGCTATGCGCAGCGGGGACGCTGGACTTCGGCTGCCGAGTTGTTTGGCGCGTTTCTGGCGACGGCCCCTGCGGAAGATC
This sequence comes from Candidatus Chloroploca asiatica, assembly GCF_002532075.1. GTDB lineage: Bacteria > Chloroflexota > Chloroflexia > Chloroflexales > Chloroflexaceae > Chloroploca > Chloroploca asiatica. Next base: position 20,731 of record NZ_LYXE01000173.1, on the reverse strand, counting down.
CTTTGCGTGCGCCAGCCCTTTTCTGGCTGGCACGGGCGCACGAGGCGGCCGGGGCGCACGAGGCGGCAATTGCCGCCTATCAGGCGTATCGTGAACTGGCGACGCCGATCGAACCGTATGCCGCGTTACGCCAGGCGGCTCAGGAGCGGGCGCTTGGCCTGGATGAGGCGGCGATTGCCTCGTGGTTGTACGCGGCGCGCACAACGATTGTCGCTGGTGAACGAGCCGGTGCGTTCGAGAAGGCCATTGCGTTGCTTGTGGCGAATGGGCGCACCACCGAGGCGCTGGCTCTCTATGAAGAGGTGCTGGAGCTCGCGGAGCAACCGGCCTACCGCGCACGCATTTTGAGTGAAGCTGCTGCGCTCGCCGCGAATCAAGGCCAGCCTGAGCTGGCGCGACGCTGGTTGATCGAGGTGATCGAGCGTAGCCCCGCGACTGCGCAGGCCGGGGCGGCGGTTGACCAGTTGCGGGCAGCGGGCGATCCGGCGCTTGATCCAGCGGCTGGCGGAGCGATCTATTTCACCCTTGAGCGCTGGGCCGACGCGGTTGCCCTGTTTGATCAGGCCATCCCGATAGCCCCAGATGCCGCAGTTGCCATTGAGCTTCGGCGGATGCGCGGGCTAGCGCTGCGCGCGCAAGGCGACTTTGCCGGGGCGATCGCCGGACTCGCCGACGCCGCCGCGCTTGCGCCGGATCTCAATGAAGGTCGCCAGGCCCGCCTCGATCTGGTGCAGACGATTGGACAGAGTGGCGAGACCGAGCAAGCCATTGCGGGCTACACCGAGTTTGCGCTGCTCTATCCTGATGACCCGCGTGCGCCGGTTGCGCTCGACCGGGCCGCCCAGTTGCGCGAGCGTCTTGGCGATAGCGAAGGAGCCTTGCAGACCCGTCGCGAACTGGGCCAGCGTTATCCGGCGAGCAACGAAGGCCGCATTGTGTTGCATACCCTTGGGCTCGCACTGTTCCGCGCAGGCCAGTACGACGAGGCCCGTCAGGTCTGGGGGCTTCTTGCCGAGGGCAACGACGGCCTCTTCAAGGCGCGTGGTGCCTTCTGGGCGGGTCGAGCGGCGCGGGCGCTTGGTGACGAAGCGGAGGCCCGGGTGCGCTTTGCGGTAGCGCGTGAGGCCGCCCCTGATACCTATGAGGGCGTGCGGGCGGCAGAAGAACTGGGCGATTTCCCTCAGGGCTCACTGGCGTTGACGGCCCCGATCACCGATGAAGCATGGGCCGAACTCGCCGCCTGGGTTTCTTTACTGACCCCGGCTGACGAGGTCGCTGACGAGCCTGTTGTCCCTCTGCCGACCACGGTGTCCCGCACTGTGGCGTTGGAAGCGGTTGGGTTACAGGTCGAGGCGATGGCCGAATGGCGTCAGGCGATCAACCGTGCGACGACCCCTTTGATGTTGATGAACCTGGGTCGGGCGGCGCACGAAGCAGGCGCACCTTACCCCGCCCTGCTTGCTGCCGAGCAACTCAAGCGGCAGGCTGAGCGTACCTTAAACGAAGCCTCAGGGGAGAACCCGCTTGGGGAACCCCTCGCCCTGCAGCGGCTCCGGTTTCCAACGCCATATGCCACCCTGATTGACCAGGAAGCAACGGCACACGGCATTGATCCGCGCCTCTTTCTGGCCCTAGTGCGTCAAGAGAGCCTCTTCAACCCTGGGGCGACCTCGTGGGTAGGGGCGCGGGGGTTGGGGCAAGTGATGCCAGCGACGGGCCAGGGTATCGCGCAGAACCTGGGGGTCACCGACTTTGTGCTTGACGATCTCTACCAACCGGCGGTGAGCATCAGGTTTGGTACCTTCTACCTCGGGCAGCGCCTGCGCGACATGCAAGGGAGCGTCCATGGCGCCCTCGCCTCGTACAACGGGGGCCTGGGCAACGCGCAACGGTGGGCCGGAGGCACCCAGGTGAACGATCCCGACCTCTTTACCGAAACGATCGACTACCCTGAAACAAAGGGCTACGTGCGGGCCGTCTACGCCTTTTGGGGCGTCTATCAACGGATCTATGCTGCCTCTAGCGCGGAAACACAACCGTAAAGACCGTCCCGATGCGCACCTGACTCCGCACGGTCAACTGGGCCCCGTGGGCCTCGGCGATATGGCGGGCAATGGCAAGGCCGAGACCCGCCCCGGGCTTGACGGTCGTATTGGGTAGCTCAACCCGATAAAACGGCAGAAAAATCTTTTCGAGGTGTTCTTTGCCAATCCCGGGGCCATTATCTTCGCAGCGCAGAATAAAGCGTGACGGCTCATCGTGAAAGAGCAGACGAATGCGCCCGCCCCGAGGCGTATATTTCAGTGCATTATCGAGCAACGCCTGGGTCATCTGGGTGAGAGACTTGGCATCGGCGAGGATGGGGGCTGCCTGACAGGTCACGACATCCATCAACACACCCTCGCCACGCGCCCGTTCTTGAAACGACTCAAAGGTGGGCTTGAGCATCGCAATAGGATCGAGCATTTGGGGGTCCATCGTCCGCCCGCGCAATTCCTGGAAATACAGCAGATTATTAAGTTGCTGGGCCAACGTCTCGCCACTCCGCCGCATCACGACAAGGCCTTCTTGCTGTTCTTTGGTAAGTGGGCCAAGCATACCCTGTTCAAAGAGATCGAGGTAGCCCATCAGCGACGTCATCGGTGTTCGCAGTTCGTGCGAGAGGGTCGAGAGGAACTGGCTCTTGAGGCGATCGAGCTCACCAAGTTCAGCATTCGCGGCACTAAGTTCAAGCACCCGTTGTTCGAGGCGTTCGACGAGTTTCTGGCTATAGGCGCGGAGCAAGTCGGCTTCTTCGGCGGGGACGCTCACCCGTTCGCGGTGACCGGCGATAAACTCTGAGACCACCATCGGCAAGCGACGGGGATCAATCGGCTTGACGAGATAGCCATCGCAGCCAGCGACGAGCGCCCGTTCGCGGGCTCCGGGGCTACCATCGGCGGTGAGGGCGACAATCGGGACATTATGGAGGTGGATCAGACTCCGGAGGCGGGTAGTCGTCTCGTAGCCATCGAGCCCAGGGATACCGAGGTCAACAAGGATGATCACGGGCATCATCTCGCGGGCCAGAGCAAGTCCCGAGGGGCCATCATTCGCCACAACGACATGATAGCCCTGATTGCCCAGAATCCGCTGCACGAGCCGTTGATTATCCAGATTATCTTCGATATATAAAATACCTGGCAATGCGTCGTTCATTGCGTGCCCTTACCTTTCCCCTGACGGTGGCTGATTGAGGGTGTTTATGTGTGATGGGTCGGATTGGATCGGATCGTCCAAGAGACTGAAGGGACCAAGAAACTCTTCCGGGTACAACACCTGGTTGGTCTGATGCGTGACGCCTGATGCAGACACGGTCTCATCAGGTAGCCTGAGTGTATGACGATGCGCCTGGGCAACGGGCAGGGTAAAGCTAAAGGTACTACCAAAACCTGGGACACTCTCCACCCAGATTCGCCCGTGATGGGCCTCGACGAGGCGTCGGGTAATCGTCAACCCGAGGCCAGTGCCATTCAGCCGTGATTGACCACCGTGGATCTGCACAAACTCTTGAAAAATATCATTCAGGCGTTCTTTTGGAATACCGATGCCCGTATCGGTCACCCGTACAGCGACCATTGGTTCAATCTGGGCGTCTTCATTCAGTTCATCGAGGCAATAGGCACTGACGGTCACGGAACCCTTGTGGGAGAACTTTACCGCATTTGAAAGCAGGTTCAACAGGATCTGGCGTACGCGATCGGCATCGGCATCAACAAGGGGGAGATCGGAGGGCAGGGTCACGTTCAGACTCAAGGGCTTGCCCTGAAGAATGCCCTGGACCGTATCAACGACCTCACCAATGATGCTGGCAAGGTCAACATGCGTCCGTTCGAGTTTCAAGTGTCCGGCCTCGATGCGGGCGAGATCGAGCAATTCGGTAATAAGATAGAGGAGAAAGCGCCCATTGCGATTAATGCTGGTCAGATCTTCACGCTGCGAAGGGGTCAACGAACCATCAAGGCCATCGAGCATAATCGTACTAAAGCCAATGATCGCATTGAGCGGGGTGCGCAGTTCGTGGGAAAGGCCCGCGAGGAAATCACTCTTGCGGCGATCGGCCTGATGGGCGAGTTCAAGGGCGACCAGAAGTTCCTCGGTACGCTGGGTCACCTGGCGTTCGAGATCCTGATAGAGTTGCACATTCTCGATGGTCAAGCCAACCATACCGGCGAACATCAACAAACGGCTGGCATCTTCCACCCCGATCGTACGTCGACTCAGGTGACAATCGGCAGACAGCAAACCGAGCGGGCGGCCTTCACGGCCAAAGATAGGGACTTGGACATACGCATGGCTGGCCGAGGCGGCCTGCTTGCGTGGTTCGACCCCGGGATGCGACCAGGGATTATCCACAATGATCGCCTTGCCACTACGGATCACATCGGCCTCAACCGTAGCTCCATCGAGGGCGAGCGGCTGACTATTTGCGACCTCGATGAAATGGCGGGCCTGTTCGCGTCCGCCCGGACCAAACGAAGCCTCAACGACACGCAGGTAATCATCTTCGACCAGATAGATGACGGCGCGATCAAAAGCGAACTGCGTACAGATCGCGTGCGGAATCGCCTTCAGCAGGTGGGGCAGATCAAGAATGCCCTTGAGTTCTTGAGAGACACTATTCAGCCTGGCGAGTTGTTCGGCATTGCTCTCTAGCTCGTGAACCTTCTCTTCGAGCACATCGGCCATATGATTGAACGTCTCGGCCAGTTGCCCAATCTCATCCGTGCCGGCTGGTGGCAACCGCTGCTGCAAATTGCCCTGACTGATGGCCTGGACACCCTGGCGGACGCTGCTGATGCGCCGGGTGAACGAGTGCGAGAGAAAGAGCCCGACCAGGCTGATGACGGCCCCAAGGGAGATCAGCAGAATCACGAGTTGGCGTTGCAGTTCTTCTTGCCGTTCGCCGATCCGTGTGCCGGTACGCACGGCTGGTGCGATGACCTGATCGGCGGGAATAATGAGCGCCACACTCCAGCCTGCGGTTGGGATCGGCGCGTAGGCAATATACGCGGGTTCATTCTTATCTTCAATGCGGGCGATGCCTTGTTCCCGCCCATTTATCGCGGCCACAAGCTCGCGCAGCTCAGGACTCGGTGAATCGAGCAAATTCTCGGTCTGAAACGGCTCATTCCACTGCTCATCGCGCACTTCCATATCGGGGCGTACAATCACCTCGCCACGTTCATTGACCAGCAGCGCATAGCCCTGGTCGCCAATGTCAACCGTAAGCAGATCCTGTTGAATGGTGCGGAGCAACAGATCGAAGGCTACGACGCCGAGAAAGGTGCCTTCGGGTGTCATCAGGGGCATCGCGCAGGTCGTTGCCAGCAGACCTGTATTGGCATCAACATAGGTATCGGTCCAGACTGGCCCATTGCTCGCACGGGCGGCGAGATACCAGGGGCGGGTGCGCGGATCAAAGGGCTGAATGGCGAGCAGCGCATCTACAACGCTCTCATCATCAAAGGCCATGACGCCGCCCTGTTCGAAGGCGATATAGCCAATGCTGACCAGCGGATTAGCGGCAACCGTCGCACGTAGCATCGGAATGATGTGCTGGGCATAGGCCACTTCAGCCGGATAGCGTTGCAATTGATCAGCCGAAGGAGCCGGGGCGACCCAGACACGATCAGAGGTGAGCGTCAATGGTTCGCGTCCGTACGCAGCGAGCGCATAGGTTGCGACGCTCTCGACTTGCTGTTCAATGGCCGCAAGGGCCTGATCATAGAGGCGGGCCTTGTCGCTTGCACGGTCGGCAAGGGTCTGTTCAGCCTGGGTTTGCAGCGCACTGATCCCCTCTTGCATGGCAGTATCGCGTGCGCGTGTCAGCCCGGCCAGTCCGAGCCAGCCAACCAGAGCTAGGGGGGGCAGGGCCAGGCTCAAAAGCAGGGCGAGAATTTTTTGTTGGATGCTGGGATTGAAACGCATAGCTGTGACTTCCCTGGCGACCGGGAGATGGCAGGCTTTCTTTCCTTATCTTAGCAGGTATTGTCGCGTTGAACATGACAAAGTTGTGACACTTCTTATGACTTTTGCCGCTCACCGCTGCTTGTGTTATCATGCACTTGTTTAGCGCTATATGATGCGCTGTGTAAAGAGTGGAGATAGGGGCAATGCTCCTTGATACGGCTGATATTCCACAGGCTGATCAGATCTGGGATGTGGCGCGTGTGCCTGAGGCGATTGATCGTGGTCGGTTGACGACTGAGGCGATTGCTGAGTATATTGGCATGAAGGTGCTGCGCCAGGGCCATTATTATACCCAGGCGGCCCGGATCCTCGGGTTGGTGGCTGAAGGCGAACCAGGCGATGATCCGCAGTTGACGATCCTCGGGCGGAGTTTTGCGCGCAGCAATCGTGCGGAACAGCGTACCTATCTGCGTCGTCTCTTGCTCCAACGCGATCCTATGCGGGCGGTGATTGTTGCGATGCGCATGGCCCCCGCTGGCCTCGAGCGCACCGCGGTGGCTCAGGTGCTCCAGGGGCTTGCCCCGCTTGCCGATAGCACGGCGTATCGCCGCGCCCAGACGGTAGCGGCGTGGCTGACGGCGGTCGATCTGGCTGACTGGCGTGATGGCCGCCTCTTCTATACTGGCCCCGATCTGCCGATGCCCTCCTCGACACCCTCTGCCTCGGGGCTTATATCTTGATAAAGGCGATGATGAAACCAGAAGTGATGAGTCCCGCTGGCTACTGGCCCCAGTTGCAGGCTGCGATTGAGGCAGGGGCTGATGCGGTCTATTTTGGGCTCAAGCATTTTAGTGCCCGTGCCAAAGTCGGTTTTACGCTAGAGGAACTGCCCGAGGTGATGCGTACGTTGCACCAGCGTCGCGTCAAGGGTTATGTGACCTTTAATACGCTGATGTTTGACCACGAGTTGTTGCAGGCGGCGCGGGTGGCCCTGGCGATTGCCGAGGCGGGTGCCGATGCCTTCATTGTGCAGGATGTGGGCATTGCGCGTCTGTTGCAGCAACTGGTGCCCGAGATTGAGGTGCATGGCTCGACCCAGATGAGCATTACGTCGGCTGAGGGGGTTGAGCTTGCCCGTCAGTTTGGGGTGAGTCGCGTGGTGCTGGCGCGTGAGTTGTCGCTCAAGGAGATTGCGGCGATTCGGGCGGCGACGACGCTTGAACTCGAGATGTTTGTGCATGGGGCACTCTGTGTCTCGTATTCGGGGCAGTGTTTCTCTTCAGAGGCGTGGGGTGGGCGGAGCGCGAATCGTGGTCAGTGTGCGCAGGCGTGTCGGTTGCCCTACGATCTGCTGGTTGATGGCGCGCCCCGGCCCCTCGGTGAGGCCCGCTATCTCTTGTCGCCCGGCGATCTCTATGCGTTGCACGAGATGCCTGCCATTGTGCAACTGGGTGTGTCGGCGCTGAAGATCGAGGGGCGCTACAAAGACGCGGCCTATGTGGCGCTGACCACGGCGGCGTATCGCAAGGCGGTTGATGAAGCCTGGGCGGGCCTGCCGCTCTCGATTACACCGTATGAAGACTTGCAGTTGACCCAGGTCTATTCGCGGGGGATGGGACCCTATTTTCTCACCGGTACTGACCATCAGGCGGTGGTGCGTGGACGTGCGCCCCGTCATCGTGGGGTGCTCGTGGCTCGTGTCGTCAAGGTATTGACGGAGAGCATTCTGGCTGAACTTGACCCGGCGGCAGCGGCCTCGCCGCTCAAACCTGGTGATGGCATTGTCTTTGATGCCGCCGCTTGGCGTAGCCCTGAAGAGCCCGAAGAGGGCGGGCGGGTCTATCATGCCTATCCGGCGCTGCATGGTCTGGTGGAATTGGAGTTTGGCTATGATGCGGTTGATCTGCGCCGTATTCGACCGGGCGATCTGATCTGGCGTACTCTTGATCCCGAACTTGAACGGGCGGTACGTCCGCTGACCCAGCCGGCCAGTCCGGTGCGCCGTCAGCCTGTGGTGGTTCACGCGGTGGCGCAGGTTGGCGAACCGCTTGTCCTGACCTGGCAGCATGGCGAGCTTCCCGCGCTGCGGGTGACAGTTCGTTCACCTGAGCCGCTTGCGGCGGCTGAGCGACGCGGCTTGACCGAAGCGTTGTTGCACGAACAACTTGGCCGCCTCGGGACAACGCCCTACTATCTGGCGGCGCTGAACTATGTGGCTGAAGGCAACCCGTTTGTGGCCAATTCGTTGCTCAACCAGTTGCGCCGTGAAGCGACTGATCTGCTGGCCGAACTCCAGGGGCAACCTGCGCCGATCCGTGGTGGCGATCCGGCGGCGGTGCTGGCCCAGATGACACCTTCCCGGCCTGTGGCGCACGCGGCGGTTGCGTCGCCGACGTTGCACCTGCTTGTCCGCACGGCAGAGCAACTCGAAGCCGCGTTGGCCGCCCGTCCGGCGAGCATCACGCTCGACTACCTTGAACTCTACGGCTTGCGTCCGGCGGTTGAGCAAGTCCAGGCGGCGGGCATCGAAGCGCGGGTCGCGAGCCCGCGGGTGCTCAAACCCGACGAACAGCGCATTGTTCACTTCCTCCGCAAACTCGACTGCACGATTCTCGTGCGTTCCACGGGCTTGTTGCACGCCCTGCGTGAGGCGGCGATCCCGCGCCTTGTTGGCGACTTCAGCCTCAACGCCGCCAACATGCTCACGGCGCAGACGATGCTCGAACTCGGGTTGGCGCGACTCACTCCGACTTACGATCTGAATGCCGATCAGATCGCGAAGCTCGCAGCTGAACTTGATCCCGATCTCCTCGAAATTGTTGCCTACCAGCACCTCCCGATCTTTCACACCGAGCACTGCGTCTTCTGCCGCTTCCTCTCGAACGGCACCAGTTATAAAGACTGCGGGCACCCGTGCGAAACGCACCGCATCGCGTTGCGCGACCAGCAAGGACGGGCGCACCCGGTGATGGCCGATGTCGGGTGCCGCAACACCGTCTTCAACGCCGAAGCACAGGAAGCGAGTCGGCATCTCGCCGCGTGGCGGACGGCGGGCCTGCGTCACTTCCGGCTCGAATTTGTGCATGAGCGTGGGGAAGAAGTCGCCCGGGTGACCGACGCTTTCCAGGCAACCCTGGCTGGCACAATGACCCCGGCAGATCTTGGGCGTCACTTGCAACAGATTACGCCGCAGGGCACCACCGAAGGCAGCCTCTTTGTGCCCGACGGATATGCAACGATCCCCTTGATGTGAATGCTCCCGCTGGGGCGGGTTTTTTGACGCAAAGGCGCAAAGGCGCAACGTTGTTTGTGTAGGTGTGCTCATCAGCGCTTCTGGACAAGCGGGAAGTAGACGCGACAGGTGAACTCTGTTGCTGTTGGCGCGCCAAGGGCCCGAGCTGCATCAAGCCGAGCCGGCCCCGCCGAGCAGAGTGGTTGGGCGGTGTTGATCAGTTGATTGACGATGTCTCTAGGGGCGAGGTTGGGTTGCTGGGCACGTACCAGCGCAGCGGTGCCGGCGACAAGCGGAGCAGCCATCGAGGTGCCGCTCCAGGTGGCGTAGTTGTTCCCTGGCACGGTGCTGATGATCTGTTCACCTGGTGCGCTGATGGCGACCCACGGCCCACGGGTTGAGAAGGTCGCCAGATGACCGCTCTGGTTCATCGCGGCCACGGCCAGCAATCCACGCACGCCCTCGGCAGCCGGGTACTGCGGTACACTGTTACCACCGTTGCCCGCAGCCGCAACGACGATTGCCCCGCCAGTGGCGCTGCACCGGTCGTCGTCGTCATCGTCATCGTCATCGTCGTCGTCGTCGTCGTCATCGTCATCGTCGTCGTCGTCGTCATCGTCGTCGTCGTCGTCGTCGTCACACGTCGCAAGCGCAATGATCTCTTCAAGCAAATCGGTGCGGCGGAGTGTCCCCAGGCTCAAGTTAATCACAGTGGCCCCATCATTAGTGGCCGGGTTGCCGTCAGGATCAAGCGCGTAGCGCAAGCCCTCGGCCAGCACCCAGATATTGCCGACACCCTCAGGATCGAGCACGCGTACCGGCAAGATCTTCGCCTCAGGTGCAGCCAGTGCCACCAGACCAGCGACATGCGTCCCATGCCCAAAGCCGAAGTCAACCCCATAGGTTCCCTCTTCCCTCGGATCGTCGTCGGTATCAACAAAGTCAAAGCCCGGCAACAAGCGTCCAGCCAGGGCCGGGTGATCCGGGTCAACCCCAGTATCAAGCACCGCTATCGTCACGCCCGCCCCACGGTTGCGTGCGTGGGCGGCAGTGAACCCAAGTGCCGCCGGAGCCCACTGCGTTGCAAAGGTTCCGGCATCGCCACCAATGACCCAGCCGCTACGCCCGCGGCGCCCCTCGGGGGTTTGCGCCAGATAATTGGGCTCGGCAAACTCGATCCGTGGATCGCTCCGTAGTTGCTCAGCTTTCTCTAGCGGATCACGTCCGTCAATGATCGCCATGCGAAAGATCGGGCGCGTCCCAAAACGACTGATAAAGGCTTCCTGTAAACCATTCTGGCGGGCGACATCGGGCAAAGCAGCCGCGTCAAACAGTTTGAGTACCACTTCACCAGGGAGATACTCACCCGCGAGATCGTCATCATCATCGTCAGCAAACAGCACCATTGGTGCGGGGGCTAGGAACAAGAGCAGCATGATGAACAGGCCACACAACAAACGTGTAGGGTGAAGCATAACGGATACTCCTTAGCAAAGAAAGTTCTTTCTCACAGAGGGCGCAGGTAGCATGAAAATACATGGTGATACCATGAGTTGTAGGGCCGAAGCACCCGCGTGGGGGGCGGGTCTCTTGGGGGTGGGTTTTTCATATGACGTATGTCCCCCGAACCCTGGCCAACGACACCGCCAACCTAAGGCGAAACAAGCCAACGCTATGACGCTCCCTCGGCCCGTGGATAAAAAACCTACCCAAAAGGGGGGGCGTGGGGTTGGCGTGGGGCGGGTGGGGCCGAAGCACCCGCGTGGGGGGGCGCGTGGTGTTCCAGGGGCGCGTGGGGCGGGTGCTTCGTCCGTACGTCACCAGCGCCCCATGAGCACAAAGGGGGCCCAGAAGAAGGGGTGCGCGTGGTGTTCGAGCAACGCTCGTTGCGCTTGCCTGAGGGCCGCCGCTGGCGCAAGACCGAGACGCAAGCCATCGTAGAAACTCGTCATCAACGCTGCTGTCGTTGCATCATCTACTGTCCAGAGACTGACTACCATCGCTGGTGCGCCAGCGGCAAAGAAGCCTCGTGCCAGGCCGATGAGTTCGTCTCCGGGTGCGACGGCACTGACCCCGGTCTCACAGGCACTTAGCACAACTAGTTTGCAGTGCAGCGCGAGTTCGTAGGCATCGCGCACCGTCAACCAGCCGTCAGCCAGGCGGAGGGCGGAAAAGAGTGGGCTGTCGGGGCGGAATTGTCCGTGGCAGGCCAGGTGCAGGATGGCTGCCTCGGGAGCATGACGCCGTAGTGCGCTCAGGGTCGCGTCTTGATCGAGCAGCGTGATCTGATCAGGCCATTGGGGGGCTACCGCCAGGATTTCGTCGCGAACACTGGGGACTAGAGCATCAGGCACGCCTATAAAGAGGGCGCGCTCGTGATTGGGGACGGGACGGCGCAAGCAATGCTGGAGGACTGCCACACTCGGTACCGCGACAACTTCGCGCTGTTCCAGGACATACTGCGTGCCATCGTAGAGCGCATGAAAGGGTACGTAGTGGAGCGTGCGGTGCGGCACCACGACGAGGCGGCGCGCACCGATCACTTGCTCTAGCGGGCGCAGGAGCAGATCGTAGAGTTGGCCGAGATAGTGTTGGGCACGGTGCAATAACTGCGCATAGTGGTTCGGGTTGCGCCCGGCTACCCGACGCAGTGCATCCGTCTGGAAGCGTAATCGGTTGACCAGGGCCGCCACCTCCGCTTCAGAAGCAAGCGCACGCACAACGCTGATGCCCTGGTCGGTGACAACGAAGGCAAACAGTTCATCGTCGAAGCTGTAGAAGGCCACCAGCACCGTCGTTGTGCCAAGCTCAGCCTGAAGTGCGTTCAGATCGAGCCTCGGGCCAGCAAAGATCGCACCGTGACCGCGCTGCTGAATCTGCCGTGTCACCTCAAGGATTGCCTGTTCACGCTCTTGGGCGGCCACCTGGAACGTCTGCACCGTATCCAGATCCGCAGGCCCGCTCTCCATTGCCCGACTGAGGCGCTGATAGCACCAGTTCAACTCTTGACGCAGCGTGGTGAGACGCGCCAATTGTTCAGCTTCAAAGGCATCGTAGGGAGCATGGCGGTGCTCAAGCGGGCTCCCCAGCAGTTCGATCAGGGCGCGTGAGCGGGCCTGTTCAACATAGGTAAAGGCCTCGGCCACACGATCGCTGGTGAGGCATAGGCGCGCCAGTTCGGCGAAGGGCGAGAGTTTGTCGGCAAGAAAAGCGGTGCGAAACTCCTCAGCGGGCAGTGGCGTCCGCAACTGCTCAATCATCTGGACTGCCTGGGTCAGCAGGTGTTCTGCTGCGGCAAGATCGCCCCGTGTCGCCGCAATGCGCCCCAGGGTCGTTGCGCAGCGCAGCGCAACCTGCGGCACACGACGCGCTTCAGCGAGCTCCATAGCCTCGCGGAGCAAGCCCTCAGCCGCTTGATCATCCCCGGCGGCATGCAGCGCCTCGGCGTGCGACCAGGCAGCCACCAGCGCTCGCCCCTGATTATCGGCGGCACGAAAACGAGCCTCGGCAGCCGCAGCGCATAAGGCCGCCGCAGCAAATTGCTGCTCGCGGTAGTGCAACTGCGCCTCAAACAGCGCGACCAGGGCTGCACTCACCGTATTCCCTTCCGTCGTGAAGAGTTGTTCGGCAGCGTCAAAATGCGCTCGCGCCGTTGCGTGATCCCCCAGCAACAGTGCGCTCTGCCCAGCGTGCGCCAGGGTCCAGGCGTGTTCAGAGTGCATCCCCAGTTCGGCAAAGACCGGGATTACACGTGCAAAGATCGCCGCGGCTTCGGGGGCGAGGTTCAATTCGAGATACGCTTCGGCCAGTTCAAGGTCAGCGTACGCCGACTCGTGCGGCAGCCCGAGCGCGGCATAGCGACGCCGTGAGCGCTCGAGATACGCGAGGGCCTCACCGTAGCGCCCTTGCGCCAGCGCCAGATTGCCCAGGTTGCACTCGGCCTCTGCCTGCACCACCGTCAGTCCGGCCGCCTCGCCACGGGCAAGTGCCTGTGCATAGAGGGTACGCGCCGCGTCGAGGTGGCTCCGTCGGGCCAGCACATCAGCCAGGCCACTCTCGCAGCGCGCCAGCAGTGCTGGGTCATCAACATGGCTGAGCCGGGCATAAGCACTGCGGTAGTAGGCTTCAGCCTCGGGATACTGATCGCGGCGGAACGCGATATGGCCCAGGTTGAGCTCGATGCGGCCCGCCGCGACCAGATCGCCGTGCGCGATCAAGACCGTCCGAGCGTCCTCGCCACACGTCAGGGCCTCAGCGTAGCGCCCGAGCATCGCGAGTGCCATCAACTTGCCGACCTGGGTATTAGCAGCAAGGTGGAGGTGCCCGCGTTGCCGAAACTGCTCCGCTGCAGCATCGAGGGCCGTGATCGCCTGTTCCATTCGCCCTTCAGCTAGCGCAGCGATGCCGGCAGCCCACGCAGCCAACGCGGCAATATCGGGGTCAGCCGTTTGTGCTGCCAGGGTGTCCAGGGCGGCCGCCGCATTCAGCGTTCGCACCCGGTCGGTATTCCAGGCAGCATAACAGGCATCCTGCAACGCATAGGCCAGTTCCAGGCTATCCTGGGCGGCATGTTCCCTCAGCAACGCGGCGTGTGCTTCAGCCGGGGCGTTGATCAGAAGCTCAACAAACGTCTGGCGTGCAGGCTGGCTTATGATGTAAGCTCCAGCGGGCTAACCACGATTTCATGTCCATCAACCTGAATGCGCAGGGTGTAGACGCCATTCCCAACGGGTGGCAGACTGAATTCGCCCAGTTCGTTGATCGTCGCTGTGACCGCATCCACGCCACCCTCCAACTGCACCACACCGTTTAGCTCAGGGCCAAGCAACTGACCCTGGATTTGCCAGCGCCCGTTCTGCCGCGTCACTTGAAGATCCAGATCCCACGCATCAGCATGATAGACCAGACTACGTACTGTTTGACCCGTGCGCAGGCCAGCCGCCAGCGGCAACTGTTGACTATCGCCCCGCAAAACGGCAAGAATACGCTGCACGATACCCTCTTGCGCCGCTGGCGTCGGTGGCCGCATCAGGCGTAGCGCACGGGCAAACACATACGCGGGAGCATCCACACTGCGATCAGATCGCATCAGGCCGATCAGTTCCTCTAGTGACGCCAGTTCGCGTTGAGCGTCCGGGTCAGCCGCCACGATTTGGCGGAGCGTGATGGCCTGATCGTCCGCCAGGCGGCCTTCGGCCAGGTCAACCAATTGTTCGTACGTAATCTTTCCCATTGGCCTCTACCTTCCCCTGCTCCGCTCTATCATCTATCATCTATTATCCCATAGCCAGAGGCAAAATGACCAGGAGGCTTCCCAGCATCATGCATACACCCTTACAGAGTGTTTCCCTCAGCCTAAAATACCAGCAAGCAAAGCATTCTTTGCATTCAATGGTCAAGCTGCGCAAGTTGCGCGCGCAGCTTCTGCAGACAACGTGCCCGCGTCGGGCCAATGCTCCCCTCGGTCGTTCCGAGCGTGGCGGCAAGCTCGGCGTACGGTGGCGGATCGGGGCGCAAGAAGAGCATGTCAAGCAGCGTGCGGCAGCGTGGATCAAGCCGCCCGAGCGCCTGCCGTACCATATGCTGACGTTCCATCTGCTCAAAAAGTTCATCGGGCAACAGACCTGGGTCAACGAGTTCGGTCGCCCCTGGATCTTCCGGGTCATCGTGTGGGAGGGCGTCAGTCCGCTGCTCGCGTCGGCTATAGTTCCAGCACTCGCGGCGTGTGGTCGTCACGAGCCAGGCCCGCAAGCGCTCAGGCTGGGTGAGCGTGTCAAGCTTTTCAAACAGGATGACAAAGGTACGCTGAAAGATTTCGGCGGCCGCATCCTCACCCAACCCCGCGCGCAGAGGAATCGCATAGATCAGGCGCTGGTAGCGCCGGATCAGTTGCTCCCACGCACCCTGATCGCCGGCACGACAGGCCACGATCAAGGTCGTATCATCTGGTTCCATAGGCCAACACTCCAGCTTACAAGCATCTGCCTGTGACTCCCAAGGAAACGCTTAGCTCCAATACTTTTCAAATAAGCTCACGCGAAGACGCGAAGACGCGAAGGGTTACGCTCACCGACGCAAAAACCTTTGCGCCTTTGCGTCAAAAGAGCCGCCTTATTTGCAAGGTATTGCGCCTAGCTCGTCCGCTGTTGATCGAGGTAATCTTGCAAGATAATCGAGGCAGCAACCTGATCGATCTGGAGCTTGCGTTTATCGGGTTTGACGCCCAGTTCGCGGAGCATCTGGTCAGCGGCGGCGGTGGTGAGCCGTTCATCAACGAGCCGGATCGGGAGGCCCAGGCTTGTTGCGAGCAGGGCGGCAAATTTCTGCACGAGCTCGGCCTGTGGCCCGACTTCACCCCGCAGGGTAAGGGGCAACCCGACCACCAGTTCGATCACGCCATACTCACGCACGAGTTGCCCAATGCGGTCGATGGCCTGTGGCTGCGGCTGCGCCGCAATCGTCGTCAGCGGCGAGGCGAGCATCCGCGAGGCATCGCTAAGCGCAATGCCAATGCGTCGCTCGCCCACATCCAACCCGATAATCCGTTCTTCGGCAAGGTACATTTACGACTCGATCTGGATCTGCCAATCCCAGCGTGGCAATCGTTCAACATCGGGCAAAGTATAGCCGCCAATAACCCCACGCGCAACGAGTTGATCGAGGGCAAGGGCGGCGTCCTGACGCAACTTGCCACGGATCGCATTGCGGATCTGATCGAGCGACACCTCATCAAGTTCGCCACTACATCCAGGGCTGGTCGTATCAGGGCCAAGCTCGCCGTCGACGAGCAAACTCTCGCCATCCCAGCGCCACGCCGTCACCACAGGCGCACGGCAATCACCCGGCGTCAACCGTCCAGCCTGGCGCAACTGTTCGGTCAAGGCTACCGCGAGTTGTGACTCGAGGGGGCGGTCATTTGCGGTTGCCAGGGCGCTATACTGAGCCTGCGTATTCAAGACAAACGTCGGATTGACGGGATCAACCACCTGGCCCACTGCTGGCTGCACCAGGTACTCAAAGCCCTGCAACTGTTCAAGGTCACTCCGTCGGGGCAAGATCGTCGAAGGCTCAAGCACGAGATTTCGCGCCCGAGCGAGCGCCTCCAATTGTCGTCGGGCCTCGGCATCAAGCCCTTCAAGGGCTGGCCCAAGATTTGCCTGCACATCGGTATCACGAACGATGCGCACCTCTTCCTCGGTGCCACCGGTGAGCGGCGGATGATCAACGAGAATGCCGCCTGAACCGACGGTAAAACTGACACCCCCAGGTGGCGTAATGCGCCGAACCCGGTTCCCATCAACATTCGAGCCGCTGCCCGGCGAACGGGCGAGCACGGTAACAAAAGCCTGACCCCGATTGGTCACAATCTGCGCCCCGGTATCGCTTGTCGTAGCCCCCGGTACCAGCACCTCGACCGTACTGAGGAACGGCACCTCTTGCCCATCGCCTCTGACGGCGACAAACTCGGTACCCGCTGGCAAAAGGATCGCCTGGCTGTTGGAATTGAAGATGGTCAACATCCCGCCCGCCGTGCCCGACGGCGTCATGGTGCCTTCTGAGACCTGATTGCTCACATTGAAGGCCACATCTGTCCGCAAAGCCTCGGCCTCAATCGCCGTAGCCGCCCCACTGCCCGGCAAGACCAACGGTACTGGCAACCCAACAAGCGGTTCGGTTGTTTCCGCCACAAGCGGCGGTGAAACCGCCACGGTCACACGGCTCCCAAGCAACAAGACACTAGCGATCAGCAGCAGCAACGCCAGCAGCAGCGTTGTCAGCGCAATGACCGGCCAGGAAAGCGCCCTGCGTGAGGGCGGGGCGGCAATCGGTGCTGGTGGCACGGCCTCGGAGGCAGCGTGCGGTGCAGTTTCAGCACGTGCTGCATAGGTTGCCCTGGAACGTGTTGGTGGGCCAAGGCGAGTTGGTGGAGGCGGGGGAGGGGGTGTAGAGCGGGGTGGTGCGGGTGTAGGTTCAACGCGAGGCGGCGGAAGATCGCGCACCGGCTCAACAGCGGGAAGCTCATTCACAACGCTTTGCGGCAGAGGAATACCGGTTAGCGCTGCCTTGAGACTCGCGGTTGCGGCGGCGACTTCATCAGCCTCATCAACCGTACCGAGCGTACCGCCTGGTGCGGGCGGCAGCAGATCAAGGTCATCGAGGGCCGCCAGAAAATCGGCATCCTCATCCCGTACCTGGTTCGATGGCACTTCATCGGTGATCCGGTGCGGTGCAGCAGGCTCTGGTGGAGGGGGAGCAAGGCCCGCCCCCTGCTCAGGGCTTGGTGCCAGAGCGGGTGGCGCTTGATCGGCACCCGACGATGGAGGGGCCACCACACTGGCCCCTTGCACTGCAATCGTTTCAAACCCGGCGGCACGCGCTGCCGCGAGCAGCGCCGTATCAGAGCTAATCACCATCAGACTAAGGCCATCATCAGCCGCCAGGCGTGCGAGGTGGGCCAGTTCAGGGTCAGCATGCAGGGCGGTGCCACCTTCGGGCACAAGCAACTGCAACCGAGGTGCGCCTGTTTGCCGAATGCGCGCATAGAGCAGCGCCACTGGTTCATCAGGCAACACCAGGATCAGCGGGGTTTCACGCATATCAAGCAACATAACCCAACCCCTTACCCCTTACGCTGGGCTGCGACCAGCGAGGGCACCTGGTGAAGTGCGTCAGACAGGCGTTCAGGATCTTTGCCACCTGCCTGGGCCATTTCGGGACGTCCACCGCCACCACCACCAACCACCGTAGCGAGTTCCTTGACGAGCTTGCCCGCGTGGTACCCCTGTGCCACAAGATCAGGCGTTACCATCGCAAGAAACAACGGCTTCTCATCAATTATGGTTCCAAGCACAATAATCGCCGAACCGATCTTGCTCCGCAGCCAATCACCCATCGTGCGGAGTTGCGGAATATCCTCGGCCTCGACATGGGCCACCAGGGTAGGCACACCCTCATCGTGGCGCACCTGCACCAGCAAGCCTTCGAGGGAAGAACTGGTCAGTTTTGCCCGCAGCACATTAAGCACCTGCTGTTGGCGGCGATGCTCGGTCAACAGTTGATCGAGGCGCTCGGGCAAGGCCGTCGGAGCGACGCCGAGGCGCGCAGCAAGATCGCGGAGCAACTGGGCCTGCTGTTCGACCCACTCTTCGGCGGCACGGCCAGTGACGGCCTCGATCCGGCGCAAACCACTGCCAATGCTGCTTTCGCCAATCAACCGCACATACCCAAGCTCGCCAGTACTGCGCACATGGGTACCACCGCACAACTCACGGCTATCGGTCGAGGCAATCTGATCGATCAAGCCATCACCGCGCTCGATCGTCACCATGCGCACCGTCTCGCCATATTTCTCACCAAAGAGGGCAATCGCCCCCTGGTCAAGTGCGGCCTGATAGGTCGTCTCTTCCCAGCCAACCCAGCCATCGGCGCGAACCCAGGCATTGATGCGCGCCTCGATGTCGCGCAGTTGGGTCGGCTCGACGGCACGATTATGGGTAAAATCGAAACGCAGGCGTTCAGGGGCAACCAGCGAACCGGACTGGGCGGCATGCTCTCCCACCACATCACGCAACGCACGGTGCAGCAAATGGGTAGCCGTATGGTTCCGCTGAATATCAGCCCGGCGCGAGGCATCAACGGCCGCCACGGACGTCTGCCCGAGCTCAAGATGGCCGGCCGTGACCTTGCCATAATGGACAATCAGCCCGGGGGTTGGGCGCTGGGTATCTTCGATCTGCACGATCCCAGTGGGCGTGGTCAGCGTCCCGGTATCGGCAACCTGGCCGCCGCTCTCGGCATAAAAAGGCGTCTGATCGAGCACCAGTTGCACCGGGTTGCCCAGGCTAACCCGTGCAACGGCATCACCATTGCTAATCAAGGCAAGGATCTGCGCCTCGGCGGCGAGTTGCTCGTAGCCGACAAAGCGGGTCGCGGGCAACGCCCGATCCGCCCAGAGCTCGGCATCGCCGCCGCGGGCAAACTTCGCCGCCGCACGCGAGCGCTCGCGTTGCTCTTTCATTGCCGCCGCATAGCCCGCCTCATCAACCGGGAGGCCCGCTTCAATAGCGATCTTCTCGGTCAAATCAAGTGGAAACCCATACGTATCTTTGAGCAAAAACGCATCAGTTCCTGGCACTGCCGAGCCACCTGAAGTGCGCACCTGGGCAATCACCGTCTCGAGGCGTGACAGGCCACTTGCCAGCGTCCGCAAGAACTGGCGTTCTTCGGCATCAGCCGACTCGAGAATAAACTGGCGGCGCGTCTGGAGGTCGGGGTAAGCCTTGCCCATCTGAGCAATGACCACCTCAATCACCTCGGCGAGGAAGGGGCGCTCGAAGCCAATGCTGCGACCCTGATAAGCCGCCCGGCGCAAAATCCGGCGCAGCACATACGAACGGCCCGCATTGCCGGGCAGCACCCCATCGGCAATCAAGAACGCCACCGCGCGGGCATGGTCAGCGATCGCCCGGTACGGTGCAAAATGGGCCTGATAGTGAGCCTCATCGCTACCGAGCGAAGCCATAATCTGCGCAATGATCGGCAGAAACACATCAGTCTCATAATTGGAATGCACGCCCTGGAGCACCATCGCCATGCGCTCGAGGCCCATCCCGGTATCAACCGAAGGGCGGGGCAGGGGCTGCATCGTCGCCCGGTCGTACTGCATAAAGACATTATTCCAGATTTCGACATAATCGGGATCGTCCGAATTGACGCCCTCGGCGCGCATCTTGCTCAGATCATCACCGATATACATCGTAATCTCGGAACATGGGCCACAGGGACCGGTATCGCCCATCACCCAGAAATTATCACTGCGCCCAAAGCGCAGCACCCGGCTCGGATCGGCCCCCTGGGCAATCCAGAGCCGCGCCGCCTCTTCATCGGGGGGCACCTGGTCATCGCCCTCAAAGACCGTAAACCAGAGCCGCTCGACGGGCAGGGCAAACTCCTCGGTCAGCAACTTCCAGGCCATGGCAATCGCCTCGGCCTTAAAATAATCGCCAAACGAAAAATTGCCCAGCATCTCAAAAAAGGTCTGATGGCGAGGTGACGGCCCGACCTCTTCGAGGTCATTATGTTTCCCCGAAACGCGCAGACACTTCTGCGCTGTCACCGCTCGGCGATAGGGGCGCTGTTCAAGACCAAGAAAAAGATCCTTGAACTGCACCATGCCCGAATTCGCAAAGAGCAGCGTCGGATCATCGGCAACAACCAGCGACGAACTGGGCACAATGGTATGGTCGTGACGGGCAAAAAAACTCAGATAGCGTTCGCGGATCTGAGCAGAGGTAAGCTTCTGCATAACAGCCAGTAACAATCAGGTGAAAGAACCAGAATACATACACGAAGATCAGAAGCTATTGTAGCCGATTGATACGTACGGCGTCAACTCTATTGCTTCACCGTCCTGTACACAGGGCGATTGCATCATACGAAACCGGATACAACGGGGCACTCGCAAGGGGTGCCCGTACCGGGGTGGGGCACCCGCAAGGGGTGCCCGTACCGGGGTGGGGCACCCGCAAGGGGTGCCCGTACCGGGGT
>NZ_LYXE01000172.1 GCF_002532075.1 Candidatus Chloroploca asiatica | reverse complement strand
TCGTACCAGAAGGCCGACCCGCCTGCAAAACCCTTTACACATGGCTCGAAATGTCTCAAAAACTCTATACGTGAAAGGTGGGGGCGGGCCCGGTGTAGGGGCGGGCCCGGTGTAGGGGCACCCCTTGCGGGTGCCCTGGTGGGGTGCATACACGGAAGATGCAATCGCCCTACCCATAGGCATAGCAAGTAGAGCATACCAGGTGAACCATGCGACAATAGCATATTTGGAGTTTTGCGCAAACCAATGGCTTTACCATTGTCACAAAAGACTCGGACTTTAATGATATGAGCGCATTACGTGGCGCTCCACCGAAAATCATTTGGATTCGGATTGGTAACTGTACAACAGATACTATAGAGCAAGTGATCCGTACGTATGCCACGGCTATCGAGCAATTTATGACCCTTTCCGCAGACAATCTGCTCGAAATCATCTCGCAGCCCTAGAAGTCATCGGCGCTGGATAGATGCAAGCCTCGCGGGGAGCGTACGCGGCGTGTTCCTCATCGCCGGCTACGCTGATTACAGCACGGGGCCGCTCCCGCCCGCTTGTCAGCGTCAGCGCAAGCGAGCATACGCCCGTCGCCTCATCATTCCACTCCCGGCCCAACATCGCGCTGTAGGCCGACGCCGCTGTGCGGCCCCAAACCTGGGCCTTGTTTGCCGCGTCGCCTCGTGCCATCCCGCGCCTCGGTCGAGCGAACCTGCCAGCGACGCTGCGGCGGTGCGCGACGGCGGCTCGCGGCGTGACGCGGGCAAGGCCATGGACGCTTGCCTTATCTTTGAAGACCAGTTTTTTGACGCAAAGTCGCAAAGGGTTTACATGGTGTATACTCATTGTACTGTAGAGTTGGTGAAGGATGGGAGCTAAAACATGGCGGTTGAATGGATCCGACGCGCCTTCACCATCCATGATTACGCCCGGATGCGTGAAAGCGGTATTCTGACCGAAGATGACCGCGTGGAGTTAATTGATGGAGAAATCCGCAATATGAGCCCCACTGACCCACACCACGCCGCCATCGTAACCAAAATGATGACGTTTCTTATGCGCCAAGTGCAAGATGAGGCCATTATCAGCCCGCAAAATCCCGTGCAATTGACTGATTACACTGAACCCCAACCCGATATTGCCGTGCTGCGCTACCGTGACGACTATTATGCGCAGGCATTGCCAAGGGCGGATGATATTTTGCTGTTGATCGAAGTCGCTGATACCACGCTCACGTATGATCGAGAAGAAAAGATGCCGCGCTATGCACAAGCAGGGGTACCGGAAGCGTGGATTGTCAACCTAACAGAACTCCTCATTGAGCAGTACACATTGCCGGTCAAAGGCCAATATACCCGTCTTCAAAAAGTGTTACTGGGTGATACCGTTACGTCGCCAACCTTTCCCCGTATCGCACTCAATACCTCACTGATTTTAGGATAAAAATAGATTGTGCCCTTGCCCCCTGCGCGCTGGCTGCATGACCGATGTGGAATGCTCATTGTCAAGGGGTATCAGCCGCATCGCGCAAACGAATCGTCCTGGGCGACGGCGCGGCGTTTGTCGCGTCGCTGAAGATCGGTTTTTGACGCAAAGGGCTGCGCTAGCTCCAATACTTTTCAAATAAGCTCACGCGAAGACGCGAAGACGCGAAGGGTTACGCTCACCTACGCAAAAACCTTTGCACCTTTGCACCTTTGCGTCAAAAGAGCCGCCTTATTTGCAAGGTATTGGCGCTAGCTCCATATGCCGCGTTGTGCCTTTGTGCCGGTGCGTCGTTGCATCACCACGATGCATGGGGGCGCTGGCCGCACGACCGCTGCGGATCTTCGGCGTTTGGCCGACGGTTCAGGTCGTGTTATATTTGCTGGTAGCCTGTCAGGCGGAATGGCTGTTATGCTCAACAGAAGCAAACTGATAAAAACAACATGACCAATCCCTCACTTAAGCAAGACGATACTCAGAAAATCTGGGAATTCATTCCGATCTCCGAGTATAAATCCCCAGAAGTCCCTGTCTCGCAAGTGACCAGAAAGGGGCTCTCCCAAATATGGCGCATCTTTCGCCAAGAGGAAGAGAAATCTGAAGTGGCCTTCAAACCAGAGTCAGATTTACGGACACTAGATGCCAGCCAGTTAGAGCAGATCAGCTCTGCGCCAAATTGGGAGGCTGGTGGCAGCGCCTTGAGAGAAACCCTGCAAACCTGGTTAAAATCCGATCGGATCGGTCAGAATATCGTGTTCCTTGTTGAACCACCACATGGCGGTCATGCTGAAAAGCTGATGGCATGGGCAACTCAGAACGATGTAACCATCGTCAGCCCCCCTACGCCAGAGCAAATCATGGAAAACGCAGATGTCTGGCTCGCTTCCCTGCCCGAAAGAGATACCTTCTGGATTTATCCCACACTGGAAAAGACCTACCTGCGTCATGCCAGCGGGCTTAGCCTGATGCGTCGCTTTCTGGATCGCGCAGCTTCCGGGGCGATGGGCCTGGGGGTTATTGGATGCGATAGTTGGGCATGGGCCTATTTGCAACACGTCTGGCACGGGAGTTGGCCGAGCGCCATCACGTCTAAAGCTTCTGACCAGACGCAATTAGTGCGCCAATTTCAGCGAATGTTGCGACCAAAACGAGGAACAACCTATCTATTTTGCCAGGCTGACAATGGCGCTCCTCTGTTTTCCACTGGAAAAGAGGACAATAACAGCGAAAAGACAAGCGACTACCTGCAACAATTGGCTGCGTTCAGCCACGGAAATATAGGCGTCGCCCAGGCAATCTGGCGCGACAGCCTGTGCATTGAACCGGATGAAGCGCTAAGAGAAAAACAAAATGATGACGAAGATGCGACGCTGGCAAGCCAGGTAATTTGGGTGACACCCTGGGACGATCTTGAACATCCCTCACTCCCCGCCAAGGCCTCTGAGCAAGTTGCTTTTGTGCTGCATACACTGCTGCTGCACAATGGTTTATCGTTTGAACTATTGCAACAACTGTTGCCGCTAGCCGGCAATCAGATCATGGAAACGGTTTCTCAACTCACCGAAGCGGGCCTGGTTACTTATCAGGACAAAACCTGGAAAGTGGCAGCCAGAGGGTACCCCGTGGTGAGAAGCTATCTGAAGTCAAATGGATATCTGTGTGATGCATTTTGAGGATAAGAGATGAATGATTCATCACAACTTTTCCGTGATCTGAGTCAAATCAACCTTGTTCAGGTCGGCCTTATTTTGGTTGGCAGTTGGCTGCTCATCGCGACCAGTCAACGACTGCTCCAGCAGGTGGCAAGTCGTCTCACTGGCCGGTATCGGCTCTTTTTGCTGGCGTCGGTGCCCGTACTGCGTCTGCTCATTATTGTGATCGCAATCGTACTCACTATTCCGCGCTTGATTAATCCGACATTTGAAAATCTGGTTGCGCTGCTGGGTGCAGCCGGTTTGGCGTTGGGGTTTGCCTTTAAGGACTACGTCAGCAGTTTAATTGCCGGGATCGTGACGCTATTTGAAATGCCCTATCGTCCGGGTGACTGGATTGAGGTGGATGGCACGTATGGAGAGGTAAAAACCATCAGTATGCGCAGTGTGAAAATTGTTACGCCCGACGATACGGTTGTCATCGTCCCCCATCTGAAGCTGTGGGATCAGTTGATCTTTAACGCCAATGACGGCGGACAGCATCTGCTGTGCGTAACCGATTTTTATCTTCATCCGAACCATGATGCCGCTCGTGTGAAACATATTCTTTATGACGTAGCGCTGACCAGTTCGTTTGTGCAATTGGGAAAACCGATCAACGTGATTGTGCTCGATAAGCCATGGGGTACGCATTATCGATTGAAAGCGTATCCAGTGGATCCACGACAGCAGTTTCATTTCGTGACGGACTTGACTATCCGCGGGAAAGATGCATTGAGGCAAATAGGAGTAGAATTTTCCGCGCTATCGGTCATGGAATCTACACAGCAGTATTCGGGTAAGCCATAGCAATTTTTGTCGCTACATCCACAGCAACCCGGTGAAGTATGGACTGGTTGCACAGCCAGAGGACTGGCCGTTTTCGGATTACCGGGCCTGGGTCGAGGGCCAACCAGAGCAGCCGGTACTACGCGAGATACGACAGGCGCACTTTGGCTCGTCCGAGGGATATCGCGCCTTCGTACGCGAGAACCCCGCGCAGTTAGCTTCCCGGAAGCTTCAGCAAAAAGAGATGCTCGGGTGGGAGGTGGAGGAAGACGCGCTTTCCGTTGCTCCAGCAGGCTTCGTTGGTGCGGACGCGCAGCACGGTTTCGCCTAGGCTGACCTGCACTTCTACATGGTCGCCGCGATAGATCTGGCTCTGCACCGTGACGGGGAGGCTGTGCGCACCTGGTTCATGCCCGAGGCGCAGATGTTCGGGCCGAATGGCGTAGAGCGCTTCGCCTCCGTGACCCGGGGTTTCGCTAACCGTCAGCGGCCCAAACTGACTCTGCAGGGTGGTGCCCGTGACGCGACCCGTAAGAAAGGTGTCTATGCCCATCTGCCGCGCTGCCTGCCGATGCGGCGGTCGTTCGTAGAGTTGCTGCGGCGGCGCGTGGGCGACCAGGGTGCCTTGTTCGATCAGGGCCACCTGATCGGCCATTGCCAGTGCTTCGCTGCGGTCGTGGGTCACCAGAATCGTCGTGATGCCAAGTTCGCGTTGGATGCGCCGTACCGCCTCCTGCAGGTTCTGGCGCACCGCCGGATCGAGGCTGCTGAACGGCTCGTCGAGCATCAGTACCTGCGGCTGCACCACCAGCGCGCGGGCAAGCGCAATGCGCTGTTGCTCGCCCCCCGAGAGTTGGGCCGGACGACGGTGCGCCATCTCAGGCAGCCCGACCAGGTCGAGCATGCGCTGGACTTCGGTCTGAATGGTCGCCTTGTTTACCCCTTTTGCGCGCAGGCCAAAGGCGATATTGTCGGCCACTGAGAGAAAAGGGAAGAGGTACGCTTTCTGGAACATCAAGACGGCCCCACGCCGATGCGCCGGGATGCGGAGGATGCTCTGCCCGTCAAAGCAGATGTCGCCCTGATCGGGATCTTCGATGCCGGCGATCAGTTTGAGGATTGTCGATTTGCCGCTTCCCGATGGCCCGAGCAGGGCCATGAGTGTGTGGGCTTCGACCTCAAGCGAGAGTCGTTCAAGCGCGGGCGCGGCCTGCCGGGGATAGGTTTTGTGCAGGTGTTCGAGTGCAATCCGTGTCATAGTTAATACTGTTGTCCTACCGTGGTGGTGCGTTCGGTTAAGGCTCGCGCTGCCAGCGCGATGGCAAGCAACGGTGGCCCCGCGAAGATCAGGGCAAGCGCCGCAATGGTGGCCGGATTACCGCCCGCAACGGCGGCGAAAAGCAGCATCGGCAGCGTGATCACGCGCCCGCCGCCGATCAGCAACGTCAACACATACTGACTCCAACTGACGAGAAAGGCAAAGAGCGCCGCTACGGCCATGCCGGGGCCGGCCAGCGGCAACGTCACCTGCCAGAGGATGCGCCACGGGCCAGCACCCAGCGTCCGCGCCTGTTGCTCGTAGCCCTCATCGTAGCGCACAAAGACGCCAATCAGCGCAAAGATGGTGTAGGGCAGCACCGGAATCAGATGAACCAGCACAACGCCCGCCAGGCTGCCGGCCAACCCGAGGCGCAAAAAGATGATATTTAACCCCATCCCGGTCGCAAGTGGCGGCACGATCGTCGGCAAAAAGAGCAGCAAGAGCACCAGCGACCGCCCAGGAAAACGCTCAAGGCCGAGCGTACGGGCGGCGGGGAGCGCAATCACCAGGGCGAGCAGCGTGACGACACCCCCGAGCAGCAGGCTTGTCCCGATCGCTTGCTGCGTGCGTGCGTTGCTCAACTGCCGCCAGAAGGTCTCGAAGGTCCAGGTGACTGGCAGAAGATCGGGGAAAAACCAGCGCGTTGATCCGGCATAGAGCACCAGGCCAACGACTGGCCCGAGCAAGAGCAGATAGAGCAGGGCATACCCGAGGTAGGCAGGCCATCGGGAAAAGCCGTCCCCGTCCACCAGCTTGTCTTCAGCGTTCCGAGCCATCAATCCTCCGCACCAGAAGGCCAAGCCCAACGACAACAACCGTCATGATGAGACTGATCGCCATGCCCTCGGCGCGTCGGTTGAGATCCGCATTGAGAAAATAGTCGAGCGCTAGCACCGCCAGTACCCGTGGATACGAGACCCCAAGCAGCGCCGGTACTTCGTAGGCCCCAAAGATAAAGGCAAAGACGAGCAAGGCTCCCGCCGATAGGCCCGGCCAGACCAGCGGCAGCGTCACGCGCCACACCCGCATCCAGGGTCCAGCGCCGAGCGTCGTGGCAACCTCGGCATAGGCGTGGCCTTGTGTGCGCAAGACAGCCAGCACGATCAACACAAGAAAAGGGATCTCTTTGCTCACATAGTGCAGAATGATGCCGATCCCCGCCTGATCGCGCACTAGCACCGGAAATTCGGCGGGCGTCGCAATCAAGCCGAGCGCCGCTGCAATCCGGGCGATCAGGCCACTCTGGGCCAGCAACAGCAACAGGGCAATCGCCCAGACCATATGCGGCAGCGCGAGATTGGCATTCAGCGCAAGCAATGTCGCCTGGTGCGCCGGGCGGCGACGATGGCTCAGCGCTACCGCGAGCAGTAGCGCTGCTACCGCCGAGAGCAGCGTCGAGATCCCGGTGACCCAGAGCGAGAAACCGAGTGCTGCCCAGAACTCGCGTCCCGCCGGTGTCGCGCCGCCAAGCACGCTCGCATATGCATCGAGGCTCACCCTGGTCGCCCCGATAAACGGTAGATACCCGAGACTCTGGCTGATGCCGTAGTACATGCTCACCCCAAAGAGCACGCCTGTTACGAGGAGGGCCGGGGTGAGCATGAGCCAGCGGCGTAGCGTTGGGCGATCGACGCGCATGTTACGGCCCAATCAACACAAACTGACGCCAACCCTCTTCAACGAGCGACTGATACTCGCCCGACGAGTCGGCCACCAGCGAACCGGCAAGATCCTCGGCGGGGGTTGCCGCCTCGCCAAGTTGGGCCTGAGCCTCTTCCAGCACCGCGATCTGGGCCGGGTCGGTCACGCGGGTGACATCAATCGCGTAGCCCAGGCCAAAGCCATTTTCCGGCAAAATCTGGGCCGCTTGAAATTCCGGCTCGAGGATCAGATTGGCCAGCACTAGCGCGGCGGCTTTATGCGGCGCATTGCTGGGGATCGTCAGATAGTTGAAATCGCCGATCATATAGTCATCGAAGACAAAGGCCCGTGATGTCTCAGGAATCAAGCCCTCGGCAATCAGCGGCCCCGCCCCGGCAATCGCCTGCGTAATGCTGAAATCAATCTCGCGATTGGCAAAGAGACTATGCAACTCATTCTCGTCACGGGGATAGGTCGTACCCTCACGCCAGAGATGAGGCTTCATCGCGTTGAAATAGTCCCAGACTTGTGGTGACCATTCGTTCCAGACGACCTCATCATATTCAAGCCAGAGCCCTGGATCGCCACTCAGTTCAAAGAGCGCCCCTTTGACAAAGCGTGTCCCCTGGAAAGCCCCCGGTCCAGGCGCGATATAGGTGAAGCGTCCGGGGTTCGCCTCTACCCAGGTCATCAATTCCGCATACGAACGGGGCAATTCATCGGCGCTCATCCGCGCCGAGTCATAGATCAACTGAAACTGCGCCGACGACCATGGACTCTCATAGCCTTCGACGGGTTCGCCGAAGTCAAGGTAGATCGCTGGATTCTCCCAGTCAACCAGGGACGCATTGGGCAGGCGCCGCGACCAGTCAGGCAAGAGCATCGCGGCCTGTTTGAGCGAGAGGAAGTTTTCGCCATTGATCCAGATCACATCGACCGCGCCGGGATCAACGCCAGCCTCTTTTTCACTGAGAATCTGATTGACGACATCAGCGGCATCAGCTACGGGTACGCGATTCAGCGTAATGTCATACCGCTCCTTGAGCGCTGTACCATAAAATTCGTCTACAAAACGATTAATGCTTTCCGATCCGCCCCACATATACCAATTCAGTGTCTGGCCGCGTGCAGCCGCCTCGACACTCGCCCAATCATCAAGCGTAAATGCCTCTTCCGCAGGATTCTCGCGCTGCGCTTGCCTCACAGGCTGGCCGCCGCATGCGGCGATCATCACCACAAAGATCATTGTCAAAATAACCACTGAAAAACGATGAAAATGCATACGTTGTTGCTTCCTCCCATTTAGACACGCCACTTGCGGCGCACAAGTACCACAACGGCGATGCTGAGCAGCACGCCAGCCACCACACCAAGCATAATGTCCGGTTTGATCTGACCGAGTTCCCTCAGTGTGCTCCCCGCAAGCACAATGACGATCACCCCTGGCAGGCTCCCCATGGTATTCGCGAGCAAAAATGAACGGAGCGGAATGTGTAACAGACCGATCAGATAGTTAATCGGATCATAGGGTAAAAAACTTAAGCGCAAAACCAGAACCCCAAGAAAGGGCTTGCGTTGTAGGCGATCACCATAACGGGCGCAAAGGCGCGCAATGCGATTATCGCCATGCCCTGTGATCCTGCCCATGCTATAGGTCAGCAGTGCCGAGAGATTGCACCCGATCAAGGTGTAGAGAATGCCCAAGCCTGGGCCGAAACAGACCCCCGCAACGCCTCCCAGCAGCGCCGCAGGGAGCAGCAAGATGGGACTCAACATCGCCGCACCAATAAACAGGAACGGACTGGCCGGGTGAACCTGGCAGACCGTGACCATGCCTTGAAAGAGATCGAGCGGTTGCACCATCTGGGCACGGGCATACACCTGGATCGCTGCCACCAGCAGCAGCCAACCCCCGAGCACCAGCCCAAAGCGCTGAAGATCGCGGAAGTTGCGTTGTTGGCCCGTTGGTTGTGGTGTGATCAATTCTTGTTCCCGCTCGATCAAGCTGATCCTCCCAACCTCCGCCGAAAACCCACCCGTTTGCGTATGCTGATCATCGAGTTGCCATACTTAACGCCTTCGCTGACAAAAAACCTTGTTACTTGACGTAAGCTTGCGTCACCAAAGAAATGCTGGCGAAACAAGCCATCGCCAAGAAAGCCCTTCTGATCCTGGCGGAGCAAGCTCAGGCGCAGTTTGTTGGCCGGCAGGTGGTTGGCGCCCGCAAGCACCTGCTGAAAGGCCCACGGCATCCATGGAAAGTCGGCCAAGAGCGCACGGATTTGCCGCACCGTCTGGTCAACTGCTGCCTCGTCGCACGGGTCAACCGCCTCGATCAGCGTATCAATCTGGTCGGCCAGCGTCTTGAACGGCCCAAAGCCCCCCCCAACAAGCCGCAGTTCGGCAAGTTCGGCAAAATAGGCGGCACGACTCGTCGCCCGGCCACGGGTACTCAACAACTTCAGATACTCTAGATACGCGCCGAGCAACCAGAGGAGCGCATAGACCGACCAGAGCTTCGGGTTTGACCAGGCTTTATAAGAATTTGCCACGATCCGGTCGTGGGCTTCCACAAACCGTAGCGTCAACGCTTCAAGTGGCTGAAACTGCTCGGCACGATAGTCCTGACGCCGATGGGCTTCGAGCAAGAGATGCCCAAGCAGTGCGGTGCTCATCAGCGTGGTATACAACCCCTTCGAGTAGAGCGGATCGATGAAGCCAGCGGCATGCCCAAGGAGGCAGAAGCGCTCGCCGACGACATGCGTTGAGGTGTACTGTAAGCGCTCGGTGCGTGTCCATGCTCGTGCGGCACGCGCACCGGCAAAATGGGCCTTGATACTTGGAAAGCGGGCAATGAAGTCGAAAAATTCTTCTTCCGGCGAAAGATCGGTACGCATCGGGTGAATGCGCGGGTCAAGTTGCAAACCTACGCTCACCAGGGGATTGGTTGAACGGGCGTGATTATTGAACGGAATCACCCAGAGCCACCCTCCGTGGAAGATGTGATGCAGTGTGCCTTCCGAGACCGGGAAGGGCAGGCCATACGCCTGATGGCTTGCGCCAACCTGGTTATAGCAGGGCAAATCAACCATATGGGTAAAGATCGTACGGGTATGACTCTGCAAATCCCGGCTCCGCCAGCCAAACTTCTCGGCCAAGAGCGAGCGCATCCCACCTGCATCAACCACAAAATCAGCTTCGTACGTCTGACCCTGAGCCGTCAGGATCGTCACTCCATCAGCCGTCACCTCAATATCCTTGACCGGCGTTCCTTGCAGAACCGTAGCGCCATAACGCACCGCCACCGACGTAAGGAAATAGTCGCTATCCTGGCGATGGATATGCAACTCATATCCGTGCGGACGCTGTGGGATCACCGCTTGCAGGGCGTGGCGCATGTTCTGCGGCTGATCGGCGACATGGTGGAGATAGCTAAAATGGCGCTTAATCCCATGGGATGTGCCAATGTGCGCCATATAATTCTCTGAGCTGAAATAGGCCATTTCGGGCACATCAAACAACTCGGCCATGGCCCGCATGGTTTCCGACGTCTCGAGGATCATCGACTCGCCCACGGCAAATTTGGGATGCATGCCTGCTTCAAAGATAATGACGCGCACCCCGTGGCGGGCAAGGATCGCTCCCAGGCTCGATCCGCTGATCCCCGATCCGATAATCGCAATGTCATAGCGCGTCTGTTTGGTGTTCAAGAAGGCGTCTTTCTAAGCTAGGGCTGGTTTATTCCCCTGGGAGCACAGGTCACTCAGCCGCCCGTGCGCCCAGGGGCACAGTGACATCAGCCACTCGCGCTGGCCGTGCCCAGCGATAACGCAGATACGTAGCCAGTTCGCCCCGTAGATTGGGCAGTGTCTCGCGCATAAAGGCGTCGGCGACCTTCTGGATGCCACTGGAAAAAGTTGGGTAGGGATAGACAACCCGATAGAGCCGGTAGAGCGAAATGCGCTCTTGAATCGCCAGGGTAAAGAGTGAAATCATTTCCGAGGCGCGTGGCCCCACAATCGTTACACTCAAGATCTTGCCCGTCAGACGTACGGTATCTACGATGATGAAACCATGGTGGAGATCATCAGTATACCCACGATCAGTCTGGGTTACAAGGTCAACTCGGATGCGTTTGATTAGTGCCGGGTGATAGCGAGCGGCCAGGTCGCGTTGACTCATGCCAGCCGTGGCAACTTCGGGATCAGCAAACGTCGCACTTGGGTAAAAAGGTTCAGGGGTGGTCGCGGGCAGCCATGGAAAGGCAATGCGCTGCACGACCCGGCGACCCTGCGCATTGGCGGAATGGGTAAACGCCGAAGTTGCCGTAACATCGCCAATCGCATAGATGCCAGGTACATTGGTACGGCCATAGCTGTCGGCGGCAATGCCGTTGCGGCTATCAAAGGTAACGCCGACCTCTTCGAGGCCCAGCCCATCGAGGTTGCGTTGGCGGCCAACCGCCACGAGCACATAGTCAACGTCGTGCAGTGTCGCGACGCTGCCATTGCGTTCGATATGCAATGCTTGCGTCGCCTCGTCGTAGCCCTGCACACTCGTGTTGAGATGAAGCTCGACGCCTTTGGCGGCCAGCGAGGCTTCGATGGCCTCGGCTGCCTCGCGCAGGTGACGGGTGAGCAGGCGCGGTGAAGAGTCAAGCATCGTGACGCGGCTGCCAAGCTTGCGAAACGCAAAGGCCAACTCGACCCCGATCACTCCGCCACCAATGATTGCCAGGTGGTGCGGCACAACCGGTAGCTCAAAGACCGTCTCGTTGGTAAGCATACGCTGTTCGGGCAGGCCGGGAATGACCAGCTTGCGGGGGCGGGCTCCGGTGGCGATCACAATGTTCTCTGCTTGCAACATTCGTTCACCGCCCTCGGGCAATCTCACTGCCACCTGCGTACGACTGACCAAACGCGCCCGCCCAAAGATCAGGCTGAGATTGGGTAGCTCCCCAAACTCGTGGGTCTCCTTCTCGCGCAATGCATCGCGTTTGCGTCGCACCTCAGCCAGTGCGCCCTCAGGATCCAGCGTGCCCCGCTCTTCGGCCTGATGGATCAGCGTCTTGGACGGCACACACCCAACATTGGTGCAGTCGCCACCAACATGCAATGCCTCAAGCACCGCCACCGCCTTGCCGAGACTACTCAGGCCAACGGCAACCGTCAGCCCCCCTGAACCGGCCCCGATGACAATGGTATGAAACTGATCATGCATAACGTCACTCTTTCTACAAGGCTATCTTATGGTAAACTAGAACGCCAGCAGTGCCGGTGGGGAGGGCCAGGCCTCTCGCCCCTGCCCGGAGTCATACGTTCATAGCGAGCAAATAAGGCAAGGATCGGATCATATGCAGCCAGGTGATATTACAATTTATGGTGCGTTCTGGTGTGGCGATTGCCGTCGGGCCAAGAAGTTTATGGACGAGCGTGGTGTCCTCTACACCTGGATTGATATCGACCACAATCCCGATGCGGTCGTCGAGGTTGAACGGCTCAATCGTGGGATGCGTAGTATTCCTACGATCGTCTTTGCTGATGGCAGCATCCTCGTTGAACCAAGCAATGCCGAACTGGCGCGCAAGCTTGGCACGGCCTGATGGCTGCCTTATTCAGCACTCATCCCTGAACAGGTTTAACAGGGTCTCTAGCGTTGGATTGCCCAGCGAAAGTATCCGACCATTGAACACGTAGGTTGGCGTACCAAAGACCATGGCTGGTTTTGTTGTACCTGGTTGCGCCAGATCAATCACTTCAATGGGATACTCAGGCTCCTGCGCACGCACGTTGGCCACGAGTTGCAGCGTCCGCGCACAGACGGGACAGTCAGCCGAGACATAGACATACAATGGCGTCATCTGGATCCTGCATCTAGAACACGATCACGTATGCGCTCAGTCTACGCTCGATCTAGTCTGCCGACTGTAAGCTACTGCACACTACTGAGTAACAAGCAGCAAACCCTCGATGACAGCGCGGTAGATGATGCCCCGCTCCTCGCGGCCCGCCTCGGTGGGGCCGTCGGCATAAATCAAGGGCTGGGTGACATCAATCTGGGCGGTGGGGCCGTATGCTTGCCGGGCCTGTTCGAGAAATGCGGTCGCAAACGCCGTTTGCAACCTGCTTTGATCTGCTCCATCTGGGTCAACAATAAAAACCTCGGTCGTGAACGGGATCTGCACGAGGGTTTGGGGTGTAGAGATCGGGGCGGCCGGGCCTTCAAAGCCCAGGGTACGCGGTAGAAAGCCGATGAAGAAGAAATCGACTGCAACCAATCCGGCGATCAAAAGGATCGTCATGACCATCTGGCCAATGCACCCAGCGCATCCGCGCCGCTTTGGTTGTACCGGCGGTGAGGCTGGTGCTGGCGGGGTAGCGATGGCCGGAGCCGCTGGTGGTGATGATGAAGGCGTAACTGAGGCCTGCGGCGTAGGTTGGGCTGCTCCTGCCGTTTGAACGACTGAGGCAGGCGTAGCCTGCGTCGGTACGGGTGACGTTTGCGCTGGGGTGGGCTGCGCTGGTGCAGGTGCTGGGGTGGGTGCAGGTGCTGGGGTGGGTGCAGGTGCTGGGGTGGGTGCAGGTGCTGGGGTGGGTGCGGGCGTGGGCGCTGGTGTAGGCTGAGTCGCAACGGGAACGCCAAGTGGGCGTGAGGCAGGCAATACGCCAAGCGCTGCCCCAAAGGCCGCAATCGAGGCAAAGCGAGCCGTCGGACGCATCTGCAAGGCCTGTTCGAGGGCACCCGAGACCTGGGGTGAAATAGTTGGCTCGAGGGTGCGCGCTGGCGGGAAAGAAAAAGGAGGATGCGCCTGCGGATCACGCCCGGTCAGCACATGGTGCAGCGTGGCCCCCAGCGCATAGACATCCGATTCAATCGTTGCCAGCCCCTGGTATTGTTCAGGTGGCGCATAGCCTGGCGTCCCGATCTGCGTGCCACGCTGACCGACTTGTAGCACGCGGGCAATGCCAAAATCAATCAGCTTGATGCCCCCGTTTTGATGGTCAAGCATCGCATTCGAGGGCTTCATATCGCGATAGATCAGCCCCTTGCTGTGCAGATAACTGAGCACATCACAGATCTGGGTTGCCCAGTCGAGGACGCGAGGCTCGGCAAGCTTGCCTTCCCGTTCCACAATATCTTCGAGGTCTTCGCCCCGAATATAATCCATGACCAGGTAGTGGCGGCCTTCATCCTTAAAGTGGCTATAGACCCGAGGAATCCGCGGATGGGTGAGTTGTTCGAGCAGTTCAGCCTCGGCATTGAAACGCTTGATCGCTTCATCCCGCTCTTTTTGCTCGGTAAAGCTATCGAGCATCTCTTTGACCGCATAGATCTTGCCATCGTCGTCAATGCCCTCATAGACTGCACCCTGCCCCCCCGCCTTAATCACGCGGGTGATATAGTAACGCGGGCCAGCATTATTGAGAATCATATCATGGCCGCAATACTGGCAAAACCGCGCCTGACGGCGACCAGGTTTACGGCAACTCGGGCACAGGATCTCCTGCGGCTGGGTCATGCTGACTCGTTTGCTTCAGGTGCTCGCGCTGGAGCAGGTTCGACAATCGCGCTACCATGGGCAACAACAAGTGGCGGATGGGCCGCAAGAAGCTGAGCGACACTACTCAGCAATTGCTGGGTGGTAAATGGCTTGAGCAGGTAGGGTTGTCCGGTACCCTGTAAGAAGGCCTGGGTTGTCGGACGGGTCGCATCACCGGTGATAAAGATGATACGATGGGCCAGCGCAGGGTTGAGCCGGATCAAGCGCTCATAAAATTCCGTACCAGGCATTTCAGGCATCAGCAAATCCGAGATGATCACCGCAAAGTGCTCATGCAACACCCGACGCAAACCTGCTTCGGGGTTGCGTTCGGCACGGACGGCATACCCTGCTCGCTTCAACACGCGTTCGAGCAACAATACGATCTGGGGGTCATCATCAATCACCAGCACCAGACCTGCACCATTGTCTTCGGCTTGTGCCGACGCCGTCTCAGGTTTGTGCTTGGCCCCCGTTGGCAAAAGAATCGAAAACGTCGTCCCACGAAGCGGGCCACTTTCGAGTTTCAAGTGACCTTGATGCTCTTCGACAATTGTCCGCACAATGCTCAAACCAAGGCCCGTCCCCTCACCAGGTGCCTTGGTCGTAAAGAAGGGCTCAAAGACGCGTTCGTGCAGTTCGGTTGCAATGCCTGGCCCATTATCATGAATGCGCAACTCGACCCATTCAGGGGAAGGCTGGCGGACAATCATTTCGATCTGGTGTGCTCCAGGCTGCCCGGCCAGGGCCTGAATGGCATTCGTCAACAGATTGATCAGCAATTGTTGTATCCGCACCCGATTCACCAGCACCGGTGCAACCTCGGGTTCACTTGTGATGGTCAGGTTGATCCCATAACTCGACATATCTGCACGCACAAAGATCACGGTCTGATCAATGATTTCGTTC
Organism: Candidatus Chloroploca asiatica; assembly: GCF_002532075.1. Taxonomy (GTDB): domain Bacteria; phylum Chloroflexota; class Chloroflexia; order Chloroflexales; family Chloroflexaceae; genus Chloroploca; species Chloroploca asiatica. The sequence goes on along the minus strand of NZ_LYXE01000172.1, from coordinate 8,930 downwards.
AGCCTCGCCAGCGCGGGTTCACTACTGTTAGGACGAGACAGTTGCAGCAAACTCTGTACTATCGTCTGTGCACGTCGTGCCGCTTCAACGATATAGCCAGCCTCTTCGAGGGTGCTCGGGGCTTGTTCTGGGGTTTCAGCAATCAATCCGGCAAAGCCGAGAATGCCTTGCAGCGGATTGTTCAACTCGTGCGCAACGCCCGAAAGCACCTGTCCAAGCGCACGCAGGCGTGACTCGTAGGCGAGCATACTTTCGAGTTGCAAGCGTGCCTCGTGCTGGCGCACCAGATCGTCAATCATGCGTGTCGTAAAGAGGGTCAAGAGATGGGCATCCGGTGGTGGTGGCGGAAACCGTTCGATCGCTGTTTCCAGGTCAACCAGGCGGTCAGGACGCTCGCGGGCTACAACCTCGTGCAAGACCGCAATAATCTCGGTGATCAGATCTGGTTCAAACGTCCAGATGGTCTGAAAGCGGCGGTCGCCCTCGCTCAGGGCAGGGGCCTGCAGATCACGACCACAGAGCACAGCCGTAAACCGCTCGGTCAACACCAGCAAAAACCACTCCTGGCGCAACGGGTCGGGGCCGTGCAAGCGTACGTGGATCTGTTTCTGGTCACTCTCTGGGGGCAACTGACCACCCGCAAAAATACAGATCTGATGGGCAACGCCAGCCAGTTCGCGGTAGCGCTCGGTCTCAGCGCGCCAGTGGCTCGACTCTTGAAAGCCAGTAAAAATGAGGGCCGGCAGACGCTCATGCAGCACGAGATCTTCTAAGGTATGGCTGACATCAACGAGCGTTGCTTTGGTCGCCTGAATTGGCTGCAACCGCTTCCCAAGGCGATCAGTGAGGAGGGTAAAGAGTGAGAGCGCTGGCATATCTGTCATGATGCGTAGACTCCAGTGGCGCTGGTCAAGACGGGGTCTTCCTGCGATCAAGCAACAGTATACCATCTGTTCGTAGGGCTTGTGGCACAACTGGACACGACTAGGTATAATAGAGAGACGGACGCGAGCGACAAGGCTAGGATCAACGATGTCATTTCGGGTAGAGGCTCCTTATCAACCAACTGGCGATCAGCCCCAGGCGATCGCAAAATTGGTTGAGGGCATTGAGAAGAACTATCGTCAGCAGACCTTGCTGGGGGTGACTGGTTCGGGTAAGACGTTTGTGATGTCACACGTCTTTGCCCAGACACAGCGCCCTGCCCTGGTGCTCGCCCATAATAAGACGCTGGTCTCGCAACTCTGGGCCGAGTTTCGCGATTTTTTGCCCGATGCCGCTGTCGAGATGTTTATCTCGTACTACGATGAGTATACGCCTGAAGCCTATGTGCCCTCGAAAGATCTCTACATCGAGAAAGAGGCGAGCATTAATGAAGAGATCGATCGTCTGCGGCACGCAGCAACGCAGGCCCTCTTTACACGCCGCGATGTGCTGATTGTCGCTTCGGTCTCGGCAATCTATGGCCTTGGTTCGCCTCACGATTATGGACAGGTCATGGTGAGTCTGCGCCAGGGCGAGGTGCGTAATCGTGACAAGTTGTTGCGTCAGTTGATCGATCTGCAGTTCGAGCGCAACGATCTCGATTTTCATCGCGGTACCTTCCGCGTGCGGGGCGATACCCTCGATATTTTGCCCGCCAATGCCGAAACCGCCCTGCGGGTGGAGTTTTGGGGCGATGAGATCGAGCGCATGACCGAGTTTGATCCGTTGACGGGTGAAGTGATTTTGCTGCGCACGACCGCTGAGATCTATCCGGCGAAACACTTTGTCGCGACGAAGGAGAAGCTTGCGGTTGCGGTTGGCAATATTCAGGATGAACTCGGTGAGCGCCTACGTGAACTTGAGGCTGAAGGCAAAAATCTTGAAGCCGCGCGCCTCAAGCAGCGTACAATGTATGACCTCGAGATGCTCTCGGAGGTTGGCTATTGTTCGGGGATCGAGAACTATTCGCGCCACCTCGATGGGCGGGCCGCCGGGCAGACGCCGTGGACGTTGCTCGACTATTTTCCTGACGATTTCTTGCTCTTTGTCGACGAGAGTCATATTACGCTGCCGCAGGTACGCGGGATGTTTCTCGGCGACCGCCATCGCAAGCAGACGCTGGTTGATTATGGCTTTCGTTTGCCCTCGGCGCTCGATAATCGCCCGTTGCAGTTTGATGAGTTTAGCCAGCATATCTATCAGGTCGTCTATGTCTCGGCGACGCCTGGCCCGGTTGAGCGGACGCAGAGCGAGCAGATTGTCGAGCAGATTATTCGCCCCACTGGCCTGATTGATCCGGTTGTGCAGGTGCGCCCGACCAAGGGCCAGGTTGACGATCTGATTGCTGAAGTTCGTCAACGGGTCAAGGCAGGGCAACGTGCGCTCGTCACGACGCTTACCAAGCGGATGGCTGAGGATCTTGCCGATTACCTCAAAGAGATGAGTGTGCGTACGATGTACCTGCACTCCGATATTGATACGCTCGAGCGGGTCGAGATCCTTCGCGATCTGCGCCTCGGGGTCTATGATGTCGTTGTTGGGATTAACCTGCTGCGTGAAGGGCTTGATCTGCCCGAGGTGAGTCTCGTCTGCATTCTTGATGCCGACAAAGAGGGCTTTTTGCGCTCGGAGACATCATTGATCCAGACGATTGGGCGTGCCGCACGCCATATCGAGGGAACCGTGATTATGTATGCCGATACGATCACGTCCTCGATGGACGTTGCCATCAAAGAGACGCAGCGGCGGCGTGACATCCAGATGGCCCATAATCTCCGTCATAACATTACCCCTGTTGGCATCAGCAAAGGGGTGCGCGACCTCACGGATCGCATCAAACGGATGGCCGAAGAACGTGATGAGTACAAAACGAGTGGGCACGCCCCGGCCACAGTTCCTCCTGGCCCTGGGGTGCCCCGCGAAGAGTTGCATAAACTGATCAAAGATCTCGAAAAACAGATGAAACAGGCGGCCCGCGATCTGCAATTTGAACAGGCAGCCGCCCTCCGCGATCAGATTGTTGAATTGCGCAAAACCCTCGCGTTGCAAGAGGAAGAAAGGTAGTCTTAGGCACCCAATGGCAGTCCAGGTCTGGATCGGCGAAAAGCCCGAACATCCCAATGAACGTCGCGTCATCATGGCGCTCGCCAATGCGCTCCATCAGATGGAGGGCCTCTATCTGATTCTGTCCAATTTCAGTGTGGGCGGGCGCACAATTGACTTGGTGATTATCAAGTACGATGCGATCTTTATTCTTGAATTGAAGCAGTGCGATGGCCGTGTCATTGGCAGTGTGAATGGCCCGTGGTTTGTCGAGGGGCGCAATGGCGAACGCAAACGACTCAATGTAGGGCGGAAAAATCCCTATAATCAGGTTATCTCCTATTTTCATGCCCTGACCAATTTCCTCAATGAACATCGGCGCGAATTTCTCTCAGGCCAGAAGGCCAATGGGATCGATTTTCGTACCTGTAAGCGGGCGGTTGTGATTGCCCCTGCCATTCAGGAAGGCTCGGAGATCGAGCTTGACTGGAAGGTTGAGCTCAAGGGCATGGATGAATTGCCGGCCTACCTGATCACCGAGCGCTCTTCTGAGATCGAGTTGACGGAAGAAGAGATGCTGGCGATCCCCTCGTTGCTCCACTGTACGCCCTGGCACGAGATCAATACGGTGCTGCGCGGGCTCGTGCCCAGTACCGAGGCGATGCTTGACCCTGATGAACTTCCGGCAGAGGGGCCAGTTCTGGCTGAGCCGAGCGCGGAGGACTCAGTGGCACCGGTGGATGTTGATGCGCCTGCCCCTGCCGAGCTGCCCGTGCCCTCAACGAGCCTGGTGGCCCAGGTCAGGCAGGCCCTTGGCACGACGACTGGGCGCATTGCGGCTGCTATGGCGGTGCTCGCCGTCATCCTTGCCGTCGCGCTCGTTCTACGACCGGTGCGTCCGGTGCCTCTCGCTGATGAGCCGCCCGTCTTGATCGTGGCGGTGACCGGTGTGCCAACGGGTGATGCCCTTTTGATGCAAGCAACCGATCTTGATGGCTGTCTCTGGTCACAGGCCCAATTGGTGGGCAAACGGTATGATCCCGCCACCCGGAGTTGGATCAGTGTGGCCGAGGGGGGGAGTGTCGCTTCTAATCCCCCGGAAGTTATTATTGCGCTTGAACAGGTCTCGACGTGCGATGGGCAGATTACGCTGACCTGGAATGTTCAGAACAACTCGGATCGGCTGATCGAATTCCCGCTTGACAGTGATAACATTCAGATCAGCGACAGTCTGGGCAACGAATATCTCCTCGATGAGACAGCCTCACGCCCACGCATGATCCAGGTTGCCCCTGGAACCCAGGAACGTGGAGTCGCCGTCGCCAAGCGCCCGCTCAGCAGCAGTGCAACATCGTTGCGCATTCGTTTACAGGACAAACCCTTCGGCGAAGCGAGCTTTGTCGTCGCCGTGCAGTAGTTGCCGGCTAAAGCCGGCACGCCCACATACCAGCAAACTGCATAAGACGCCTACAGGCCAGCAAAGCTGGCCTGTAGGTGTCTTTCATGTAGTTTGTTGGCGTTCCGCCACGCGACGGCGAAACGTCTCAGAGACCGGAACGGTCGCACCAGTTTTGTAGTCGTAGGCGACTTGCACGGTTGTGCTGGTGGCAATGATGGTTTCGTCGCCTTCGCGGGCAATCACATATTCGAGCACAAAGCTCTTGGTGCCAATTGAACTCACCCGCACCCCAACGGCGAGCCGTTCACCAAAAAAAGCCGGGGCCAGATACTTGATCGTCATTTCGGCCAGAATCAAGCCCATCTCTTCCAGCTTGACGCCCATCAAATCAAGATAATACTGGATGCGGGCCGACTCGAGCCATGAGGCGTAGACAACATTATTGACATGCCCCAGGGCATCAAGATCCCGAAAATGGACTTCTTCCCAGTGAATGTACGGAAATGAATGCAACGGACCTGGCACGACTGGCATCGGATGCTCCTCGGTAGGGTTCTTTTTTTGTATGGTACCATACTCTTCACGTGAGGCCTGTCGCCCTTGCCTCTACCCATACCAGAGGATGCAACGCACGTTGCATCCTCTGGTATAATAGCCACCAATTTAGCCGATGGCGTACCTGCTTTCTCAGCCGTTCAGTGCGGTTTTCTCCTTGCACGAGGCGATGCATATGACCCTATCTCGAGGACTTATTTTTATCATTGATGATGATCTGACCCTCCAGACCATCCTTGAGTATGCGTTGCGTAACGCTGGCTACGAGGTGATCCTGGCCCCCGATGGGCAGGAGGGGCTACGTATGTTAGAGCATCTGACGCCGAGTCTGGTGATTAGCGATATTATGATGCCTAATATGGATGGCGTTGAGGTGTTTTATCACCTAAAAGAGCGCCTGCAAGATCAGGGCATTCCGATCATGATCATGACGGCGCTCAACCGTAAGCCCTGGTTTGCCGCGCTTGAGGCCGAAGGTGCCGTGATTATGCAGAAGCCTTTTGAGATTGATCGCTTTGTTGATATGATCAATGTGACGCTGGATCAGAGCTAGCAACGCTTCGAAGGTGCTTGTGCTCATCACAAAAGGTTGCGGGGCGGCCCACGCCGCCCCGCAACCTTTTGTGGTTAGAAGGTTGCAGAAACCCCTTTATCGGTGAAATGTGGGCGGAGCCGGGCGTAGGTGGCGTTTAGTTCTTCGGGGATCAGCTTGGTTGTGCCGACGATGGGCATAAAGTTGGTGTCACCATTCCAGCGCGGTACGATGTGCATATGCAGGTGCTCGGCGATGCCAGCCCCCGCAATGCGCCCCAGGTTCATCCCTAGATTGAAGCCGTGTGGTTGATACTCGGCCTGAAGGATCGTGACGCACCAGCGCGTCAGATCAAAGAGCTCCTGGGCCGTGGCCGCATCAAGCCCAGCGAGATCGGCGGTATGCAGATACGGAATGACCATCGTGTGCGCCGTATTGTAGGGATAGAGATTGAGCACAATAAAACATTGCCTGCCCCGATAGAGGATGAGATGCTCAGGATCGTGATCGGGCGGCGCATCGGCGATGGCGCAAAAGACACAGTCATCCTCGCTGAGGGCCGGGTCGCGTTTGATGTAATTCATGCGCCATGGGGTAAACTTCGTCTCCATACGGGTGCTCCTCGTTGAGCATTACGATGTTCGTTTATCAACGCCTGCAAGACGCAGGACAATAACGACGACAAAACCGGTGATGGTTAAGCCAACAATGACCAGGAAGGCCAGGCCAACCAGGAAAGCCCAGGGTGCCTGTTGCTGGATCTGTTCGAGCCACGATAGCCCGGCGGGTTGGTTAGCCTGGGGCACCGATGCAGCCTGATCAAACCGACTCGGTGGGGCCGTCTGCGGGCCAGGAACCATCGGTACCTCGCGTACCTGGGCGGGCAGGGTTGTCCGCCATGCGGCGTCGACTTCATCAACCGTCATGCCGATGACCTTGGTCAACGCTTCGTCAATGGGCGTTGCGGTGGCAAAGGCGGCTACCAGGGCCCGCATCGCCTCGGGGCCATAGACATCGAGCATGTATTCGACCATGTCACGACTCTGGGCATACGAGAGCGTTGCCTGCGCGGGGTCAGCCGGAAAACTCGCCGCCAGCGAGCTCAACGGGATCAGACGACCCTCGATGGCCGCCTCCTCAACGAGTTCGTCCCAGCCGAGGTCGCGCTGGATCTGATTGTGGACGGCGAGGCCTTCATCGAACCAGACGGGAACGCCGCCATACGGATTACGGGTGGCCTGCGCCAGCACTTGATGCGACAGTTCGTGGGGAATAATGCGCTCGATTTCGGCGGTATCGCCCGGCATAATGCCCCCGATAATCACCCCAAGCCCTGTCCAGGCGGCCCCGCCAACCCATTCGACCGAGTTGCGCTGGAGCGCCGAACGCATATCCCGATTCGAGGCATAGACATAGATGCGGACTGGTTGGTCGAGTTGCGCCCCGATCTCTTGCTCAAGCTGATCAAGCGTCTGCGTCGCGACTGTGATCAATTCCTCACCAAAGGCTGCGCCGCCTTCGTACCAGTAGACAATTACATTGCGCTCGCTCCGCTCAGCCCAGGGAAAGCGTTCGTCGTGGTAGAGAAACGTCTCGAGCGGGGTTGTCATCTCATTGCCGTCAGCATCACGGAACACCCAGCGGTAGTTCATCTCGGTACCGGGCGGGAAGTAGTAGACCTCGGTATCGAGGCGGTGTTGCAGGGTCACGCGCTGGCCGGGCGTGACGGGCAATTCGACCAGCGTGAGCCCGTTGCTTTGGGCGGGGCCATACAAGAGTTGTGCCGCCACCAGCGGTGCCGCTGATGACTCGGCAGTAACTTCAAAGCTGATTGACGTGGGAAAAGCGGGTGTCACCGTACTGGCCTCTACCCGGATGGTCTCGGTTGCACGTGCATACGCTGGTGCGGCACTCACCAGCAGGATGCTCAAGCAAAGGATACGAAGAAGAAGATGCATTATGCCTCTGCAACATTCCAACGCAGATACGCCTCGATAAACGGATCGATTTGTCCATCGAGAACGGCCTGCACATTGCTTGTTTCGTGGTCGGTGCGATGGTCTTTGACGAGCGTCGAAGGATGCAAGTAATAGGTGCGCATCTGGCTACCAAACGCTGCATCGCGATAGGCCCCGCGCAGGCGGGCGCGTTCTTCGGCCTGGCGCTGGAGATCGCGTTCGAGCAGGCGCCCACGCAGCACGCGCAGGGCTGTCTCACGATTCTGGAGTTGCGAGCGCTCATTCTGACAGACGACGACGAGCCCAGTGGGGAGGTGCGTGAGGCGCACCGCCGAGTCGGTCGTATTGACACCCTGGCCGCCGTGTCCGCCGCTGCGAAAGACATCAACGCGCAGATCGTCAGGCTTGATAACGATCTCGGGCGCGTCATCAACCTCGGGCATCACCTCGATGCGGGCAAAAGACGTCTGTCGGGTATGGGCCGAATTAAAGGGCGAAAGGCGGATCAAGCGATGGACGCCAGCCTCGGCGCGGGCATAGCCATAGGCATACGGTCCACGCACCTCAAAGGTGGCGCTCTTGATCCCTGCCTCGTCACCGGGGCTCTCTTCCAGCAGATTCACCGTGAACCCACGCGCCTCGGCCCACCGCATATACATACGCAGCAACATCTCGGCCCAGTCCTGGGCATCGGTACCACCCATGCCGGCCTGGATCGAAATAAAGGTGTCGCCGTCATCATAAGGCCCACTGAGCAGCAACCCCAGTTCGAGACGGTCGAGTTCAGCCCGACTCGCTGTCACCTCGCTTGTCAGTTCCTCGTGGAGCGAGTCATCATCTTCCGCCGAGGCGAGCTCAATCAATTCATCAAGACTTGTCAGCCGCACCCCTATTGTCGTCCAGACGTCGACCTCATTTTTGAGGCGTGTCAGGCGTTGCATCAAGCCCTGGGCTTCCCGTGGGTCATTCCAGAGCTCGGGATGCGCGGCGCGTGCTTCAAGTTCTTCAATGTGGGCCTGTTTGCTAGCCAGGTCAAAGATGCCCCCGGATTAGCGCAAAGCGCTCACGGAGATCGGCCACTTCGGTTGCGAGATCGTACATTGTTACCCTCCCTGATGTATGTGCAAACGCGACGCACACTCCTTACATCGTAGCACAGGAAGGGATCCAATGCTAGTAGAGGTTGCAACCTTATCAGGGCGATTGCATCTTCCGTGTATGCACCTCGCCAAGGCACCCGCAAGGGGTGCCCTGGTGGGGTGGGGCACCCGCAAGGGGTGCCCGTACCAGGCCGGGGTGCGGGCCCGGTGTAGGGGCACCCGCAAGGGGCACCCGTACCAGGCCGGGGTGCGGGCCCGGTGTAGGGGCACCCGCAAGGGGTGCCCGTACCAGGCCGGGGTGCGGGCCCGGTGTAGGGGCACCCGCAAGGGGTGCCCGTACCAGGCCGGGGTGCGGGCCC
>NZ_LYXE01000171.1 GCF_002532075.1 Candidatus Chloroploca asiatica | reverse complement strand
CAACGATCCTCTCGTACCGCCCTGCATGCAACGGTTTTTTGGGAGCATGGTGTCCAAAGGTAGTCTAGCACATAGGGGGGCATGGCGGCGGGGCACGGCGGTGCCGGTTGGGGCACGGCGGTGCCGTGCCCGTACGGGGGGCGCGGCCGGGGGCATGGCGGCGGGCCGGTGGGGGCACGGCGGCACCGTGCCCGTACGGGGGCACGGCGGGGGCACGGGCAAGCCGTGCCCGTACGGGGGGCACGGCGCCGCCGTGCCCGTACTTTAATGCCCATGGCAACCGTTCCCCGTGTATAATAGGAGGTATACAAGAGAAGGAATGCTCCATGTTGACGTATGAGAATTTTGTGGCGGTGTTGCTCGGGGCGATTGAACGATCGGGGCTGAACATCGCGTATACTCAAGAATTGATCGATACCCACGCTCTGGGGCGTAGTTTGAGTATTACCTGTTTGCCCGATGGGGTCGAAGATGATCAAGGCCCCGAAGAACCCTCTCTGCGGGCAGTGGTGGCTTTTCGCTGGTCTCCTGAGTTTACGGTCTTTTCGTTGCGTGGTGCCGATTCGCTTGATGATATCGAGCGTTTTGTCGATGAGCGCCTCTTTGCCCGGTCGCGTACGGGGCCGTCGCTTGATGTTGAGGTGATCTATTACCTGCCGCTGACACCGCTGCAACAGCGTGATGTCGCTGCCCTACCGTTGCTCGCTCATTCGGTCCAGGAGTTGCACGGGACGCTGGTTGAAGAGCACGAGGTGATGCGTGTTGATGGGGTGCTGGCCTTTGATGTCGATGGCATGGCTCGGGTGCAGGGTGTTTCGGCGCTGCGGATCTGGAGCCTTGATGATGCGCTTTATGATGTAGAGTTGCTCGCGCTGACGTTTGAGGAGTTGTGTACTGAGTTGCACGCGATGCTTGAGTTGCTCTATGCGCAGTTTGGTCCACCTGAGGGGAGTGAGCCGCAAAGCTTCGACTCGTTTGGCTCTGATCGCCGCTATTTCAAGCCTCCTACGGCTTAGATGAGTAGTCTGTTTCCTCGCGAGGCGCTGGTTTCGCTGCGTACCGATGGGGTCGCTGACCGCTGGGTTGCCGTGCAGACGTTGCTGCATCCGGTGCTTGCAGCGCTTGCCGAGCAGATCGCTGCGGTCGCGGCGCAACGCCATCCACGCTTTTGGCCGCTCTATGAGGTGAGTTTTAAGAGCCAGCGCTATCTCCATCGTGGTCGTGGCCGCCGCGATGCGATCAGTGATTACTGGGTGGCCTTTGATCGTCCGCCGCGAGGCGCTGGGGTGCTGCTGGCGGTGAGTGGTGTCGAAGAGGCGATCCTGGTGGGGTTGCAGCTTTGGCGGGTGCGTAAGCCCGATCTTGCGCGAGTCTGGGAGACCGGGCGGGCGGTCTGGTTGCCCCTGGTTGAGCGTGTTGCGCACGAGGGCCAGGCTCGTTTTGCGCCTGGCCCGACTGATCTCGGGCTTGCCGTGCCCGATGGTGAACCTGCACCGCTCTGGCTTGAACGCTATCTTGTATCCCGCCGCGCCAATTATCTCTGGGCCGGGTTTGTCTATCCCTGGGGCATGATGCCGGACGATCTTGCCCAGCGTCTGACGGATGATGTGCTGGCACTGGTCTTGCTCAATGAAGCGGTGATGGAACAGGCCGAGACGCACGCCCCAACCGGGGTGTTGCGCGTGCGTGAAATACGGCAACCGTATTTGCCGCAGGGTTTGCCCCCGATCGAGGTGATCGCTGAACGGGTGCGCCAGGATGGCTTTGCACTGGATGATGTGACCTTGCGGGCGTATCATATTGCGTTGCAGACACGCCCGCTGGTGATTCTGCCCGGGATCAGTGGTACGGGCAAAACGCGTCTGACCCGCCGCTATGCCGATGCGGTCTATGGTCTGGGTGATGGGCAGCCGAACCCCTATTACCTGCTTGTTGCTGTGCAACCTGACTGGCATAATGCCCGCGATCTGCTGGGGTACTATAATGCGCTGACCGGCCAGTACCACGCGACCCCGTTTCTTCGCTTTCTCTTGCAGGCTGCCGCCGATCCGCAACAGTTCTACTATGTCTGCCTCGATGAATTCAACCTGGCCCGTCCCGAATATTATCTGGCCCCGATCCTATCGGCGATGGAGACCGTGGAAGGCCTGTTTGACCTGGGGGCACCAGTTGACGAGGTGGCACTGGTGGGCGGCGGGGTGGTGCGCAATCCTGTGCGCTTGCCGACGAATCTGCGCCTGATTGGTACGGTCAATGTTGATGAGAGCACCTTTGCGCTGAGCGATAAGGTGCTCGACCGGGCGAATGTGATCGAATTGACCGAAGTTGATCTTGACCGGTTTCGTGCGACCTACCCCGCCTCGCTAGATGATCAACTCTGGGCGTTGCTGGTCGCAGTGCAGCGCATCCTCGCCGACGCGGGCCAACCCGTAGGCTATCGCACCCTGGCGGCGATGCTCCAGTTTGTGACGCAGGCGAGCGGAACCTTGTCGGTGCCGCAGGCGTTTGACCTGCAACTCAAACAGAAAATCTTGCCGCGCCTGCGGGGCGAAGATAGCCCCCGGTTGCGGCGGGCGCTGACCGAACTCTTGAGTTTCTGCCTTGGGCTTGAGGCTGTTCAGTGGGGGCGCGCCAACCGGATTACCCCTGCGCAACTGGCGGCGGCCCTCTATCCGGCGAGTGCCAGCAAACTACAGCGCATGCTCGAACGCCTTGATCAGGATGGGTTTACTGATTTTTATAGCTGATTTTGACGTGTGGCGTTGAAGGCAGTATGATTGCGGCAGGCGCAACCTTCCTTTTGCAGGGTAGACTCGTATGACCACACGTGATTGGATTGCTTTAGGTGTCTCGTATGTATACGCCGGGGGGCTTCTCTTTCTTGCCGAGGCGGTGCGCCGTTGGCGCGGGTATCCGCAAGACTTCACCCGCAAGATCGTTCATATTGGTGCCGGGATGTGGGTCTTTGGGGTACTCGCCCTTTTTGACACCTGGTATATCGGTATCATTCCGTTTGCTACGTTCATTTTCATTAACTATATTCTATGGCGCTACAAAGTGCTTGGTGCGATGGATGCCGAGGATAGTACCCCCGGTACGGTCTATTTTGCCCTGGCAATCACGATCCTCTTTGTCGCTTTTTGGCGAACCGATTCGCCATCTGACCGTGGTTATATTGCCGCCGCTGGCACGATGGCGATGACCTGGGGTGACTCGATGGCCTCGTTGCTCGGGCGGCGTTTTGGCCGTCATAAGTATACGGTCTTGGGGAGTACGCGTTCGTTCGAGGGGTCGGCAGCGATGCTGGTGGCGAGTACGCTTGCGATGTTCCTGACCCTCTTGCTTGTCCCTGGCTCGGCGCTGTCGCCCTTAAGTGCGCCCCTCGGTGCAGGCATGGCCTTGACTGCCGCGTTTGCGGGGGCATTGGTGGCAACGGTTGCGGAAGCCGTTTCCCCCGCCGGAACCGACAATCTGAGTGTGCCTCTGCTCGCCGGGGCGATGATCTTTCTCGTGCTTGTCTTGTCGGGCATGTAACAAGGGAGTTGCAGTTGGATAGCCTGCGCATACCGATCCTCAAAATTGGGGACATCCTGATCGCCTCCATTCAGGTTTCGTTGCATGATGCCTCGGCGGTGCAGTTCAAAGATGATCTGTTGCAGAAGATCTATGATACGCGGGCACGCGGGGTGATCATTGACTTGACGGCGCTGGATGTGGTTGACAGTTTCATTGGCCGCCTAATTGCCGACATTGCCGCGATGGCAGGTCTGATGGGGACACGCGTCGTGCTCACCGGGTTGCAACCGGCAGTGGCGATTACCCTGGTTGAGTTAGGTCTTGAGTTGCCACGTGTACTGACAGCCCTGAACCTTGAGAAGGGGCTGAGTATGATGCAGCGCCTGACTGAGGAGAGCGACGATGGCCCAGCCTAAGACGGCGGTCGTCCGCAGCGATCTTGATATTGTCATTGCGCGTACGATGGCGCGTGATCTGGCCAAGGCGATGAGCTTTGGTGCCATTGATCAGGCGCGGATTGCAACTGCGGTGAGTGAACTCGCCCGTAATATCTTTCTCTATGCCGGTACTGGGAAGGTCACAGTCAAAGAGATTGATAAGGGTGGGCGAAAAGGTATTGAAATTGTCTGTGAAGACCAGGGGCCCGGGATCCCTGATGTCGATCTGGTGATGCAGGATGGCTATAGTACCTCACGCGGGATGGGCATGGGTCTCCCTGGTGCGCGCCGCTTGATGGATGAGTTTGAACTGAAGTCCCAGGAGGGCGTCGGGACAAAGATTACATGCCGTAAGTGGAAAAGTTCATAGTCTACGCGCGAGGGCCAGCGTATGCTGGCCCTCGCGCACGAACCGGCGTGGATGGCTTTAGCGGCACGGGGCATGTGTGCCCGGCGGGAGAACGGGGAGCACTGGGACGAAGGGCTTCCCTTCTGTGGTGGTGGCGAGGGTGAGCCGACTCACTGCGAGGCTGATGGTGCGCCCTTCGGGGGCGAGGGCCGGGTTGCTCTGCAGTTCGAGGGTGGTTGTGCCGGGTGGCAGCAGAACCTGAACGACGCGATAGGCCCCTGTCGGAATACCGGTGCTCGCGATGGGGTGCCCATCAAGCTCTAGGGTAAGGGGGCGGTCTTCCCCATACGCGGTGGCTTCGAACCGCGCAAGCACCGGGGTGCTCCAGGCTGCCAGCATGCCGAGCCGCGCGCTTGCGCCCATCCAACGCCAGATGCGCTGGGCGTCGCCTTCGGGTGCAAACCAGTCTTCGTTGTGTGGGTAGAGTCCCGGATGGGCGTAGGTCGGGTCGATCCGGTAGAAGCGTAGGTGTTCGTCGGCGTCGATGAGGCTGATGCCTGGTACGTCGAGGCTGCTGCCGAGCAGTGCGGCGTCGCTGACGCTGAGGCCTTGCGCTTCGAGGGTGGCGTAGGTGAGGCCAAGCGCCGCCAGGTCGCCGGCCAGGTTTGCGGTGAAGATGTCGGCGCTGAGCGGCGTGCGGTGCCAGACGCTGGCAAGGGCCGAGACGTGCTGCGCTGGCCGATAGTCGGGGGTGCGCGCGAGGTAGCCCCCGGCGAGCGGGCGACCGTGACAGATCTGGTTGAGCATTTGCTGGCTGGCGTTGGTGCGTACCGGTAGTTCGATGATCGCCCCCGGTACCGGCTCGGCCTGCAGCAGTTCGGCGTACCGTGGGTCGCTGCGGAGCGGTAAGATTGCCCACGGGGCGACCAGGTATTCGACGATGATCAGGCCGACAATAAGGATCGGGGCGACGAGGCCTCGCCCGCGTTGCATCAGGAGTTGCAACCCAAGCCCGGTGATGAGCGCGATGGGCAAGAGCGCTAGCGCCACAAAGAGGCTCGGACGGCTCGCGTTGCGAAAGGGCGTGACCAGGTCGAGCAGCAGGAACGGCAGCGGGAGGCCGGTCTGCCAGTCACTGACTTTGAGTTCGGGGCCGAGCGAGAGGATGAGCAGGACGATGGCCAAGACGAGCCACGGCCACGTCTGTTGCCACGCTTTGACCAACGCGTAGAGCATCAGGCCGAGCACGCCAAGGCCAAAGGTGGCCCCGATCTCCACGCCAATCGGGTGCCACGCCTCAAGGGTTTGGCTGGCCCACGTGCCCCAGAGCGGGTGCAGCATATTGAGCGGGATCAGGTCAACCAGCGCCATGCTGTGAAAGACCTGCACCTCGTACCAGTTGCGTACCGTGTTGGCCCCGAGGCGGTCGAGCGGCCAGACATAGAGTAGCAAGGTGGCGGCCCAGATGGCCGCGATGCCAATCGCAACGGCGAGTCGCCGCCAGCGTGTTGTCCAGTCGCGGGTCAGGATCAGCACAAGGCCAACATGGAAGAGCGAATAGACGGCGCTGAAGAGGCCGTAGTATTGCGCCGAGAGCGTCGTGAGCAGCAGCGCGCCAGCGGCGGCCAGCGTTGCCGTGACCGTCTGGCGTTCGAGTGCGTGCATGAGCATCAGCACATAGACCGGCAACCACTGCATGGCGATCAGTTCCATCGATCCGCCGAGAATGCGTTGCAGGTGGTACGGCGAGGCGATAACGACAAACCCGGCGAGCAGCGCCGGTAGCACGTTGAGCCCACCGGCCCGTGCGAGCCGGTAACTGGCGTAGCCCCCGATCGCAAACGAGAGCAGCGTCACCGTATTGAAGCCGGCAACGGGCCCGAAGCCGGCAATGATCGGCCAGACCATCACCGCACTGGGCATACTCACCGGTTGCCAGAAGAGATCGACACTCTGCGGAAAGAAGAGATAGCTGGTCAAAAAGAGCGGCCAGCGCTGGCTGATGGCGGTATAGCCCCACCAGAGGTTCCAGATGCCCTGACCTGAATCGACGGGTACGCCGCCCTTCTGGATCACGCCATGCCCCCACGAGAGCACCATCGGCCAGGTGAAGATCACGCCGACCAGCAGAAAGCCGAGCAACACACCGAGCCGTCTGAGCAACGGTTCAGCAGGTGCTACTGCGGTGAGGGGCAGGGTCGTGGATGTTGTCTCACGGGCCAACGTGATCTCCTCAATTTGCAATCCAAAAGCTACGATCTGAAATGGGATAACTGCTCATACAAATGTTCAAGATTGGCGGCGAGCAGGTCGTCGCCATAGCGGGCCAGCGCCTCGCGGCGGCCCTCGGTGGCGAGCCGACGCCCAAGATCTGGGTCGCGTAACAGGCGGATGATCGCCGCTGCCAGCGCCTCGACATCGCCGTATGGCGTGAGCAAGCCGGTGCGTTCGTGGCTGATCACCTCATTGCAGGCGACGACATCGGTGGTAATCACCGGGGCCTCGGCGAGCAAGGCTTCGATCAATGGAATGCCAAAGCCTTCGTAGCGACTCGGTGCAACAACAACGGCGGCTTCGCGCAGCAGGCGCAGCTTCTCGGCTTCGCTGACGCGGCCACGCACATCGAGGTGCGCGGTGACGCCACCGGCCTCGGCGAGGCGCCGCAGTTCGGCGGCCCCGGCCTGGTTGTGGCTCACCATAATACACCGTACATCCGGGATGGCCTGCACGACCGTCGGCAAGGCGCGGACGAGCAGATCAAAGCCTTTGCGGGGCACGAGTTGCCCAATGAAGAGGATGGTCGGGTGCGTGGTCTTTGCTGCTGGTGCTGTGTTGGCAAGCAGATCGGCGTAGAGCTTGAAATCGAGCGCGTTGGGCAGCACGCTGATCTTTGCGGCCTCGACGCCGAGCTTGGTCAGCAGGTCGCGTTCGCCGTGCGAGAGCGCGACGGTGTGGTCAACGTGCAACAGCGGCGCGTGAATGAAGTAGTTGCGGAACGCCCGTCGTGGGTAGGCCCCTCGCGCCAGGGATCTGAGCAGGCGTTGCGGCGTGGTGAGCAGGTTCTCGTAGCGTAACGGCGCTTCGAGCGGGCGTTCGCGGTCGACCACGAGATCGCCGTCGTGCAACAGGCCATGCACCGTCAGCACCGTCGGAATACCGAGACGCCGCGCTGCCAATACGGTCTGATAGCCGAGCAGGCTGCGCAGATGGTGCAGATGGATGACATCAGGGCGCGTCTCGGCCAGCAAGCGCAAGAGGGCCGTTGGCGCAACAAAGCCGAGCGTTGGCGCACGATGCACCGGGATGCCCCCGTCGAGCCAGTCGCAACGCGGTGTCTGGCCGGGATAGCGCCGGTCGTGATACTCGTGCGCGACAACGGTATGGCCGCGCCTGAGTAGTGCCCGCGCCTGGATCTGCTCGGGCCGACTGGGAAACGCCGGGTCAAAGCCGTAGGTTGTGACGATCAGAATACGCATAAAGTGTCTACTCAAAGCCCGAGGCACGCCAGGCTGTTTCGGCGAGCCGGGCCTGGCCGCGGGCGCTCAGGTGAAAATAGTCGACGGGCGACACATCGGCGGCAGTCAACTCGCTCGCAAAGACGACGCCGTTATCGTAGCGACACCGGGGTGTGCTGGCGCAGACCTCGCCGAGCACCGCGTTGTACTCGGCGACGCGTTGGCGCACCCGCTCGCGTCGGGCGACATCCTCGGGCGCCTCCGAGCGCGGCGCGGCCAGGGCCGACGGACAGATGGCAAAGGTCTCCCACACTAGGAGGGCACGACGGTCATTGCGAAAGAGGGGCAGCAGACGAGTCGGATCAGGGATGCTCATCACCAGGAGGCTCGTCTGGGGCGACTGCTCGCCGAGTTGCGTGAGCGCCGTGGCGAACTGGGTGCGAAACGTCGCGACGGGCGTCATCGCCGCTTCGCTGGAGGCACAGGCATCATTGCCGCCCATCATCACCGTCACATACTCGACCTCCAGGGCCGACGCAATGGACAACTGAGTTGGCAGATCGGCCATGCGTGCCCCGACGCGGGCCAGGTTATAGACATTGCCGGCCAAGGCCGGGTTGCGCGTGGCAAGGCGGAGCGCCACACTATTCACCGAAGGATGGCCGCCAGTCGCCCAGGCATAGGCCGTATTATCGCCAAAATAACGCGGCCCTGCCCCAAAGCCCTGGCTCAGCGAATCGCCTGTCGCGGCAAGTGAATTGGGGAGTTGCGGTTGCGCCTGTACCGCAACCGGAAGTTGCGCCAGGATGAGAAAGACGATGATGATCAAGAAAAATTTAGACAATGGTCTGTTCCTTCAGATCTTCCGATACACGTTCTCGACGCGATCCGTCACGGCGGACCAGGCAAACTGGGCGGCCCATGCCGGGGCTGCGACGGCCATCGCCGTGCGGCGAGCCGGGTTGTCGAGCAGGCTCTGCACGGCGACGGCGAGTGCCTCGGGGTTGCGAGGGGTGACGAGCAAGCCGGTGCGGCCTTCGTCCACCACTTCGGGAAAGCCCCCGAAACGCGAGGCGACCACGGGCAATCCGCACGCCTGCGCTTCGACGAGCCCGATGCCAAAGGTTTCGCTGGCGTGACTGGTTGCCACCAGCAGGTCCACGCTGCGGTAGAGTTGGGGCAAGGTCTGGCGTTCGAGGGCACCGAGGAAATGGACGCGGGCCTGGAGCTTCAGTTCGTGGGCCAGGTCTTCGAGGGCATGGCGTTCTTCGCCATCGCCGGCGATCAGCAGATGGGCCGTGGGTATCTGCACGAGCGCACGGATCGCGGTGCCGACGCCTTTCCAGGGTTGCAGGCGCCCGACAAAAAGCAGCAGCGCTGCCCCGGATGGCAGACCGAGGCGCTCGCGCAGGGATGGATCGGCTGGTCCTGGCTGAAAGAGGTTCAGGTCAATGCCGTTGAAGATCACCTCGGGCATCTGCGCATACCGGCGGGCCACCGTCTCGGCATTGAAGCGCGAACACGAGACCGCCCCGTCGAGGTGACGGGCCAGCAGGCGGTCGCCCCGATAGAAATCTTCGCCGTGACAGCCAAGCAAGACCTTTGCCCCGCTGAAGCGCCGGGCAAGCAGGGCTGGCCCCATGTCGTACGGTTTCTGCAGGTGAATGATGTCGTAGCCGCCCCGGATCAGTTCGGGCAGCGCGGCCACGGCCATACTCAAGCGCTCGAGCAGCTTCGCCTCGGCATAGGCCCGTCGCAACGGTGGCAAGGCCTGAAACCAGGCGCGGGGCACAAAAGGAAAGGTCAACACACGCACCCCCGGCGCAGGCTCGCGGCGCGAACCAACGCCCCCAATGATCGTCACCGCGTGCCCGCGCTGCGCCAGTTCGCGGGCAAGATCCCAGACAAAGCTCTCGACCCCACCGAATTTTGTGGTCGTGGTTAAATTATAGAGCGCAATTCGCATTGTTTACCACGCTGTATTCAAAAGCATCTTGATCACGGCTCCCTGAGCAAAAAAGAGCAAGGGAAAGAGCCACGCGCGCCACTGGCGTTGACGGGCCTCGCCTTGCAGCGCATAGTGGGCCAGCACGACCGCTAGCAACGGATAGGTAAAGCCCCAGATCCGTTCGACTTCGCGGTTGAAGAGCCCGCCGACCCACATGCCAAGCACGCAAAACGCTGTGCTGAGCAAAACCAGATCGAACGGGTTCAGCGGCTCGCGCCCCTGAAGGCGTCGGCTGCCTGCGATGATCAGCGCCGCAAAAGCCCCCATGCCCCACGGAGCCAGGTACCAGAAATAGGGGCCGATGTTTGCGCCAAGATACTTGACATAAAAAGCGAAGTTCGGTGGCAAGAACGCCTGCTCCACGGGACCTTCGATCAGCTGTTTGCCGACCACGGGCGCATTGATCGCCGTCGCCTCACGCGAGGCTTCGATGATGTTAAAGCCTGAGACGAGGTAGATCAACAGATAAAAACTGACCAGCACCACCCCGGCGAGCGCACTCTGGCGGAGCATATGCCGCACAAGTGGCCCAAGGGAGGGTCGTCCCTCGGCGTGCCAGGCGCGTATCAGGCTCAGGATCACCGCAGCGACGCCGAAAAAGAAGAGCTGCGTGGCGACATACGAGAAGAAGACCCCGAGCGCCGCGAGGCCGCCGGCCAGCAACGCCATCCACGGCTTGGCGTTGCGCTCGAGCGCAAAGAAGAAAGCCACCGCCGTCAATGCATTCAACGCATTGAAGACGCCGTCCATCGAGGTGACGCTGTAGACGAGGTGCCCCGGCATGGCTACATAGATCGCCCCGGCAACCAGCGCCAGCCGTGGCCCCCCGAGCTTCCAGCCAAGCCAGAGCGCTGCAGCGGCGCTCAGCGCACTCAAGATGATCGCCAGCCAGCTCGTTGCCACCGCACCTGGCCCGAAGATCTGCTCGACTCCCCAGAGCAACAGCACGCTCCCTGGGGGATGGTTGCTATTGTGGAGGGCCATGTCCGGCGCTTCTTCCACATAACGCCCGAGAAAGCCAATGGGATCACCGGTGACCCGCCAGGTATCCTGCTGATAGTCGTACTCGCTGTCGCGAAAGACCTCATAGAGCGAGTCGTGCCCGAGCACCGTCACTTCGAGGGCAACAGGTATCAGCACGGCCCCCAGCATCACCAGCGCTGCCCCGAGGCGAGCCATCCGTGCGCCTTGCAGCGAGAGGCGCATCACCAGCCAGAGCCAGCCAACAAAGAGCAGCGTCGGCAGGATCACCAGCCATGTCCAGTAGGGGTCGGGATAGACGCCGGCCTTGAGCGGCCAGACGCTATGGTGTCCATTGGCGCGTTGCACCAGATTGATCCCGCCCACGAGCATGATGCTCCAGAACGTCATGCCAAGCAGATCACGTTGTAGCAGCGTCATTGGCGGCGCATACCGGGCCAGGGCCTTGCGTCCGACGAGCCCAGCGACACCGCCGAGCAAGCCGAGGGCCACCGGCACTTGCATGCGTACCACGCCCGGCCCGGCAGGGACAAGCCCGATTGCTACGGCCTTCCCATAGGCAACGATCCCACCAGCGACGATCACCCCGGCGACCCAGGCGGGCGTGCGTAACAAGCGCATCAGCCAGAAGGCGGCCAACGCGAGCGCCAGGTTGACGATGATCTGACTGAGGGCAGGCGTCACCGGCCCGGCCATCGGCAGATGGATGCCGGTAAAGCGAAAGAATTGCACGCCCAGGGTACGATTATTGTTTGGATCGACCACCGTGGGACTCTCAATGGTCAGGCAGAGATCCGCGCCTGCTTGCTGGTCGCCGCCGGTGAGCAGCGTATAGTGGCGCGGTTGCGGAGGAAGCGCAATCGTCACGCCAGGGCCAGTGCCAGGGCGCAGCGTTGCGGTTTCGATCCCCAGGGGCAACGCATAGGCCCCCGAGATCTGCGTTGTGACCAGACTCCGCGCTGCGCTGCCAGCATGAGGCACACAGACCTCACCGGCGCCATCGGTCCAGCGAAAAATGCCCGCCTCGCTCTCCTCAAGGTTCTGGATGCCATCGTAGAGCCCCGGTGTACTGGAGATCGCCGGAATCCGCATGGGCGTATCGGTCTGAAAGCCGGCCCACGAAAGCAGGATGACCAGCACCACCAGGCCAGCCTGGATCAGCAGGGTCGCCAGGTTGATGCGAAGCTTGCCCTGCGTAGCGGCCTGCGCCTGATGCGACGCGGTGGTCTGGGTGCCGGTGAGATCGGCGGGTGGTGTGCGGCGCTCCTCAGAAAGAGACTCCATTTATGGCGTACTCCTGAACATCAGATCAACCTCTTCTGCCTGAACCGTTCCGCTCGTTGCACTTCGCAAGACAACCTCAGTCTTGCCTGCCTCAAGGTCAAGCGGTACCTGCACCGTCTGGCGCCCCGCTTCGAGTGGGATTGTCGTGAGCGTTGTTGCGCCGATCGTAACTTGAAGACTCTCGGCGGCAGGTATGGTCAGGGTCAGCGTCAGCGTTACCTGACGCGGCTTGGCACTATAGATCACGATCGTCGCAGCATCTGCTTGCATTGTCCGCACGATCTGCGTACCGTCTTCCTCGGGTGCCTCCCAGCCCTCACCGATGCCAAGAAAGGGCAACGGATCGCTCGGTGGCACAACGCGATAGGTCAGCACGGCCCCGGCTGGTTCCTGATCGCCGAGCGTTAGCGGGCGGAGCAAGCCCGAGGCACTGCGGGCATCAGAGGCAACAAAGGTCGCCCCCTCGCGGCGTGGCTCGGCCCCGCCTGCCGCCGCCTGGGCAACTTCTTGCATCGGCGTAAATTGCAGCGCCCCGCCTGCGGAATGGATCATGACATATCGAATGTCAAAGTAATCAAAGAGGCTGGCAGCAATCGTCGGCATATCTTGCGCAATGATATCCGGGGCCGGCTCGGCATAGGCGAACATTCGGATCAGCGGCAACTCCTCCAGAATGGTATACGGCATCCGCCGCGATGTATAGCCTCCGACCAGCGGTTTTTCGTGGATGATCTGGTAGAGCATATAAAACGGGCTGGTTGTATAGTAAAACGGAGCCTCAAGAAGCGCAAAGTCATCTGGATCGGCGGCCAGTTCGTGATAGATGCTGGGAATATAGATGCCAACGATCGGAAAGGGCACCGTCAGATTATCGATCACCAGCAGCACGATCAGGGCCGGAACCAAAATCCACGCCGCAATCCCTGCCCGTCGTTGCGCTTTGCGCGGTTCGCTGTTCGCCGTCGTGGCACCGTGCCTGCCCGTCAAGAGCCAGAGCGTGCCATAGGCGGCGAGCATCGCCAGCGCCAGCACGGCCAGCACCACAAAGCGGATCGGGTAGCGAAAGATGCCGACCAGCGGCAATTCAAAGAGGAGCGTGGCGGGCATCGGGATACCGCTTTGCCAGCCCGCAACCTGGAGCACTGGCCCCAGCGCGAGCGTGATAAAGAGCACCATGCTCACCAACCAGAAAAGACTCTCGCGCCCGCGCAGCCCGAGCAAGCCGAGGATCAACGCGATCACGCCCAGATACGCGGTCTTATTCTGGATATGGGTGTTGGCCTTGTACACCTGGGCTTGCTCGGCCAGACTACCCCAGACCGGGTGGATCTGGCTGGGAATGACAAGGTCGGCCAGGTCGAGCGACTGTTCGCGGCGAAAATCGGGGCCGCCTTCGGTCGCCGCGGTGGGTGTAACTGCCGCAACGCGGGCCGTCGCGATAATCAGGGGCGAGGTGAGCACCAGGGCAACGACCACCGCCCCAACAAGAGGCAGGATCGTGCTGATCCGCCCCATAACGCCATTTGCCTTGGACTGAGCTTGCATCTGGCTGGTACCTGGGGCAAAGAGCATCCAGAGCGCGTACCAACCTGCCCAGATCAGGGCAAAGAGAAAATATTGCCAATCGGCGAGCATATTCAGCGCCAGCGCTGCCCCGGCCAACACGATCATCACCAGCGAGGGCCTGCGGTAGGCGTAGCGCAACATCAGCACCGCCAGCGGCAACGGCCATGCCGCCGTCATATGCGTATGCCCACCGAGCACCTGCGCAAGCAAATAGCCACTGGTCGCAAAAACAACCCCGCCAATCAACGCCGCCCGACGATCACCAGTCACATCCTCGGCGAGCAGATACGCAAAAAAACCACTCAGCGTCAGATTCAGCAGGATGGCAAAATTATAGGCCGCCGTCAAGCCAAAGAAAAAATGGACTGGTAAACTAGTGAGAAAATTGATCGGATTGAGTGTTTGCAGTAACAAACTCGTACCCTGGGGATGGTAGAGCATCGGGGTGAAATAGGGATTGACCCCTTCGAGCAGGGCGGTACGCAACCACCACATATTCCACATATTCTGCCAGCTATCAAACGCATTGCCTGGCACAGCGGCGGTGACATAAGCCGCAAGGGGCCAGGTCAGTAGGATCGCCAGCCCAGCATAGAGCAAAAGCGCTATCAACCTCCATATCAGTCTCATAACAATAGACTCCTACGCAGTATGCCCAGGGTTATGGCCCTACGCGCTGCTGTGCATCGCGTAAACCCTGCCAGATGAACACCTCTACAACACACGCAGCAACCACCGCTTGAGTGGCAGGCGCGTCTGCTCAAGCTGACGGCGATCCTGCGGGTCGAGCCCGCCGGTGAGCCGTAACACAACCGCAAACAGGGCGGCCCCGGCCACGACCACTGCCAGCACCCAGAGCCCCAGCCAGAGCCGGGTGGCAATGGTTGCATCGTCTGCGGGGATCGGCAGCCAGTCACGCATCAACAGCAGCCCTGCGCCCATCGCCCCGGTCGCCAGGCTCACTCGCAGCGTGAAATTCCACGGCCAGCGCAGCCCCAGCAAACGGTAGCCACTCGCCGTCGCCCAGAAGCCCGCCGCAACCCGGGCGCTGCCAAAGGCCAGCGCCACCCCGGTGATGCCCAGGATCGGCGGCAACCAGAGCGCCATTGGCACAATGACGATCAGGGTCAACAGGCGTGACATAATAATAATGCCCAGTTTTTCATGCACAATCAGTGCATTATGTGCCGTCGTCAGCAGACACTCAAGAAAGAGACACGGCACAAGCACCCAGACAATCGGGGCTGCGTCGAGGTATTGGGGCGACAGTACTTTCAGCGCCGGTGCAGTTAAGAGCACGAGTCCCACGCCACCCGGTACCATCAGCAACACCTGGAGCCGTACGAGCGACTGGTAGGCTCCATTCACCGTTCCGCCCTCGCCGGCACGAACACGGGTAAAGAGGGGCACCTGCACGCCGACCATCGGCGTGTAGAGATAACTCAGCGCCATGCGTACCAACGAGGTTCCCGCCCAGAGCAGGGCGACATCGCTGACATCTTGCGCCAGAAAGATCGCAAAGCCGGCCCCTGCCACAAAGTCGGTAATCGTCATTAAAAACGATACCCCCGAGTAACGGACAAACCCTGCCGGCAAGGCAGCACGCAAGCTCACTGGTTCGCGTGTGCCGCCTGCAGCCTCTGGCCGTACGCGATCTTCCTCACGCCAGAGCGCAACGACGCGCCACAGCCCGCTGATGACCACCAGGGTCGGTGCAATCAGCATCGCCAGCAACACCCCCAGGATATCCCAGCCGGCCAGGAGTGCGGCGGCACTCAGGAGGGGCGGCAACAGTCGTGCCGCCAGATCAATGCTATTCCAGGCCCGTTGGCGAAAAAAGCTCGCCAGGTAGGCCATGAGCATATCGTAGCAGACCCCGAGAAAGAGCAACACCACGACAGCAACAATAATCAGAACGCTATGATTGGTCAGAAAGTCTAGGGCTGCCGTCTGTGCGCTGCTGTCGAGGCGCGTATCATTTGTCACTTGATCCTGCAGAAAGCCCAGGTACGGCCCACTCATCACGATCAGGCCACCGCTAAAGAGCAGAAGCAAGGCCATCTGGGCCGCAAAAACGATCGTCAGTAGGCGCAAGACCGCCCGTGTACCACCGGCCTGCATCGTCTCGGGAATATACTTTGGCAGGGCGCGTGACGTGCCAAGATCAATCGCCGTCCCTGCGCCATTATTCGTATTGCTAATCAAGGCCAGCAAGCCAAAACTTGCTGGCGAGAGAATATTCAGCTTGAGCAGGTTGGTCACCACTTCGGCAATCATGCGTACCGGCACAAAAAGCGTATTCCAGAAGACCGCATTCGAGACGCGGCTCGCCAGGGAGGGTGGTTTGCTGGTGACAGGATCCGAGGCCATACGCTTAGTCTACCTTTGTGAGGGCAAGTTCAAACATGCCCACATACCAGCGCCGTTGCGCCCGATACGCCACCCCTTCGAGCCCGACCGCCCGCAGCGCCGTCCGCACCGTTCGTCGCGACGCCTTCCGGCTTACAAACGTACCGGCCTTCAATTGCGCCTCGCGCAGATCATGGACGCGAAAACCATAACGCTTGCAGAGACGTACAAATTCATTGTAATGAAAATAGTGCATCGCGGACAGGCGCTGCATATCGCGGAACGCTGCGCCTTGCTTGCTGCGCCCGCGCCAGGCAATGATCCGCTCGGCAACCGGGCGCGGCAACCAGTTGATGCCGGCCAGATGATAGTGCGGATCGATCCAGGCACGCCGGTTGATTGCCGTCAGCAGAACCGTGCCGCCGGGGCGCAGCACTCGCGCCAGTTCACCGAGCACCCGGTACGGATCTTGCACATGCTCGAGCACATCCCACGCCGTCACGGCCTCAAAATGGGCCTCAGGGAACGGTAGCGTCTCGCCGGCTGCGTTGAGCACCGGCACATGCAGGTCATAGCGGGCTGCACGCAACGCGATAATTTGGCAATAGGCCGGATTATATTCACAGGCCGTCACCTGCGCCCCTTCACGCGCCGCCGCCACCGCAAATCCGCCCATCCCGGCCCCAAGATCAAGCAGACGCAACCCGGCGAGCGGGCCGACCGTATCGCGCAGCATCGCCAGCCGCTCGTCCTGATACTGCTCTTGATGAAGCCGTCGCTCACGCCATTGCGCATAATCGCGTCGCCACTGCATATGCGTCAACCACGGCTCGATGGCTGTCTCAAGTTCTTGCATAGCCCCATCCCCCGCTTCTCGTGTTGAGGGCGCGCCTGCCCCCATCCCCCGCGTGGAGTGAGGGGTCGCAGACCCCTCACTCCACGCGAAAATCATACACCGCCATGCCCAGTTCCCGTGGTGTCCCTTCTTCGGGGGTCACGCTGGTGCGTAGTTCAAATTCATGCATTCCTGCTGGTACCTGGATGGTAAACTGATAGTCGCGCCTTTCACGGTACAGCGCAAAAGACGCGAGCATCTTTTCACCATTGATGGCCCACAACTCTACTTGCTGGCCGTCACTTCGCCCTTCAGCCCGCATCGTCAGGGTCAGCGTGGCCTCCTCATTCGTTGGGTTGACCAGAAAAAACTCGGCCACGCCCTTACTCCAACGCCACTGGTAGGCTTCGTTTTGCTCGAAGTCGTGCCATCCTTCACCCAGAAAGACAAAGGGTGCGCAGCGATCCTGGTGCAACGGCAGTTCGTAGGCCCGAAACCGTCCATCATCATACCACGGTGTCAGGTCTCCCCCGAGACGCGCCATCACCGCCCGCGCCCGGTCTTCGCCACCTTCACGCGTCAGCGCTGGCTCGATCACGACATACCGTAGTTGATAGTAGCACTGCATCGCTGCCAGCGCATCGGCATCGAGGCGGATGATATCAGCTTTCGGCAAGACCAGCATCCGCCCGAGGTGTTCGGGCAATGGGCTGTAGAGCAGCGTTGGGTAATAGGGCGGACGCGCCACGTAGCCGCGCAGGATCGGTTGCCCATGCACAATCTGGTTGATCAGCGTGCGGCTGTTCGTATTATTCTCAATCGGCAGATCCACCACGACACCCGGTTCCCGTGCGGCGATCTGCGCGTAGACCTCGGCCCGTTCCATGGTCATGGTCGTGCGGATCGGCGGCAAGAGTTCGACAAAAGCGAGCACGCCAATGACGGCCAGCACGATCCCAAAGGTACGTGGGCGCATCCGTTCACGCATGCGCGCCACCGCGAGTGCCGCAAAGATCGTGAAGACCATGATCGTCAGCACCCCAAACAGATTCGGTCGGCGTGCGGTGGAAAGGCCGGGGAGCGCCTGAAGCAGTTGGTACGGCATCGGGATGCCCGTCTCGTTCCCGAGAATGTAGAGGATCGGGCCCATCGCAAAGAGCCAGGCGACCACCGCGACGACAATCAGCCGCCAGTGCTGGCGGCCATACCAGAAGATGCCCAGCAAACCCAGCGCCGAGAGAACCCATCCCGCTGCGGTGTACGAACCTTCGACCATGCCGTAGGGGGCCATCTCGACCAGGAATTGCTCGGCTTGCATTGACCAGAAGGGATGGCGTCCCGATGGAAAAAAGAGCCCCAGCAGATCCGCCGAATAGCCCTGGGTATAGAGTGCCCAGAGATCCAGGGGCAGGTTTGGGTCGCTCAGTTCGTTGCGCAGCATCAGGATCAAAGGGAGCGTGATTAGCAGGGCCAGGCCCCCAAAGAAGCCATACCGCATCATCACACCCAGCGGCTGCTCGGCGCGGATCAGGCTCACCACGGCCCATACCATCCCAAAGAGCACGGTCACCAGCGCCCAGTACCAGTCGGTATAGAGCACCGCCCCGAAGGCGAGCGCCGTGATCGGAACGAACCACCAACTCGTCTTGCGACTGAGGTAGATCAGCGCAACTACTGCGAACACAAGCCATTGCATCGTCACAAAATTGAGTTGCCCCGAGTCGAGTTTGGCGACATGAAACGGGCTTGCCGTCAGCAGCACGCCAGCCACAAATGGCCCGAGCACTCCTGGCGCAAACGCCCGCGCCAGCAGAAAGCCGGCGTATCCCGTCAGCATCATCGCCACGATCGCCGTCACATTATAGGCCGCTACCGGCCCGAGCGTCAGCGTCACCGGGACAGCCGTCAAGACTGCCACCGGATTGATCGTCTGCAGCACCATCTGCAAACCCTCGGGATAGTAGAGCAGCGGGGTAAAAAAGGGATTTATCCCATGCTGAACCGCATACCCCGTCCACCAGAAGTTCCAGATATTCTGCGGTGCATCGGGTGTCTTGATATAAAAATAGAGGTTGTTGCCCGCCGTGAAATAGTGGCTCGGCAGCGCCAGAATCGCCGGCCAGGTCAACCACAGCGCCAAGACAGCATACGCGGCGAGGATGCCAAGATGTGTGCGCAGGCGCAGTCGTGTCGGTGCTACTTCCATCGTTCCCTCATTAGTCTGTCAACTAAATTTTCTGGCATCCCTGGGAGCGAGGGCGTCCCGCCCTTGAACGCCCCCGAGGGCGAGACGCCCTCGCTCCCAGGCTACGCACAGCCACTTGTCGCACATGTGGCATCCAGATATGTTCTCAACACCCCTTGCGTCTTTGCGCCTTTGCGTCAAAACCGGAGATGCCGAAACAAGATCAAATCATCCTCTTCGTGAACAACCTCCCAGTTGGGGTCATTCCGCAACCGCCCGACAATATCGTTGCCCTGGGCGGCTTGCTCTCGCAGACCCGCCGCCCGCAGATCGAGAAACGCATACTCGGCAGCCTCGATCGGGTGGTGCATCTGCCCACCCGGGATGAAATAAATCTCTTCGCGGGGCAACAGGTGTGGGGCCAGGAACGAGGTCGCGGCAACCGTCGCCTCCGGCGGGAACATGGCCTTCATCGCTTCCATCAAGGCGACGCGCTCGGGCTGTTCGGGGTTGCGCACCGCCGAAATGACCGGGTTTTTCAGGGGCAGGTTGATCAGGCCGACCAGCAGCACCATGCCGATGAGCAACGCCGGTGCCCAGCTTTGTACCCGCTTGCCCTGCCAGCGCTGGGCCTGCTCAAAGAGCCACGCTGCGCCGTAAATGGCCGCAATGATCATGCCAGGAACAACAAGAATCTGGTACTGTTCGGTGATCACATATTGGTAAATCCGATTCGAGAGCAGGTTGATGCCGAAGATCGGGGCGGCGAGCAAGAGCTCGCGTGGCGCAAAGAGTGGCAAAAAGAGCAACCCCGCAAACATCAGCACCAGATACTCGATTTTGGCCGGTTCAAAGAGAAAGAAAAAGACCTCCACCGGGTGCGTAACGATGTTGAGCAGGATATTGGGAATGCCACTCCCCAGGTGCAGGTAGTAACACGCCTGCGGGCTGACCCCGCACGGCCACATGTCGTTGTAGTCGCGGTTCAGATCAAACGGAACCTCGACTTTTTCTGGGATAAAGCCCTCATTATAAAACTGTGGCGTGATATACGTAATAGCAACATAAAAATAGATCAGCCCGGCAAGCATGGGCACCAGCGCATAGGTCCACGGCATGCGGCGTAGCACGGCATACATGCCAAAGGCGACCACCACCAGCGCGGCGTCGGTGCGCGTCAACATCGCCAACCCGAGCATCAGCAGGTACGGCCAGAGGTGCTGCCGCGTCAGGAACCAGAACGCCCAGATAAGCAAGACAAGCCCGGGGATGCGCGGCTGAAAGGGCGCAGCCATGCCCATAAATTGCGTCGTTGGGTAGAGCAGATAGACTGCCGCGAAGGCCACCCCCGCCCACGCATTGCTCAGGCGGTCACGGGCAATCAGATAGACCGGAATGGCCGCCGAGACCAGCAAGAGGCTTTGCACGACGATCAGGGTGTAGGCCGACGGCACCACGGCATAGAAGGGAAGCGCCGGCAGAAAGCCCAAGGCGACATCAAGCCCCATGAATGTATCAGTGAAATTATACCGTGAGACAAGTAAAAAATGGCCCTGCGTCGTACCCCAGATCGGCATGTGAAAATCTACCATGTCGAACCCGTGGCCCCAGTACGAATATTTATAAGCGCCTGCTCCAATCAGTGCGGCACTCACCAGCGCCATCAGCACGATCAGCACGATGCTTGGTTGTTTGCTCTTCATGCTCTCTTTCTGCCCCATCATCAGCTTACCGCGCCTCTACCAATAATACCTGAACCCCAACTGCCCACGGTGCTTGCTCAAGGTCGAGCAGGCTCGTCGGGCTGCTGAGTGTTACTTCTCCGATCATTTCTTCCTCGCACGTCGCTGGATCTGGCGCAAGGCTCACCACCTGGAGGCTGCCGTCGAGACGCACATTCTGACGTTCCCCATCAGGGTGCAACGCAACCTCCACTGTTCGGCCAACTGGCCCGCGCAGGCTCACCTCAACCGGGTTGCAGCCATGCGCAAGGCGTACCGACGCTTCCCCAAGGGTCCAGCGGCCCTCCTCGAGATCAAAGGTGGCCGGCGCAAATCCGCGGTAATGCCCAAAGGCCGCAGGTGCGCCTGGCACGACGCGGTTAGTCGCTGGCGTACGCTGGGCGTGCCACGCCCACACATAGAGATCATTGTTGTTGCGTCCGTAGCTCGCGATGCGCGTCAGTGACGCCTCGGCATCCGTGAGCCGGTCGTCGAGCACGGCGATCCATGCCCGCATCGCATGCGCATAGAGGCTCCGATCTTCGAGGGCGACGGCGGCGAGAAAGTGGGTTTCAGCCTTTGCCAGGTCGCCCCGCTCAAACGCAAAGTCGCCCAGGGCGATCTGACGGTTGGCGTTGGTTGGATTGGTTTCAGCCGCCTGTAGCAATGCCATTTCTGCCGCAGCCCAATCGCCCTGTGCTAGGGCGGCCCGCGCTGGCCACGCCGCACGCTCGCCCTGCGCCCAGGTGACGTAACGTGTGCTGAAGATCAGGGCGAAAAAGATGAGCCAGCCGATCACGACGACCGCCAGCCGCCAGCGCCGTTCGCTTGGGGCCATGATCTGCTGCGTTGCTCGCCCCGCAAAAGGCAACAGCGCGGCATACGCGGCAAACGGCAGAAAAACGCTGATCAGCGGTAACCGCAAGCGATGATGCGCAACGGTGATCGCCGAGAGAGTTACTCCATAGGCAAACCAGGTCATCAGCGGGACGCTGCGCCGCCAGTGTGGCGCAAAGGCCAGCCCGACGATCCCGGCGAGCATCATAAAGATGTACTGCGCATCGGCGATCAGGCTCAGCCAGCGCGGATTTTCGCCGGCACTCAGGGCGATCTGCTCGTCCTGCGGGCTGATCGTGACCACATCGCCCACAAAGAAGCTTCGCGATTGCAACAAAAAGAGGGAGGCAAGCTTGAGGCGCGTGCGCAATGCAAACCAGGCCGGATCTTCTTGGATCCGTTCGACCGTCAACGCAACCGCAATCTTCTGTCGGTCGGCCAGGTTTGGTTCCGCAAAGATCAGGGCTTCACCCGCCTCGCGATCGTCTTCGCCCCGCACCATGCCGTACCACATGCTAATGCCGCCATTGGTATCGGCCAGGATCAGTCGCTCGTGGACAAGGTAGTTGCGCAGCGCCCACGGTCCGATGATCAGCGCGGCCCCAAGCACCAGCATCACGGCCACGGCCCACCGTTGGCCGGCCCGCACGCGCACCCCGATCACGCCAATCAGCCATTGCCAGCCTGCTCGATCCGCGAGTTGGGCCTCCTCGCTCTTCACCAGTGGGGTCAATACCAGGGGCATCATCGCCGCCAGGGGAACGAAATAGAGTGCTGTAGCGCGGGTCAGTGCCGCAAGCCCAAAGATGATCCCGCCAGCGAGGGCGAGCCAGAGGCGTGGCTTTTCGATCAGATGCACCATCACCGTCAGCGCCATGGTCATCAGGATCACAAACAACGCCTCGGCAAAGAGCACGCTGCCAAAGCTTGCCAGGGGCACAAAACTCGCCGCAAACAGGCCGCTCAGCAACGCAACATCGCGCCGTTGAAAGAGCGCCTGGCCCAGCGCCACAAACGCGAGCACGCCAACGCCCGACAGAATCGCCTGCCCAAGCAATGCTTGCGCTACATCAAGCCCACCGACGGCAAAGAGTCCTGCCAGCAGCACCGGATAGACCGGTGGGCGTAGCCATTTGCCGGTATCGTGATAGCCGCCCTGCAGCAGATGCACCGCCGCCCGATAGTACTCCTCGGGGTCGCCCGGCTGCACCGCCCCACTCGTCGCCTGCCAACTCCAGAACCAGACGCGCAACGCGACGGCCAGGGCGACGATGCCAAGCACCGCCAGCCCGTACCAAGGTGTCATGTGTCGTGTGGCTGTGACCGCCTCCTTGCCGCCCGCCGTCTGCTGCATACGTCTCATCAGCTTAAGGGCGAAATTGCAATGCGGAAGAACCACTGGTCAAGCGCCGCCACCGCACTGACAAGATAGATCATCACAATCATGATCTGCGCCCAACGCCCCCGTTGCCAGTAGCGCCCAGCATAGACGGCCCAACAGATCGCGATGATCGGCAGAATATAGAAGAGTTGCTTGTCCACCATCGAAATGCGATAGCCAGCCAGCATAAAGACAACCGACACCGAGAACCAGGCCGCCAGGAAGACTCCCGCAAGTGGGCGTTTCCAGAGATGCAGGAACCCTGGGATCGTAAAGAGCAACGGGAAGGCCAACCCATAGAAGAGGTAGCGCCCCGGCCAGATGCGATAATCAAAAGCCTGGAAGAACGACCACATATAAAGGTGGAAAGGTGCCCGTTCAACCCCGACACTGCTGGCCCCCTGGGTAAAGACCGTCGCAAAATAGGGCACACTTCGCTCGATAATCGGCAGGATATACTGCCCATAATAGACGACGATCACCACCAGGATCGCCACCCCGCTTGCCTGCCAGATCGGCTTGATCCGCGTCCGCAGGGCTGCCCACTCGACACCCTTTGGTGCTGCGGCCAGCAACATCAGCGTGAGCAGCACCAGAAACACCCCCATAAAGACCGCTGTCACCGTATAGATCAGGAACGTCACGGTCAGCATCAGGCTAAAGATGACCATCGGCCCGCGCTCGTGGATCCGCTCCCAGGCACACACCAGGAAGGTTGTTGCCATCAGGGTCATCCAGAGCCCAAAGGTCGTCGGCACATTGCCCCAGGCATGCAAGAGAAACGCAACGGGCATCACCGCATACATCGCTGCCGCAAAGACGACATTGCGTGCGCTGAGCCCAAAGCGCCAGCCGAGCAGGCCGATCATAATGATGCGCGTGCTATCAGCCAACGCACTCAACATATTGATCGACAACGGCATTGGCCACGGCAACAGGCCAAGCGGCGCCGCAAAGATATGGAAATAGGGTGAATAGGGGATAATCGGGCGATTCTCACCCCATTCCGCCGTCGGCATCGTGCTCTCGTTAAGTGGACTATTGAGGCCATAGAGTAGCGGCAACTGGCCTTCGAGGATCCAGCGGGCGCGTTCCATATGCCACTGCACATCAACCGCGACAAAATAGGGGTAGAGCATGCCGCCCGCTTTGAACCAGTAGCTCACAAAAAAGATCAGCAGCAGCGCACTCGTCAGAGGTGCCGGCGTGAAGCGCCCGCGCTCCTCGTGCTCACGCGTCTCAATTGCCCCGATCGCAGCAAAGAACCAATTCGTCAACGGGATCAGCGCCAGCGCCAGCACGATGCTCCAGATCGCCAGGCCCGCCAGGCGGGGCAGAAAGAAACTGGTCGGGAAGCGGTAGAACGCCAACGCCCATGCTCCAACCAGCAGAGCGAGCAACGCACCAATCAGGGGCACCAGATCGCCCCACCGGTGCAGCGAGGCACGGGCCATGACCCTCGTTGTCTCACCGACACGCAGCATGCTCAGCGCACCATAGACCCCGAGCACCATTGTCAACATGTAGAAGGTAGTGGCCCAGGGAGGCACCGCACTCCGGATCACACCCGTTCCGGCTGCCGGGGCAACCACAACTCGTGAGATCAGCACCCCGAGCTCACGTGGATCATTATAGACATTGGCTTGAAGCGCCAGTTCAAGATCACCATTGCCCATCAGACTCCCGGGAATATGCAGATGGATCATCCGCTCTTCGCCCCGGTCGGGAATGGCAACCATCGGCACCCCATTCACCAGCAACTTTGCCTCAACCGGCTGCTGGTTTGGATGGGCGGCAATCAGTCGGATATGGGCTGTCCAGGCTCCCCTACCCAACCCTGGCATCACAATCTGGCTCTCGCCCTGTGACCAGCGATAGGTTCGCGCCGGTGCAATCGTCAAGGTGCCAACCAGATCCGTAGGTGGTTCAGGATCACCCACAAGTGGTGACACCGTCTGGATCGTGACCGTCTCGGCCTCAAGCAGATCAGGTGTCAGCTTCGCCACCAGCGTCCGCTCACTCAGGCGCGGCATCTCCACCCGGATGCCATCAACGGCAATTGCCACCTGGCGCAAGGCCCGATCGGGCTGATCGGGGCTAGCCTCAAACGTCGCAATCCAGACCCCATCGCGTCGCCCAGGGATCGCCAACTCACGCTCGCCGGCAGGCCAGGCAAACTGTTCACTCGCCCCACTCGCATCTATTTCGCGCCCGTTAAAATCCTGCAGAAACGCCATATCACGGGTACTACCGAGATCGATGACCACGGTGGGCCGTGCCGTATACGCCAGCATCAAGAGCACGATCGTCAACACGATCAGCAGGATATAAGGGCGCAGATCGCCAACCCGTGGCACAGTCAAGGCCGCGCCCCTACTCGCTCGCTCAGAGATGGTACCCGATGCGGTAGATCTCGCCATACGCTAACTCTTACTCCGTAGGAGGCGCGAAGCACCCGCTCCTGCCGTATCCTGAGGCTGCCCCGTGCCGTGCGGGCGGGTGCTTCGCCCCAACACACGTGCTCAATGCAATTGCGTCGTTGCTCAACAAGCCAACGCAACGACAAGACACTTGATTGTACCAGAAATGCCAAGGCCCGCAACCCTTAAAGAGGGTCACCACAGGGCTGATGCAAAGATACTGCTGGCAAACCTCGACTCAGCGCCGCGCTACGCTTTTTGGCTCGTCGGATGTCGAAAAATCGCGT
>NZ_LYXE01000170.1 GCF_002532075.1 Candidatus Chloroploca asiatica | reverse complement strand
AAAAAAAGCCAGCGACGCTGGCTTTTTTTGAGCCCACCAAGACCTACCAGGCGAGCAAGTCTAAACGCACGAGCAGATCAAAATAGGCAAACAGCGCCTCAGGCTCACGTACCTCGGTCTCCAGTTCGATGAGATTGAGGATCTCACCCAGGGTACGCTGCCCATCAACCCAGAAGAGCGCCAGATCGGCGACGAGGCTATCAAAATCGCTGGCCGCCCGAATCGCGGCCTGGGCCGTCTCGCGCTCGAGCGGATCAAGGCGCCGCAAATGAGGGCGCAGGCTCACTGGACCCCGATAGAGCCGCCGGGGCACCAGCTGGGACTGATCGGCGGGCAACTGCCGCACCTCAGTGAGTTGCCAGGGTTCAAGCACATCAGCATACCCTTCCCAGAGCAACCTCATCTGCAAGGCAGCGTATTGCTGCGCAGGAAGCGGGTCAAAAGCTGGATCAATGCGCCGCAGATCAGCAAGCGCCGCTGCGTGCCGCTCAAACCGATAGGCTAGGCGCAGATCCCAGGAAGCCCCCCGCGGCGGCTCACCAGATAGGGCAGCCGTCGTCGCCATCTGGAGCACCTGCGCCATCCGTGTGACAAAACGGGCCTTCAACTCACTGGCAAGCCAGGTAGCCTCACGGCTACCCGCGTTCGCCAGAAACGCTAGGTACGTACCGGCGAGCGTCATATTGCGCTGAAGCGTTGTAGCCGAAACCTGATCAAGCGTATCGGCGGTCGTATGGTAAAACCGATCAGGCCACTCGATGATCAATGGCGTCGGAATGCCAACCGTCGGGTCGGCGAGAATATAGTGATCGCTGCCATTCGAAAAAGGCGCACTCGCCATGCGCAGCAACGGCGGCTCGGTGCGCCCATAGAGCGTATCGCTGACGCCGTGCATCCCCGTGCGGATCGCTTCGAGCAGGTCGCCAACAAAACTCGGCAGCGCATCGGGGGTATGAATAATTGTATTGACACTGCCGCAGCGCGCCTGATCGGCCCCCACCATATCAAGGTTAAGCGCGGCAACCGTGCGCTCGATCCGCCCCTCGTGACGAGCAAGGTAAAGGTAGGTACCGGTCATCTCGGGCATCCAGAGAAAACGGAGCGCACGTTGCGGGCGGGGCAGACGACCACTCTCGATCAGCGTATGCAAGGCACGTGCGACTTCCATCGCTGCCGCCGCACCAGTGGCATTATCATTAGCACACGGGGCAGGATGGCAGAGGTGCGCCACAAGCAGGATTTCCTCATTGCTCTGGCCGGGAATGAACGCACTGACGGCCTCGATCGCCCCATCGGTAAAACTACTGCGCACTCGCGCCCGCAAACGAACCACACGCCCCTCATCGGCCGCACGGGCTGCGCGACGACGCAACGCCGCACCCACGCGTGGACTCAACGCAAACCCAAAGGCCCGCCGCTCGCCGCCCCACCACCACCACGACGCATACTGGATCGCATCGGGCAGATCACCAGGTGGACAAATCTCGGGCAACGAGCGCATCCCGTCGCAGATCACCCCGGCGGCCCCGAGCTTCTCGATCGCCACACGATACACACTCATCGGCATACTGCGCGTCAAAATCAGCTTGCCAGCAACCTCCAGATCAGCATAATCCTCAACCCGATCGCCACGCTCCACCACCACCAATTCAAACTCACCATCCGTACTCACACTACGCGGCAAGAGCGACAACGGCACTGCCCGGTAATCGGCGAGGCGTTGCGTCGAACCATCGGGCAGCAACAGATCGAGCCAACCCTCGTGACACTGCCACTCATCAAACAACGGTTCACCCCAGACCTGGCGGCCTTCGCCCACCGGAAACGACTCAAGCGTTGCATCGAGACCATAGCTCTGCAACGTCGCATGCACCCAATGGGCCGCCTCGCGGTACATCGGGCTAGCCTGAATCCGATGCCACTGACTAATCCGGGCCACCAGCGCCCGTGCCGCCTCACCCGACACCTCATGGCCGACCGTCGTGAGTAACTGTTGAAACATACCACCCTTCGCACAGCTAGCAGGCAATCTCTCTGATCATTGTACTCCACGAGGGCAAGCACCTTGACAACGACCTGCCAAAGGTGTATTTTAGTGGTAGCTAAAAAAGAAATTCGCTGCAAGCTGTGCAGCTTCTACTCTTTAACTAAATTTACATTTTTATGCGTACAACCCTTCGTGAAAAACTGATCCTCTGGGTCAATGGGATCTTTCTCGCCCTTGGCATCGAGCTCGCAGCGCGTACCAGCGCTGGCATGGCAACCGTCGAGGGCATGCTCATCATTGCCGCCACCATCGGTGCTATGATGCTAGCCACAACCTACCTCCTGCGCAGGCCGTGAATGGTATAATGTCCCCTGGGATGTCTGTTCTATAGGGGATGCTTATGGGGGCTTCCAGACGCCTCGCTTTGATTGATGGTCACGCGCTCGCGTTTCGTGCCTTTCACGCCCTGCGTGAGGCCGGTTTGCGCTCTTCTCAGGGCGAGCCAACCTATGCAATTTTTGGCTTTGCGCAGATCCTGTTGAGTATGATCCAGGATCAGCAACCTTCGCACGTTGCCGTTGCCTTTGATGTTGGACGTACCTTCCGCGATGATCTCTATGCCGAGTATAAAGCCGGTCGCGCCGAAACCCCCGAAGAGTTCCATCCTCAGCTTGAACGCATCAAGGAGTTGATTACCCACCTGGCGATCCCCATCTATACCGCCGATGGCTTCGAGGCCGATGATGTGATCGGGACGCTCGCCCGTCAGGCGACCGAGGCTGATGTCGCGACGCTGATCCTGACCGGTGATACCGATAGTCTTCAGCTCGTTGATGACTATGTGCAGGTGCTGCTCGCGAATCCCTATGCCAAAGGCAATAAGAATACGACGCTCTATGAAGAGGCGACCGTGCGCGAGCGGTATGATGGCCTGGGGCCAGATCAACTCGCTGATTTGCGCGGGCTCAAGGGCGATGCCAGCGATAATATTCCCGGTGTCCGCGGCATCGGTGAGAAGGGTGCCATTGCGCTGCTCAAGCAGTTTGGTTCGATCGAAGCGATCTATGAGCGCTTTGCTGAGGTGCCCAAACGCTATCAGAAACCCCTCGAAGGGCAACGTGAGGCCGCCCTCTTTAGCAAGCACCTCGCCACGATCGTCCGTGATGTGCCCGTAACCCACCTCGATCTCGCTGCATGTGCGCTCGGAAGCTATGACCGCGCTGCGGTGATCGAGCTCTTTCAAACGCTGGAGATCGGGGCCACTTCCAATCTTATTCGTAAGCTCCCTCCACTTCCTAATGAAGCCACAGGCGCACCAGTTTCCTCACCTTCGGCCACCGGCCCAATCCAACAACCGCTCTTCGCCGATCTCCCGACCAGTTTACCTGCAAGCCCCGCGCCATCGAGTGATACGCTGCAGCTGTCGTTCTTTGCAACACCAACGGTACCTTCTGGCCCGCCTCGACCAACAAACCCAAACCTCGGTACGTATCAGTGCATCACCCAGACGGCGCAACTCGAAGCTTTGATCGCCGAGTTGCAGGCCGCCCCGGGTTTTGCTTTTGATGTCGAGAGCAGTGGCCTCCGTCCTTTTGAGAGTGACCTCGTCGGGATTTCCCTCGCCCATACCCCTGGCGCTGGGTTTTATCTGCCTGTCGGGCATCATCAGGGTGAGCAGTTGCCGCTTGACCAGGTGGTGACCGCTTTGCGCCCGCTCTTCGCTGACCCAAACAAGGCCAAATATGCTCATAATGCTAAATTCGATCTTGAATTATTATTGAGTGTCGATCTGCATGTCGAAGGCTTACGCTTTGATACCATGCTTGCCGCAGCCCTGCTCGGCAAACAGCGTCTCGGCTTGAAGGATCTCGCCTTCTACGAACTAAAACTGGCCGAGCCGCCCATGCCAATCCAGGATCTGATCGGCAAGGGCACCAAGCAGATCAGTTTTGCTGAGGTGCCCATCGATCAGGCAACCCCCTATGCCGCTGCTGATGCCGATCTGACGCTGCGCCTTCAACACCATCTGGCAAAGCAACTCGCCGACGAAACGGAACTGCAAGCTCTCTTTACCCGTCTCGAAATGCCCCTCATCCGCGTGCTCGTCGCCATGGAAGAGGCCGGCATTACCCTGAATCGCACCTATGTCACGCAACTTGACGAGCAATTGCAACGTCGTATTGGCGAACTCGAAGCGGCAATCTATCACGAGGCAGGCGAACAGTTCAATATCAATTCAGGCCAGCAACTCAACCGCATCCTCTTCAGTGGCAAACCGGCCATTGATCCGAAAGTATATGGTTTGAGCAAGCTAAAAAGTGGTGGCTATTCGCTCACCGCCGAGGGACTAGAGCAGATGAGTGCTGCCCATCCGATTGCCGAACTGATCTTGCGCTACCGCCAGTTGAGCAAGCTCAAGAGTACGTATGTTGACGCGCTGCCGACAATGATCAATCCCAGGACGCAACGCATTCACACATCGTATAACCAGGTGGGTGCCGCAACGGGCCGGCTTTCGTCCAACGATCCCAACCTGCAAAATATCCCCGTTCGCACCGAAGAGGGCCGTGCCATCCGACGGGGTTTTGTCGCCATGCCGGGCCATCAGTTTGTGGCTGCCGACTATTCACAGATCGAGTTACGGGTGCTCGCCGGGTACACCCAGGATCCTGATCTTGTCGCCACCTTTGTTGAAGGACGCGACATTCACGCCGCAACCGCCGCCCGGCTCTTTGGCATTGAACAGAACGAGGTCGATAAAAACCAGCGCCGGATCGCAAAAACGGTTGTCTTTGGCGTTATCTATGGCATCAGCGCCTTTGGGCTTGCCCAGCGGCTGGGCCTGGAACGCGGCGAGGCCCAAGCCCTTATTGATGGGCTCTTTGCGCAATTTCCGGGGATCAAAGCCTACATTGATACGACGCTGCATCAGGCCCGCACCAACGGGTATGTCTCGACGCTCTTTGGCCGACGGCGGCTGTTTCCGGAACTACGCGGCAACGACCGTGGGCCACGGGCGCAGGCGGCCATGCGCGAGGCGATCAATGCCCCTATTCAGGGTACCGCTGCTGATATTATGAAGATCGCAATGGTACAACTCCACCAGGCTCTCGGTGAACACCAGTTGCAGACCCGGCTGCTATTACAAGTTCACGACGAGCTCATCCTCGAAGCACCTGAGCACGAGGTTGACCTTACGGCCCAACTTGTGCGCGACATTATGGAAGGCGCATATCGCCTGACCGCTACCATGAATGGGGTTACCTACCAGATCCCCCTTGGGGTGGATGTGGAGATCGGGCCAAACTGGGATGCCCTCACGTAAATGGCCCGGTTTGGACAAACTGCTTGTCCATGCATAAAAATCTACCGTTCAAGTGAGAAACGTGCGCATGAAACAGATGAGTACCATGGTTGCTGCTGAACCTGAGATGAACAACCAACAACAGGTCACCCGTCCGGTCTTTTCCGTGGTCGCTCCGGTCTATAACGAAGAAAAGCTGATCGAGGAGTTCTGTCACCGCACGGTAGCCACGCTTGAACCACTCGGTGAACCCTTCGAGATCGTCTTGGTCAATGACGGAAGTCGTGATCGTTCGCTCGAATTGATGTATGCGCTCCACCTCAACGATCCACGCATCAAAGTGGTCAATTTTTCACGCAACTTCGGCCACCAGCTCGCCATTACGGCCGGCGCCGACCATGCAGGTGGCGACGCAGTGGTCGTGATCGACTCAGATCTCCAGGATCCGCCGGAAGTCATTCCTGAGCTGATCGCGAAATGGCGCGAGGGCTACCAGGTTGTCTATGCCGTTCGCGAAGAACGACAGGGCGAGACATGGTTCAAAACCACGACGGCAGCGCTCTTTTATCGCCTGATTGATCGCATTACTAGCGTCAATATTCCGAGCGATGCGGGCGATTTCCGCCTGATGGATCGCAAAGTCGTGAATGCCCTCGGGCAGATCCG
This sequence comes from Candidatus Chloroploca asiatica, assembly GCF_002532075.1. Taxonomy (GTDB): domain Bacteria; phylum Chloroflexota; class Chloroflexia; order Chloroflexales; family Chloroflexaceae; genus Chloroploca; species Chloroploca asiatica. The sequence continues at coordinate 128,021 of NZ_LYXE01000170.1, read as the reverse complement.
CGAGCACCACCGTTTTATGCGCGGGCTCTCGGTCTGGGTCGGCTTCAAAAGCACTGGTGTCACCTATCAGCGCCACGCCCGCAAAGCCGGGACAACCAAGTACCCTCTGCGCAAAATGCTCAAATTCGCGCTCGACGGCATTACCAGTTTTTCGTACCTACCCTTGCAACTGGCAACCTATATGGGCTTCATCGTTGCCGCCTTGAGCTTCATCTTTATTCTCATCGTCTTTGCCCTGCGCCTCGGCAACCCCACCGCCGAAGATGCCGCCTTCTACGGGCAGGCCTCAACCCTTTCTATCGTGCTGTTCATTGGCGCTGTTCAGCTTATCTCGCTAGGCATTATTGGGGAGTATGTCGGACGCATCTACGACGAGGTAAAGGGCAGGCCCCTTTATATCGTTGCTGAAGCCTTAGGCTTTGAGGAGAAGGAGCATACCAATGTCACAGGGTAATTCGCCTTCAGGTAAATCCAAGTCGGGTGGTGGAGCACGTTTGAGCGTGCTCGGGGTCATCTTGCTGATTGTGGTCATCGTGGGCATCGGGCTCTCGACAATGAAATTTGCCCAGATCAACGAGGGTGAACGAGGCCTTATTGTTACCCAGGGCCGTGTTGAGGGCGTGCAAGAACCGGGCATTTTCTTTCGGCCCTTTGCACCCTTTACCAATATTGAGGTCGTCAATATCCGCCGCCAAACCCGCACGATCGAGCAGAATGTCGCGAGTAGCGATAAGCAACTCTATGATATTGACATTCAAGTTGACTATAGCCGTATCGCTAGTCCCGAGGCACTTCAGTCCAGTTATGGTGAGATCGGGGTGGACGATAGTCAACTGAATGCGTTCCTTGATGGCTTCATTAACGACGCGCTCAAGAGTGCCTCAACGCAGTTTACCCTCGACCAGGCCCTCTCGGATCGGGGTGGCTTTGCCGATCGCATTCGCCAGTTCCTTACCAGCAAAGCTGAAGGACAACGCTCACCTGTTGAGCAACTCTATGTAAGGCTCGAAGCAGTCAAGGTGCTTGATATTCAGGTTGGTGAGCAATATGCGCAGTTGCTCGCTGAAAAAGCTAATCTCGAAGTCCAGATCGAGACCGAGCAGAAGCGTCGCGAGCAGATCCAGGCCCAGCAATCCAATAATCTCTTTCAGGCTGAACAAGAGGCAACGGTAGCCTTGACCCGCGAGCGCGGTCAGACAGCAGCGGCCTTGGAAGCCGCGAGCCGTGAGTCGCAGGTTCGCGCCATTCAAGGGCGCTACTGGCGCGAAAATCCCGAACTGTTTGAACTGCGCCAGCGTGAGTTGATGGTCGAGATGATGAAGAATGGCAACATGTGGTTCATTGATCCCAATACCGACCTAACTCTTTTGCTCAATCAGATGGCCGGCTCGGGTAGCGCCGCTGTTGTGCCACAGCCAGCCCCGCAACCCGTGGCCCCCGAAGTGACACCGTAATCCCGTCGGGGCACGGCGTGCCCCTGCGTACGGGCACGGGCCATCCCGGACGGGCACGGCGTGCCCCTGCGTACGGGCACGGGCCACCCCGGACGGGCACGGGCAAGCCGTGCCCCTACCCCGGACTGGCACGGGCAAGCCGTGCCCCTACCCCTGCGGACGGGCACGGGCAAGCCGTGCCCCTCTTGGGGGTGGGTTTTTCATATGACGTGCGGGTCATGACCATCCAAGGCATCCTCCCTGTCACCCCGAGCGCAGCGAGGGGTCTTCCATGCGCCGCAGCGAAGATTCCTCACTCCGTTCGGAATGACATGGATGGCGTTGGCCCCCCTTGGTGCGGGCACTGAACAGCAACCCATCCCCATGCCGCGACGCTTGTGCCCCGAACCTTGGCCAACGACACCGCCACCTTCGTGCGAAAAAAACGAACGTCATGTCGCTCCCTCGGCGCTTGGATAAAAAAACCCACCCCCAAAAGGAGTGCTTCCCCCCTACGGGTGACGGGGCGCCTCCGGGGCGGATGGGGCTGCTAACGCGGCAACAACGCTTCCATATGCGCCAGATCACTGAGCAGACGCTGGCGCTTCCCTGCTTCGGCAATCCCGCGGGCTTCGGCAAAAAGGGTGCGCGCTTCATGGGGCGGCAAGAGCGGCGCGAGCCAGATGCGGATCTGTGCGGCCAGATGATGGGTGCCAAGCGCATCGGCTTGCGCCTGAGCCGTCGAAAGCCGGTGAATCGCGAGACTCGTTTCGCCCCGTCGCAGCGCAACCAGGCCGAGGTTGGCAACCAGGCCCGCGATGCGCTCGGGGACATCAAGGCGTTCGGCCAGCGCTAGGCCAGCGCTAAAGGCCTGCTCGGCAGCCTCTAGATCCCCTCGGGCCAGGGCAAGTTCACCCTGGGTCGAGAGCAGATAGGGTTGCAAACCAAGGAAGCCGGCGGCTTCAGCGAGCTTGAGTGCTTCGGCAAGATAGCCTTCCGCTGCTTCAAGTTCACCAAGTAGGTGCAAATGGTAGGCAAGATTGTTACGGGCCAGAATGCGCCACATCATGGCCTGATTCAATCTGTCTGGTGCATCTGAGACCGCATCAGCGACGCGCATTGCTTCGTGGTAATAGGCGACGGCCTGCGCCAAGTCGCCTTGTTGCGCCGCCACGCTGCCGAGCTCAAAGCGTACCTGAGCCAGCACCATCTGGTCGAGGCTGGCCTGCGCGATCACGAGCCGCTCGGCTTCGCCGAGACGCAGCGCAGCCTCAGCGAGATCGGCGCCTTCCAACGAGAGCGCTGTGCCCCACCGGAAGAGCGCCTGCGCACGTTCGCCGGGAGCGCCTTGGGTCGCCAGATCGCGTACCAGGTCGATCACCTCAGCATAACGCGCCTGTGCGACAAGTACCCCGGCCAGCTTGAGGCGCGCATGGTTGGCCTGCGTCCCATTGGAGGCCAAAGCCAGCGCTTCACGGAGACGCTCGGCTGCGCGGGCACCTTCACCCTGTTGCGCCAACGCCTCGCCGAGGTCAAGCAGAATGGCAAAACGCTCAACAGACTGGCTCCCCGCCAGGGCTTGCTCAAACAGAGCCGTTGCCTCGCTCCATGCCGCAACCGCAGTGGCCCTGCGTGCAGCGCGCAAGGCATACTCGGCGGCGCGTTCGGGCGCGCCACCCTGAGCAAAATGCCACGCGATCATCCCCGCCACGGCATCGAGTTCGTTGCGATGCAGCGCCTCCATTGCCTCAGCGATCCGGCGATGAAGACTGCGCTGACGCGGAATCCCAAGCTCGTGCCTTGCGACTTCGACGGTCAGGCTATGGTCAAAACGGTACCGTCCCTCATCAAGCGGCTCGACCAAGCGAGCCGCTTGCAATTCGTCGAGGGCATCAAGGGCCGCTTGCTCAGAGAGCGCGGCTGCGCGGGCGGCGACTTCAAACTCAAATTCGCGCCCGGCCACCACAGCCGCATCAAGCACCCGTCGAGCACCTTCGGCAAGCCGCGTGAGGCGCGCTTCAATCAAACTATAGACGGTAGGGGGAACGATTGGAGCCGTTGCGCCATCGAGGTGCAGATGCCCATCAGGGCCAAGCATCCCGGTAGCGAGCGCGTGGCTAAGCACTTCAACCAGAATATACGGATTGCCTTCAGTCGTTTGTTGAATCCAGGCTGCCGTGACTTCCGCATCATGGGGGCAGAGTTGCTGGGCCAGGAAGACCGTTTCCGTTGGGAGAAGGCGCTGCAGCGCCAGCCTCTTCAGATGGTTCTCACGCGTCAGGCCAGTCATCAGGGTTGCCAGCGCATGACGAGGGCGAACTGGGCGCGTCGTCGCCAGCACGCTAACCTGGGTGTCCTGGCTACGCCGAAGGAGATAGCCCACCAGACCGAGCGTACTGGCATCGGCCCAGTGCAGGTCGTCAAACAACAGCCCGACCGGAACATGACGAACCAGCGCCATCACCAGTTGCGCAACACCCTCCCACAGACGGGCCTCTTCAGCATTGCCCAGCGCTATCGGCTGACCAGGGAGCGACTCTGCCAGTTCGGGCACCAGGCGCGCAACTTCACGCAGCCAGACAGGAGCCAGATCAAGCTGAGCACGGAGCGCAGGCCACCTGGGGTGAGTTGCAAGCATGCGCAATGCGGCGATCACCGGTTGATACGGCAGACTCTGCTCGAGTTCACGCGCAGCACCAACAAGCACCAGACCATGCTCGGCAACATGTTGCCCCAGGAACTCGGTCGCCAGCCGCGTCTTGCCAAGCCCCGGTTCACCCTCGATCAAGACCAACTGCCCTTGCGTCACCGCCTCGGCGATCAGCGCCAGTTCTGTCTGCCGCCCAATAAATGGCAAGGCAAGCAACGTCGGTGACTGGAGCGGTGCCGGTGCAGACGCCCGCGTGACCAGGGACGGTGCGCCTGCCCGCGACAACTCGACGGCACCATGTTCAGGAGGAAGCCGAACAAGCGCATCGGTAATAATCGCATCATAGAGTTCACGGGTTGCCTGCATCGGCGGCACCCCCACCTCGGCATCAAGCAGATCCTGCAACTGCTCGTAGCGCCGGATCGCGCCGACCCGATCGCCAGCATAATAGTGGAGACGCATCGCATCACGTTGCAAATCTTCCTGGAGCGGATCAAAAGCAAGGGCCTGACGTAGCGCATCAAGCGCCACCTGATAGGCTTCGCGGCCTTCGGCGAGTCGTGCCAGGCGGGTGAAGCCACGAATTGCCAGCATCCGCGCTCGTTCACGCTCGGCGGCCAGCCAATCCTCGAACGGCTCAGCATCGGCAAGACTGAAATCGGCCAGCAGATCATCACGATAGCCACGTAAGGCCCAGGCAAGGGCAGCCTCATCAGCACTAGGCTTCTGGATCGTCGCCAACAACGTGCGATAATCAACATCAGCCTCCAAGCCAAGTTGGTAATCACCAGACACCAGGGCCGGGCCAAGCGCACGCCGCACCGCGTGCAACGTGGTACGCAACAACTGCTGAGCCCCGCTACGGTCATGATCAGACCAGAAGAGACCCAGCAACTGCTCACGGCTCACCGGCGCAGTCTGGGCTGCCAGGTAATAGACGAGTGCCCGGGCGCGGCGGCGAGGTAACTCAACGGCAAGCCCATCGCGCACAAGCCTCGGCGTACCAAAGAGCGTCACCACCAGCATAACCACTCCCATTGGCAACAGTTGGGTCTCATTATAGTATAAATTCCGCATGATGCGCCTCGGTCTGCCTGCATGCTATACTGTACACATGTCTATCAGCCATTGAGGATCACCATATGTGGCTACGTTTTTTGGGGACTGGTACCTCGATGGGGGTGCCGGTCATTGGGTGCAAGTGCGCCGTCTGTACATCGTCTGATCCGCGCAATCGGCGTCTCCGCACGGCAGCCTTGCTTTCCACTGGTACCGAGACTATTCTGATTGATGCGGGCCCCGATTTTCGTGAACAGGCCCTGATCGCAGATCTCTGTCAGCTTGATGCGGTCTTGATTACCCATTCCCACTTTGATCATACCGCAGGCATCGACGATCTCCGGCCCCTCTGCTGGAGTGGGAGGGCCATCCCGCTCTATGGGAGTCCCCAGACGCTCGGTGATGTGCGTGCGCGCTTTGCCTATGCGTTTACCGACACATCGGCCGGGTCGACGCGCCCGAGTCTTGATCTGCGCCCAGTCGTGGAGCCATTTACGGTCGGCTCGCTGACGATTCAACCCTTTGATGTGCTGCACGGAAGCTGGACGATCACAGGGTATCGGGTGGGCCGGCTTGGTTATATCACCGACGCAAGTGCGCTGTCGCCGACAGCCTGGACGCTGCTGCGGGATCTTGATGTGCTGGTGCTCAATGCGTTACGCTACGAACCCCATCCGACGCACTATTCGGTTGCGCAGGCCCTCGAAGTTGTCGCCGCCCTGCAGCCGCGCCGTGCGTTCTTTGTCCATATGAACCACAACATTGACCACGCGCTTGCCAGCCTCGACTTGCCCGAGGGGGTGGCGTTTGCCTATGATGGGTTGGAAGTTCAGGTGGAACTATGACCCGGATCGGCGTTGATGCACGCCTCAATGCGTATCGTCAAGGTGGCATTGCCCAGTATACCCGCCAGTTACTCGGCGCAATGGCGGCGCTCGCGCCCGACCTTGAGTTTGTCGCGCTCCAGCACTATCGTCAACGCGAGCCGCTCGCCGTTGGCCCCAATCTCCGCCGTGCTACGATGATCACGCCGCCCCATCATCGCTACGAGCAACTGAGTCTTCCGTTTGAGCTCTGGCCGCACCGGCTGTCACTCTTGCATTGTCCCGATTTCATTGCCCCTCGCAGGCGGCGCTGCCCGGCGGTGATCACGATCCACGATCTGGCGTTTCTGCATTATCCTGACATTCTCGATGCTGATGCGCGCCGCTTCTATGCCCAGATCCGCGCTGCAGCCCACGATGCCGATGGCGTCATTACGGTCTCGGAAGCAACACGCAATGATATCGTCAGTCTGCTCGATCTGCCCGCCGAACAGATCACGGTGATCTATGAAGCAGCCGATCCGAGCTTTCAACCACTTGGCCTGAGGCCTGACGCCACTCGCACCATCAATGGGCGTCAACTGACCGCAACGAGCTTTCTGCTCTTTGTGAGCACGATCGAACCACGCAAGAACCTGGAAACACTGCTCCACGCGCTTCGCCTCCTGCTCGATCGCGATCCCGGTGGCCCCTACCAACTCGTTGCTGCCGGCGCACCAGGTTGGCTCGATGCGCCGATCTATCGCCTCGTGCGCGAGTTGCACCTGGCTGAGCATGTCTGGTTTACGGGCAAAGTGGCGCACGACGAGTTGATCTGGCTCTACAATGCCTGTCGCCTCTACCTCAATCCCTCGCTCTACGAAGGCTTTGGCCTGCCTGTGCTCGAAGCACTTGCCTGTGGGGCACCGACGATCGTGGCTGACACAAGCAGCCTGCCCGAAATTGTCGGCAAGGCCGGGATCTGTGTCCCGCCACAGGATCCGGTGGCCTGGGCCGACACAATCGCCTCGCTCTGGCATGATGAAGCCGCACGCACCGCTTTGGCGCGGCGGGGACCACCGCACGCCGCCCGGTTCACCTGGCAACGAGCGGCCCAAGCAACGCTCGCCGTCTACCAGAGCCTCCTCTAAAGAGCTTCAGCACACAATCTGGTATAATGAAACCAACCCCTTGAGATAGTTCGCAATCGTACGTGGAGCGTTTCCCATTATGGGTCTTTTTTCACAGCAAAGTGCGCCGCTGACCGAGCAACAGGTACTAGCGGCGTTGAGTACCGTTCAAGAGCCCGAGCTTGGTGGTGACCTTGTCTCGCGGCGTATGATCAAAGATGTACGCATCAATGGTAGCAGCGTCAATTTCACCATTGAATTGACGACCCCGGCCTGTCCGCTGAAAGATCAAATCCATGCCGAGGCCGAAGCTGCGGTACGTACCATTCCTGGTGTTGAAGAGGTCACGATCGAGTTTACGGCAAATACCCGTCGTCCGGCAGGCATTCCCGAGCAGGCCCCTATTCCCGGCGTGGCGAATGTGATCGCAGTCGCCGCTGGCAAAGGTGGGGTGGGCAAGAGTACCATTGCCGTGAATCTGGCTGTGGCCCTCGCGCAAGAGGGTGCTCAGGTTGGTTTGCTCGATGCGGATGTCTTCGGCCCGAGTTTACCCCTGATGCTGGGTGTCAAAGGTCAGCCCGAGGCTTTCCAGAATGAGCAGGGCGAAGCAATGATGATCCCGCTCACCGGCCACGGCATCAAGTTGATCTCGGTCGGGTTCCTGATTGATGAGACCCAGCCGGTGATCTGGCGTGGGCCGATGGTCAGCCAGTTGTTGCGGCAGTTTCTCTACAATGTGGAGTGGGCCCCGCTCGATTATTTGATTATTGATATGCCCCCCGGTACCGGTGATATCGCGCTAACCCTCGCCCAGAGCCTGCCCCTCACCGGGAGCCTCATTGTCACGACGCCGCAGGCCGTTGCGACGGTTGATGTCGTCAAGGCGATGGAGATGTTCAAAAAGGTGAATGTGCCGTTGCTCGGCATTGTCGAGAATATGGCCTATTTCCAGGCGCCTGATACCGGGACGCGCTATGATATCTTTGGGAGCGGTGGCGCGGCGCGTCTCTCTGAGCAACTGGGTGTCCCGTTGCTCGGTCAGATCCCCCTGGGCATGGCTGTGCGCGCTGGTGGTGATACTGGTGCGCCAGCGGTGATCAGCGATGCCGATGATGCCTATGCCGATCGGTTCCGCGATGTTGCCCGCAAGCTCGCTGCCAGGATCAGTGTGTTGAAATTTGTCGCAGCCTGAGGATGTGTGGTGCATTGCCCGCGTTTGTGACCGTACCATCGCCACAAACGCGAGCAATGCACCCGGTGGATACAAGTGACAATGAGGTCATGCAGCCATGGAACGTGATCCCATCAAGGCAACAATCCCGTTGACCTTTTTTGAGCCACGGGAGATCCCGACCTATGCGACCGATGAGCCGGCCCGTGATAGCTTTGGGCGGCGCATTGATTATCTGCGGGTTTCCCTGACTGATCGCTGCAATATGCGCTGTGTCTATTGCATGCCGGCCGTTGGGATGCAGTTTGCCCCGCGCCCCGAGTTGCTGACCAACGACGAGTTGTTGCTGGTGATCCAGGCGGCTGCCGCAGCCGGTTTCCGCAAGCTCCGCTTGACCGGTGGCGAACCGACGCTGCGTCAGGATATCGTCGAGCTGATCGCGGCGATGAAAGCAGTGCCAGGCATTGAGCATGTGGCGATGACGACGAATGCGCTGCGCCTCCGTCGCCTCGCCGGGCCACTCAAAGAAGCTGGCCTCGACCGGGTCAATGTGAGCATTGACAGCCTCGATCCCGTCAAGTTTCGTCAGATGACCCGCGGTGGCAATCTGGATGAAGTCTGGGCAGGTATTCAGGCCGCTGATGAGGCTGGCCTCCACCCAATCAAGCTCAATGCTGTCATTGTGCGGGGCATGAATGACGATGAAGTCGTCCAACTCGCGGCCCTGACGACCCGGCATCCCTGGGAGTTCCGTTTTATCGAGGTGATGCCGCTGACGGGCGTGGCTGGTCTTGCGGAAGAGGGTGTCATCAGTACGGCTGAATTGATTGCCCGCATCGAGGCTCATTTTGGTGCGCTGACCCCGTATGGTCAAGATCCGGCCGATCCAGCCCGGCGTTATCGGATCCCCGGTGCCCCCGGCAAACTTGGCTTTATCAGTGCCGTCACCGATCCCTTCTGTGCAACGTGCAATCGGATGCGCCTCACGGCTGATGGGCGGCTGCACCTCTGCCTGTTGCGTGACGACGAGGTTGATCTTCGTTCGGCCATCCGCAATGGCGCGACGGTCACCGAGATCGAACAGATCGTCCGCCACGCCGTACAGATCAAACCCTGGGGCCACGGTTTGCCCGAGGGTGTCCTGCCGACCGTGCGTGGCATGTCGCAACTTGGTGGGTAGAGAAATCCGTGCCTATGCAGGTGAAAACGACCAGCTTCGCTGGTCGTTTTCACCTGCATAGGCACGATGCTTGCAGGCCGCACGTTTTCACCTGCATAGGCACGATGCTTGCAGGCCGCACGTTTTCACCTGCATAGGCACGATGCTTGCAGGCCGCACGTTTTCACCTGCATAGGCACGATGCTTGCAGGCCGCACGTTTTCACCTGCATAGGCACGATGCTTGCAGGCCGCACGTTTTCACCTGCATAGGCACGATGCTTGCAGGCTGCAGGCCCCCACCGGCCTAAAACGCGTGCGGCCAGCGAAGCAAGCCGCAGGCCCCCACCGGCCTGCGGCCTGCGGCCAGCGAAGCAAGCCGCAGGCCGCAGACCCCTACCGGCCGTAAGCGTATGCGGCCAGCTTTGCTGGCCGCATACGCTTAATACAGCATGTCCCCTTTGATAAAGGCCGTTGTCCGGGGGTCGTGTGGGGTTTCAAAAAAGGTTTCGGTGGGGGCAAGTTCGATGATGCGCCCGTCGAGCATCAGGGCGACACGCTGGGCGAGGCGCCGTGCCTGAAAGATGTTGTGCGTGACGAGCATGATCGTCGTGCCACGGCGGTGTGCCTCGGCAACCGTGCGCTCGATCGCCGCAACATTCGCTGGATCAAGGTTGGCCGTTGGTTCATCAAGCAGCAACACGTCTGGCGTAATGACGAGCGCCCGTGCAAGGGCAACCCGTTGCGCTTCGCCCCCCGAAAGCGTATGCGCTGCTGCGCGCGCCAGGTGGCCCAGGCCCACTGCTGCCAGGGCTTCACGCGCACGTTCGCGCACCTGTGGATGTCGTCGCAAGCGTAACCCATAGGCAACATTGTCAAGGACACTGCCACTAAGCAACGCAGGTCGTTGAAAGACGGTTGTGACCCGTCGTTGCAACTCAAGCGGCACCCGTGAGCCAAGCGTGTGGCCCGCAAAACGGAGTTGACCCTGCGTAGGCGTCTCAAGGAAGTTGAGGATGCGCAGCAAGGTGCTTTTACCCGCCCCCGATGGCCCCACGAGCGCCAGTAACTCGCCTCGTTCGATCTGCAACGATGGGATATCGAGCACCAGTCGTTCACCGTAGCGTTGCTGGATGGCCTCAAGTTGATAGATTGATTCGGTGTTCATTGCTTGGCTTTGAGCAATGTACCCTGGAGTTGCAGTAGCGCCAGGTTGATCACGAACGTAATGCCGAGCAAGACCAGGGCAAGCGCGATCGCAACATCAAACGCGCCTTTGCGCGTTTCGAGCACAATCGCAGTCGTCAGCACCCGCGTTGAACCCTGGATATTGCCCCCAACCAGCATCACCGCACCTACTTCCGAGATGATTCCACCAAAACCGGCGATCAGCGCTACCAGCACGCCTACCCGCGCTTCCCAGAGCATAGCAAGCGTCGTCTGGGTTGGACTGGCCCCCAGGGCGCGGATCTGTGTGCGTAGCGCCGGATCTACCGCAAGCACAGCCGACATCGTAAAGCCAATCACCAGGGGGAGCGCGAGGATGACCTGGGCAAGCACCATTGCACTCGGGGTGAAAAGCCAACCAAGAAAACCGAGCGGGCCTGAACGCGAAAGCAAAAGAAAGACGGCTAAGCCGATCACGACTGGGGGGAACCCCATCCCCGTATAGACTATGGCAATGACCAGTTGGCGCCCTGGGAAGGTATGCAAACCAATTAAAGAACCAAGCGGGACACCAATGATCGCACTGATCAGCAATGCCACCCCCGAAACTTGCAAAGAGAGGATGATGATCGCCCAGACATCGCTGTTGCCACCAACCAGCAGATTGATCGCTTCTTGCCAGTAGTTCATGCTATCTTTTCTGATGTTGCCCTCCTGAACGTGCGGGCCTCTGGCTCGCACGCTCAGGAGGGCAACCAGACCTCGTTCAGAGACTCATTGCGTTGCTGCAGGATAAAAGAGCGGTTGCCCAAAACGCTCGGTACCATACGCACCAATCATCACCTGCGTTTCGGGTGAGGTGAGCCAGGTCGCAAACTCTTCAGCCAGGGCCGCCTGAAGGCCTTCGTGTCGTTCTGGATTGACAGGGATAACGCCATACGGATTGCGCAAACGCGGATCCTGATTCTCGGCGACCGTCGCTCCACCAACCAGGATCGTGAGGTCGGGCACACTGTCACGCATCGCAAGAAACGTGCCGCGATCAGTGAGCGTATAAGCTTCTTGCTCGTTTGCGGTAATCAATGTTTCACCCATGCCCTGCCCGAGTGAACGATACCAGTTTAGTTCAGCCGTCGGTGTGATTCCGATTGATCGCCAGATCCCCAGTTCAGCGGTTGAAGTACCGCTGTCATCGCCCCGTGCGGCAAATACTGATCCCGTCTCGGCAATCATCGCGAAGGCCTCAGCCGCAGTTGCGATACCCGCAATCCCGGCGGGATCAGCCGCAGGGCCAACGACCACAAAATCGTTATACATCACATCGCGACGATTGATGCCATAGCCCTCGGCCACAAAAGCATCTTCACGGGCACGGGCATGCACCAGCACCACATCAACATCACCACTCTGCCCAAGCGCCAGTGCCTGGCCTGTGCCAACCGCAATCACTTCGACGCGTGCATTAAAGCGCTCTTCAAAATCGGGCAAGATCGCCTCAAGCAGACCCGAGTCGGCGGTCGAGGTTGTCGTCGCCAAACGCAACACCTGTGGCGCTGCAGGTTCTGCATGGGGAACCTGAGGTGGCGTACCGCAAGCAACCAATGCGACCAGCATGATCAGGATAGCCAGAAGAGATCCGGTTTTGCTCAAGCGCATACTCCTTTCAAAAGTCGAACACACCAGCGAAAGCAGGTACGTTTGGGGCGTAGCCCCTCGTCATAGGTTGAGGGATCCAACCCTCAACCTATGGCATATGAGGCATCCACGCCGTATGCATCGCATCATATCCGGGCAGCGCCTGAATGGCAGAATGCAATGCAGGTGTTACGAGCGTTTCGAGCAATGAGGCAAACCACGGGGTGTCCATATCACTCGTGCGCACAGCAAGGTCATAACGTTCGATGGTTAAGGGGATAAAAGCGAGATCCATAGCTTTTGCCGCAGTATGCAGGCCCAGGGCGACATCGGCACGGTGCGAGGCAACCGCTGCGGCTGCCGCAAGGTGGGTTGTCACCGTGCGAACGGGAGGCTCAAGCTGTCCAGGTGTGAGGCCAGCCTGGGTGAGCAGGTGGTGATAGAGTGCCGCCGTCCCCGATCCTGGCTGGCGTGCGACAAAACGCAGCCCTGGTTGGGCCAGGTCTGCGATAGTGCGTAGTCCGAAGGGGTTGCCATGGCGGACAATCAAGCCCTGCTCGCGTTCGGCCAGGGTGATCAGTTGAATGGTGCCAGCAGGTGCAAGCGCCGCGATCGCCGCTTGGTTGTAGGTTCCCGTGATGGGGTCAAGCAGATGCATCCCCGCCAGATCTGCTTCACCATTCACGAGTGCCCGCAGTCCTGCCATGCTCCCCACCGCCTGCCATTTCAGGTCAAGACCAGGATCGAGTTTGTGCAACTCGCGCCCGAGCAGATCAAGCGAGAAGTCGTGGCTCCCCTCGAAGCGTACCTGTCGCTCGTTCCCTGTCACCGCTTGCCGCATGGGGAGCGACGCAGGACGCCAGCGCTCACCCTCTTCGCGTACCAGCGTGGTCAGAGCCTCGAGGCTGATCCCCGCAGCCAAGCCATCGCGCACCAGGGTCTCAACAGTTGCCTGAAGGCGAACGGCTGCCTCAGGTGAGCGTACGGGTTCAGCAATAGAGGCCCCGCGCCCAGGGCGGCTTTCAATCACGCCCTGATTACTCAGTTCTTGATAGGCGAGCAGCACCGTATTGCGATGCAGCCCGAGGTGTTCGGCAAGGGCGCGTATCGTTGGCAAACGATCACCTGGCCGTAACTGACCACGCGCACACGCTGCTTTGACCTGAGCCACAATCTGCCGATACATCGGTTCGGCAGCATGGCGGTCGAGGTGTAACCACTCCATTGAGGCACCATCATTGGCATAGATATCATAGTGACAACAGTGTCAATCATACCACAGATTGAATGCATGTTTGGCGGTTTCGCTACCAAACATGCACCCACGCTACCCTGCGCCTTATCTACCGGTAAACTGGTACAATGGTAAAATGAAGCAACATCAGACAACAAATCAGGACATCACCATGCACACATTGCTCCGTTCTACAACTGTTTTAAGCATGGGGTTGGCGGTTATGGGGCTGCTCCTGCACAGGTTCAACCGGGGGAGGAAGCGTCTAGTTACGCATCCGGCAGCCATGCCGCCTGAGCGTCGCGAGGCTCACCGACGCATCAAGCTTGCCGGTGTCGCTAATTTGCGCGATCTGGGTGGGTATCCTACCCACGACGGGCAGCGGGTTCGCTGGGGGTCGCTCTATCGTTCCGATCACCTGCACCATCTGAGCCGTCGTGATCAGCAGGTGCTGAAGCAACTGGGCCTGGTCACCCTGATTGATCTGCGCAGCGAGGCCGAGCGTGTACGGCAACCCAACCGTTTGCCAGCCAAACATGGCATCAACGTCGTCGAAATTCCCATTCTCGAAGAGACGAGCAGCCTGATGGCTGATCTCCGCGAACGTTTTGAGCGCGGAGACCTTGATGGCATTGATCCCGCTGCGCTGCTCAGCGAAGCCAACGAACAGTTTATTACCTGCTTTACACCGTCATTTCGCCAATTTATTCAGACAGTCCAGACGACTGAGGGCGCACCGTTGCTCTTTCACTGTACTGCGGGCAAAGACCGCACGGGTTTTGCGGCAGCCCTCACCTTGCACTTGCTCGGTGTCCCTGGCGAGACGATTCTGGCCGACTATTTGCGGTCGAATGAGTATACCATCAGCGCACGCCGGCGTGAGTTAGCGTTGATTCGCTTGACCCGTGGCGAGCATGCCGCGAGCCTCGTGCGGCAACTTCTTGGGGTTGAAGCCGCCTATTTACAAACAGCGTTTGCGACAATTGATCGCATCTACGGCTCATTTGATGCCTATGTCCGTGAGGGGCTTGGTTTGCAAGAGGAGGATCTGGCGCAGTTGCGCATTGCTCTGCTCGAGTGATACCAATGACGCTTGAAGGTACCGCTTTGTCATGCTGAGCGCAGCGAAGCATCGCTGCCGTTGAGAAGCCTGCGACCCTTCACTGCGCTCCTAAGACGTAGTGCCGACTGTAGTCGGCCTCAGCCGACTACAGTCGGCACTACCACTACGTAGGGCGCAAACTGTCAAGTGCCTACGAACCTTGTCCAAGCAACACAACCTCATGGTCGGAGCGCAACGCCTCCGCGGTCATTCCTCACGAAGCCGCAGGCGCCGTGAGGAATCTGCCCTGATCGTCATGGAAGACCCCTCACGGAGTGGACCCTGCGCGCAGTCGAAGGGTTCGGGGTGACATGGGCGGGCCGGTGCAACACCCTGGTTGCTCACGGCATCACTGGCCCGTGGGCCACGTGGTACTCAGGGTGACCATGTGGCCTCTTCAACGGTAAATGGTATAAGAGGCGCTGTCTGAAGGCGTGTTTTGCACCCAAAAAATACCAGCATGAACTGGTATTTTTTGGGTGCGTTTGGTGGATGTTTTGGGAGAACGAGGGCTCAAAAGATCGAGGATCGTTCTTCGAGGCGACGATCGATCGTCTCTTGAATCGTCGTCCGCACGAGCTCTGAGAGGCCAAGCACGGTCAGCGGATCATCAGCTTCCGCAGGGTCATACATATCGGTGCGTAGCGGCTCGCAGAAAGTAATGCTCCAGCGAGTTGGCAAAGGAATAAAGCCGAGCGGCCCGAGCCACGGGAAGAAGGGCGTCAACGGGAAGTAGGGCATCCCCAGCAATTTCGCGAGATTCTCGGCATTGGCAAACATCGGGTAGATCTCTTCGGCCCCGACGACCGCCACAGGCACAATCGGAGCCTGAGCACGAATCGCCGCCTGGACAAAGCCACCGCGCCCAAAGCGCGCCAGTTTGTACCGATCTTTGAAGAGCTTGCCTACCCCCTTCAAGCCCTCGGGAAAGACACTGACCAGTTCATCCTGTTCGAGCAACCGGATCGCATTTTCGGGGAGACCGGGCACCTGACCGAGCGCAGCGAGGGCGGGAGCCACAAACGGCAGGGTGCTAAACCAGTGCAAATGCATACTACGCACAATGCGCTGATTCTGGGCCGGATGCTCTTCGGCGACCGCCGTGGCAATCATCGCACCATCCCACGGCAACACACCACTATGGTTGCCCACCAGTAGCGCTCGACCCTCAGCGGGCACATGCTCAAGCCCTTCGACCGAGACGCGCCACCAGGTACGGTAGAGAAACATCAGTGACGGGCGGACAAGATCGATGATTTCGCGATCCATGCCGTACGCATCAGTCTCATACTGACCACTCATCCGTCGTTTGATAAAGGCCACCTGCTCATCAACCTGATACCGCAAAATCATCCCGATGCCCTCCCAGAAGGCCGGATCGAGATAATCCTTCAGATCAATACCGCGCAGCATCTCGTTGACCCGCTCGATCTGCTGGTCAGTCATCTGGCGCATATTATCAGCAATCAACTTGAGGGTGCCTGCAGCGAGTTTGCCCATTGCATCCACATTGGTATTGGTCTGCTCGGCAAGATTGCGCAATTCAAGCTCGTTCTCATAGAGACTGCTGGCACTCGCCCCACTAATCGGCACATCATCATCAGGCGCGTGATCATTCTGCCGATCACTCCAGAAGGGAGGAGGCGTCGGTGTGCGCACACGTTGCACGGGTGGAGGGGGGGTCGTCACGACGATCTCCTCTTCTTCTTCGGCAAGTACGGGCGGTTTAGGTGGTGGCGTATTCCGCTTGCCCGATGCTGCAGGCTTGCGAGGCGCAGGCGGTGGGGGCGCACTCATGACCGAGATCTCCTCCTCGATCTCACCAGGCTGCTCTTCAGGCCGCTGGTTTTGACGCACGTCATCACTCATCATGCACTCCTTCGCTCCGACGCTCTAAAAAGGCACGCAAGGCTTCGGCGGCCAGTTCACGGCGTGCCAGATCAGGCTCATCAGCTTGCAAGGCCATCAACGCATCGACTGCGCTATGCTCTGGGTTCCACCCGAGGTCACCATGGGCACGGCAGGTATCAACAATGCAGCTATGGCGTAAGAAACTCAACTCAAACGGCCAGCGACCGAGGATCGCCCGGTTCCCCATCGCGAGGGCCAATGCGACTACTGGCTCAAGAACCATGTTTGGTCTTCCACCGGCCAGTTTGATCGCCTGCGAAAGACAGATCGTATCGCTCGAGGCGAGATTGAAGGGCCCCGGCGCATGTGATAACGCCGCCAGCGCGAACCCAGCAGCGGCATCTTCCAGATGTAGCAACTGCAAACAGGGGTCGAATCCAGCGAGCATAGATGGGTTAGGCTGCCGGAGATACGTAACCAGGGGGGAGGTCTCACCAATCAGTGGGGCACAGCGCACCGGCACAAGCATCAATTGCGGATGGCGGGCGGCAAACTCTGCGCTAAAGTGTTCCACTTCCGAAACATCGCGGAGCCAACCCGGGCTATTGATTTTGGCAAGCGGGCGATGTTCAGTGATATACGTTGGATTCAGCGGACTCGCCCCATAGAGGGCCGTATGGCTACGCAACACCACGCGCTGCACGTCAGCTTTAGCACAGGCCCCTAGCAACTCCATCGAGCCGAGCACATTCTGTTGGACAGCTTCTTCGCGACTGGCCCCATTTTCAACGAAGGCAAGCTGGACAACAACATCAACCGCCTCGGCGCGAAGCAATTCGACCATCTGCAAACCGCTCAAATGGGCAAGAAGCCAGTCAGCGCGACCAACTGGGGCAGGCGGCGTTTTGCGTCCTACCCCAATAATGCTCACCTCAGGAAAGACACTGAGCCGCTGCGCCACCTGTGCCCCCAGGTGACTATCGATCCCATTGATCAAAACCCTTGTCATGCTGCCCCCTCAGGCTGTACGACGCTTTCGCGCAGCCACTGCTCGAGGCCCGCTTTATCAAGATCAGAGTGATTCAAGGCCCGAAAGATCCACGCCAGTTCTGCCGCCCCGATCGCTGCCTGCAATGCGGCCCCATTGATCTCAAGAAACCGCAACAGAACCAACAATGCAGTTGCATCATTTGCCCCCACAAAGGGATGGCTCTTGACCAGCATATAGACAAGCACGGCAGCTTTGCTACACAAATCAGGATAGAGTTCAGCCCCGAACATCTCTTGTTGCGGCGCACTCAATACGGTCTGGAGACGATCCTGACTCTTGATGCCCAGAAGACCCCCGTAGCGTTCTACGGCATACGCATGCAGATCAAGCAGATCATCTTTGGTCAGATAGTGGATCATTACAAGCCAGTAATTTGGCGAAACGCCTGGTCGTATTTATCACTCACACCTTTTGCCCAATCGCGCAACTGCGGGCTCATCGGGCGACGGAGCAAAATTTCTTGCTCGGTAAAGATCAACTCAACGAGTTCCTCTTCACCAAGCCCTGCGGCACGAAGCCAGCCTTGCACAACGGCCGGCAAATTCTCACGCTCAATCGTAAACGATCGTGGCATTCACGCCACCTCCCCTTATGATTCGCGCCGACGCATATGGGGGAAGAGAATGACCTCACGAATAGTAGGACGGTCAGTTAACACCATGAGGATGCGGTCAATCCCCATTCCGAGGCCACCCGTTGGCGGCATCCCATACATCAGAGCGTTCAGATAGTCACGATCCATCTGATGGGCTTCGTCATCACCGGCGGCAAAATCGCGCCCCTGATCGAGAAAACGCTGTTCCTGGTCAAAGGGGTCGTTCAATTCGGTAAAGGCATTGCCCAGTTCCATACCGACCGCAAAAGCCTCGAAGCGTTCAGTGAAGGCTGGTTCGTCAGGCTTGCGCTTGGCCAGCGGCGAGAGCGCCACTGGATAATCAATGATAAAGGTTGGCTGGATCAGCAAGGGTTGCACATAGACGCTGAACAACTCATCAACCTGTTTCGCCCAGGTCTCTTTGCGTTCGACCTTCAGGGTGCGGGCAGTGATGGCCTGGTGAAGCGTTGCGAGATCATCAGCCTCACTGATATCAATCCCGGTCTGTTCGACAAGCGCCGCCGTCATCGACAGCCGCGGCCAGGTACCTGCGAAATCAATCACCTGGCCCTGATAGGTAGCCTGCGGGCTTCCGGTCACGGCAATTGCCATCGCACGCATCAACGCCTCGACCAGATCCATCATATCATGATAATCGGCATAGGCCTGATAACATTCCATCATGGTGAACTCGGGGTTGTGACTACGGTCGACCCCCTCGTTGCGGAAGTTTTTGCCGATCTCGTAGACCCCGGGAAACCCGCCTACGATCAAGCGCTTGAGGTAGAGCTCGGTTGCGATACGCAGGTAGAGTTCCTGGCCAAGGGTATTGTGGAAGGTCTTGAACGGTCGTGCAGCGGCCCCCCCATAGAGCGGCTGAAGCACCGGCGTTTCTACTTCGAGAAACCCCCGCTCATCAAGCACCCGGCGCATCGCCGTCACGGCAGCCGCCCGTGCCCGAAAGACGTCACGTACCTCGGCATTGACGATCAGATCAAGGTAACGCTGACGATGGCGCTCTTCAACATCAGCCAGCCCGGCCCACTTTTCGGGAGGAGGATTGAGGGCCTTGGCAAGCATCGTCAGGCTCATCACAAAGAGTGACGCCTCACCGGTCTTCGTCCGGCGCAGCGTACCAGTCGCCTGCACAATATCGAAGGTGTCAAGATCGTCGCGAAAGCGCTCAAACCAGTGATCACCAAGGTCAGCACGGCTGAGCCAGAGCTGGAGCGTTGCCGTGCCGTCCTCGATATGGGCAAACGCGAGTTTGCCCATAATGCGACGGGCACCCACAATGCGTCCGGTCACCGTAAGCTCAGTCTGCTCAGCCTGCAACGTATCAAAATGAGCCATGACCTCGGCAAGAGTATGGCTACGGTGGGCGCGGGTTGGATAAGGCTCGACACCGGCGGATTTGAGGCGTTCAAGTTTAGCCGCACGCTGAGCCTGAAGATCGTTTAATTCCATCAGTTCACGATTACCCTGCAGCAAACGCTGACGCGCAGCAGCTTGTTCGTTACCGAACCTTCACAATGGTGAGTTTCATCACACCTGAAGGTGTTTGCACGGTCACTTTATTGCGGGCGCGCTTCCCAAGGAGCGAAGCCCCGATCGGCGACTCGTTGGAGATACGACCTTGACGCGGGCTTGCCTCGGCACTACCCACAATCGTCCAAGTCTCTTCTTCACCGTCTTCTTCGAAGCGTACGGTCACCGAAGATCCTACGCGTACTTCACCATTGCTGATCTGGTCTTCATCAATCGTCTCGGCGCGTGAAAGAAGGCTACGCAATTCGCGGATGCGGCCTTCCAGGAGGGCCTGCGACTTTTTTGCATCCTCGTATTCACCACTCTCCGAGATGTCACCAAGTTCTTTGGCTGCCGCAATACGCTCGGCAACCTGCTTGCGCTCAACTGTTGAAAGTTCTTCAAGCTCAGCTTCGAGCTTTACGCGGCCCTCACGGGTCAAATATGTCGGCTTGTCTGTCATAATTTCGCTGCCTTTAGTCCTGTCACGTTGGCCCATAGGAGCGACAGTATGGAAGGGTCGCCTGGGGGCGATCCCTGCTCCCGGGCGATGCAAAATGAAGAAACTGAGAGCAGTACTCTCAGTTGAGTTGACGGCTCGCACGGCCTAGCACCGGCTTCTTGCAACCGTTACATATGCCAATTATAGCGGGTGTCTGCGTAGTTGTAAAGAACCTTGACGGAACCGCCCCTTTACGTTAGGATCTCAACGCACATCTTTTGCGTTGGGAGCAGTAGCATGGGCCTAAATCAGACAATTTTTCGCGCTTACGACATTCGTGGCATTGTAGATGTGGATCTCGACGAAGCGGTCTATACCCAACTTGGTCAGGCAACCGGTACTTTGATCCGTCGGCGAGGCGGCCAGCGTGTCGTGGTCGCCCGTGATGCACGGCTCAGTTCGCCCCGTTTTGCCGCCGCGCTGATTGATGGTTTGTGCTCAACCGGTTGTGATGTGCTTGATATTGGGCAGGCACCTACGCCGGTCATGTATTTTGCCGTCGAGCATTTGCGCGCCGATAGCGGGGCGATTGTGACGGCGAGCCACAATCCTCCAGCCTTCAATGGCCTGAAGTTGCGCCTTGCCCATCCCGTGTATGGGAGCGAACCGGCCCCTTCGGAGATGATCCAGGAGGTCGGGCAACTTGCCTTGATGGGTGATGTGGTGCAGGGCAAAGGAAGTGTGACCCGCCTTTCGGTTGATGAGGCGTATCTGCAGAATGTGACCGGTTTGCTCGGTTTTGCCGGGAAACGCCCCCGCGTTGTGCTCGATGCAGGGAATGGGGTGGCCGGACCTATTGCGATGGCAATGTATGAGGCACTTGGCCTTGACGTTATCCCTCTCTTTATTGAACCAGATGGTACCTTTCCGAACCATCATCCCGATCCGCTCAAGGCCGAGAATCTGCAACAATTGATTGTGGCAGTGCGTGAGCATCAGGCTGATCTCGG
This sequence comes from Candidatus Chloroploca asiatica, assembly GCF_002532075.1. Classification (GTDB taxonomy): domain Bacteria; phylum Chloroflexota; class Chloroflexia; order Chloroflexales; family Chloroflexaceae; genus Chloroploca; species Chloroploca asiatica. The sequence goes on along the minus strand of NZ_LYXE01000170.1, from coordinate 107,003 downwards.
GGTCGGGCTCGATGGTGATGGCGATCGCCTCGGTGTTGTTGATGGCGATGGAACCATCGTCTTTGCCGATCGCTACCTGATTGCGCTCGCCACGTATCTGCTTGGTCGCCGCAAAGGGTCAGTGATTTTTGATGTAAAATGTAGTGCGACCCTGCCTCAGGCGATTCATAGTCTGGGGGGGACGCCAGTGTTGTGGAAGACAGGGTATACCAACCTTTCGGCCAAAATGCGTGAAACGAATGCGGTCCTCGGGGGCGAGCTCAGCGGCCATACGATTATTCCCGAAGAGGGTCACTACTTTGATGATGGAGCTTTTGCCGGGGCCTATCTGCTCTATGCGTTGCATCAACTTGGGACAAACCTGCGCGAGGTTCTCGCCCCGTATCCGATCTTGCCTTCGATTGACGAAGGGCGCATCCCTTGTGCTGAGGAAGATAAGTTTCGCGTGATTGAGCATGTGTACGAATATTTCCGTGCCACACACCCGGTGATTGATGTTGATGGCGTACGAGTTGATTTTGGCGATGGCTGGGGCCTGCTCCGTGCTTCGAATACTGAACCGGCGCTAACCAATCGCTTTGAAGCCCAGACGATGGAACGAGCGCAGGCCATCCGCGATCTGATGATGGGTGTCGTGGACGAATTCCGAAGGCGCCTATGACCCAGCGTTACCGTCCGTATGCATTGGCCTGGCAGGCTATCTATAGCGCAGATTTTACCCTTGATCAGGTGCGTCAGCGAGTGATGACGCTGGCGCGTGGCTTGGGTGCCCGCAATCTGAGTTGCCTCGTGGCGTATGATACGCGGTTTATGGGACCGCTCTTTGCCCGTGATTGCCTCGAGATCTTGCAAGCACACGGCGTTGAGGCTAGCCTCGCCAGTTCGCATATGCCGTTGCCCGCCCTGCATCACGCGCTCGATGAGCATCTCGCCCACTGTGCGCTCTATGTGTCGGCATGCAATCGGCCCTATTACTACAATGGCCTTGCGCTCCTCACCGATGGTTCGGTCCAACTTTCGCTTGAGCCAGATCCAGCCCAGGTGACGACACCGCTCTTTCCTCAACCTGATCCGTTACCCGCAGATCAACTCGTTGATCTGCGGCTTCCCTATTTTGCGGCGCTCCGTGAGGCAATTGATCTTGACCTGATCCGCCGTACCTCCCTGACCATTTTTGTTGATGCAATGAATGGGACGGCAGCCGGGGTCGTGCCCGCCCTCTTGAGTGATAGTGGGCAGACCCGGGCGATTGAAATTAACCGCGAACCAGATCCGCTCTTCGGGCGCAGTACCCCCGCCCCGGTGACCGCCGGGCTCAATCGGTTGAAAAAGCTCGTCCGTGAAAGTGACTCACACCTCGGTCTGGCGATTTCAGCTGATGGAACTGCGCTGGCCCTCGTTGATAAGAATGGTGAGCAACTTGACCCGGCCGAGACGGCGCTGTTGATTGCAACCTATATGGCTCGTCAGTATCGTCAACGCGGGGCTGTGGTCATTCCTCCCCCCGACCTGCCTTCGCCGCTCGCTGGTCTGCCACGCGTCACGGCTTGGGAAGAACAGACTGGTCTGCGGGTCGAAGGGCTGCGTGATCCGGCCGAGCGCCTCGTTGAATTGCTTGCCCTTCCTCGTCAACGCCCAGTGGTTGGGGCTACGTCCGACGGTGAAATTATTATCGGACGCTATGCAGGGTACGCTGATGCGATTCTGGCCGGTCTGGTCTGTATCGAGATGGTTGCGCGCAGTGGTGGCAATCTGCGTAGTTTGATTGATGCCCAGCGTGAACAGTTGCTCAAACCCTAGGCAAGCCTGGTCGCTTGCTTCGGCCAATTTTTATGCGTAATATTATTCGTCGGTTTGCTTCACTCGGTTACTTGACGGCCCCCCTGGCACTGACGTTTGTGGGTGTCGTGCTGCTGTCACTGGGTGTCGCGTATCTGTTCATTCACCTCTACCGTTCCCTCGAGGATCTGCCCACCTTCTTTTCGATCCTGACCCTGCAATTTATGCCGCGCCCCTGGCGCGCAGTGCTGTTGAGTGGGGCTGGGGTTGGTGTGCTCGCCTTTGGCCTCTGGCAATTGAGCGGGGTGATGATTATCCCGCTCCGCCAGGGTGAGACCGATGGAAGCGATGATGTGGTGCTCGGGTATGGCCGCGATGCCCCCCCCAAGTTGGTCGTCCTCTCGGGTGGCCCCGGTATGCTGATTCTCAGCGCGATGGGCGAACAGGTGCGCCAGTTGACCTGCATTGTTCCGGTGCAAGATCCGGTTGAATATTACTATCGTGCCTCGGGACTCTTTGCGACCCAGAATGTCTATTATGTGGTGCCAACCCCCGAGCCAATCCAGGTGATGGCACACCTTGACGATGGCACCTCAATTGATGTGCGGCACCTCTCTTTGAATCAGCAGATTGCCCCACGCCACGTCGTGGATCTTCACCTCACACGCAACCCTACATCTGAGTCGATTCAGGTCACCCGCCTCGCCCTCGAGGCGATCCGTGAGGCCGATGCGATTATCCTTGGCCCCGGAAGCCTCTTCGAGAGTATTGTCCCTAATCTGTTGATTGATGATCTGCGTGAAGCGCTTGTACGCAGCAAGGCACGCAAGATTTATGTCTGCAATCTGATGACCGAGCCCGGACGAACTACGGGGTTCAGTGTGGCGGATCATATTCGGACGATCAAGACGTTTGGTAATTTTACCCCCGATGTTGTCCTGGTCAATGCCCAACGCATTGACCCCGAAGTCTATCGGCTCTATGCCGCCGCGTTGCAGTCGCCGGTGGTGCTGTCCCCTGAAGAGTATGAAGAGACGGCTCTTGTGACGGGGACGAATGGAGGCCCCGCAGGCCTCCGTGGGGTGATGATTGAGGGTAGTCTGGTGATCGAGGCAGATCTCGCTTCGTCGGTGATCCAGTATACGGCTTCGCTCAATAATCCCGCCGAACAACGTGCGGTACGTGTGTTGCGCCACGATAATCAGAAGTTGAGCCGAGCTATTCTTGCGCTCTTACGCCAGGGGTGACACATGAGCCTCATTGTCTTTGAAGATGAGTTGTGGCAACGCTTCGCAACGCTTGTGCAGGCCCGCCCTGTCTTTGAATTGCGCATTGGTGGCTATACGGTGCGTGAGCGGATCGAGGCGACTGTACGCTCGTTGCGGCGCGATGAGACAGCGGCCCTGGGGATGGCACGGCCTCATTTGATGAAGTGCTTCGGTCCCTCCACAGGGTTGACGGCGTTTCTTCAGGCTGGTGAGCCGGTCATCCTGATCAATGGCCGTGCGCTCGATCTGGCCTGGCTGCCCCGCTTGCTGGCCGAGCCGTTGAATACGGTCTACCTCGCCGGCGATACTCTCCTCGCTGCCTACCTCTCACCGGCCCTGGCAAGTGCCGTGCTCTATTTTGTCCAGTCACAGCACACGAGCGATGCGCGTGATGAGTTGCTGCGTTTTGCGCAAGTGCATGACCTTGGCCCCGATGAGGCACCCCTGCTGCTTGGCTTTCCCTGGGATCTGATCAATCAGTCGGGTGAGCAACTGGTGCGCGATCTGCCACTCCTCGAACAACGGTTACCGTTGCTCACGACCGAAATGCCCAATGTCGTGGTACGCGGCGAACGGATCTATGTTGATCCACGCGCCCGCCTCGATGGACCCCTGGTGTTGGATGCTCGCGATGGCCCGATCTTTATCGAGGCCGAGGCCCATATCGAGCCCTTTAGTTTTCTGCAGGGGCCAGCCTATATTGGCCGGGGGAGCCTGATTTCCAGCGCTCGTATTCGTGGCGAAACGGCGATTGGCCCGGTTTGCCGTATCGGGGGCGAGGTCGAAGCGAGCATTATTCAGGGCTATAGCAATAAACATCACGATGGCTTTCTCGGCCATTCCTGGCTCGGTGAATGGGTCAATATCGGGGCGATGACCACCAATAGCGATCTGAAAAATAATTATGGCAATATTCGGGTCAGCCTCGAAGATCTTGGGCAGTTTGATAGTGGGGTGATCAAACTCGGGATGTTCCTCGCCGATCATGTGAAACTCGGCATTGGTCTGTTGCTCAATGGCGGCACCATGATTGGCACAGGCAGCAATGTTTTTGGATCTCAGAACATTCCCAAAAATATTCCCCATTTCACCTGGGGCGGCGATACGCTGCGTGAGTATCGCATTGATGGCATGATTGGCGTCACACGCACGGTGATGGGACGGCGCAAGCGTGCGTTGACCTCCGATTATGAGGCGTTGCTGCGGGCAGCCTTTGAGTTGACCCGGGCGAGCCGTGGGGCAGTCGCCCAGGCCCCTGTTTCACGGCGTGAATATGCTTCGCCCCGTGCCCTGGCGCAGGCTGAGCAGGAAGCCATTGCAGGCTGAGAGTGAGGCGTTGATGCTGACCAGACGTGATCTACCCAGTGTGGATCGGTTGCTCCAGGTGGTGCGGGCCGAGGCCGATCCGACGTGGCCTGGCGCGTTGCTCCGTGAGGCGGTACGCGCCGAACTCGATGATCTGCGTGGGCGCTTGCAGGCTGGGGAAGAACGTGAGGCCGCGCCTCCCGAGGCCTTGTTGCGTACCCTGGCTGAACAGGTTATCGCACGCATTACCACCGAACTTCGCCCCAGTCTGCGCCCGGTGATCAATGCGACCGGGGTAATTATTCAGACCAACCTGGGACGTGCCCCGCTCAGTGCGGCGGCCCGCGCTGCCATGCACGCGGTTGCCCCTGGTTATAGCAATCTTGAGTATGATCTCGTTGACGGCAAGCGGGGCAGTCGCAATGTTCACCTCGAAACCCTACTGACCCGGTTAACCGGGGCCGAGGCTGCGCTGGCCGTCAATAATAATGCGGCGGCCGTCTATCTGGCGCTGCTTGCACTGGCTGCCGGGCGCGAGGTGATTGTCTCACGCGGCCAGGCGGTCGAGATCGGGGGCGGCTTTCGCATCCCCGACGTTCTCCGCCAGAGTGGGGCAACGCTCGTTGAAGTAGGCACGACCAATCGCACCTATGCGCGTGACTATGACGCAGCCATCACTGAGCGCACCGCGATGCTGCTGCGTGTGCATAGTAGCAATTTTCGCCTGGTTGGCTTTGTTCACGAGGCAAGCCTCGCTGAACTAGCGACCGTCGCACAGGCTCACGGGGTACCCCTGGTTGACGATCTTGGCAGTGGAACCCTCTTGCCGACTGCCCCCTTTGGCCTCGCCCCCGAGCCAATGGTACAAGAGAGCATCGCAGCCGGGGCTGATCTCGTGACCTTCAGCGGTGATAAATTGCTTGGCGGGCCACAGGCCGGTCTACTGGTAGGCCGCGCAGCCTTGATCGCCCAACTCCGACGGCATCCGCTCGCCCGTGCGCTACGCCTCGACAAGACGACGATTGCCGGCCTCGAAGCCACCTTGCGCAGCTACGTCCGTGGACAGGCGCTCGACGAGATCCCCGTGTGGCAGATGATCAGCGCCCCCTTGCCTCGCCTCCAGGCGCGTGCCGAGGCGCTCGCCGCAGCACTGCAAGCGGCGGGCATCGCCGCCAGCGTTACGCCGTGTCGCAGTGCCATCGGCGGAGGCTCGCTGCCCGGCGAGACCCTGGCAAGCGTTGGCGTCGCCGTCTTGCCAGGGCCAGTCGGGGCCGAAGTGCTGATGCAACGTTTGCGCCTTGGCGAGCCTGCAGTCATTGCGCGCATCAACGACGAGCAACTCTTCTTTGACCTGCGTACCGTTGGTGAAGATGAAACTGATGCGCTCGTGACGCGGCTACGTGACGCGAGCTAATTCTCGACGCGGTGAAAGGTTTCGGCCATCGGCAGACCGAACGGCTCGCCGCGTTCAATGGCCCACTGGCGGATCAGTTCAGCCAGTTCCGCCTGATCGGTACCAAGCTGACTCACATGGCAGCGCAGAGCCGCGAGTTTCAACTCGAAAGTCGTTGAAATATCAACCGCATAATTGAGGTGCGGCGCCCCCACGACAAAGAGTTCTTTGACGCGACTCGGGGGCAAACCCTCGGCCAGTAACTCGGGGAAATCCCAGCCATTCTGGGCTGCCGGATAGACCGCTGCCAGGCTCGCCTGGGCAGCAGCCAGATGGTCGGGATGGTAACGTCCAATCACATACCCCGGCGTCCAGACCCGGTCAGGTGACTGACAAACAAAGCGATAGGCCCTGGTACGACGGATCTGCCGCACAATATCGCGGCGCAGCGCAAGACTAGGTTCGAGCATCCCATCGGGGTAATCGAGAAAGACAACCTCCTTGAGGCCCATCACCTCGCCTGCGGCGCGTTGTTCAACCTTGCGTATGTTGCTGATCCGACGACGCTCTGCTGAACCCACATCAATGGCATCATCAGGCCCGCCCCCGCTGCCATCCGTACAGACCACCAGGGTCACCTCCCACCCTTCTTGCGCCCAGGCCGCGAGGGTGGCCCCACAACTAAATTCGGCATCATCGGGATGGGCGACAACAGCCAGAACGGTACGTCGCTCATCAGCGGGACTGGTCATACTCAATGCTCCTTATCTGAACCATCACGGACAACGTGTAGAATTTCGTCACAGGCACGCAGGGTCGCCAGGCGGGCCCAACCCAGCGAGACCGTCGGACCAATGGCAATCAACAACAAAAGCTTGGCAACCGTCACCACAATGATACTCTGCTCGGGGCCTTCGTGAATCACCAGATGTCCCAGTTGGCGCTGCCCAAGATTGCGCCCGATCTCGGCAAACGCCTGCGTATTGCCAGCGGCCAGTGCCGCAACAGCCGTGACATTAATATCGCGCCGTCGGCTCCAATGCGTGAGCACAATGCCACTGATATCGGCCAGCAGCACACACTGGACATCTGGCTCCATCACGATCTCTTTGAGGGCCAGCCGCATCGCGTGGATCTGCGCACTCGAATACGTACGCCCCCGCCAACTCGGGCGCCCGGTCGGGAGTTGCATCGTCACCGGTGCGCCCTGATCGCCTGATCGTTCGGGGAGAGGCGACACTGGTCGGGTGGATGAAGGCGGGGGCATTTTTGGTGCTGGTGGTTGAGGTGGCGCAGCAGGAGCGCGCGTAGGTGCAGTGGACGGGGGAGACGTACCCTCGGCACCACGGCGCTGCGACGGGCGAGGCAAGAGCTTGATTGGATCGAGCAAGAGATCGACCGCAAGCCGCATCCGTTCAGGTGAAATCGGCTTTTCGAGCAAGCAATCAATCTGGAGTTCAGCGGCTCGTTCAGGCGTCAGATCTTCGGGACTTACCGTAAAGACAATCACGGCTGTTTTGGGGTCAAGCTCACGGACGTGCTGGACAAGTTCGAGCCCACTCATCCCCGGCATCCGAATATCGGTAAAGAGCAGATCGACTGGCTGACGTGCAATCGCCAGCAGGGCCGCCTCACCTGAAGAGACCGCATGAACCTCATACGGCGAATCATCAGTAAGCGCCATCGCAACGATCCGGCGAATATTAGAATCGTCATCAACAATCAGAATGCGCTTCAACATATGGCATACCCCTAGGATCACGAACGTGTCCTGGCAGACAACGGATCAACGCCCGCGTATTGTCTTGGTAGTATAACGCACTCTGAGGGTGAAACGCCATTACTTCGTGGGGGCACGGCGTTGCCGTGCCCCCACCGTACGGGTACGGTGCCGCCGTGCCCCTACCGCAGGTTGATATGCAACTCTTTGAGTTGCCGCTCATCGACTGGCGATGGGGCTGCGGTCATCAGATCTACGGCCTGCTGGGTCTTGGGGAAGGCCATCACTTCACGGATCGTACTTTCATCGGCCAGGATCATCACGATGCGGTCGATGCCAGGGGCAATGCCACCGTGAGGAGGGGCGCCATACTCAAAGGCTTCGAGCATATGCCCAAATTGTGCCTGGGCCAATTCGGGGGTAATGCCAAGCAGATCAAAGAGTTGTTGTTGCACATCGCGGCGATGGATTCTGATGCTGCCACCCCCGGCCTCATACCCATTGAGCACCAGGTCATAGGCTTTGGCTCGTACCTTGCCGGGATCAGTTGCCATCAGATGCATATCGGCATCCTGCGGCGCAGTGAAGGGATGGTGAACAGCGTCCCAACGTGCTTCGTCCTCATTCCATTCGACGAGCGGGAAGTCGAGCACCCAGGAAAAATTGAGCGTATTGGGATCAGCGAGCTTGAGGCGCTGGGCAAACTCGCGACGCAGGCGGTCGAGCGCTGCGGCCACGACGGATGGTTGATCAGCGACGATCAACAGCAGATCGCCAGGTTTGGCAGCCATCCGTTCGACGATGGCACTCATCTCGCCTTCGCCCAGATTTTTCCCAAAAGAGGAGCGCACCTCGCCACCATCAGCAGGGACAATCGCCCAGGCGAGCCCTCTGGCCCCACCGATCTTCGCAAACTCGGTCAACTCATCAATCTGCTTGCGCGAGTAGCTCCCACAGCCGGGAATGCAGAGCCCCTTGACCTCACCGCTATTGGCGAGAGCCTGCTGAAAGACTTGAAACGGTGTTGCCGTAAGCAGATCACTCAGGTTGATCAGTTCAAGCCCATAGCGCAGATCGGGTTTGTCGCTGCCATAGCGGGCCAGGGCCTCGGCGTACGTGAGGCGCGGAAAGGGTGTCGGCACGTGCTTGTGGGGCACGACGGCGCGGCAGAGCTCAATAAAGAGGCGTTCGATCAGTTGGATCACATCTTCCTGATCAACAAAACTCATCTCCATATCAAGCTGCGTAAACTCGGGCTGGCGATCGGCACGCAGATCTTCATCGCGAAAGCAGCGTGCGACCTGGAAATAGCGATCATAACCGGCGACCATCAACAACTGCTTGAGTTGCTGGGGGCTCTGAGGCAAGGCATAGAACTTGCCGGGATGCACCCGTGAAGGCACCAGATAATCACGGGCACCTTCGGGCGTTGACTTGATCAAGATCGGCGTCTCGATCTCAAGAAAACCCTCCTGGTCAAGGAAATCACGCATAAATTTGATGACCCGATGGCGCAAGATCAAGTTACGCTGCATGCGTTCGCGGCGCAGATCAAGATAGCGATACTTGAGGCGAATCATCTCATCTTCGCCACCCTCTTGCGCAATATAGATCGGGGTGGTGCGCGAAGGATTGAGAACCTCGGCTTCGAGGGCCTCAACTTCGATGGTTCCGGTCCCAAGATGTGGATTCACAGCCTCAGCCGGACGGGCACGTACACGTCCACGAATCTGCAGGACATACTCAGAGCGCGACTCTTCGGCCACTTTATGGGCCATTGCCGTAATGCTATCGAAAACCACCTGGGTAATGCCATAGCGGTCGCGCAAATCGAGAAAGATCAGTTCACCATGATCGCGGCGGCGATGCACCCACCCCGCCAGAGTCACCTCGTGGCCGATATGCTCAGTGCGCAGCTCGCCGCAGGTGTGCGAGCGAAACATAGACTCTCCTCTTTTTACCGAAACAATCCTCATTATAACACGGGCAAGGATACGCTATAATTATGCCAGCCGGGCCTCGCCCTCCGGCGAGGGGCTTGGGGCCTGCGAACCTCAAGAGTCGTGTCTTAAGGCATGTTTCAGAATGGGGTATGCTTGCGTGACCGTCGGAGTGCCGACTTCAGGCGGCCTCAGCCGCCTGAAGTCGGCACTCCGTAGGGAGCAAACTGTCAAGTGCCTGCGAACTTTGTCTAATTGGTCAAAACGCCAGTTAAGACACACGCTAGCGGACTGATGAAGATGAAGGTAGAAACGTCTTGACGCATCCACGACGAGTGCAGATCCTTGGCGTAGCGATTGACGATGTGATCGAAGCGGAGGCCGTCACGCGGATTGCCGCGATGCTTGAAAGCGGAGGTGCCCACCAGATCTGTACGGTCAACCCTGAATTCATCAATGAGGCCGCACGCAATCCTTGCTTTGCCGAGGTACTTGCCCAGGCGGATCTCTGTACCGCCGACGGCATAGGGGTCTTGCTCGCCGCACGTTATCTTGGGACGCCTCTGCGCGGTCGCGTGACCGGTGTCAGGCTCACCCATCGCCTCGCCCAACTCGCCGCTGAACGTGGGTATCGGCTCTTTTTGCTTGGCGCAGCACCCGGGGTGGCCGAAGAGGCCGCTGCGGTCTTGCAGGCAGCCTATGCTGGCCTCACGATTGTCGGCTGTGTGGCGGGTTCGCCAGCCCCGCACCACGAGCCCTTCTTGCAACAGGTGATCCGATCCGCTCGCCCTGATATCTTGCTCGTGGCCTATGGTCACCCCAAACAGGATCTCTGGATTGCCCGTAATCAACCGATCCTCCAGGTTCCCGTCGCCGTGGGGGTCGGTGGTGTCTTTGACTATCTTGCCGGACGGGTGCCTTTTGCGCCCGCATGGGTACGCCAGCTTGGTTTAGAATGGCTCTATCGTCTTGTTTCCCAGCCACGTCGCTGGCGACGTATCATTGATGCCGTCCCCTATTTTTGCTGGCGTGTCATGTCTACTGCTTATAGGTTGGAGGGTGCGAACCCTCGTATGTTCACGGAGTATCCTGATGTCACAGACGACCGCAGAAAAGATCGAAGAGCTACGCCAACGACGCGAAAAAGCCCAGACCGGTGATCCCCAGGCCATCGAGAAGCAGCATGAGCGTGGCAAAAAGACGGCCCGTGAACGCATCGATCTCTTGCTTGATCCAGGTTCTTTTGTTGAACTTGATGCGTTTGCGGTGCATCGCACCGCTGCGTTTGGTATGGAACGCCGCAAGCCGCTTGGTGATGGCGTCGTAACCGGCCATGGCACCATTGATGGGCGCCCGGTCTGTGTCTTTGCCCAGGATTTTACGATTTTTGGCGGGAGTCTCGGCGAGGTTTTTGCCGAGAAGATCTGCAAGGTGATGGATCTTGCCCTCCGCATGGGTGTGCCATGCATTGGCATCAACGACTCGGGCGGCGCACGCATTCAAGAGGGTGTGGTGAGTCTTGGGGGTTATGCCGAGATCTTCTACCGCAATGTCTTGAGTAGCGGGGTGATTCCGCAACTCTCGATTATTGCCGGGCCGTGTGCCGGTGGGGCGGTCTATTCGCCGATTATGACCGACTTCATTATGATGGTCAAAGGCTCTAGCCAGATGTTTATTACTGGCCCCGATGTCATCAAGACGGTCACGGGTGAGGAAGTCGGCTTTGAGGAGCTTGGCGGCGCGATGACCCACAATTCGCGCAGTGGTGTGGCCCATTTTGCCACCGATAGCGAAGAAGAGAGCTTCGAACAGATGCGGTTGCTCTTCTCGTTCTTGCCCTCGAACAATATGGAAGATCCGCCCTACCAGGCCCCCGAAGATGATCCCGAGCGCATGGACGAGGCGTTGCAGACGATTGTTCCTGATAATCCGCGCAAAGCCTACGATATGGTCAGCGTGATTGAAGCCGTGGTTGACGATGGCTTCTTCTTTGAGGTGCAGCCCTACTGGGCACGCAATCTTGTGATCGGCTTTGCCCGCCTCGATGGCAATGTCGTCGGCGTCGTGGCCAACCAGCCGATGCAGATGGCAGGTACCCTCGATATTGATAGTTCAGTCAAGGGGGCGCGTTTTGTGCGCTTCTGCGACGCTTTCAATATTCCCCTGCTGACCTTTGTCGATGTGCCGGGTTTTATGCCGGGGACGCAGCAAGAGTATGGCGGCATTATTCGCCACGGTGCCAAGTTGCTCTATGCCTATTGTGAGGCAACGGTGCCTAAGCTGACCGTGATCACCCGCAAAGCCTATGGCGGGGCCTATGATGTGATGGCCTCGAAGCATATCCGCGCCGACTTCAACTTTGCCTGGCCGACTGCCGAGATTGCCGTGATGGGCGTGGATGCCGCTGTCCGCATCATCTTCCGCAAAGAGCTTGCCGAAGCTCGCGATCCGCAGCAACGCCTGGCGGAACTCATCAATGATTACCAGAGCCGTTTTGCGAATCCCTATGTCGCCGCCGAACGGGGTTACATTGATGCGGTCATTGAACCACGCGAAACACGCCCCGCCCTGATCAAAGCCCTCAAAATCGCCCGTACCAAACGCCAGAGTATGCCTACACGCAAGCATGGCAATATTCCGCTTTAGAATACCAAACACCGCCTTGCGCACAAAAAGCCAGCGTAGCTGGCTTTTTGTGCGCAAGGCAAGCAAGCCCGAGGCCCGCAGAGCGTGCTTCGGGCTTATCCTTCTCCTTGCACTAGCCTACGCAGCGTTTCACGGTTGATGGCATCATCAAAAAGCGCCCGCACGGGAATCACAAACGCACTGAGTACAATGCTGCGTATCTCCCCAGAGCGTGCTTTGATGGCAAGTTCGTACTGCCCATCAACGAGCCAGTACTGCTCGATGATTTCGGCTACCGGATCAAGCAGCCAGTATTCATCAACCCCGTGAGCCGCATAGTCATCAAACTTCACGCCTCGGTCATTGGCTTCCGTTAATGGCGAAAGAACCTCGATAATCAGATCTGGAGCCGGAAAACGCATCTGATCAGGCTCAAATCCGCTCGCAGTCGCTGCCTTGAAGAAACAGATATCCGGCTCATAGTCATTGCGTGTCAGCGAGATCATCATCTTTTCATAGCCAACATACCCGAGATCGTGCTTGCCGACATAGGTGTCAAGCAAAATCAGCAGACGCTTTGCAGTAATATTATGACGTAAACGTACTGGGGAATGCACGATCTTCTCTCCATTAATAAACTCGGCTTTTTCAGCTTCACTAATCGCATCAATGAACTGTTGTCGCTTCGCTCGTTCCTCAGCAAGCATCGCCTCGAGCTGCTGGGCAACAACGGGTAAACGTGGTGAATGCAGCAATTGATCTAATAACGCTTGTTCAGGTGGAGAAACACGCATCGGGAAGCCTCGTTTGTTCCATGCTTGCTATCGCAGGCCTAAAGAATGGGGCAAGGGTCATGTGACTGCTCGCGGCATAGTCGCCAGCAGTCACATGTTAGGGTTGATTTTTGAGCTTTGACCATATGGTACCATAGACCCAGGCTCGTTTGAAGAAGAAGGAGACAAGGATGTCTGAGGCGCGTCTGTTCATGAATTTTATTAATGGGGAGTTTGTGCCGAGTCTGGGTGGCAAGACGTTTGAGCGGCGCAATCCGGCGGATACCGCTGATGTCGTCGGCATCTTTCAGGATAGCAATGCCGATGATGTTGAGGCCGCCGTTACTGCGGCCAAGGCGGCCTATGCAACCTGGCGCAAGGTGCCGGCACCTCGCCGCGGCGAGATTTTGCTGAGGGCTGCCGATCTGCTCCTGGCCCGCAAAGACCGCTATAGCCACGATTTGACCCGTGAAATGGGCAAGCCGCTCTTTGAGGCGGGCGGCGATATTGTCGAAGCTATTGGTATGGCACAATACGCCGGCAGTGAGGGACGCCGGATGCACGGGGTCACCACGCCGTCAGAGTTGCCCAACAAGTTTCAGATGAGTATGCGCCAGCCGATTGGCGTGATTGGCATGATTACGCCGTGGAACTTCCCGATGGCGATTGCGTCGTGGAAGATGTTGCCTGCGCTCGTCTGTGGCAATACGGTGGTGATCAAACCCGGTGAAGATGCATCAATCAGTACCTTTAACCTGGTCGAGTGCCTCGTTGAAGCAGGCTTGCCGCCGGGGGTCGTCAATATTGTGACCGGCCACGGGCCGAGTGCCGGTCAGCCCCTGGTCGAGCATCCCGATGTGCCGGTGCTCTCTTTTACCGGCAGCACCGAAGTTGGGCGTCTGGTCTACGAGTTGGGTGCCAGGCAGATCAAGCGGGTCAGCCTCGAAATGGGTGGCAAGAATCCGCTGATCGTGATGGACGATGCCGACCTTGATCTGGTCGAGCAGGGCGTCGTCTGGGCGGCCTTTGGCACGACAGGGCAGCGCTGTACAGCAACCAGCCGCGTCATTGTCCATCGCAAGGTCGCCGCGGCCTTGATCGAGCGCCTGGTGGGCCGTGCGCAGGCGTTGCGCGTTGGCAACGGCTTGCACCCCGCGACCGACATGGGGCCACTGGTCAATGAAGCGCAACTCGAGCGGGTGCTTGGCTATATCGAGGTGGGCAAATCCGAGGGGGCGACGCTGCGCTGTGGGGGGAACCGGCTCACCGAAGGATCGTATGCCAACGGTTGGTTTGTGCAGCCGACGATCTTTACAGGGGTACGTCCGACGATGCGCATTGCCCGCGAGGAGATCTTTGGGCCGGTCTTGAGTGTCATCGAAGTTGAGAGCCTTGATGAAGCCCTTGCCGTCGCCAACGATGTCGCGTATGGGCTCTCTTCGTCGATCTATACGCGGGACATCAATGCAGCCTACCGGGCAATGCACGAACTCGAAGCAGGCATTGTCTACATCAATGCACCAACGATCGGCGCCGAAATACACCTGCCCTTTGGCGGGGTAAAAGCGACCGGCAACGGCCACCGCGAGGCGGGGCCGACAATGCTTGATGTGTTTAGCGAGTGGAAGAGCGTCTATGTCGACTATAGTGGTAGTTTGCAGCGGGCGCAGATTGACAACGCCGACTAAAAGACCATTTACCGTTGAGGAGGCCGCATGGTCATGCTTCGCTGCGCTCAGCATGACCATGCGGCTCCTTCAGGCGGAATTGGTATAAGACAAGTAGTTTGTGAAGTACGTCTGCTGCTCTGGTGCCGAAGGGAGCACTGGCTTCGGCACCAGAGCAGCAATTAGGTTACAGAGTAAAAAGCAGCAACGCAAAGGGGGCCTTGTGGCCCCCTTTGCGTTAGTGTTTCTGCGAGACGTTACGCGGGCAACGTCCCTGAAGCAGGCGGTGGCAGCGAAGGTGTATTCTGCTGCCGAGTGCCATTCTGACGGGTCATATCAATCACCATCGGCTTGACCCGGCTCATCAACTCAGCGAGTTGTTCACCTTCGACCGTCTCGAACTCGAGCAAGGCATTCGCCATATCGTCGAGCACATCACGGTTATTGATCAGAACCTGATAGGCCGTCTCGTAGGCTTCGGTCGCCAGGCGATGCACTTCCGAGTCGATCTGGCGGGCAACCTCATCACCATAGTTGCGCTGCTCGCTAATCTCGCGGCCCAGGAAGATCAACTCTTCCTTTTCGCCAAAGACGATTGGCCCGAGTTTATTACTCATACCATACCGCGTGACCATCGAGCGAGCGGTGCGGGTCACACTGACCAGGTCAGCCGACGCCCCAGTCGTAATCTCTTCTGGCCCAAAGATAATCTCTTCGGCGGCACGGCCACCCATCGCCACAACCATATCAGCTTTGAAGTAGGCCAGGCTCTGCAGGCCCAGGTTATCCTCATCCGGCAAGAAGAGGGCATACCCACCGGCGCGACCACGCGGAATAATCGTCACCTTCTGGAGGCGATTGGCGCGGGGCATGGCCGCACCAGTAATCGCGTGTCCTGACTCGTGGTACGCAACCACCAGTTTTTTGCGGTCAGTCATCACCCGTGAGCGGCGCTCGGGGCCACCGAGCGCAACACGCTCGATCGAGTCTTGAAGTTCAGACATCCCGATCTTCTTCTTCGAGCGCCGGGCGGCCAGAATGGCGGCCTCATTGACCGCATTCATCAGATCAGCCCCCGAGAAGCCAGGCGTCAGACGGGCAATGATCTCCATGTTGATATCATCAGCCAGTGGCTTGCCCTTGGTATGCACCTTGAGGATATCAATGCGGCCACGGACATCGGGTGCATCAAGCACAACCTGACGGTCGAAACGACCGGGCCGGATCAACGCCGGATCGAGCACATCGGGCCGGTTGGTGGCGGCGACCACAATCACATTGGTATTGGTATCGAAGCCATCCATTTCGACCAGGATCTGGTTGAGCGTCTGCTCGCGCTCATCGTGCGAACCACCGAGCCCGGCCCCACGCTGACGGCCAACCGCATCGATCTCATCAATAAAAACGATACACGGCGCATTGCGCTTGGCCTGATCGAAGAGATCACGCACACGCGACGCACCAACACCAACAAACATCTCGACAAACTCAGAACCAGAGATGCTAAAGAAAGGCACCCCAGCCTCACCGGCGACCGCACGCGACAGGAGCGTCTTGCCTGTGCCGGGAGGGCCAACCATCAGCACACCACGCGGAATACGGGCACCGAGGGCGGCAAACTTATCAGGGAACTTCAGGAACTCGACAATCTCGGTCAGATCCTGTTTCGCCTCTTCCTGTCCGGCGACATCGGCAAAGGTCACCGTTGGCTTATCACCGGCAAACATGCGTGCGCGGCTCTTGCCAAACGACATCGCCTGATTATTCGAACCCTGCGCCTGGCGCATAAAGAAGACAAAGAAACCAATCAGCAGCAAGGTTGGCAACAAGATCGTAAAGATGCTCAGCAGACCACCCCATGCTGGTGCAGGGGCAACCTGAACACTCACCGGCCCGCCATCATTGCTATTCAAAGGAATACCATAGCTTGCCAGCAGCGACATCACACTATCACCAGTCTCGAGGCGCGAGCGATACTCACTCCCATCACGATATTGGACAATGATCTGCTCATCACCGGCCTGGGCTTGAATTGTTGCAACGCGCCCAGCCTCGATATCAGTAATGACTTCGGCGATACCTTTTTCATTATTTTGGGTTGTTGAGCCACCAAAATACTGAAAGAAGAGCGCCAGAGCCGCGACCAGAATGATCAGATAGACAAAACTATTTTTCAGCCAGCGATTGTCACCCATATGTTACTTCTACCCTTCCAAAAGCTCTGTGCTCTCTCCGTGCCAACTCGGGAGTCTTTCAAACCCGTATTGTAGTTGGTCAACAATGCCAGCACAGCTGGTGTTGTTGACCAACTACAACTCAATTTTTGGGGGCCGTAGGCCCCAACACCCTAACCGGAGGCATTGTGAACGTATATTGCAGTATAACAGAGTGATGCGCCTGCTTCAAGGGAACCAGATCACACCATATTTGTAATCTAGATCACTCGGCATAGATTTCGGGGCGCAGAATGCCGATATAAGGGAGATTGCGGTAACGTTCAGCATAATCCAGGCCATAGCCAACCACAAACTCATTGGGGATATCAAAGCCCAGATAATCAACCTTGACCTCGGCTTTGCGGCGTTCGGGCTTATTGAGCAGGGTACAGATACGCAGACTGGCGGGGTTCCGCCGCTGAAGTTGGGCACACAAATAGGCAAGGGTCAGACCGCTATCAATAATATCCTCGACAATCAAGATATGGCGACCGGCAATATCCGTCTCGAGATCCTTGAGCATCCGGACAACGCCACTCGACTCGGTGCTGGCACCATAGCTCGCAATGGCAATATAGTCTATCGACAGGGGCAGGTCAATGGCACGTGCCAGATCCACCATAAAGGTCGCACATCCCTTGAGCACCCCCACCAGCAAGAGGGTGTCACACTCGGCATAATCCTGAGTAATCTGCCTTGCCAACTCATGAACCCGTGACTGGATTTGATCGGATGGAATCAAGACCCTAGCAATGTCATCGCGCATTGAACTCCTCTTCTCACCCCGGCATTCCCTGGCCGGGAAACCTGCGTATCCGTTATGAAACAAGCCCTACCCATATTGTACGCTGAGTCGTTGGGCTGGCAAGAAAGCGTTCATCCGCACGCAACCCGGCAAGCCAGACAATTGCTGTCGGGGTAGCGAGCAGCGGCCAGCTATCCCGCAGGCGGCGCGGCAGTTTGCGGTCAACCATAAAATCTTGCACTTTCCGGCTGCCCGGCCCACCGACGGGACGAAACCGATCCCCGGCGCGTCGACGGCGCAGGATGAGTGATCCAGCGAGCCGGTCAGCATCCAGGGCGACCCACCACGCATCTGGTTCAGGGGGCGGTTCTTCCTGGACAACGCACCGCCACCCGTTGCCCAGTTCGACGACACCCGGAACGGGCAAGTGGATTTCATCGTTGCTCAATTGGGGAACATCAGCAGTCTGCCGATAGCCCGGTTGATAGAGCAGCAGGGTAGCATATTCCACCTCAAGCGCGAGCGCATGCCCAAGTTGAAACTGACGTCCGACGTGGGACATTGCCTCACGCACCGCCTCGATCAGCGTCAGGCTCAGATCAGTGACCCCAAGGTGTTCGGCGGCACGACGCAGGGCCTGGCGTTGCAAGGCCAGCGGCAGGTTAAGCACGCGCTCGCGTTGCAAGGCCACGAACCCTTCACCTACCGTGGCGAGGTCAGGCCAGACCTGATCAAGTTGGCTCTGGATAAAGGCATAATCATCGGCCAGGATCTGGGCCGTACGCCCAAGAGCGGCGACAAGTTGGGGATTCTCGTTGGCAAGGATCGGCAACAACTGACGGATCCGCGTACGAGCATAGCGTTCAGCGCGGTTACTCGGATCATCAACCGGTTCGAGGCCCTGGTGGGCCACGTAGGCGAGCAGTTGTTCACGAGGAATAGCAAGCAGAGGGCGGAGGAGCGCCGGCCCGTCCTGCGTGGGACGTGAGCGCTCAGAGGGTGCCCATGCATCCCAGGAAACCGCTTCGCGCATACCGCGCAGCCCGGCGAGACCGGCCCCACGGAGGAGATGGAGCAAGACCGTTTCGGCCTGATCGTCGGCGTGATGGGCGACAAGCACCGCGCCTGCCCCGATCTCCATCGCTGTTGAGGCCAGAAAGTGATAGCGGGCACGGCGTGCGGCCGCAGGCAAACCTTCGGCGTGGGCCTTCGCGAGGGCTGGCACATCGCGGCGGGCCAAGGTTGCAGGCACGCCCCAAGTTGCGGCAAGCATCGCAACATACTGAGCCTCGGCAGCAGCCTCGGGGCGAATCCCGTGATCAAGATGGGCAACATGGAGCTGCGCGCCACCCTGCGCACGCAACCTGGTCAGCACGTGCAATAAGACCAGCGAATCGGGGCCACCCGACACAGCGACGAGCAGCAGCACCTCAGGATGGTCGAGGTGGTACCGACGCAACACCGTGCGTACATGATGATGAAGCGGCTCGTGCATAAGCTAAAGATGAAAACGATGGAACGTAGGTACGTTCCATCGTCTTGGTGGTGTCGGGGGCGGGATTTGAACCCGCGACCTAACGATTATGAGCCGTTTGCTCTACCGCTGAGCTACCCCGACCAGCGCACGACATTGTACCATGGGCACCAATAAGCGTCAACAAAGTTTATTCCTTCGTTCCATCTTGACATCAACACACGCCGGCACTATAGTAGTTAAAGATCCACAACAAAAATTTTCCTCTGGTAGAAAGTAGAGTGACATGGCACGCGCACTCGCATTGCTTGGTGTTTCAGGCTCACGTGTTGGCGAAACAACCGTTGTAACTGGTCGTAGTACCATTATCGGCTCTACCCCGGGATGTGACATGATCTTGCTGGATCGCCTCATTTTGCCCCTTCATGCCGAATTGCGGACGATCCTTGATCGCTGGTTTATTGTGCCGCTTGATCCTCGGGCTACCGTCTTTGTCAATGGCGAACCAGTCACGTCCCAGCAACGCATCGAAGAAGGAAGCATGATCACGCTTGGCACGGTGACCTTCAAAGCTTCGCTTGAAAGCCTTGCTGAGCGTCAGGTTGGTGGTGGCTCGCGCTGGTAACGCATGCGTGGGAAGCAAGAAGCGGCGCGAGAACGAGGTTCTCGCGCCGCTTCTTCATCGCAGGAGCCAGGCTTTCGTTTTAGGCTACCCCATTGGCCCAGAGATGGAAATCATTGGTAATGCCGCGGGTAAAACCATTGAGCATCTGGGTCATCTTGAAAGACATCGTGCGTTCGCCAATCGACTGAAGCAGGGTCGTTGGCATCATCCGCAGCACATTGGGCACCGGGATCGACATGTCAATCTCAACGGCATACTCAATGAGGGTACAATCACGCCCTGGCCGAAAGAACGCATCGGCCGAGAGTGAGCCGTGGAACAGGCCCTCGTCGGCAGAAAGAGGGGGTCCATCCTTGGCTGGATGGATCCGAATAGCCTTGCCAGGCTCGTGGTGTGCATAGAGATCAAAGACCGCCGCCATATTGTGTCCATGCCCGTCAGTTGCCCCGACGGTCAAACGATAGCGGTCTGGCCCATACGGATAACAACTCAGGGCATCGGGCAAGAGTTCGAAGACGGCTGGGACATCGCAGAAGTATTCATACGCCAGATCGACAGGTGCAGCAAATTGAAAGATATGAACCGCTTGCCCACCGAGATCAATATAACGCCTCGCTGCCGTCTGAGCCATCGGTGAACGAAACTGGTGCAATGCCCTCATTGCTGCCCCCATTTCATATATGCAAACCATTGCTCGCTGGATTATAGCATCACATCTACGCAAATGCAATATAAAAGAGTGGTGTAGTTTCACAACCGGTCACGTTCTTTGCGTTGACTTTTTGCCTCCCACGTCATACAATAGGGGCAGCGGAGCTTGATTTCAAGGAGCGTGTTATGAGCAATCGTCCGGTCGGTGAGAATAATACCGGGATCTTTACGCTACTCTTTCGTGAAACTGGCCTCTTTTTTGAGCAAGTGTGGAAGTGGACTGAAGATCAGGCCCGCGAGGATCGCTTGCTGATAGCTGACGACGACCGACGCCGCCTCACTGATGCCGAGACGCGCAAAGCTGAAGCTGAAGCACGTCTGCTTGAGCAGATCCGTCTTGCGAAACAGGCTGGCCTTGATGTTGAGGCGATCATGCGTCGCGTCAAGGGGTAAGTTTTGTCGAGGGCAACGCAAAAAGGCCAGCGTTGCTGGCCTTTTTGCGTTACCCTCTTGCATCTATAGCACGGCTTCGGGGGCCTTGGCTTTCAAGAGTTCGATAAGGTCGCGCTCAATCGCTTCGGGGGTGTCGGTCGGGGCATAGCGCCGCCGAACGGTTCCGTTACGGTCAATCAGGAATTTGGTGAAGTTCCATTTGATTGCCTCGCTCCCCAGAAAGCCAGGTTGGGCACGCTTGAGGTAGTCATAGAGCGGATGGGCCGTCGGGCCATTCACGTCAACTTTGGCAAAAATCGGAAAGTTGACCCCGTAGGTCATCGAACAAAACTGTTGGATATCTTCGGCGTTGCCTGGCTCTTGAAAGCCAAACTGGTTGCACGGAAACCCAAGGATGACCAGGCCATCATCTTTATACCGCTCATACAACGCCTCGAGCCCAGCGTATTGCGGCGCAAAACCACATTTGCTGGCAACATTGACAATCAGGACGACTTTGCCTTGATAGGCGGCAAGCGACTGTGGGGTGTTGTCCAACAACGGTGCTTCAAAATCATAGATCTGCATGGGTGTTTCTTCTTTCTCTCTATTCACTATTTTCCACGATAACGTATCTGTGAAGATATTGTGCAATACCTGTGCATACACTATACATCATCTTTACAATTCTGGCAACAGAGCATGAACGGATCACTGTGGCCGAGCAGATACGTCGCTCACCTCTACCTCAGTCAGGGTTAGCATGTCGCCGTTGTTGTCAAGCGCAAGCCGTTCACCCGTTCCCGGATCATATAATCCGATGACAACACGATAACGGCCCGGAGGTGCATCCGGTGCGATTGTCAGAGGTATGTCTTGCCAAAGTCGTTCGCCCGGTTGCCATACGCTGATGGGCCGCCAGTCGCCACCGGCTAATCCGTCCCATTGGGCGATTTTTTGCTCGTTGGCGTCAAGCAGTTGTACAAAGACGAGGTAGGGTTGCGTTGCCGGTGCCTCGGCCCGCCAGAGCAAGCTGAGCCGCAGGTTGTCGCCACCACGCAGCCGTTCTTCACTCAGTTCGTAGCCTTCCAGCGAGGCAAGCGCGCCAAAGGTGGCTTCAAGCGTCTGCGCGGGTGGGTCAATCGTTACCGCTACCGTATTGGCACTCAGTGGTTCGATATCTTCGACCAGGCCATTGCGCCGCGCAAAGGCGACGAGCGGAATGAACCGGCGTATCTGTTCGCCCTGGTACACCCAGAGACTGGCGAAGTATTGCCCGTCGCGCAGGTCAATGGCTTGCAGATCGATATCTGTGCCATCGAGATCCGCCGCCGGGGTCTGGAGATCAAGGCGCAGCTGGTAGTCGCCATCATCGGGCAGGGTCATTGTTGTGCCGGCATAATGACCGGGGGTTCCACGGTAGCCTGTGACTTCTTCGTAGATCTCGATGGCAAGCCGTAACTGTTGCGTGCTCTGATTACGTATGCGCAGATCAATCTCGGCCTCGGTCTCAAGCGGGCTCGTGCTGGTCGTGACATCAAGGATGAGCCGATTGCGGGCAGGTTTGAGGCTAGAGGCTTTGAGCTTGCTCTTTTCGAGAGCGGCCCAGTGCATCTGCACGGGTTCAGCGGCTGGTTGCAAGACAACGCGCACTGGCACTGATATGGTGCCGGTCTGATAAATGTTCAGCCCGGGCGTGAGGTTAAGACGCTGCGTTTCGTTGCCTATCGTGAGATCGATGGTCTGGGTGATCAGCGAGACAAGCGCCAATTCAAAGTTATTTTTGGCTGGTGTGAGATCAGAGACCGGGGCAAGGCTCAAGCTCTCAGCAGAAGCATAGATCTCCAGGGGCTCTTCAGGTGCCGCAGCTATATACGCTCCCAGCCCGTGGCTGGCGCGGAAGCGATTCGTCACGGTTGCGGGGCAGGCCGGTGCGACGTGATACGGTTTCAGGCCGCTTAGCCAGGCGATGCGTTCAGCGGGGGCAGGATAGACTGCGACCAACTCATCGCGCCAGAGGGCCTGGGTTGCAAAGCCGTGGTCGAGCGGGTTTTCGTCATGCAGCAGAACCGCGTAGGCGGGCATTGCCGCGCCGCGTGGATTGTCACTTGAGGCAAAAGTCCCCCGCACGAACCCCTCCAGCGGACGATCACGCAACCAGTAGGCCCAGGCCCCCTGCGTCGTGCCACAGAGTGCGGTAGCTGCGGCTGGTGAGAAGAAGACCGGGCCGGGTTGCACGAGATCGGTCGCAAGATGGCGCAGATCATCAGTCGCAAGGCTATAGCCCCGTGGCCCACTCGCATACGTTCGTGTTGTCCCGAGGCTAGCCGTGCTGCTTGCCACAAGCACAACCAATGCTAACATCGCACCGACGACCTGAACCACGCGGCGCTGACCGACTGCGGCACCAGTTGCGCCAATGCCGGCACCGGCTAACCCAAGCAGCAGTGGGGCCATATAGCTTGCCCCACGAAAGTAGCCATACGGATAGGCGACCACAAAACGCAACCCCAGCAGATAGATCAGCGCGCATAGGGCGAGTCCAAGCGTTGCCCCACGCTGCGTTGTACCACGCCAGACACCGTGCCCAAGCAGCAGTGCGCCTGCGACCAGGGCCAGCCAGCCTAGCCCCACTTCAGTACCCGTCGGATCGATTGGCTCGGGATGGGTAAAACGCAGCCAGCCAGCCAGGATCGGTGGTGGCACAAGAAAGTCGATCCCCATAAACGGGGCTTCCGCCTCAAACATCCCAGGGAAAGCCTCGGGCGCACGCAGATTCGGCACCAACCCAATGATCCCGCCAAGTGCCAGCAACGCAACGCCGCGCATCACGATTGCTCCAGGCGCATCGCGACGGGCAATGAGCGCTGCAAGCCCCAATCCTAGCCCCAGCGCCCCAAAAGCCGTCAGGATCGGCCAGTAGAGACAGGTGAGCCCGCCCATCAACAAACCAGCTCCAAAGATTGTTCGCTTACCACCCTCTTGCAGGGCCAGCAGCGTCACGGCAAGCGCCGCGGGCAATACAGCCAGCGCAGCGAGACTCGCGCTAAAGTTGTTATAGGTCAACCAGAGCAACAGACTACTCAGGGCCGTCAAGGCTACCCCCAGCAACGCACCTGCTCGTTGCACACCGAGGGCACCTCGCAGCAACGCATAGAGCGCCAGCAACCCAACGCTCCGCAGGGTAGCCTGAAACGGCATCCAGCTATCCCAACTCTCCCATCCCCCAACAAGATCGGCTATGCCCTGGGCATAGGTTGCGCCAAACGCGATCAGATGAATGGGCTGATTCAGCAGCAATGAACGGAGCGGGCCAGCCGGGGCGGTGGCCAGCGTCGGATAGCTATACTCTTTGAGATAAGCCGCCAGCGACATATAAAATTCAACATCGAGCCCATAGCCAAACGACATCAGACGCCCAAAAGCCAATGCAGGCGCAACACAGAGCAGCCAGCACACCATGCTGATTCCAAGCAAGGGCAGTAGCTCACCTACTGGCAAGATTCCTGGAAGCCGTTTGTGCTTCCGGGTCATCATTGCGCTAACCAGTAAACCGCCACTAACTAGCAGCGCGACCGGCAGGATCATGCGCAGCGTAAAACCAGTGATTGTCCCATAGAACCCTATGATCGCCAGAAACGCCAGCCCGAACGCAGGCGCCAGGGTCATTTCATGGTCACGCAACGTTGCTGGCAACACCAGCATCGCCAAGCCAAGACCGCAGAAGATCAGAAGGCAACATTGCACGGCACTAAAAAGCAGCGCTTGCACTATCAGCATGACAGACCTTTCATCAGCCCATCAAATATGCCATGAACCCAACGCCTCATTGTAGCACCGTCCCTCGCCCGCCTTAATGGTCTTCCAGAAATGAATCCGCTCGACCAGACCTCACAGATCTTTCGTTTCGGCGCGCCTGCCCAGCGGGGGAGGGCGGCCTCTCACACAAGGTCTAACAGACCTGTGAGGTCTAGCCCGTGCCGCGCATACCGGATTATGCCCTGAAAGACCATTAAGGTGGCTCATCACCCAAACTTTATCGTGTATACTGAGCCTAAGCGCGAGCCTGTGGCCGACTCTCTGGCGGGGTATTTGGAACCGTAGGTTCCCACCTCTCCCGAGTACGAAAGGAAATCTACCGCTATGATTCAAGCTACGCCTAACCATAGCCCACGTCGTAGTCGTCATCGCTTCTTGCTGCTCATGGTTATTGTTGGTGTGCTGAGTATCAGTGCGCTTGTGACATATGTGTTGCGTGCGCGTACACGGCCTGTTCCTATACCTGCGACGACAACAAACCCTCCGTCAATCTATGCTGGTACCGCAACCGGGCCACTCTATACGCCGTTTCAGCTTGAGATTGATCCGATGCAGCGCTTGCTGCTGATCAATTTTGGCGAAGATCCGGATGCGATCTATCTGGGCTTTGAACCACAAGTTTTTGATGATGAACGCCATGGCACTGGTTTGATTGTGATTGCCTGGCGGGTTGATGGTAAGGTGGACGTCTACCACCAACCCGGCGTGCGGCTTGATCCTGCGACTTACGCGATTGCTGGCGATGGGCTGAATCTGATGCTCGAACGCCCCCTGGCTGACGCCTCTTTTCGTGTCACGGAAACCGGGGTCGAAGCCGCGTTTGCCTTTGAGGATGCGTTAGGGCGCTCGATTGAAGTGGCGATTAGCGAACGTAACCCCGCGCCACGACGTCCCTTTGGCCTGCTTGCACCAATGGGCCAGGCCGCAACGTCGCCTTCAGCCCTGCCGCTCGTGTTGCTGCATGACTTCTATTTTGTCCGCCAGGCCGCAACCGAGGTCACGCTGCTGATCGATGGGAAGAGCCATACGCCTGATAAAATGCCCGTACCGATTGATGGCACGCGGATGTATTTCATGCGCTATAGCCCTGATCCCGTCATCGCCACGCTCAACCCGGCCTATGACGGCCCCATGACGCCCCTCGAACACCTCAGCGCGACCGAGGCGCGGCTCGGTGAGCTCACCGTTGAGCTCGGTGATAATCAGGGCCAACCCGAGATTACGCAGCTACGTCGCAGTTTCAACGACCACGAAGTCACGGTTGCTTTTACACCCCCGTTGCCCAATCTGGTCAATCTAGCTGAGGGGGCCTCAACGTCGGGCATCTTTACCATCGCGGCAGACCCGAGCGTCGGCCAGGTGATTGGCGAGTATGCGCTGAAGCGTCAGGGGTCAACGGTCACGCTCGAAGCAATCCCCAGTGGCGGCTGGTATCCGAATGAGTCAAAATGGACCGTGCAGTTGATCTACTTGATGGCCGCTGATTTCACCGCATGGCCCCGTTCCTATCGCTGGACAGCCACGCTCGATCTGACGCATCCGAGCCAGGCGACGATGCAATCACGCTGGGAACGCATCACGCCACCGTAGTACGGGCCGGGCACAATCGCGCAACGCAATCCTGCGCAGAGCGATACCCCACAAACCTCTGCGCCTCTGCGTCAAACTCTTTGAAGCGGGTGCCTTGCCCTTATGCTGGGAGATAGCGAAAGATCAAGATGAACTGATGGTGCTGGTTGGCAACAAACGCAAAGGGATACCCAAACGGGTAGAGGTTCATGCTCTGGTCGTGCCAGATGCGATAGCCACGATATTCTAGCGCTGGGAGCTGGCGCAGCTTTGCAACGATGTCGGCATGCAGCATGTTGTGGTGTTCGGCGGTTGGTTGGAGATCTTTGGTGAAGAGGACGAGGTGCCCGCGGGGTTTGAGCAGGGTGAGGGCCTCTGCCACGATGTCGTGCAAGGCGTCGAGGAAGGCGTTATACGCGAGGTTGCCCAGATCGTCGGGTGAATGCGTAAAGGGTGTTGCGGCACCTTGCCCCCGTTTTTTGCGCTCCCCGGTCTTCGCACGCGCCTGCATCGCAGCGTACGGCGGATCCGTCAGAATCAGGTCAAACGGTTTTGCCTGCACCTCGGGGATGCTCGTCAGACGCCGGGCATCCCCAATCAGGTAGGGTTGTGGAGCGAGACCGAGGCGTTCACAGACTGCCTGGTAGATCGTGCCATACTGCGGTTCCAGGTCAACCCCTACCGCCTGCCGTCCTTCGAGGGAACAGGCGATCAAGGTACCGCCCACGCCGGCAAAGGGATCAAGCACGCGCCCATCACGTCGTGTAAAAAAACGCACCAGTTCGGCCAACAACTGCGGTGGCTTGGGCGAAGGGTGCTTCCGCCGCAGATCGTGGGCATAGCTCTCGGGTCCGCTGGTTGGATACGCCGTACTGATCACCGAACGCAACGCATAGACCCACTCGCGCCCCGTCAACTCATTCAGGCGGTTCCGCGGATCAACGTCGCCCTCTGGCGTCTCAGTCAACCTTTGCCCTCCATGATGCTGACAAAGTCGCGGAAGAGGTACGTTGCATCGTGCGGGCCGGGCCCGGCTTCGGGATGGTACTGCACACTGAAACAGCGCAGACCAGGATGGCGCAACCCTTCGACCGTCTGATCATTCAGATTGATGTGGGTAATCTCCACCTCGGCTGGCAAACTGTCGGGATCAACAGCAAACCCATGGTTTTGCGACGTAATCTCGACCCGCCCGGTGGGCAGATAGCGGACGGGATGATTGGCCCCGTGATGCCCAAACGGAAGTTTGTAGGTGCGCCCGCCGAGTGCCAACCCCATCAACTGATGCCCCAGGCAAATGCCAAAGACGGGCACCTTGCCGAGCAACCCGCGTAGCGTCTCGACCGCATAGGCTGCCGCTGCAGGATCACCCGGCCCATTGGAATAGAAGACCCCATCAGGCTGCATCGCCAGCACCTCGCTGGCCGGAGTCTGCGCCGGAACAACCGTGACCCGACAGCCGTGATCGGCCAGGCGGCGCAGAATGGTGCGCTTGAGCCCGAAATCATACGCGACCACATGGCGAGTCAGGGGTGGCAGCAGTGTCGTGCCATAATCTGGCCCAAACGGGGCCGACCCTTCACTCCAACCATAGGACTCATCGCAGGTCACCACCCTCGTCAGATCGAGGCCTTCCATAGAAGGGGCCTGGCGGGTCTTGGCAAGCAGGGTTGCCACCGCCTCACCAGTGGTTGAAAGAATGCCGCGCATGGCCCCTGCCGTACGGATATGGCGGGTCAGAGCGCGTGTATCAATCTCGGCAATCGCCACAATCTGGTGGTCGCGCAGCAACTGCGCCAGGCTGCCGCGGGCGCGCCACGAACTATAATCCTCGCTATACGCACGAACAATGAAACCAGCCACCTGGGGCTTGAACGACTCGGGATCAAAATCATTCACCCCAGTATTGCCAATATGGGGGGCCGTCATCGTCACCAACTGCCCGCTATACGACGGATCAGTCAGGATCTCCTGATAGCCAGTCATCCCCGTATGAAAAACAACCTCACCAATGCGTTCACCGGTCGCCCCAAACGAACGCCCCGGAAACACCCGTCCATCCTCAAGCACCAGCACAGCGTCCATAGGTGTTGTGATCGAAACCTAGCGTGGTCGAGCCAACAACGACCAGCATTCTCGCTATTGTAACATGACCTTTGCGTCATGGTGCTTCGTGACAGACAAGCAGGCCAGCTAAGCTGGCCTGCTTGTCTGTCACGAAGCACCATAGTACTTCACAGATTATCGCGCTGCGACAGGATCAACCGCCGGGGCAGCCGCGACCTCAGGTCGGATGAGCTTGCTATCCAGTTGGAAAATTGAGGCAATTGTGACGATCTGGATGGCAACCAGCGGTGCAAGCACGGCATAGTAGCCAAACGAGAACTTGTCAACGACGCCGTTCTGTACCAGACCAACGTGCAAGAAGAACATTCCGAAGACGAAGAGGGCGACACCGGGGCAGATCAGCGCATAGCTCGCCGGGCTGCGGCCTTCACCCATCAGGTAGGTGCGGAAGTAGCCGACTTTGTGCAGGACAATGAAACCACCCACCGCAAAGTTCAGCTGCAACATCAGGATCGAGCCCGTCAGCAAGAACATCATCCCCGGCTCGGTGGTGTGCAGGCCAAAGCCGTGATGCAGACCGTGGCTGATGCGCAGCAGGGCAATCCCCGCCAGCGTCAGGATTGGAATGGGGATCCAGAGACTTGCACCAGCTTCGAGGTTCAGACCGTTCAGCAGCATCCCACGCAGGCCGAGGATCATCTTGGGCAGGCCAATCAAGACGGCGGCACCAAGGAAGAGCATTGAGGCCAGAATGCTGACCGTAATCGTGATCTTGTTGCCACTCATTGCGGCAGGTGCAGCCAGACCAACGGCTACCATTGAGAAGGCCATCGCCGCCTGCAGCTGGCTAAAGCTGTTGTTTTTGTCGTAATCAAAGTTGCCTGCCATCAGCATCCGGCCAAAGTAGTTCATGAAGATCCGCAGGGCCAGAATGCCAACCAGCAGCAGAGCGGTCAACGAGAAGGGGAAGAGATACTCGACAATGTTCCAGAGACCCGGCACAAAGACGGCCCCGGTTGCAAAGAGCACGTTCACCGTCATGCCCAACGTCAATGGCAGGGCCATCGTCGCAACAGCGCTGTTGTTGTTCAACATCCGCTCGTAGGCCGGCGTGCGGCGAAAGGCAGCGTACTCGCGCAAATTCCAGAAGAGCAGGCGCAGATGGCGGAAAGCAAAGAAGAGAATGGCTGCCATGCCCAAGAAGACCAGGAAGCTCTGTACGACACCAGCACCATTCAAGAACGCCGCAATGCTATCGAAGGTGACAATCGGCGTCTGGGGGTGCGGTACCATGAAGTTCAGATAAATGAAAAACGCAACCGCCATGCCTCCGTTCCCCAGCGAGGCCAGAAAATAGAGGGGTGAATAGCGCTCACCAAGATCCCGCCGCAGACCAAACCAACGTTGTGCAACATTCAACATACAGACCATCCTCCTAGAATCGAGACGTTTTGTTTCCAGTTGTGCGCTTTGCACGCTTCTTTGCTGATATGATGCAGCGTTGCACAAAAAGGTTACAGGGTTTGTAGATATTCTGCGCTGGCTTGGCGAGCAAAGCTCGCCAAACCAGCGCAGAAGGTCGAGTGGCATGGGGCAAAGGCCGGTGTTTGGCACGGGCAATGGTATAATGATACGTGATGGTGATTGTATCCGTACGAGAAAGTTTTCAGGCGTGCTATGACGTTGTTAAGTGTTGGCAATCTGGGCAAGTATTATGGTGCCGAGCAGATCTTTCAGGATCTGAGCTTTCAGGTTGCCCGTGGTGATAAAGTGGCCCTTGTTGGCGTCAATGGTGCCGGCAAGAGTACGTTGCTCAAAATCATTGGTGGTCTCGAGGCAGCCGATAGTGGTCAGGTCGCTGCGGCGCGTGGCCTGCGTGTGGCCTATCTGGCCCAAGAGGTGCGCTTTCAAGGTGACCGGACGCTATGGGAAGAGATGGAGGCGGCGCTGAGCAATCTGGCCGATCTGCAGGCCGAGATGCTTGCGCTCGAGCCAGTCATTGCCGCGACCGATGCCCCTGGTTGGGCCGAGGCGATGGAAGCGTATGGTGAGTTAAGCGCACGCTTTGAGCACGGCGGCGGCTATGAGATCGAGCCGCGCATCAAGCGAACCCTCCAGGGCCTGGGCTTTCACGAGGCTCAGCACCAACAGCGCCTCAGTCAGTTTTCTGGTGGTCAGAAGACCCGTGCAGCCTTAGCGGCAACGCTGCTTTCAGACCCCGATCTGTTGCTCCTCGATGAGCCGACCAATCACCTCGATATGCAGGCGCTCGAGTGGCTCGAGCAGTTTCTGCGCAATTGGGACGGTACGCTGATCGTTATTTCGCACGACCGCTACTTCCTCGATCGCGTGACAAAACGTACACTCGAAATAGATGCCGGTCGCCTCGAAGAGTACCCTGCTGCCTACAATAAATATCTGGAACTCAAGGCTGAACGGATGGAGCGGCGTCTCAAGGAATTTCAGGCGCAGCAGGATTACATCGCCAAAACAGAGGATTTTATTCGACGCTACAAGGCCGGTCAGCGTGCCCGCGAGGCGAAAGGCCGTGAGAAACGCCTCGATCGTCTCAAGCGTGATAGCCTGGTGCAACGCCCAAAGGATCAGGCCAAATTACGCCTCTTCCTCGATACGCAGTTGCGTAGCGGTGAGCTTGTACTTGCCCTCGATAAACTGGTGATTGGGTACCCTGGTGATCGCACCAATGACTCTGAGCCACGCGTCTTGCTCCGCGCCGATGATGTGGCGATGCATCGTGGCGACCGGGTCGCGCTCCTTGGACCCAATGGCAGCGGCAAGACAACGTTGTTGCGCACAATCCTCAATGAACTCAAGCCCCTCCAAGGGCATCCGCGGCTCGGCCACCAGGTTCACCCTGGCTACTATGCGCAAGGCCACGATGTGCTCGATTGGAATGCGACCGTGATTGAAGAATTGACCAGGGTTCGTCCAAACCTTGGCGAGCCTGCCGCCCGCAATCTGCTTGGTCGTTTCCTCTTCAGTGGCGATGATGTCTTCAAGCGGGTCGGCGACCTGAGTGGCGGTGAGCGCTCGCGGGTGGCGCTCGCCCAACTGACGTTGCTGCCTGGCAATTTGCTGATCCTCGACGAGCCAACCAATCACCTCGATATCGGTGCCCGTGAAGCGCTTGAGGGGGTGCTCAAAGAATATCCCGGTTCGATCCTCTTTGTGTCCCACGACCGCTATTTCATTGATGCGCTCGCCGATAAGATCTGGTTCGTCGACCAGGGCCGTGTCCGGGAATATATCGGTGGTTATACCGATTTTGTTACCAGCCGTGAAGCTGAAGCGGCCCGGGTGCCCCGGGAACCCGAACCACGGGAACCCGAGTTACCCAAAGCTTTGCCGACGTCGCAGGCGGCCCGGCCCGAGCCCATTCGCCAAAATCCCGAAGAACGTCAGCGGAAGCGACGTCTTGCCCTGCTCGAACAAGAAGTTGCCCTGCTCGAACAAGAGCTTGGGCGGCTCAAAACCGAGCTAGAAGCCGCCAGTGTGGCCCAGAATATCAAGCAGATCACCGACCTTGGCACACAATACGCCGAGCTTGAGACGCTACTTGCCGCCAAATATGCCCAGTGGGAGCAACTCGCCGCCTAAGCCGTGATCTACCATGACTACGCATCTATCTATGATGCCATCGGCCAGACCGCTTTTGCGGCCACTCTTGCCAAGCGCATCCTGGCAGCGTTGCCCCACATGCCCAGACGGGCGCTTGATCTTGCCTGTGGGACGGGGGCGGCTACCTTCGTCTTTGCTGCCGCCGGGATCACAACCGTCGGCGTTGATCGCTCGCCCCAGATGCTGGCCTTCGCTCACGCCCGTGCCCGGGCAGCCGGTTTCGCGGTGACTCTGATCGAGGCCGATCTGCGTGCGTTGCCCTCTCGTACACCAACAGGCCCTTCACCGCATCAATCAGCCCTCGAACCCGCAAGCTTTGACCTCATCACCTGTCTCTATGATAGTCTCAACTATTTGACAGCTGATAACGAACTTGCTCAGGTTTTGACCAGGGCAAGCCATCTGCTCAAGCCTGGCGGCTCACTCTTTTTCGACCTCAATACCGAGCACGAATTCAAGACCTGGACCGAGAGCGATCAGGTCGTCTATGATGACCAGGGCATCCTCGTGTATAATCGCCTCAACTATGATCCAGATCGTCGCCTTGCGACAGGCCACATTGGCTGGTTTGTCCGTGATGATACCGGGCGCTGGTGGCCTGGTAGCGAAACCCATACCGAGCGCGCCTGGTCAGACGAGGACGTTCAAGCCGCGATCACTGCCGCTGGGCTTACCCTCGTCACTCGCCTTACTCCTCGCTGGGAGCCAGCCCCGGTTGATGCGCCACGTATCGTGTATCATGCATACAAAGCGTGATCTGATCGATATTTTGGCTAAACACAATGCAAGATCTCCATACAAACCTTGCTGATCTGGCCCATTTCTGTGCCGCACACGGCGTTGAGGCATGGCTCGTCGGGGGGGCCGCCCGCGATCTCGCTCGTGGTGAGGTCCCCACTGACCTGGACATTGCTGTGGCAACCGATGGCTATCGGCTTGCCCGTGCCTATGCTGATGCGCGGGGGGCCTCGTTTGTCGGGCTTGACGAAGCCCGGGCGACTGGTCGGGTCGTCATCACTGGGGCACAACCGCTCACGCTCGATCTGGCCGGTCTGCGCGCGCCGACCATCGAAGCAGATCTCGCGCTCCGTGATTTTACGCTCAACGCATTGGCATTACCCCTCAACTTTTGGCAGCAGCCAACTGCTGCCCTGGCTGATGGCGTGCCCGATGCGGCCTGGCTCGATCCAACCGGGGGGCTCGCCGATCTGCGGGCCGGGTTGCTCCGTCCGTGTAGCCCGACAAGTCTTGCTGATGATCCGCTGCGTGTTGTCCGGGCCGCTCGCTTTTGTGCGCGCCTCGGGGTACAACCACATGCATCTTTGCTTCCACTCATGCTTGCCACCGCCCCGGCGCTGGTAAACGTGGCCGCTGAACGCATCAGCGACGAGTTGCTCAAATTGCTCGATGCCCCGGTGTCTGCCCCCTGGTTGCGCTACCTCGATGCCTGCGGTGCGCTCACTGTCATTTTGCCCGAACTCGAAGCCGCCCGTACCTGTAGTCAACCAATTGTCCACTTTCTGCCTGTCCTGGCCCATAGCCTGGAAACCGTCGCCGCCCTTGATTGGTTGCTCAGTGGTTTGTTTGGTGAGCGAACCACTGACCTGGGCGATAACACAGATGATCAAGCTGGCGAAGCGACGGACGCCAGGCCTGGTTCAGCCTGGCTTCCCGTTGCGGTGCAGACGCACCCGGGCATAACGCGCAACTTGCCCTTTGCTGAAACATTGGCCCCGTTGCTGGGCACCCCCTGTGGTGCAGGGCACTACCGCCGCGCCGCGCTCCTCAAACTGGCCGCGCTCTTGCACGACAATGCCAAACCACTGACCCGTGTCGCCCATCCCGACGGCACCGTTACCTTCTATGGACACCAGAGTCTCGGTGCCGAGCGCGCCACGCTGGCCGTGCGGCGTTTGCGCCTGAGTCGGCGGGATGGCCGCTACGTCACGCTGATCATCCGCGAACACATGCGCCCCGGCCAACTCCGCACCAGTGAGGTACTTACCATGCGTGCGGTTGCCCGCCTCTTCCGTGACCTCGGTGACGCCGGGCCTGACCTCTTACTCCATGAACTCGCCGATCACCTGGCAACGCGAGGGCCAAACCTCGATCTCGCAGGATGGCAGACCCATCTGGCCTGGGTTGAACTGCTGTTGCAACACTACTATGCCCCCCCGATGACAAAACGCCAACCTTTGCTCAACGGCCATGAATTAATGGCTGCATGCAATCTAAAACAGGGACCACAACTCGGGACACTGCTCCATGCGATCGCCGAAGCGCAAGCGGCGGGCGAAATCACCACCCGCGACCAGGCCCTTGAACTCGCATGCGCCATGCTTGCCTCGGCGGGTTCAGAAGCAGACACTCAGAACATGTAGACTGCTTGTGCGCGCCAAAACAGCCAGCGAAGCTGGCTGTTTTGGCACACACAAGCAGAATACCTGGGGGCCTGTGGCCCCAGAAAAAACAAAGCTCTCCCAAAATGAACCAAGTAATGGTACAATAGGCAACCAGATTGCCATACACATCAAACATATGGTTTCTACCCTCCTCACACATCATCATTTCTATACTCCACACGTTCAGATGTCAGTACGTTGTCGAATTGTACTGCTCATTAGTCTTGCCTTGCAGTCTGCATTCATCTGGGTTGTGAACATCCAGGCTGGTCACGTGCCACAACTGCGGAGTTGTGCCACCTGATAGGCTTCATCGCTTGCTCTCATCAGCCAATGTTGGCTCGTTGGGTATATTGAAGGAGGCACGAATGGTGGGTCGTGGTCGTTGGTTATTGGTCACACTAGCCTTGACAATGCTAGTGTCGGGCTTTGCGTTCACGTTTGCGCAAAGCAATCTGGGCAGCGGTTCGTTCACCGCCGCGCCAGAACGGATTGTCCCTGTCTCAGAAGTGGATCTGGACGCATTCCTGTATGAGCGGGTGTCCCCCGAAGATGCGGCGCTGATCGCTGGCCTGGTTGCCCGTGATCGGATCGCCCCTCGTGGTGCAGTGATTCCGGCTGCCCAACGTGGTGAGGACACCACCATTCCCACCCTCGAAGCGCTGGGCGACGAGGTGATTGACGTGGTGGTTTATCTCGATATGCCCGCCTTGGTC
This sequence comes from Candidatus Chloroploca asiatica, assembly GCF_002532075.1. GTDB lineage: Bacteria > Chloroflexota > Chloroflexia > Chloroflexales > Chloroflexaceae > Chloroploca > Chloroploca asiatica. The sequence goes on along the minus strand of NZ_LYXE01000170.1, from coordinate 72,178 downwards.
GAGCAGGTGAGCATTAGTGCGGCCCAGCGCACGGCGTATGCCAACCGCATTGCGCAGGTGCAGACACGGGTCGGCAGTGAGATTGAGGCCCTTGGTGGAACGGTGATCCATCGTTTCACGACGCTCAGCAGCGGCATTGCCGTGCAGATGCCGGCCAATCTTGCCGGTCGCGTGAGCCGCATCGCTGGTGTCGAGCGCCTGTCGCATGTGCGCAATTACACGCGTGACCTGACCGAGACGGTGCCCTTCATCGGGGCCAGCACGCTGCAAAGCCTAGATGTCACCGGTGCTGGGGTCAAAGTTGCCGTCATTGACTCGGGGATTGACTTTAGCCACCTGGCTTTTGGTGGCCCAGGAACCGAGGCTGGCTGGGAAGCCGCCTACTATGGCGATAGCCCTGATTGTGATCGCGCAGCTGCCCACGATCCTGATTGTGCCTATGCGCAACCCGCCGATCCGGCGCTCTTTGGCCCGGCGGCCCCGCGCATCAAGGGTGGCTTTGACTGGCTCGGTGAGCAGTGGAATGGTTCGACCAATACGACTATTATCACCGATAGCAACCCGATTGACTTTGAAGGCCACGGCACCCACGTCGCCGACATCATCGGTGGCCTTGGCTATCCGGCAGGCACCAATGAAGATGGTGCGTACCCCGCCAAGGGTGTCGGTGTCGCTCCTGAAGCCGAGATCTATGGCTTCAAGGCCTGTGCGTCGTTCAGTTCCGCATGTAACGGTCTGGCGTTGCTGGCTTCGGTTGACAATGCTGCCGATCTCGACCGCGATCCCGCCACCGTTGATCCGGTTGATGTGATCAATATGTCGCTCGGTTCGCCTTACGGGCAACCCGAGGATGATCTCACCTACTTCTCGAATCGGGCGGCTGGCATGGGCATTATTGTCGTCGCGTCGGCTGGTAACTCGGCAGACAAGCCTTTCATCGTGGGCAGCCCCTCGATGGGCGATGGGGTGCTGAGTGTGGCGCAGACCGCCGTGCCCTCGGCGACGCGCTATCCGCTCTTCTATGCGAGCAGTACGGTCAGTGGCACGATCAATGCCGCTGTCTTCCAGAACTGGTCAGTGCCCCCACCGAATGTCTTGATCCAAGGTTCCGTTGTCTATGGCAACCCGGATGGTTCCAATACCAACGGATGTGCGCCGTATACCACCCCTCTGACCGGTTCGGTGGTGCTGGCTGATCGCGGGGGGTGTTTTTTCACCCTCAAAGCCGTAAATGCATCGGCAGCTGGTGCGGCGATCTCGTTGATCGGCCTTATCGCCCCTGGTGACCCCTCTGAGTTCGGCGATGGCGGTGACCGACCCATCACCATTCCATCGTTTGTTATCAGCCAGGCTGCCTCGAACCTGCTCAAGGCGCAGATTGCGAATAGCGTGGTTGCCGGGGTCGATCCGGCCGATGCGATCAATCTGGCGAATACGATCGTCGGCAGTTCGTCGCGTGGCCCACGTAATCACGATAATGTGATCAAGCCCGACATTGGTGCGCCTGGTGCTTCGATTTCGGCGATCGCTGCTGGCGGGGCCGCAACCGGGCCGTTTGGTGGTACCTCTGGGGCCGCGCCGATGGTCTCGGGTGTGGCCGCGTTGCTCAAGCAGGTCTACACGGATACCCTGATCGTGCAGCAGTACAAAGCGCTGCTGATGAATACGGGCAACCTGGAGATCTGGCAGGGCGATCCTGGTACGGTGCTCGCGCCAATTACCCGCATTGGTGGCGGTCAAGTTGATGCAAGTGCAGCCTACTCGAGCACGCTCGTGGCCTGGGATAGCACCAGTGCTTCGTCGCTGGCCTGGACGGGCAGTATGTCCTTTGGCTATCAGCCGGTTGCCGCGAACCAGACCTTGACCCGAACTCTGACGATCAAGAACCTGGCGAATGCCGCACAGACCGTGACCCTCGCATCGGTCTTCCGCTATGCGCAAGATGCCGATCAGGGTGTGGTGGTCACGCCAGGGCAGTCAGAGGTCACCATTCCGGCCAATGGTACCGTGGATGTGCCTGTGGTGATGACGATCGATCCCGCCACCTTGCATCCATGGGTGGTGAATAAGGGTTCGCTTGGGGCGAATGGCGCTGCCCTGACGTTCCAAGAGTACGATGGCCACGTGACCATCACGCCGACCAGCGGGGCTCCGATCCATGTCGTCTGGCATGTGCTGCCCAAGGCTGCGGCTGACGTGTCACTTAGCGCAACCAACTGGCTCTCCGAGACGACCATGCTCAACAATGCCGCAGCGGCGATCACCGGCACCGTTGACATCTTCGATCTCATCGTCGCGGATGCCAATGATTATGGCTTTACCGTCGGTGACTGTGCCTCGGTTGGCTTTGAACCCGGGTGCAATACGACCATCGTTGATCTGAAAGAGATCGGTGTCCGTACAACGACGGCGGTGAGCCCGAGTGATTTCCTCGAGTTTGCCGTGACCCTCTGGGATGAGCCGTATCGGGCAAGTCAGTACCCGGTCGAGATCGACATCTACATTGATGCGAATAACGACGGCACCGATGACTATGTCATCTTCAACGCCGATCTCGCGCTCAATGGCAGCGATGGACGCAACGTGGTCTTTGTGGTTGACCTCTCTGATAACAGCCTGTTCCCCGCCTACTTCATCGACTCGACGTTCAATACGCAGAACTTTATTCTGCCGATGGATGCCGCGTCGATCGGGATCACCCCAGGGCAACCCTTCAGCTTCAGCGTCTTCGCCTTTGATGCCTACTTCGGTGGGCTCTGGGATTGTGCCCCCAAGGTGAATGGCGTTTGTAGCGGATCGTATCAGTACACGCCTGGGTTGTCGCGTTATGCCATCCCCGAAGCTGACCGCTTTGTTGATGTGCCTCCTGCTGGCAGCGTCAACGTGGCGTGGACGTCAAGCCCCGAGGGGGCTGCAGCGTCGCCATCACAGACCGGCCTGCTCTTTATGTATCGTAATGCACTCGTTGGTCGTGAGTCTGACCGTGTGTTGAAAATCAACACCTATTTGCCCTTTATCCAGCAGTAAGAACGCCTGTCGGTTTCATCGCGCCCAGCGCCAGGGTTCCCAGGAACTCGGGCGCTGGGCGCGATATTTTGTCTGGCAAGCAACAGCCCCGCTTGCGCAAGAAGTTGATAATGAGGGTACAATATAGCGGGTATAGGCGTCACCTGAGCCACATACGACCAGTTACGCTTGATGGTATACGTCTATATGGTCGACGCTGGAGAGTCGGCCGCTTACATACAATGAGGTGTCTGTGAAAACGATCGTGATTATTCATCCGGGTCGAGGTGATGAGCAGCTTACGGTCAAACTGTTAGGGCAGGCGATAACGATGCGCCGCATCGGGTGTGCCGGTGATCTTGATCAGGCCCGTGAGTTGATTCTCGCGCACGATGGACAGGTAGATGCCATTGGTCTTGAAGGGATGCCTGGCCGTTTACGCCTGGGCAATGCGAGCCGGGCCTATCCACCTGGTCAACGGCTGCTGACAGCGGCGCACCATACGCCCACGGTGGATGGCAGCGGGGCACGGGCGATGCTCGAACGCTGGGCCGTGACCTTGGTCGAGAAAGCTCAACCCGGCATCTTCAGCCAGAAACGCGTGCTGATGGTGCCTGGCCTCAACCACGAAGGCCTCAGCCATGCGCTTGATCGTCGCGTCGGGGCCGTCCGTTATGCCGATCCGGTGCTCTATTTTGGGGTGCCGGCCCTACCTGGGATCGGGAGTCGTATCACCCTCGATAGCCTGGCTGGGCCAACCCTTGACCGTCTGCGCGAACTCAGCTTTGCCCAGCTTGCGCATCCGACGGTCACGAATGGTGGTCGTCGTGCAGCGGCCCAGTTCCGCTGGGCCGATGTGCTTGCCGGTGATGTTGATCTGATCCGGCGCTGGGCCCCCCGCGACCTCAAACACAAACTTGTGGTGACAACCGCTGTGACCAAAGAAGATCGCGCTGACTTGCGCGACCGAGGGGTTTCGCTGGTGGTTGCGCTCTTCGATGCACTGCTTGAAGGGGCTGATCCACGGCATAGCTCGGCGGCGGCTATCGAGGCCGCCCTCGTCGCGCTACGCCCCTCGCCCGATGCCCCCCTCCGCGAAGATACGTATCTTGATCTGCTGGCCGAATTGAACTGGACCCCCTCGGTCTATCCGTTGCAAGCAAGTGAAGCAGGGATCAATCGTTTTGCTTTTGTCATCCACCCACTGAACGTGAAGTTCATCCATCAGCACAAATTGTTTCGCTGGACACGCTATCTCCCTGATAGTCTGGTGGAGGCTGTGGCGGCCTATTTCCCGCCCCTCTATCTGGGCAAGATCAAGGGCGGAGTCTCGCCCACCACGGATCAACGGATCGAAGGTCACTTGATCAGCCTGGGGGCAACCCCACGCCAGATGATGCGCCACCACGAGCGGTTTACCTATCGCCAGTTGAATATCGCCGCCCGGATGTCTGAACGCCTCGGCGCACGCCTGATGGGCCTCGGTGCGTTTACCAGTGTTGTTGGCGACGCTGGCATTACGGTGGCCCACGAAGCCGAGATAGCGATCACCAGTGGCAATAGTTTGACGGTCGCGGCCACCCTCGAAGCGGCCAAACAGGCCGTGATCAAGATGGGAGCGACGGATCTTGCCCACGGACGAGCGATGATCATCGGGGCAACCGGTTCGATCGGGTCGGTCTGTGCACGTCTGCTGGCGCAGGCGATTCATGATGTAGTACTGGTCTCGATCGAGCCCGAAAAGCTGATCGCCCTGAAACGTGCAATCGAAGCAGAAACCCCCGGCTCGCGGGTGGTCATTGCGACCCATACGGAAGATATGGTAGAGCAGTGTGATCTGATTGTGACGGCAACCTCGGCTTTTGGGCAGCGCATTATTGATATTAGCCGCTGCAAACCCGGTGCCGTGATCTGCGATGTGGCGCGCCCACCTGATATCAGCCCCGCCGAAGCCGCGCTCAGGCCGGATGTGCTTGTGATCGAGAGCGGTGAGGTCTTGATTCCGGGCGTCACCGACATCGGCTACGACATTGGCCTGCCCCGTGGCACCGCGTACGCCTGTCTTGCCGAAACCGCCTTGCTTGCTATGGATGGACGCTTCGAGGACTATACGCTCGGGCGCAATATTTCGATCGAGCGGGTCAAGGAGATCTACCGGCTCTTCAAGAAACACAACTTTCAATTGGCCGGCTTGCGGTCATTCGAAGTGTATGTAACCGAGGAGGATTTTGCGCAACGACGTGCGCTTGCCGCCCGTCTACACGCCGATCCTGCACTGTTCAAGCGCACCCAGGCCGAGGCACACGAAAAACTGCAGCGCCTGCCCAAAGCGGCGAAAGGCGTGCAAGAATCGGTCTGGCACCAGGCTAGCACCCAGGTACGCGAATGGACGATCCAGGGTGCCATGGCGCTTGGAAGCCAGATCAGCCGTCGCCTGCCCCAACCCAACCGTGACGAAGAAGTTCGTCGTTAATGTAAGGGCGCGGTCTTGCCTATCTGCTCAGTGAGCGTTCAACGCTCACCGAGCAGATAATCAATCACATCACCGGCTGTGTAGCTCGTGCGCCCCCCGAGGAAGGCACCAATATGCTGCAAATCGTCGCCACTCGTCAAGAGAGGCGGCTCGATGCTGCCATCGCGGCGCCGTTGGGCAAAGCCCACATTGGCCATCAGCGCATTGCAGAGGCACTTACGCCCCTCGGTCTCTTCGACAGCCCCACCTTTTTGCACAAACGCAGCAATCGGCTCACTGGCGCAGCGGAACCCAATCTCACCCTCAGGTGTTACATAGGCCGAGCGCAAATACCCGAGGTCGCAGATGCGTTCGCGCGGTTTTTCAGCCGCCGGATCGTCTGACCAATGCACCACCTTAAAGGGATACCCGGTCGGTGACGCACGCGGATCGGTACGTACCTGCACTTCACCACGCACCGCAGCGGTCAGAATCGAAGCTCGATATTCAGGAGCAAGGCCCGAATCTTCACAAAACGCAAAGAGGGTGCCCACTTGAATGCCAACCGCCCCGGCAGCCTGGGCTTGCCGCAAGCCCTCGGGGGTACCAACGCCACCGGCGACCCAGAAGGGCAAGCCAAGCTCACGGATCTTCGCGAGGTCAACCGCATCACGGGGGCCATAGACTGGCTCACCCTCCTCGTTCAACTGCATTTCGCCGCGGGGGGGCGCATTGTGACCGCCGGCGGTCGGGCCTTCCACAACGAACCCATCAACGCGGCCACTCGCCTTACGCGCCAGCATCGTTGCGAGCGAATTACTCGCAATAATTGCCAAAAAAGCGGGGCGACGCAACGTCGGCTTGGGGCCTTCCCAGTACTCACCTGGATCAAGGCGCAGCAACGCATTGGCCCCCGCCGCCAACCCCTCGACATCAAAGGCAATCGTCGCAGGCTGATGAAGGGCCAGGGCATCAAGGGCCGCAGGAATATCACGGGGAATGCCCGCCCCCATCAAAACCACATCAACCCCAGCCAGGATTGACCCATAGAGCATCGGGAGATTAGGCAATTGCACCTTGGTCAACAGGTTCATGCCAATCGGCCCCTGATGACCCTCGCGCGCCAACGTCACCTCAACGAAAGCCCCGAGCATCGCGATCTCCTGGCGGGCACGCGGTGTCTCTTGCCGAAACATCGGCAAAAGGGCATAAGGTGTGTTAGGGGGGCGGCCTTCCGGCAGAAAATAGCGTTCGAGCATCCGCTCGACGACATGGGGCATCGGAAACTGCGCCATAGCACGACGCATATGCCCGCCAGGATCGCCATCCTGCAGCCGCCGCATCAACACCGTATCAACCCCCGTCCCCGAGACGACCCCCAGTTGACCGCAGCGTGCAACGGCGCGGGCGAGTCGCCAATCCGAAATTGCGACGCCCATTCCCCCTTGAATAATTGGAGGCAGTGACGCTGCTGACATAGCTTCTCTCCTGCCAATACAACTAAGTCTCATCACGCACTGGTACCTTCAAACGATCAGTACGCTGGCGTTCCTCTTGCCTATACGGCGTCTCTTCCCGGGTTAAAGGTAAGAGGATGAAGGTCAACAGACACATCACCCCGAGCAAGATAAGCGGAAAGAGATTGATCACACTTTGCATAACGATACCTCCGCATCTAAACATGCGAAGGCATCCTACTCGGTGCAGTGGAAGCAATCAATGAGAACAACGTGACAGAGTGCTCACAGTCACACGATGCAATACGTGCTATCTGAAACAGCGCCTAACGAAGGACATCACGAACAATCTGCTCAAGGCGATCGAGGGCAAATGGTTTGGGCAGATAATAATCAACGCGCTGCTCGCGAGCGCGTTTTTCAAGCTCCGGCGTTGCATAAGCCGTAATCATCACCACACGAGTATCGGGCGATGTCTCTTTGATGGCCGAGGCCAACTGCAAGCCATTCATACCTGGCATATTGTAGTCGGTAATAACCAGCGGAACGGGACGCAGGGCGATCTGCGCCAGGGCATCGGCACCGCCATTCACAGTGATAATGTCGTAGCCACCGGTCATATCACGCATGAGACGGTGCAAAATGATCAGAATATCGGGCTCATCTTCAACGAGCACGATTGCTGGATTGCGGCCAGAGCCATCAGGCATGACGCAACTCCTACTTTGCGGGCAACTCTACAGCCAGTCTCGATCGCTCAAGCGAACCATACCTTTTGTAAAAGCAATTGTAGCATACCGTGCAAGTGCGGGCAAGAGAGAGAAAGAAAAAAGCCGTTGATTCGTGGGGCAATAACTGATGGTATCATTGACAGGTTGTTGCCCCACGAAGATACGGTTGCCGCAGGAGCAGATCATCATGACCCAGTTGCCCGGAATCTTTCTCAACGTGCTTGTGCCCGTCTTTGCACTTGTCTTGCTTGGCTACATCACCGGGCCGCGGCTTCAATTCGAGGCACGTACCCTTTCGCGTCTGGCCTATTTTATTCTCACCCCGGCATTTGTCTTCAATGTGCTCAGCCAGACCCGCATTGAAGCTGCGCTGGCAGGGCGAATGATTGGGTTCATTACCCTGGTCTACCTGGGTTCAATTGTCATCGCCTTTGTCACCGCACGTCTCTTACGCCGTTCAGCCGCGATGACGGCAGCCTATGTAATGATCGCAGCGTTTGGCAATGTTGGCAATTTTGGGCTGCCAATCATTCAATTTGCCGAAGGCCCCGAGGCGCTTGGCATTGCCACGATCTACTTCCTTGCTAATCTTGTGCTTGCCTTTATTGTCTGTGTCTCGGCAGCCAATTTTAGCCATGGGTTTAGCATGCGCATTGTCATTCAGGTCTTCAAGACCCCGGCTCTGCTTGCGCTGTTTCCGGCCTTGCTCGTGAACTGGTCGGGAATTGCCTTGCCGACCGTGGTGAGTCGCCCGCTTGATCTGCTCTCTGGGGCGCTGATCCCGACGATGCTGCTTGTGCTTGGCGTGCAACTAGCGAATGCCGGGGTGCCTAAACTCAGTGCCGATCTGCTGATTTCGAGTTCGATCCGGCTTATCAGCGGGCCAGTGCTCGCGTTTGCGACGGTCGGTTGGTTTATGCTGCCAGCCCTCGAACGCAATGTTGGGATTTTGCAGGCCAGTATGCCTACGGCTGTGCTGGTTTCGATCATTGCGATGGAGAATAAACTGTTACCGGAATTTGTGACGGCAACGGTCTTGTTCTCAAATGTGGTGAGCATTTTGACGCTGGCGATTGTGCTGGTTTTGCTGTGATCTGCCTCCGGCGGTGGGGTGTGGAGCGACTTCGCCGCTCTACACCCCACCGCCGGAGGCAGACGTTGCATCAGCCCTGCGCTGCTTGTGAGAAGAGCGAAACAGTGGTATAACTCTACATGGTGGGCCCTGGCCCACTATGCTTTTGTCATCGATATACCCATTGATGGGCGGATGTGGTGCAGGTAGATCCTGTCTCCCTTCCGTCTCTTTTTATCAGGAGCGAGCGTTCGTGCGTGTTGCAATGTTGAGTGTTCATAGTAGCCCGCTGGCCCGTCTGGGGGGTAAAGAGGCTGGTGGGATGAATGTCTATGTCCGCGAGCTTGCCCGTGAATTGGGGAGGCGCGGCATTCCGGTTGATATTTTTACCCGTACGCAGAGCCGTGCGACGCCAACCATTGAACCCCTCTCGTGTGGCGTGCGGGTGATCAATTTGCATGCTGGCCCCGCTGCGCCGTACGATAAGAATCTGGTGCAGGTTCACTTGCCCGAGTTTGTCAGTCGCGTGCGCTGTTTCGCTGATGGCGAAGATCTGTCGTATGATGTGATCCATAGTCACTATTGGTTGTCAGGTGAAGCAGCGCTTCGCCTCCGCCGTAGTTGGGGGGTGCCAATCGTGCATATGTTCCATACCCTCGGTGCCCTGAAAAATAGCGTTGCCCGCAGCAAGGAAGAGACCGAGACAAACCAGCGGATCGCGATCGAGCGCCGTTTGATGCATGAGGTGGATGCAGTTATCGCTGCGACTTCACTCGACCGTGCCCAGATGGTCTGGAATTATGGGGCCGAGGCCGACCGGATCAACGTCACTCCATGTGGGGTCGATCTGAAGCGTTTTCAACCTTCTGATCAGGCTGCCGCGCGTCAGCGTCTTGGGTTGCCTGCCAATGAACGCCTGTTGCTCTGTGCTGGACGCATGGAGCCGTTGAAGGGGATGGACGCCCTGATCAGGGCGCTGGCGTTACTCCGCGAGCAGGGTCGCCCAGATGCTGATGCGCTTCGTGTGGTGTTAATCGGTGGGGAACCCGAAACCCGGCCTCAGGCGTGGAATGCCGAGCAGCGTCGGCTCGATGCGCTCCGTACTCACCTGGGGGTCGCCGATCAGGTGCGTTTTCTTGGTGCCCAGCCGCAAGAGTTGCTGCCAACGTATTTTGCGGCTGCCGATCTGGTTGCGGTTCCTTCCCACTACGAGTCTTTTGGTCTGGTTGCGCTCGAAGCCATGGCCTCTGGTGTTCCGGTGATTGCCTCGAATGCCGGCGGGCTTGCGCTGACGATCGAAGATGGTCGCAGTGGCCTGCTCGTCCCTCCTAATGATCACCACGCGCTGGCTGAACGGATTGCGTGGGTGCTCGACAGGCCATTGCTGGCGGCACAGCTTCGTGCAGGTGCCCACCAACGGGCCACTGAATATGGATGGCCGGGCATTGCCCGCCGCATGAGTTCCATCTACGAAACCCTGGTTCGCGAACGCCAGCATGCCCGCACCCTCCGCCGTCCTGTTGCGCAGGTTTCATAAGTGGCCCCCCTGCCACGTCTCAACCGGGGGCCAACCCTTGCGTTGCTCTGCGCCGTCTATTTTGGCGCAGGGCTTAGCCTGGCATCAATCGGACCAAACTTGAGTGCGCTGGCCGCAAATGTTGACCGTGATGTGGCGTTGATCGGCAGTCAGTTTACCGCTTTTTCGCTTGGGACTGTCGTGGTGCAGTTTGTGGTCGGCCCCTTTAGCGACCGCTATGGTCAGCGTACCGTGCTGAGTCTCGGGCTGTTGATGATGGGGCTTGGCATCCTTGGCGAAAGCCTGAGTCGTGAACTGACGCTCTTGCTTGTGTTCGCTGGGCTCGGTGGGCTCGGTTTTGGCTCGATCCTCTCGTCGGGGAGCGTGCTGGTGCCGCGGCTCTTCCCGGTACGGGGCACCTCGGCGCTCAACCTGGTCAATCTCTTTTTTGGGGTTGGCTCGATTGTCGGCCCGCTGGTGGCAGGTCGCGCCCTTGCCCAATTGGGGAGCCCTTTGCCCGCGCTCTGGCTTGGGGCTGGGTTGCTGCTTGGGCTGTTTCCCCTGGCGCTGCTGGCTGCGGAAGCTGATGTCCCTGCCGAGGGTGCACTCAACGGTTCTGTCCCGTGGTTGCTTGTCTTGCTGCTGGGCTGCTTGCTGCTTGTCTACAGTGGAACCGAAATTGCCCTGGGGGGATGGGCCGCCCTCTACCTGGAGATCGGGGCTGACATGGCCCCTGCGCAAGCTGCCATTGCCGTCGCAGGCTTCTGGTTTGCCCTGACCGTTGGACGTGGGGCAGGTGCGTTGCTTGGCTTGCGTTTCAGTGCCCTCCAGGTACTGTTGATGACGATCATCCTCTTGTTGTCTGGCTCGGTTCTGCTCTTCTTCATGGTTGGCAACCCAACTGGTTCGATAGGTGCGCTCCTGGTGCTCGGATTGGCCTTCGGCCCGATCTTCCCCACCACGATGGCCCTGGTTGCGCTTACATCGGGGGGCCGAGGCACAGCGGCTGCGGTGGCCCTTGCCATTGGCAACAGTGGCGGTGCCATCATTCCCCCCTTGATGGGCCTGGTGCTCAGTCGCGCTGGCCCCCCGGCGGTTGCCCTGCTCGTCGTCATTTCGACGAGCATCGTCTTTCTCCTGGCCTGCGCAGTAGTGGTCGTCAGCCGACGTGCGCAACAGTTGTAGCGAGACAACCAAGCCGCCTCGCTGGCGATGGGAGCCGACCAATCCATACCCCGCCACATCTGGCAGGTCACAGGCAAGAGCGCGACGTGAAGAATGCCATTTGAGCTAGCGGCTCAGATGGCATTAGTTGACTATATGCAAGACAAATTGTTGCGACTCATTAGTTAAAAAAAGAGCCCCTTCAGGTCTTTTTCTCATTGCAATGCGAAAAATTCGGTTGTCAACTCTTGCTTGACAACCCTATTCAAGCGTATTATACTTCCTCCAAGCGCGTAAGATTTTGTCTTTCTTGCAAGATCCCCTGAGTATGTGACACAAATGGGGGCATGCCCGACTGGCGCATCCCTATTGCGTGATGTTATGCCCCGCTGTACTGAGTCGTCCTGGAAAGGGAGCCGGCCATGAGTGGTACGAAGGCAAAGGACCCACGTTTCCCCGATTTTGGTTTTACCGTGGAAGAAGGAGCGCGTTCAACACGAGTTCCGGGGGGACGCACGATCGAAGAGATGGAGCCCGAATATAAGATTAAGGGCAAAACAACCTTCAGCGCCCTCTTCAAGAATGACCCCTTTGATTTCTGGGTGGGGCCGTTCTACGTGGGTTTCTGGGGGTTTGTTTCTGTTCTTGGGATTATTTTCGGTAGCTACTTCTACCTCAATGCAACGGTGGTCAACGGACCGTTCTCGCTACCGCAGAACTTCTTTGCCGGGCGCCTTGATCCTCCGCCCGCCGAAGTAGGTCTGGCCCTGGTCAGCCCCGGGCAACCCGGGTTTGTCTGGCAGATGACGGTTCTATTTGCCACGCTTGCCTTTTTCGGCTGGATGATGCGCCAGGTTGACATCAGTATGAAGCTCAACATGGGCTACCATATTGCAATTGCCTATGGCGTCGTCTTCTCATCCTGGGTGACGCTCCAGATTATTCGGCCCATCGCCCTCGGGATGTGGCACGAAGGCTTTGTGCTCGGTGTGATGCCCCACCTCGATTGGGTCTCGAATTTCGGGTACCGCTACAACAACTTCTTCTACAACCCCTTCCACGCGATTGGCATTACCGGGCTCTTTGGTTCAACGTGGTTGCTTGCCTGTCACGGTTCGCTCATCTTGAGTGCAGCACAGTATCGTGGGCCCGAAGGCGGAGATATCGAGAATATCTTCTTCCGCGATACGATTGTCTACTCGGTTGGTGAGTCGGGCATCCATCGTCTCGGGTTCCTCTTTGCTTGTGGTGGTGTGCTCTCAGCGAATCTCTGCATTCTCTTCTCGGGTTGGCCCGTGCAGGATTGGGTGAGTTTCTGGAACTTCTGGAATGTCCTTCCCTGGTGGAGTGGGGTGTAAGCCACTGATCGAACAGGGCGGGTTGCCCTTGCTTAGACCAGTGCTTGCCTACACAGTTGAGGAGCAGTCTTATGGCGACAATGAATAGAACCCCCGGCGATCTCGATCTGGGGCCCAATCCACAGGGACGGATCGGCAAGGCCATTGAAATTCCTGTGCTTGAGAACTTCGGCTTGGATAGCCAGATTGGCCCGACGTTTCTCGGCCTCTGGAATGTTGCAGCGTATGTGACCGGTGGTATCTTTACCTTTATCTGGCTGGCCGTGATGGCGATCCAGGTCAACTGGAACCCCGTTGCGTTTGCGAAGTATTTCTTTGTCTTGCAAATCGATCCACCTGCCAGTTTCTATGGTCTCAGCTTTCCACCCCTCAATCAGGGTGGCTGGTGGCTCATTTCGACTTTCTTCCTGACGATTTCGATCTTTTGCTGGTATATGCACCTCTATACCCGTGCAAGGACGCTTGGTATCAAGCCCTACTTGGCCTACGGGTTCACCGGTGCGATTGTTCTCTACCTGGTGATCTATCTCATTCGTCCGATGTGGATGGCCGATTGGTCCGAGGCACCTTCCCACGGTCTCAAGGCGTTGCTTGACTGGACGAATAACGTAAGCGTGCGCTACGGGAACTTCTACTACAACCCGTTCCATATGCTCTCGATCTTCTTCCTGCTTGGTTCGACAGTGCTGCTGGCTATGCACGCTGGTACGATCTGGGCGCTTGAGAAGTATGCCGCTCACGAAGAGTGGGACGAGTTGCAGGCCCCTGGTACCGGTACCGAGCGGGCGCAGCTCTTCTGGCGCTGGTGCATGGGCTTCAATGCGAATGCCTACTCGATCCACCTCTGGGCCTTCTGGTTTGCCTGGCTCTGTGGGGTGACTGGTGCCATCGGGGTCTTCCTCTCGATGCCCGATTTTGTCAATAACTGGTTCCAGTGGGGCATCGAGGCCGGGATTGCCTATCCGCAGTTCCCGCAACCTAGTCAATAAGGCGCCCTGCGTTGCCTGAAGATCGTTCATTATGGGCAGAGCCTCCGCATAGCGGGGGCTCTGCTGATGTTGTGGCGCTTGAGGTGCCGCTGCTCGGTGTGCCGCTGGTGGTGAAGGCTGCGGTAGGCTTTGAGCCGATGCTGATGGGTTGTTTTCGCCAGTGGCTGATGTTGCCTGCCGCGCTGCGTGCCTCTACGCCCCCAGCAAGCCTCCACCTGATCGTGCAAGACCCTGAGGCTGATGAACCTGATGTCACCGCGCTGTCGCGTTTTGTGGTACGAAGATATGGGGATACGGTCGTCGCTGCGCGGGGCAGCAATCTGTTCAGTGCGGATCTGACACAGGGTGTGGCGGTGGCGTTTCTGACCCCAGCGTTGAGCGCCAACGAGGCCGTGGTTGTGCCTCAGGTGATTGAGTATCTTGGCCTGTTGCTCGCAAGTCGTCACGACCGGTTGCCTGTTGCGGCGGCTGGTCTCGTGCTTGATGGAACAGCAGTTCTGCTCAGTGGTGAGGCGGGACTTGTCAGTGCGCTTACCAGGGCATCCATTGAAGCTGCGATGGCGCTGCTAGCCGAGCAGACGGTCTATCTTAGCCTGGCACACGGGTTACGCGTCTGGGGGCATGCCAGTGGGGGGCCAGGCAACCGGGCAACCCATGCTGAACGGGTGGTCACATGCCTGGTCGAACAGAGAACCGGACAGGCGAGCCAGCTTGAACGGCTGGAAGCTGCGCTGGCTCAGCACGAGTTGCAGCAAAAGACCACAAAACAAGCCTGCGCAGCCCTGGTTGAAGCAGGTGTGTATCGCCTTGCGGTGGGCGTAGATATGGCTCCGGCGGTGGCGTTGCTGCGGCATCTCGCAAGCGTGAGCTAGAGGCAAGCCCTTGCAAACAAGACGGGTTGTTTGACGCAAAGGCGCAGAGGCGCAAAGATTCATCTAGAGGTGCGGAGCAAGCCTTGGTGCCGTTGCGTCCATTCGGGTCAAGCTTCTTGGCAAGATCTTGGGGCTAAAGGTTCGCCTCCCAGAGATAGTGCCGGAGATCGATCCGGTCGCCCGCATCAACCATAACCCCTTCAGCTTCGAGCAGGGCGCGTTGCAACGCAGGTTCGTAGGCATTGGTAATAAGGCCGCGGTGATTGACAACCCGCCACCACGGCACCTCGTCTTCACTGGTCAGGCGCAGGGCATGGAGGGCATAGCCCACCAGCCGCGCCTGACCACCAAAACCAGCCAGTACGGCAATGCGCCCATAGCTGCTGACTCGTCCAGGCGGGATCTGGCGCACCACCGCATAAATCGCCTCGTAACTCTTCACCGATGTCAGGCCAATCTGCCGCCATCAACCGGGAGGGTTGCGCCGGTGACAAATGAAGCCCCGTCGGAACAGAGCCAGATGACCGCACTGGCAACTTCATCGGGCTGGCCGAGCCGTCCGACCGGTTCACCTTCGGCAAATTCCTGCAGGATCGCTTCATCGCCGCCAGTAAAACGGTCGATCATCGCAGTATGGATCGTACCGGGGCAAATCGCATTGATCCGAATGTTACTACGGGCATATTCGAGGGCAGCGGCGCGGGTCAAACCAATAATGCCATGCTTGCTCGCCACATAGGCTGACACCCCACGCGAACCAGTCAAACCAGCGACGGACGAGGTATTGACAATGACGCCACCGCCCTGTTTGAGCATCTGCTGCAACTCGTACTTCATCGAGAGCCAGACCCCTTTGAGGTTGATGCCAATCACCTCGTCCCAGACCTCTTCGGGGTAAGCGTCCATCATCGAGCGTGCACCCTCGATGCCAGCATTATTATGGGCAAAATCGAGGCGGCCATAGGTCGCAACCGTCAGATTCACCAGAGCTTCAATATCGGCGCGGCGCGAAACATTGGTACGCACAAAGAGCGCATCAGTCTGCTCGGCGCGAGCCATTGCGGCCGTCTCTTCGCCTGCGGCCTCGGCAATATCAGCCACCACCACCTTGGCACCGTGGCGGGCAAAAGCGAGCGCACTTGCCCGTCCAATCCCCGAGCCGGCCCCTGTTACCAGTGCTACCTTGCCAGTGAACTGTCCAACCATCACGTAACCTCCTCTATGATCAGACTCTGGCCTCATCGCCAGAGGAACAGCCTGTTCGCGGCCATGATACAACACTTTTGCGTTGCAGATCTGTGCCAGGATTTGTGCAATGTTTCGTGGTTTCCTCACTTTTCAAATAACGCGTTTGTTTTGACGCAAAGGCGCAAAGGCGCAACGTTTTTAGCGTAGGTAACCAAACCCTTCGCGCCTTCGCGTCTTCGCGTGAGCTTATTTGATAAGGGATTGGGTCTAGACCTCACAGATGCAATCGCCCCGCTCGCAACACTCTGCTTCTTGACAGAGCCATGGCTAGGGTTGTACACTCATATTAGTTCTCGTTGCGTAGCGTAGCGTAGCGTAGCAGTTGGGTGCATTCCCCGTGAGATTGCTGTGTCAACATCGTTTCCTGACCATATAAGCGACGATCGGCTGGCTGATGACGTGCCACAACCGCGTCAGCGCGCATCACTCTTTCGGCATCTGATCGAGTGGTTGATCCTGGTGCTGGTGATTGTCGCGAGCATGACAGCAGCCCTTACGCTGACCTTGCTCTTTACTGAGCGTCAATACGAGCAGCGCATCTACCCGAATATCCATATTCGAGGGGTGGATGTGAGCGGAATGACGCTTGAAGAGGCCCGGGCCGAGGTCGAACGCGCATACGGGGCTTTTCTCTACAATCCGGTCGAACTAAAGTTTCGTGAGCACGTTTGGCATCCAGCGGCTGATGAACTTGGGTTGCGCCTAGTGCTGGACGACGCGCTGGATGAGGCGCTGACCTATGGGCGTGGCGCTACCCGGCTCGAGAATGTGCGCATGGCAGCGACCGTCTGGCAAGAGGGCATTGATCTGCCGCTTCACCTTGAAATTGATCAGCAGGTGATGCAGCAGTATCTGCTTGGCCTGGCTGCGACGATCGAAGATCCGCCGCGTGATGCAGCGCTGTGGCTCCAGGGGGCCACGGTTGTGCAGCAGCCAGAACACTGGGGCCAACAGGTGCTGATTGATGAGACGGTTGCCGATATGACGGCGACCGTCCAGGAATTGGTGCGTCGCCCGGTGATCGTGCGCACACGAGAGGTTGAGCCACGCTTGCGTGATGCAGAGGTCGCACCTTTTGCCGATGAACTGCGCTTGATACTCAGTGAGCCCATTGTGCTCAACGGCTCAACGGGGGCATGTGTGCAGGGTTGCCAATGGCAATGGTCAATTGACGAACTTGCCTCGTGGCTGAGTGTACGACGCATCATTGGCGAGGATGGCGAACCGACCTATGCGATTAGCCTTGATCCCACAGAGATCCGTAACCTGTTACGCCCACTTGCCACGGCGGTACGTGAAGAGGGCACCTTGCCGAGGGTAGCCTGGAATGGCGGCAACCTCGTAATTACGGCCCCTGGAGCCAATGGTCAGGGCTTGGACGTTGATCAGGCAGTCGCTGACATACGTTCGCTGCTGGCGCACGAAGAGCGAACGATCGAACTGCCAATGGTGGCGATCCCGCCACCGGTGACGGCGAGTAATCTGGCGAGCCTGGGCATCACACACCAGGTGGCCTCGGGCATCAGTTCGTTTGCGAATTCTGAGCAGTATCGGATTACCAATATTCGTGCGGGAGCGCGGCGGATGCATGGGGTGCTGATCCCGCCAGGGGCACGCTTCTCCTTCAATGATCAGCTTGGGTCGGTTGATGCCGCGAATGGCTTTGTCGAGGGTTTGGCGATTGTCAATAATCGGACGCAGCAGGAGTGGGGAGGTGGGCTGTGTCAGGTTTCGACGACCGTCTTTCGGGCAGCCTTCTTTGGTGGCTTGCCGATCAACGAGCGCCATGCCCACGCCTTTCGCATCAGTTGGTATGAAGAACTTGGGGAACCCCCAGGGTTTGATGCAGCCATTTTTACCCCGTATAACGATCTTCGTTTTACGAATGATACTGGTCACTGGCTCTTAATGGAGAGCTATGTAGATCTGAGCCGGCAGCGCCTGTCGGTGGCGCTCTATGGGACGCCAACGGGGCGCACGGTAACCTATGATCACCGTGTGGTTGCGCAGACGTCTGCGCCTACGGCGCCGGTCTATGTGAATGATCCGACGAAACCGGTGGGCTATGTACGCCAGAGCGACGTGGCGCGCGGTGGGATCAAGATCGAGTTGTATCGTACGATCACCAGGGGAGGCGAGTCATCGCGGCAGACCTTTGCGACAGAGTTTCGCCCCTGGCCAAATATTTATGTCCGTGGGACGGGGCGTTAAAGGGGGCCTGTGACCCTCAGGAGTCTTGCTTATGCTGGAAAGCCGCCAGCTACGCTGGCGGCTTTCCAGCATAACCAATCCCGTTTAAGGGCGCAACTCCTCGGCAATGTCTGGTATACTGAACTAACGGGTACGCTCTTTTTTTGAGAATGATATTTGTGCTTTTTATCACAATTATGTGAAAAAAGCGACAGCACAGAAGGAAGTGGGCAATGAAGGCTCGCGAGATCATGACCACCGAGGTGATCAGAATCCTGGATGATGCCACCGTTGAAGACGCGGCACGCTTATTGGCGCGCAATCGGATCAGTGGCTTGCCGGTCGTCAATGAGGCGGGCATTCTGATTGGTCTGGTGACTGAGCTTGACCTGATCGCCCGGCAGGGGCGTCTCGTGAGTGAGATTATGAGTCGAGGGGTCATCACGATTGGGCCAGAGACCGAAGTTGAACAGATCCAGCACCTCTTGACCAATCAGCGAATTCGGCGCGTGCCGGTGGTCGAAGACGGCAAAGTGATCGGAATTGTGAGTCGGTCGGATCTTGTGCGCCAGATTGCGATGCGTTGGGTCTGCGGCGTCTGCGGTGAGAGTGTGCGTGGCCTGGAACCACCTGACTACTGCCCCAGTTGCGGCGCGGGCGCTACGGCGTTTATTCATGATGTGGTGCCGCCTGGTATGTAGGTGAGGAGTGACCAGATGGTCAAAGAAGCAGATGTGGTACGCACGTCGTTGGCCGACGAAGATGCCGACGAATTGCGTCACTATTACTATCAAATGCTCTTGCTGCGACGCTTCGAGGAGCGTACGGGCGAGATGTATGTGAAGGCAAAAATTGGTGGTTATTGCCACCTAAATCTTGGCGAGGAGGCGACAATTGTTGGCCTGATGGCCGCGTTGAAACCTGAAGATTATATTTTCACGAACTACCGCGATCATGGCTATGTGCTGGGACGCGGAACCCCGCCCGGGCCAATTATGGCCGAGTTATTTGGCAAAGAGACCGGGGTGAGTGGTGGGCGGGGTGGCTCGATGCACCTATTTGATGCCGAGCGCCATTTCATGGGCGGGTATGCGATTGTTGGCGGGCAGGTGCCCCTCGCGGTCGGGGCCGCCTATGCCCTGCGCTACCAAGAGAAACCCGGGGTCGTGGTGGCCCAGATGGGCGATGCCACAACGAATATCGGTGCTTTTTACGAATCGCTCAACCTGGCGAAACTCTGGAAGTGTCCGGTGCTCTTCTTTATCGTCAATAATGGCTATGGCATGGGAACCTCGGTGGCGATGGGGTCTTCGGAGCCGGATCTCTGGAAGAAGGGGGCTTCGTTCCGCATTCATGGTGAGCAGATCGATGGGACTGATGTGCTGGCTGTGCGTGATGCGTGCCGCCGTCTACGTGATTATGCCGAGCGCGAGGCTGATCCGGTGATTCTTGATGTAGTCAGCTTCAGATTTCGCGGGCACTCGGTGATCGACTCGGATCGTTATCGCAACCCTGAGTTTGTGCGCAAAGGCCGTCAGGATCACGATCCGGTGCGCAATTTTGCGACCTTGCTGCATGAACACGCAATCATTGATGATGCCTGGCTCAAAGCCACAGCCGATCAGGTTGAACACGAGATCCAGGAAGCAATCGATTTTGCCAATGCGAGTTCCGACCCAAACATCGAGGATCTCTATCAGTTTATGTATGCCACTGAAGTTGCCAATACACCTGGCCCCGAAGATGCAATCGCGGCGGTGAAGATCAATCGGGGAGAGGTGTAAGATGCCGATTATTACCTATCGTCAGGCGTTGAACGATACACTTGGCGAAGAATTAAAACGTGATCCCAATGTACTTTTAATGGGTGAAGAGATCGGTGTCTTTCAAGGCTCGTACCGAATCACCGAGGGTTTACTGCAAGAGTATGGCCCCAAACGGGTGGTTGACACCCCGATTGCCGAAGAGGGTTTTGTCGGGGTAGCGATTGGGGCGGCGATGCTTGGGTTGCGCCCGGTCGTCGAAATCATGACGATCAACTTTATCCTGGTAGCGATTGATCAGGTTGTAAATCATGCCTCGAAAATCCACTACATGTTTGGGGGGCAAGTGCGGGTACCCCTGGTGATCCGCACCCCTTCGGGCGGCACCGGCCAACTCGGCGCGACCCACTCGCAGAGTTTCGAGAACTGGTTTGCCTACTGTCCCGGCCTGAAGGTCGTAGCCCCTGCAACCCCGTATGATGCCAAAGGGCTGTTGCGAGCTGCGATCCGCGACGATGATCCGGTGATGTTCATCGAGAGTCTGGCATTGTATGATACCAAAGGCGATGTGCCCGAGGATAACGATTTTGTGGTGCCTATCGGGGTGGCCGAAGTCAAACGCACCGGCACCGATGTAACAGTGATTTCGTATTCACGGATGACGGCCGTAGCGATGCAAGTTGCGCAGCGCATGGCGAACGAGGGCATCAGTGTTGAAGTGGTTGATCTGCGTTCGCTGCGCCCGCTTGATCGTCCGACGATCATCGCGTCGGTCAAAAAGACCAACCGTGCCGTCGTGATCGCCGAAGACTGGTACTCGTATGGCGTCACAGCCGAGATTGCGGCCACGATCCAGGAAGAGGCTTTTGACTATCTTGACGCACCGGTTCAGCGTGTCGCAGGCATCGAAACCCCGTTGCCCTATGCCAAAGATCTTTCGGCGGCCTCAAAGCCGAGTGCGCACAGTTTGATCTACGCGATTCGCAAGGTGATGGAGTGAGCTATGGGTGAGATAACAATGCCGCGCCTGTCTGATACGATGTCGGAGGGTGCGGTTGGGCGCTGGCTCAAGAAGCCAGGTGATCAGGTTGAGGTTGGTGAGATTATCGCCGAAATCGAGACCGATAAGGCGACGATGGAACTGGAAGCGTTTGAGAAGGGAACGTTCCAGAAAATAGTGGTGCCTGAGGGTCAGACGGTACCGATTGGCGAAGTGATCGCCTACATTGGGGATGGCCCGGTGGAAGACGCCCCGGTCGCCAAGGCCCCACCGGCGAGTGCGGCTCCACCGCCGGCCCCGGCGAAGACGGCTCCGGCAGTCGCCCCGGTGGCGGCGAATTCTGGTAGCAGCGACGAGAATGGACGGGTACTTGCGTCGCCGGTCGCCCGACGCATTGCCAGCGAACTCGGCATTGACCTGCACCTTGTGGAAGGGACAGGGCCGGGCGGGCGGATTGTGAAAGAGAATGTCGAAGCCTACGCGGCCACGATGTCAGGCACGAAGCCTGCGCCTGTAGCCCCGGCAGCGGTGCCAGCCACACCGCCGACACCGGCCCCGGTTGCCCCTGTAGCGGCCCCGAAGGCCCCGGCTTCGGCGACGGTGACCCCGATGTCGCGGATGCGCAAAGCGATTGCGCGCGCTATGACCGAGGCAAAGCCAGGCATCCCGCACATCTATGTCTCGATGGAGATCGACATGGATGCGGTGATGGCCTTGCGGGCGCAACTGAATGATGCAGGTGCCGCGCCCGTCAAGTTGTCGGTCAATGATCTGGTCGTCAAAGCGGTCGCCAAGACCCTCAAAGCGATTCCAGCCGTGAATACAAGCTTTGTGGTCGGCGAAGATGGACAACCGGCGATCGCGCATCACGCAGCGATCAATGTCAGTGTAGCCGTTGCGCTTGATGACGGCCTGATTGCGCCGGTGATCAAAGATGCAGACACAAAGAGTGTCGGCACAATTAGCGCTGAGATACGCACCCTGGCGAACAATGCGCGTGAGGGCAAGATCAAGCAGAGCGAGATTGAAGGGGCAACCTTTCAGGTGACCAACCTGGGCATGTTTGGAGTGAGTGAGTTTGGCTCGATCATCACCACGCCGCAAGCGGCATCGCTGGCGGTCGGGGCCGTCCGCAAAATCCCAGTCGTGCGTGACGATGCCATCGTCGTGGGCCAAGTCATGACCATCACGCTCAGTGCCGATCATCGAGTCGTGGATGGCGCGGTGGCGGCGCAGTTTTTGCAGCAACTCAAAGCCCTGCTCGAAGCCCCGTTGAACATCCTGATCTAGGATACGAAGCCTCACGCTTGAGCGCAGCAAAAAAGCCAGCAACGCTGGCTTTTTTGCTGCGCTCAAGCGTGAGAGACGGCGACTCTGGCTGTTTTTGGTGACTTCTTTACAGAAACTTTACAGAAACCTTAACGAAACCTGAAAAACCTCTGATAGATTAAGAACACCTAGTTACTGAACTCATATCCATAGTGCGTAACAGACCACCCTGGTTGGCCTTTGTGTCACGGTTTCACCGCGTCATTACCCTTGCTGACCAGCGTCTCTCCACGTTCGAGAGTGCTTCCATCGAGCTTGTTCTCAGGCAGCGCGGGGTTTTTGCGTTTGGAGCAATGCCAGGGCAGAGGGACAGGTTATATGCATTCCGGTGATGTGAGTCAGGGACACAATGGAGAAGTTTCAGCCACAAAGGAGGTTGGTAAAGCGAAGCGAGTGCATGCCGCAACTGGTTTTATGGCGCTTACCACTCGCTGAGCCAGGGGTATCAGAAACGGTTCGATCATAACGGGAGTTGTCGTTAGCACAAAGAGGAGAACACACATGGCCTCAACGCGCAAAGTTGCCGTGGTCGAAGGCGGCGAAGAGATGGCAGTTGCCTACTGGAAGGCAAACATTCGTCTGATCGGTATTCTGCTGGGTATCTGGTTCTTTGTTTCATTTATTGCTGGCTATCTAATGGCCGGGATCTTTAACAACATCTCCCTCGGTCAGGTGCCGCTCAGTTTCTGGATTGTGCAGCAGGGTGCGATCATGACCTTTGTTGTATTGATTTTCGTCTATGCCGTAGTGATGGACCGCTACGACCAGCGCTTTAACGTTCACGAATAATTGAGGAGACAAGGATGTCGGCAGTAGAAATCTGGACCTGGTCTCTGGTCCTTCTGACCTTTGGGATTTACATCTACATCGGATACGCCAGTCGGGTGGGCGATACGAAGGGTTTTTATGTTGCTGGTCAGGGTGTGCCTGCGCTGGCGAATGGTGCTGCAACCGCTGCCGACTGGATGAGTGCCGCCTCGTTTATTTCGATGGCAGGTCTGATTTCGGTGCTGGGCTTTGATGGCGCGATTTACCTGCTTGGTTGGACGGGTGGCTATGTGCTGCTGGCCCTTTTGCTTGCGCCGTATCTGCGCAAGTTTGCCAAGTACACGGTGCCTGACTTTGTAGGTGACCGCTACTACTCGTCAACTGCCCGTACCATCGCGGCGGTGGCGGCGGTCTTTATCTCCATCACCTATGTTGCAGGTCAGATGCGTGGTGTCGGCGTCGTCTTCAGTCGCTTCCTTGGGATGTCGATTGAAGTGGGTGTGGTTGTCGGCATGATCATTGTGGCGTTCTTTGCGGTGATCGGTGGTATGAAGGGCATTACCTGGACGCAGGTCGCCCAGTATTCGGTGCTGATTATCGCCTTCCTCATTCCTGTGATCGCGATTTCGGCCCAGCTGACGGGCAATCCTATTCCTCAGTTGGCACTGATTACGAGTGACCTAGTTCCCCGCTTGAACCAGATCCAGGTTGAGCTTGGCTTCAATGAGTATACACAGCCTTTTGCGAACCGCAGCATGATTGATGTGATTGCGATCACGATTGCGCTTATGGCCGGTACCGCTGGTCTGCCCCACGTGATTGTCCGTTTCTATACGGTGCCAAACGTGCGTGCCGCCCGCTACTCGGCTGGTTGGGCCCTGCTCTTTATCTCGCTGCTCTACCTGTCGGCACCGATCCTCGCGATCTTTGCCCGCACCAATCTGCTTGAGAGCCTCAACAACAAGCCGATTGCCGAAATCCAGGAGTTGAGTTGGGTGCAGAGTTGGAGCCGCACTGGTCTGCTTGCCTTCGAGGACAAGAATGGCGATGGCATTCTGCAGATCCGTGGCCCCAAGGCAACTGATGGCATTGCCAACGAATTGACCAAGCTTGACAACGACATCATTGTGCTTTCGACCCCTGAGGTTGCTCAGCTTGCTCCGTTCATCATTGCGCTGATGGCGGCCGGTGGTCTGGCTGCGGCCCTCTCGACGGCCTCTGGTCTGCTCTTGGTCGTTTCGAGTTCGCTGGCGCACGACCTCTATTACCGCCTGATCAACCCGAGAGCAACTGAAGAGCGACGCCTCCTCGTTGGACGTATCGTGATCTTTGGGGCCGTAGTTGTGGCCGGCTATTTCGGGATCAATCCTCCGGGGTTTGTGGCCGAAGTGGTGGCGTTTGCCTTCGGTCTGGCCGCCGCGAGTTTCTTCCCGATCATTCTGCTGGGCATTTTCGACAAGCGTGCCAATAGCCAGGGTGCCATTGCCGGGATGCTGGTGGGTCTGATCTTTACTGCCGTGATGATTTTGATGATGCAGTCGGTGCGGATCTTTGGTACCGCCGAGCCGCTGATGGGCAACTTTCTGGGCATCAGTGCCCAGGGCATCGGCACTATTGGAATGATCCTCAACTTTGTGGTCACGCTGATCGTTTCGCGGATGACCGCGCCACCTCCTGCTGAGATCCAGGAATTGGTCGAGTCGGTGCGTATCCCCCGTGGTGCCGGCGCTGCGAGCGCCCACGATTAGGATCGCTGGATCAACCTGAAGCCAATTTGGTTGACTGGGAAAACGCCAGCGTAGCTGGCGTTTTCCCAGTCAACCCTCCATCCTTATGGTTATTCAAAGCACATTGACCCCCGAAGAGTTTCGTCGGTATGAACTGAATCGCCATTTTCGGCGCTCGCTGTTCTATTTTTATGCCTTTATTTTTGCGGTGCTTACCGTCTATGCCCTCACCAATCCGACTGCGCCAATCGCCATCTATGTGGTTGCACCTGTGCCGTTGCTCGCTTATAGCATCGGGGGTTGGGCGGCGATTATTCGTCGGAGCAATGATCCCGATCTGCCGGTCTTTTTGCCGATGCGGTATGAGTTGACGACAAGTGGCGTGCGTTTGAATACGCCCAAGGGCAATAGTAGTTTCACTTGGTCGGATTTCACAGCGTGGCGCAAGGCGCTTGGGGTCTATGAGTTGACGCTGCAAAATGGCTTGCGGCTTGTCTTTAGTGAGGCAGCGGTGCCCCAGGCTCAGGTAAAAACACTTGATGATCTGTTGAAAAAGCAGATTCAAGAACGTGCGTAGTTCAACTCCAACTCCGTAACTGGGCAACCCACGCGCGTCCTGTTCGCACGAGGCGTTCCTGGTGGCGTTCGAGGATGACATAGGCAACGACCATCAAGAGGCCGATGATCCCGAGCAAGACCCACTGGTTGGCAAAGCGGACGTTTTCGAGCGTCATCCAGGTGACGCCGATGACAAAGAAGCCGATGCCCCCGACAAAGGGTACCCGTAGCCGCGTGAGCGCGCCGTATCCCGCCAGCGCCAGTGATTCACCAAAGAGCAGGATGCTGGTGAAGAGGCTGCCGTCGTTGCGGATCATTTCGATGAAGGTGACGCCAAGCAGCAGGATCGTCGCCACGGTTTCGATGAGTTGGGAGACCCGTCGCTGGCCCTGAAAACGCCGGAGGCCGGCGGCGAGGGCGAGCAGGTAGAGCCCTGACGGAATGACGTACCACTGCGCTTCGCGGAACCCCCATTCGGCAAGTTGGCAGAGCATCGCCCCGACAAAACTTGCCCCGGCGATATAGGCATAGCCAAGTTCGCGCTGGCGTACGGCGAGGGTGACGAGCAAGAGTCCCAGGTTGACCAGAGCCAGCGTGAGCGGGGGCAGGATACCGGTCGCATTCGTGACAAAGCCGACCAGCAGGGCAAGCAAAGTTCCGATCCCGAGCGTGCCAAAGGTACCAGGGCGTTGCCACACCGTCAGCCCCAGGCGGCTCACCCCCCAGCTTGCCAGACTCACGCCCACCATGCCGAGGATCAGCCACGCGGCGATCCAGATTTCGTCAAAGCTGGTGTAGGCAGCAAACCAGAGCCATGCGCCGAGCACACCCAGGCCAAGGCTTGCCCAGGCGACGGCTTCGCGCCGTTCAAGACTCGCAATGAACGCGGTGAGCAGCGCGAGCCCCAGGCTAATGAGCGCGGTTGTTCCGGCGTTCCCGATAGTGCCCACCAGCGCCAGTACGCTGGAGAGGAGGGCGGCCCCGTAGATCGTGCCATGGAAAAGGTTCGCCTCGGCGAGCGGTTGCCGGGTGCGCAGGGCACTGCCGAGACGCCGGGCCAGCGCGGCTGCCGCAATCAGCCAGGCCAGGCC
This sequence comes from Candidatus Chloroploca asiatica, assembly GCF_002532075.1. GTDB lineage: Bacteria > Chloroflexota > Chloroflexia > Chloroflexales > Chloroflexaceae > Chloroploca > Chloroploca asiatica. Next base: position 45,887 of record NZ_LYXE01000170.1, on the reverse strand, counting down.
AAGCAACAGCTGTGAGCCTGCATCGGCCCAGAAGAGCGGCACACGCACGGTGCCTTCGGCGAGTACAGCGACGACCCAGACCGCGAGCGCTGGCCCGGCCAGCACGGTCTGGCGCAGCCGCCCACCAAAGAGACCGATCCCAAGCCCGGTCAGGAAGATGGCGGCACCGATGAACCTGCCATCGGTACTCCAGGTCTGTCCTGCCAGGGTCATTGGCAGCAAGAGCATCGCCCCGCCAGCACCAAGCGTCAGGGCATCATCCCAGAGGCGAGCCACCGGGCGTTGCGCGGCACGCAGGTGCAAGGTCCAGCCAAGCCCAAAAATGGCGAGCGCTTCGAGGCTACCAAGCAGCAGACTCATGTCGGTGCTGAGCCCGGCGAAACGATGCAGCGCCTCAAGGCTAACCCCGAGCAGCATCAACGAGGCCCAGGCCAACAGGTGCTGGCGTTCGAGCCAGACCAGCACCCCGGCGAGCAGGGCGAAGAGGCCCGCGACAGCGGCGAGATACGCAGAGCTTGGCGAAGCGAGTTGAAGCGCCCCGGCGGCTCCTGGGATAGCAGCGAGATAGCCCCAGCGCCAGGCGTCGCCCCAGGTGGGCAGGCGGTGATGAATGAAAGCACTGAAGAGAGCCTGAGCAACGACGATCACGGCCAGCATCAGTCCCGCGCCGGCAGGCTCGCCTCCGGGGAATTGCCAGGCCGCCGTGGTGAGCGCGGCCAGATCGAGGCTGAGAAAAGCCAGCGCGAGCATCCACTGGAGCCGGTAGCGCCAGCGGGCGACAAAATAGAGCATCGTCAGCATAATCCAGGTGAGGCTCAGATGGGCGGGATCAAACCATGCCATCAAGGGCGCACCGAGCAGCATCACAAAGGCCACCCGTTCGTAGGGCCACGCATAGGCGGGGCGGAAGCGGCGGAGGAACTGACCGAGCAGCGCCAGGGCGACCGTGAGCGCAATGATGCTATAGGCGAGATCCTCAAACGCAGGTTGCCACGCGAGGAAAAAGCCTTCGCTGGCGGCGAGCAGTACGGCACTCGCGAGCAACAGCGCCGCCGGGTAGCCAATGCGTGGTTGCCGCCAGAGATAGGTGTGCAAACCGAGCAACGCAGCCAGGGCGAGCCAGACGCCAACAGTGAGGCCAGGGTAGCGCGAGAATTGGAGCCAGGCAGCACTGGCGGCAACCAGCGCCCAGCCAGTGGCCCACCCGAGGCCTGGCCATGTCCAAGGGCGGAAGGCGGTGAGGCGCAACCGTTCGCCACCCAGACTCAAGAGTGCGGCCAGCGCAAGGGCAACGAGCGCAACGACGGGACCCTGATCAACGACGGGAACCAGGCGTTCGATCGCGGTGGCGACGGCCAGGCTGACCATGCCCAACCCGACGCCCGCCCAAACAGCGTGCGGACGGAGCAGAGCCTGGCCCATAAAGATCACGGCGAGCAGCAGGGCGGCAGCCAGGCGATGTTCGTCGCTCATCAGCGTCGGTTGACCGGCTATCAAGGTAACAAGCAGCGCCAACCCTTGCATGGTGTAATCGTAAGCTTGACGAAGCCGCCCGGGCCACCAGCGGGCACTAGCAAAAAAGAGGGCCGCCAGGGGCAACAGGTAGAGCGACGTAGCGTTGAGGTCATTCAAGCGATCATTGATCAGCACCCCAAGCCAGACAAAGAGCAGCACCCCGGCACTTGCCAGGCTCGCGGTGCTGAACAATGATACCTGCGTGCCAAGCCACGCAAACGAACCACGCTCGACCAGGATCACAAAGGCGAGGCCAAAGATAATCAGGGGAGGCAAAGCGAGGCGCGTTGCGTCAAGGCTGATCAAGGCCAACGGCAAGGTCAGGAGCACCAGCACAATAGCACCAGCGAACCCTGGCCGTGCGAGTGGGGGCAAACGTTGCGCCCCAGCCACACTGAGCCCGAGATAGACGAGGGATGCCAGACCAAAGCTCAATGCATTGATCGCAAGGTCAGCGTTCAGCGCCATCAAAGTGACGCGCAGTGCCGCAATGGGCAGCAACACCGCAGCCCAGAGCCAGGGCTCACGCTGCTCGGTGCGATGCGCAACCCCGGCGAACAACGCGCCTGCCGCGAGTGACGCCGCGAGCGCAAAGGGCTCACCGGAGATGCCAAGATCGACTAGGGCGATCAGCGCGAGGCAGAGGGGTGCGCCGAAAAGGGCGACGATGCGCGCACCGAAACCTAACCGAGGTACACTGGATTGAGCGAGGCGGTGTGCGAGCGGCAAGACGGCGGTCAGCAGCACCAAGATCGGAAAGAGTTGCCACCCGAGAGCCAACTGACCGAGCGAGGCGGGCAAGAGATTGGCTGCAGCAACAACGGCAGCCCCGCTATAAAAGGCTCGGCCTGTCCTTTGGGCGGCCACCAGATAGCCGATGAGACTGATGACAGCGGTGAACAACCATGCCTGACGGGGAGCGAGTTCAAGGAGGCCGGGGCGGCTCAGGGCAAACCCGACGACAGGAAGGAGCAGGGCAGCGACAAGCTGTAGATTCTGCCCGGCGGTGGCGAGATCGGGTTTGCTCGTCATCCAGGCCCCACCGGCCCAGATCAGCCCGGTTGTACCTGCGATAATCGTCAACTGGGCCAGCGGCGGCAAGACGGCCCAGTTAAAAATGATGAGGGTGAGGCTCGACATCAAGAGCAAGAAGGTGCCGAGGAAGAGCAGCATGCGCCTCGTGCCGAGGGCAAGGAGGGCTGCGCGGACCGAGCGGCGTGTCGTACGGGGCACCGGTGGAGCGACCGGCGTTGGCGCACTACTGAGGGGTGGCGTTGGCGCAGGGACAAGGCTGACTTCAGCCGCCGACTCGTTCGCGACAGCAGCAAGGGGAGGGGGAGGAACATCTGCATTGGCGAGTGGAGGCTGTAGCAAGGCCTCGGCGAGGAGTGGCGCTGCGGGCAGCGGCGCTGGTGCAAGTGCAGATGGATCGTCCGTGGCGGCGGGCGGAACGAGATCTGGTGCCACTGGGGCGGCATGCTCCCCCATACCTTGCTGCCCCTGGGCCGGGGCAACCTCTGGTTGACGGGTAAGGAGGGCGACTTCAGCAGCAAGCAACGCACGCACACGCTCAGCCTCTTGCTCGGTAATCTGGCCTTGTGTTTGCCAGCGCGCGACCAGACGGTCAAACTGGCTGAAGGTCGCAAGATCAAACGGCTGCTCGGCCCGGGCCTGGCGGCGTTGCTTGCTCCACCAGACCAGGCTCAGCATCAAGACAGCGAACGGCGCGACAAGACAAACGAGGGCTGAGATCAGTGACGTCATCGCAACCTCCCCTGTGGCGTATTAGGGACACGGCATCGCCGTGTCCGTACAAATGCATTGTACGCCAGGGGAGGCTGCAAAAGCGTAATAAAGAAGTAATGAACTGAAAAGCCATGCCTAGCTCATGCCCCCAACCGGCAAAGTCGGTTGGGGGCATGAGCTAGGCAACATACGCAAATTACTCGCGTTCCTCGAAATAGCCGTGGAGGCGGCGGCCCAGCATTGGATCGCGGAGCTTGCGGAGAGCCTCGCTTTCGAGCTGGCGAACCCGTTCGCGGGTAAGGCCGAGGCGGCGTCCAATCTGCTCCAGCGTCATAGCGAGCTCGCCACTGAGCCCATAGCGCAGCTGCAGAATATTGCGTTCGCGTGGCGTGAGCAGCGCCAGAGCCTCGCTGAGATCCTGGCGAAGCAACCCATGGCTAATCTGATCGAGCGGAGATGGTTGCAGCGGATCAGAGATAACCTCGGCCAGCGAGCCAGTGCCGTCATCGGTATGTGGTTCATCAAGCGAAGCGGGAACAAGCGCGGCCTGTTCAGCTTTCGTGACCTGTTCAGGCGTCAGACCGAGAGCCTCGGCCAATTCTTCACAAGTCGGATCGCGATCGAGCATCTGGGTCAACTGTTGGCGCATGCGGGCGAGGCGCGACAGCCGTTCACCGAGATGCACCGGCAGGCGAACGGTTCGCCCCTGATCGGCAATTGCTCGCCCGACGCTCTGGCGGATCCAGTAGGTTGCGTAGGTCGAAAACTTGAGTCCGCGGGTCGGATCAAACTTATCCACAGCCCGCATGAGGCCAAGGCTACCCTCTTGAATAAGATCGAGGAGACTCAGCCCATGGCCCTGATAACGACGGGCAATGCTCACAACGAGGCGCAAATTCGAATGGATCAACTGAGCACGGGCGCGTTCACCGGCAAGCACCCGCGCCTCGAGTTGCTGCCGTTCGGTCAGGGTCAACGGTTGGGTCTCATGGTCAAGATGGTCAAGCCGGTGGCGTGCCTCGTGGCCTTCTTGCATCAAACGGGCAAGATCTTGCTCTTGCCCAAAGGTCAACAATGGCTCATCGCCAATCTCGTTCAGATACAGAATAATCGAATCAGCCGCCAAAGGGCTGTTGTAAGCAGAATTTGTCATTGGTCTCCCCTCTCTTTTGTCGAAACACCGACGCTGCGAGTCGGTGGTTGACACCAGAAAGACACGGTGGTTCCGATAGAATAAGACGAAGGAACCGGCTGGAGGGATGCGCAAGACAGGGCACATACCTCCCTGGGAGGGAACGTCAAGAATCCATTATGGGATACGGGGGTAAGAAAGGGCTTAGGGAAAGATGAGAAATTGATGAGTATTTTTAGATAACCCAGCCAACCGGCCAAGCCGGGTAGCTGGGTTATCGGCAACATCATCTAGGCGAGGGCGAGGTCGCGTTTTTTCTTTTCGCGGCGGCGGTCATCGGAGCTGAGCAATTTTTTACGGATGCGCCAGCCTTGCGGGGTCACTTCAACGAGTTCATCGTCGCCGATGTATTCAACGGCATCATCGAGAGACAGGGTACGCGCCGCATCGAGGCGAACATTTTCGGCCCCTTTATTATTGCGGATATTGGTAAGATGTTTTTCTTTGCAGACATTGACTTCGAGGTCAACATCGCGAATATGTTGGCCGACCACCATACCTTCGTAGACATCCTGGCCGGGGGTGACGAAAAAGGTACCGCGATCCTGCACCTGATTAAGGCCATAGGTCGAGACTTTGCCGGTCTCTGAGGCAATCAGGGAGCCATTTTCGCGGGCATTGATCTCACCGCTGACAGGTTCATAGGCATAAAAGAGACTATTGAGGATGCCGGTGCCCCGGGTTGCGGTGAGGAAGAGTTGGCGAAACCCGAGCAAGCCACGGGTGGGCACAACATAGACATAATGGACGCTCCCATCGTCACGGACGTGCATATCACGCATCTCGCCCTGGCGTTTCCCGAGCAACTCGACGACAACCCCCTGATAATCACTCCCGACCTCAATCTCGACCAATTCCATTGGTTCAAGGGAGACCCCGTGCTCATCTTCTTGAAAAATAACTTCGGGCTTCGAGACCTGGAACTCATAGCCTTCGCGGCGCATGTTTTCGATGAGAATACCGAGGTGCAACTCGCCGCGGCCACTGACGAGAAAGACATCGGCACTTCCCGTATCGGCGACCTTGAGGGCCACATCGCGCTCGGTCTCTTGATAGAGGCGTTCGCGGAGCTTGCGGGACGTCACAAAGGTACCTTCGCGCCCAGCGAAGGGACTGGTATTGACGCCAAAGGTCATACGCACCGTCGGCTCTTCAACATTGATGGTTGGCAGGGGCTCGGGTTGGAGGGCATCAGCGATCGTATCGCCGATATTGGCATCACCGACACCAGCGAGGGCGATAATATCGCCGGCCTGGACACTCTCGGCATCGTGGCGTTGCAGGCCATTGTAGACAAAGAGTTGGCTAATCTTGGCGGGGAACTGCGCCCCGGTGCGGTCAATGCGCACCAACGGCTGGCCGCGATTCAGCGTACCGCGATAGAGGCGCCCGGTAACGATTTTGCCCTTATACTCATCATACGAACTTGTCGTCACGAGGAACTGGGCAGGGCCGTGGGCATCCACATCGGGGGCAGGGATACGATCAATGATGGCCTCGAAGAGCGGCTCAAGCGAATCGTGGAGTTTGAGAGGCGAGCGAGCCGCGTGGCCGAGGAGGGCATTGGTAAAGATCGTCGCAAACTCGGCCTGCTCATCGCTGGCACCGAGATCAACAAAGAGATCAAAGGTAGCATTGACGACCCAGTTGGGGCGTGACTGAGGGCGATCAATCTTATTGACCACCACAATCGCGCGGTGACCAGCCTGCAGCGCCTTACGCAAGACAAATTTTGTCTGGGGCATCGGGCCATCAACGGCATCAACCAGCAAGAGCACGCCATCAACCATATTCATCACCCGCTCGACCTCGCCGCCGAAATCGGCATGGCCGGGGGTGTCAACAATATTAATCTTGGTACCACGGTAGCTGACGGCGGTTGTTTTCGAAAGAATCGTGATGCCACGTTCACGCTCAATAGCATTCGAGTCCATGACCCGGGCTTCGACGGTCTGATTCTCACGGAAAATGTGGCTCTGCTTGAGCATAGCATCAACTAGAGTTGTTTTGCCATGATCAACGTGGGCAATGATCGCAATGTTACGGATATCGGTACGGCGCATAAGGCTCCTGAGTTTATGTTTGTGCTGGCACGCAGCCAGCCGCGCTGGCTGCGTGCCAGCACAACGTGAGTTTTTGGGAGCTATATTTAGGGGCGCAGGCCCCATCCCCCTGGGAGCTCAACATCTTATTGTACCATGATCTATGGTTGAAGCGATTCTGGTTGCCCAGGCAGGTTGACTCGTGTACAATGCCCACAGATTATTGTCTTGCATTTGAGCTTGATTTGAGGTGCGATGACCAGTGTTGATCTGCCACGACACGCAACTGCCACCCCGTCACTAGCTGCGTCTGCCGAGCGTGCTGGCCCCTGGTTGTTGACGGGAGAGCATCTGGCCTATCTCCTGCTTGGGGTAGTCGCTCTGTTCGCACATGTGTGGGCACTCGGGGATCGAGCGCTGCATCACGATGAGACGTTGCATGCGTCATATTCGTGGTTTCTGCTGGTTGGACGGGGGTATATTCACGATCCATTGCTGCACGGGCCGTTGCTCTATTATCTAGGGGCCATCGGCTATTTTCTCTTTGGAGATAATGATTTCACCGCACGTTTGATGCCGGCTCTGGCTGGGACAGCACTGACACTGACGCCATATCTCTTGCGCCGTGAACTTGGGCGTCCAGCCGCATTGCTGGCGGCAGTCTATCTGCTCGTATCGCCAGTGTCGCTCTATGTGGGGCGTTTCTTTCGCCACGACATTTATTCGGTGCTGTGCGAGATCCTGGTCTTTGTAGGGATTGTGCGTTATGTGAGTACGCGACAGTTCCGCTGGTTGATGGTTGGCGCGGCTGCGTTCGGGTTAATGTTCATCAATCACGAGTCGAGTTATCTCTTTTTGCTGATCATGCTAGCCCCGCTTACCGTCGTGTTTCTGTGGCAGGTCTATCGGCCCGGAATTGCCCTGGTTGCGTTGCTTGGGGTGGTGGTGGCGGCCCTGATTTTTGTTGTGCCGGGGCGGGCACTGGTTGATGGGGGCCATCATGCCATTCGCGATCCAGAGACCGGGGCGATGCAGATTGAGCGCCCTGGTCTTTTTGGGTGGCCCCCGCTGCCAACCGACGATAATGGATATGCGTTGCTGGTGCGCAACCGTGATGATGCGAGCGGTGGGCGAGGCCTCTTTGCTAATCTGGTGATCTATGTCGGTGAGTTGCTACGCTTTTTTGCCCATCCGGCGGTAGTGCTGGCAACGGGGTTGGGCTTAGCGACGTTGAGTACGCTGATCTATCTGATCTGGCGGCGGCCTGGGGTTGATGGACAAACACCCTGGGAGCTTGCCTATGCGCAGGAGGCTCCGGCGGCGCAGGTCTTTGCGAGTCTCGGGGGCGAGCGACGCTGGTTGCCTCCATTGCTGCTTTTTGTCGCGATTTATCTGGTTGGCTTCACCGCTTTCTTCACGAATATCCTCGGGGCGATCAGCGGGGTGGCTGGTTCATTGCTCTACTGGTTGGCCCAGCATAATGTTGAGCGCGGGGGTCAACCGGGGCACTATTACCTCTTTTTGCTTGGTGTGTACGAGCCGTTGCTGCTGATCTTTGGGGGTATTGGGCTGATACTGGTGGGGATCTGGCTGGTCCAACATGTGCGCGGGGTGGATGAGACACAGGCGGTAACGCCGGTCAATTTTGCGGTACTGCTGGTGGCCTGGTGGTCACTGGCGTCCCTGGGCATGTATACCTGGGCTGGCGAGAAGATGCCGTGGCTGACGATCCATATCACGCTGCCCTTTACCCTGCTGGCGGGCTGGACGGTGCAACAACTGGTCTGGGGGCGCCACGCGCGCCCAACGACCGACGCGCCACTGCCGACGGTGGCCCCGCGCCCGGCCTGGGTGATCTACGGAGCACTCTTTACGGCGATTAGTGGACTTGGCTTTACCCTGATGACCATGGTCGTAACCTACGGCGAAGAGGCGCGCCTCTATCCGTGGATGGTCGTGGCGGCGACGCTTGTCTTGATTGCGTTGCTCACGGTTGGCATCGGTTTGCGGTGGGGCAGTCGGGCGGCAACCGGGATGCTAGTGACATGCGTCGTGCTCGCGCTTAGCGTGTATACTGTGCGTAGCACCGTGCGTCTGGTCTATGTCAATGGGGATGTGCCCCGCGAGCCGATGGTTTATACCCAAACATCGCCTGATGTCATGCGGGTCGTTCGGCGGGTCGAAGAGGCGTCGATACGCCGTGGCCGCGGCCTGGCGATGCCGGTGATCTATGATAATGAGACCGTCTGGACGTGGTACCTACGCAATTTCAGCAATGCGCGACGTGTGTCGGGAACACTGGGCACGGCACCGGGCAACGAGGTCATGGCGGTCTTCTTATTGCAAGAAAATCTTGACCGGTTCCCAGAGAATCGTACACTCCTTGAGGGTTTTGTTGTGCAGCGCTACCCATTGCGCTGGTGGTTTCCTGAAGATCAGGTCTACCGGCTTGGTCCGGGATGGCGGGACGTACCGCTCGAACAGGCTTCACTGGTGGGGCAGTTGTTGCGCAATCCTTTTGATCGCCAGGTTGGCGAGCGCTGGTGGCGCTTTTTGATCTTCCGTGACCCTGGGGCCGCGCTTGGTTCAAGCGACTTTGTCATCGCGGTGCGCCCGGAACTGGCGAACCAGATCGGAATTGGTCTTAGTGGACAGCTTGATGGTGGAACAAGATAGAACATGGCAGTTGAGACCATTGATCCAAACCCACGCCCGTTTGCCCTGACCCGTGCTTTTGATTTGGCGCGGGTGAGATGGGAAGTGGTTGCGTATACGCTAATTATCGTTGCCAGTGTGATGGCCCATCTCTGGGGCCTTGACCGGATGGCGCTGCACCACGATGAGAGCATTCATGCCTGGTCGAGTTGGCGACTTTATACGGGTGCTGGTGGCTTTAATTGTTGGAGTGGAGTGGAGATAGAGGGTCGCCCCCGCATTGATCGCATTTCGCCGACCTACTGTTATGATCCGGTCTATCATGGGCCGTCACTCTACTATTTCACGGCACTGGCCTATTTTCTCTTTGGGGATGGTGACGCGCAGGCGCGCCTACCGATGGCGGTAGCTGGCATCTTCCTAGTCGCCTCGGCCTGGTGGCTCCGGCCCTATGTTGGGCGTGGGGGTGCCCTGGTGGCGGCGCTGTTGCTCGGGTTTACCCCGGCCTTACTCTACTATACGCGGTTTGCACGCCACGATGGTCTGATGGTGCTCTGGGAACTGTGGATGTTCATTGGGGCACTGCGGTGGCTTGACACCGGCAAGGCCCGGTGGCTCTATTTGACAGCGGTGGCAATCGCCCTGGCGGTCGCAACTCATGAACTCTACTACATTCTCTTCTTTATTTTTGGCATCTTTGTATTAATGCGCTTGCTAGCCGAGAGTCGCTTTGCCCGCTATTTGAACTTCTTCTTGCTTGGCGTCATGGCGCTGGCACTGGTCTTGATGGTCTTTAACCCGCGCATCCCGGTTGGTCAGGGGCTCTATTTTGGTGAAAAAGCCTTTCTGGTCGCGACGGCCTTTCTGCTTGCCTGGCTCTGTCAGAGCCTATGGGAGCCACAGCCCATCTTGATTCCGCGGCTGCAGGAGTTGTGGCGTGAGCGGCGTGAGACGATCTGGATTGCGCTAGGCATCCTTTTTTCGATCTACCTTGTGCTCTACTCTTCATTCTTTATTTACATGCGAGGGGCGCTTGATGGGTTATATGCGGGTTTAGCGTACTGGTTGGGCAGCCAGCAAGAGTATGCGCGAGGTGATCAGCCGTGGTATTACTACCTGATCCTTTTGCCGCTGTATGATCCGCTGGCGTTCGCGGCTGGCATTGGTACCGTGGTCGCAATGATTGTGGCGGTGGCGCAGCGCCTGGTTGCCGCCCGCAAAGCGCGGGTACCGGAGGCTTCAGCCGAAGACGAGCAGGTTCCGGCGTCTGAGGAGACCATTGTCGTACCGGCCAAACCGTGGCCGCTCTATCCATTGCTGACCGTCTTCTGGTTCTGGACGGCGCTGATCATCTTTTCGTGGGCAGGCGAGAAGATGCCGTGGCTGGTCGTGCATATGGCGCTGCCGGGCAACCTCTTGATGGCATGGGTGATTGCGAAGATGATCGAAGCGGCCAGGCCAACCCCATCTGCCGAGGATGGTGCTGGAGAAGGCAGGCCGTTCGCGTGGGCGACGATCTGGCTCGTCCCGGTACTGACCAGTCTGATCGGGGTTGCCGTGAGCGTTGCGCTGTGGCGACTTGGCGAGACCGGGGCAGGGCAAGAGGCGCAGCGGAACTTTTTGCAAGGATTGGTGCCCCTACTGATTGCTGGCGGCCTGATCTACTGGCTGCTGACGCTGGCGCATCACCTTGGTGCCCGCCAGGTAGCCGCAGTCGCGGGGTTGACGCTGGTGGTACTGGTTGGGGCGTATACAATCCGAGCCACCTGGTTGGTGGTCTATACCCATCCAGATACGCCGATCGAGCCGATGATCTACACCCAGACCGCCCCGGATGTGCCGCGGCATGTCGCCGATGTGCGCGAACTAGCCATCAATCTGACCCGTGGCTCACGCACGTCGGAGGATGTGACGGGCGGCTTGAGCATGCCGATCATTGTTGACAGTGGCGGGCCGTCGGGTGACGGTTCGCTGGCGTGGCCGTTGCAATGGTACTTCCGCGACTTCCAGCGAGTTGCCTGGACGAAACGCGAGGACTTTCAGACGAATCCGACGCAGAGCACCTTCGAGGCGCAGATGCCCGACGGCACCACGGTGCTCGCCCCCGTGGTCATGCTCTACAAGCCCCATGTGACCACTGAAGTGCGCAACGTATTGAGTGAAGCATATGTGCAGCCCTACGGTCCGGCGAGCATCTTCAACTGGTGGTTCCCCGAAGGGGACAAGTGTTCACCGCAGAGTCCGGGGTACAAACGCTTTTATTACAGTACCTGGACACCACGGGATGAACTGGAGGGCACGTCGGAAGGGGGCGGATGTGGGCGCGACATTTCGGCGGAGGTCTATGGGCCATTTGAAGTGCTGATGTGGCCGTTCCGGCGTGAAAACTGGGGTACATTGGGTAAATATGTGCTCTATCGCGAACTGCCCTACCCGCTTGTGCCAGGCGCACGCGAGATGGAATTCTGGTTGCGGCAGGATCTAGCGGGTGGAGTTGGTGAGGCGAGCGGCATAGGAAGCGGCACGACCGGCGCAGCACCGTCGTTGCGTCTGGTTGCACAGCAGGTTGCAGCCGGGCCATTAGAAGGTGGCAATCCAACCGGGGCGGCGGTTGACGCCAATGGCAACCTCTATGTAGCCGACACCGGGCGGCACCAGATCCACGTCTTTAGCGCGACGGGTGAATTGCTCCGCTCCATCGGTGGTTTTGGCAACGAACCGGGCCAGTTGTACGAGCCGCGTGGTGTGGCCGTAGACAGCGCGGGCAACCTCTACGTGGCCGACACCTGGAACGCACGGGTTGTCAAATACAATCCCGAGGGACAGGTTATGACAACCTGGGGTTCGGGTGAGAGCGATCTCGCCGACGGGCGACGGGCGACGATCACCGATGGCGACCCGGCACGCAACGAGGCCAATCCGCTGGGCTTCTTTGGGCCACGCGGCATAGCGGTTGATAACGAAGGCAGGGTCTATATTGCCGATACCGGCAACCGGCGCATTGTCGTCACCGATGATACGGGCACCTTCCTCTACCAGTTTGGAGGGGCGGGGAGTGAGCTCGGCCAGTTCAATGAGCCGACCGGGGTGGCCGTCGATGCACGGGGCAATGTCTTTGTCGCCGACATCTGGAATGGGCGAGTGCAGGTCTTTACGCCGGATGGGTCAGGGCGGGTGAGCAGCATCCCGCTGGTGACCTGGCGGATCAGCGGGTGGAATGAAAACACCTATGATGACCCATCGATTGCCGTAACTGCTGAAAGTACCGTTTTTGTCAGTGTACCGGCTAGGAATCAGGTGCTTGCGTTCAACCTGCGGGGTGATCCGCTGCTGCGCTGGGGTGGGCCAGGGGCTGATCTTGCCTCGCTGAATGGACCGAGTGGGATGGCCGTTGATGCCGACGGAGGAGTGTGGGTGACTGATCGCCTGTCGGGACGGGTGCTCTATTTTGTATTACCAGCAATCCAGATGCCATGATTTCACGGAGCGTCGATTACAGCTATCTCAACCATTATGTCCCACCGGTGACCGAAGGGGTCAGTCAACCCTGGCGGCAAGCACTGGCGCACCTGGGTGACTATACGACGCTGGTTGTCCGCACGACGAATCTTCGTCCACGCGAAGTTATCTTTTATGGGCAGACCGAAGCGCACCTGCTGGTACGGATCTCGACCTTGAGTGAACACCTGATCCTGCGGATTGCCCCGGAGGATGATCTGACCGCCTATATTTTTTTCATGCGCTGCCTGAATGGGCAACAACTCCCTGGGCCACAGATTATCCAGCGGGATCTTTCGCGCAGTCTGTTGCCCTTTGCGTATACGCTTGAAACCTACGTCCCCGGGATCAGCGCGGCTGAACTGACGGAACCGCACCTCTTGCGGGGGGTTGGGCGTCAGGCGGGGCGCGCCTTGCGGCGGATGCAGCGGGTGACGACACCGGGGATGTGGCGTCCCAACAAGCATGGGCGCTGGCCAACGATGCGCTGGCAGGCGACGCTTGCACGGCTCGGCCACACGTTTGCCCCACCGCCGACTGATAGCCTAGTTTTCAGCGAGGCTGAACAGGAGGCCGTGGCGCGCCTGCTTGATGATCCACGGCTGACGTGCGAGCATCCCGTCTTGATGCACGGCAACTTTGGGCCAGGGGCTGTCCGCTGTACATCAGGGCCACATGTGCATCTTGAGGCCCTGGTCGAACCGGGGGCGTGTGTTGGTGGTGACGGTCTTTTTGACCTAGCGACGGGCCTCTGTGCCAGCTATCCTGCGGCCTGGCGCGAGGGTCTGCTCGACGGTTACTGCGCGACGATGCCGTTAAGTGAAGCAGAACAGATACGCTTGCCTCGGTTACGGTTACTGGCGAACTACTGGCTTGCCTCATATCGCTACAGTCGCGCCTTGCCGCACGAAGCCGCCCGTGACGAAGCGCGGAGTTTGCTTGAAACCGTGGCAGGTATGCCGAACCGACAGGGGGCATGATGAGTACCAACCCGGAGATCCTGGTCTATCCGACGGTCGAAGAAGCGCAGGCGGCCACAGCGAGTCAGATCGCAGCCCTGTTGGCCCAACGTTCCCGTGCCCTGGTAGTGCTGTCGGGGGGGTCGGCCCCGCCAGGGGTCTTCCACCAGTTGTGTCAGGCTCCCCTGCGCAACCTAGTACCGTGGCACGCCTTGAGCATCCTCTGGGCCGACGAGCGGCTCGTACCTTTTCATGATCGCGAAAACAACTATTTTCAGACCCGGCAAACCCTGCTTGATCATGTACCGATCCCTTCCGAGCAGGTCTTTCCGGTGGCGACCTATTATCCGGTGGAAGAAGCCGCCCGGGTCTACCAAAACCAGGTCGAAGCGCTGCTTGAGCGCCATGGGGGGCAGATCGATCTTGCGTTGCTCGGGATGGGGCCTGATGGACACACGGCGTCGCTCTTCCCCGGTTTTCCCCAACTTGAGGCTAGCCCTGAGACGCTCGTTGCGCCCGTCACCGATGCACCGAAGCCTCCGCCAACGCGTGTGACCTTGACGGCCCATGCGCTCAACCGGGCGCGTCGGGTCATCTTTCTTGTGGCCGGGGCCGACAAAGCCCCGATGGTACGTCAGGTGTTACAAGGTGCTTATGATCCACAACGCTTGCCAGCGCAACTGGTGCGTCCGCCCGCTGGGCGGGTGACGTGGATGCTTGATGCGGCTGCGGCACGTGAGCTTGCATGATAAGGAGGGACGATGTTCAAAGCGTACAAAAAGCAGGATGACCAGAATAGTGCTGCCGAAGCCGGGAGGGTGCCTCCGGGACAGTATGTGACTGACAAATTCCCGGTACTGCACTATGGCAATGTTCCCTCATATCCTGATGTGGAGCAGAATTGGGATCTGCGTGTGTGGGGGGAGCTTGAAACAACCACACGGCTGAGCTTTGCTGAATTCCGGGCTTTGCCGACGGTCGAGATTGTGACCGACATTCACTGCGTAACCCGTTGGAGCAAGCTTGATACACGGTGGGGAGGGATTCGGTTCAGTGATTTTCTGCAGGCGATCCCGGCCCTGTTGCCGACGGCAACACATGTCATTGCACACTGCGAATACGGCTTTACCGCCAATGTGCCGCTGGAGGTTCTGCTGCACCCTGATGCGCTGCTGGCCTATACGTACGAGGGTGAAGAGTTGACCCCCGAGCATGGCTATCCTTTGCGCTTGCTCACGCCGGGCAAATATTTCTGGAAGAGTGCCAAATGGCTCCGTGGGCTTGAGTTTCTGAGCCATGACAAGCTTGGTTTCTGGGAGCGCTACGGGTACAACAATCATGCTGATCCGTGGAAAGAGGAGCGCTACGCGGAATAACGAACGCTGTGGGATCAGAACTCTGGTTCAAAGAGGAGCACGCCCGCATCACGGGTAGCAATGGCAAGTTGACGGCTATCGGTACGCAAGAGCAGATTGAGGATTGGCCCGCTGCTCGCCAGATCGATCTGGTTCAACGGTGTGCCCGTGGCGGTCTCCCAGAAGGTGACGCGGCCTGCAAGACTACCGGTGGCTATCAGGGAGCCATCGGCAGAGACGGTTACACTGGTGAACCAGCCATCGTCTGGTGGGGCCTCGATTGACCGCACTTCAGCACCGTCTGAAGCGCGCCAGAGCTTGAGGGTACCGTCGCGACTCGTACTCGCCACGAGATCCTGACCGGCGATCATCCGTAGGGCGGTAATTGGGGCGCTGTGTCCACGAAAGAGGCCTTGTTGAACCCCACTCGCCACATTCCACACCATGATCTCGGGGCGTTCAGAGGGAGTATTTGAGGCTGCTGCGAGCGTGCGCCCGTCATCACTGAAGGCCACGGCGAGCACCGTGCCACTGAGGCCGCGGAGAGTCTGTTGGACATCCAAGGTGTCGGTGTGCCAGATCACGACTTCGCCGCGATTATTGCCTACGGCGATACGCTGCCGATCGGCGCTCACATCGAGGGTCACAGCGCGCCCAGCGAGACCGGCGAGTTGACGGTTATGACTGGCACCATCGAGGCTGAGGACAACGAGGGCGCCATCCTCATTGATCGCAACCATGCGGGTTGGACTGAGCAGCGCCAGATACTGGCCGGTTGGTGATCCTCCGCTGAGGGTCTGTTGGCGGCCAGTGGCAAGCTGGTGCAGGTTCACGATACCGTTGATGCCGCCGGTACCGAGGAGGCTGCCGTCAGGGGCATAGGCGAGTGCAATGACGGCACCTTGGCTCAACAGAATGTGTTGTTGAGCCAAGCCCTGCTGGATATCCCACACAGTTAGCCCACCGGCAGTATCACTACTCGCGATCAGCCTAGTGCTATCGGGATGCCAACTCAGGCTAAAGAGTTGCAACCCCTGCTCGCTGAGGGTGCCGCGACTCGCCCCATTGCGGGCATCCCATAGACGCACGCTACCGTCGAGGCTTGCGCTGGCGAGTGTAGTGCCATCGGGGCTGAAACTTACGCCACGCATGCCCACCCAACTCTGATGGCCTTGCAATTCGTAGACAAGCTGGCCGGTGGCGGCTTCGAGCACATAGACTGAGCCATTGACTGAACCAACCGCAAGTTGGCGTCCATCGGGGCTAAAAGCAAGCCCGGTGAGCCAGTAGGGTTCACCGCTGGTTGGATTGATTGGCCCCGTATAAGCGAAGGTAGTGCGCTCGCGCCCACCCGCTACGTCCCACATTCGCACCGTTCCATCACGCGAGGCCGAGGCGAGTGTGGTGCCATCCGGACTAAAGGCAAGATTGCCAAGATAGTCGCGATGCCCGCTGAACGTTGCGAGTAGCCGACCTGACGCAACCTCCCAGAGCATCACGGTTGCATCGGTGCTTCCGGAGGCGAGCAAGCTGCCATCAGGTGAAAAGGCGAGGCTCCTAATCCAACCAGTATGCCCCTCGAATTGCCTGATCTGGCGACGGCTCATCACATCCCAGAGATAGACTCGAGGATCATCCTGAGCACCCGAGGCGAGGATACGGCCATCGGGCGCGAAGGCGAGAGCGCTCACATCACCGACGTGCCCTTCGAGGCGAGCTAGTGGCGCAAAATTCGTACCAGTGCGCAACTCAACGGTGCGGCCAAGCCCGGTTGCGATCAGCGCACCATCAGGCGAATAGAGTACCACGCCGACCCGCTCATCACGTAACTGGCGGGTCTGAGTAAAGCTCGCCCCGGCTTGTATGAGAGCAATTGTGGTAGGATCGGGGGTACCCACCACCCCGGTTGCCCTGCCCGATGTGCCAAGAGCTGCGGAGTCTGAGCCTGAAAACGCCGTACGCTCGCGCAACACCAGAAAACCGAGCCAGAGACCCAGCACACAGATAAAGAGAGCGATGATCACGAGCGCCGTTGTGAGGGCAAGTAGCAGCGTATGCGACCTATCGGCAGCCGACTGAGTAGAGGCGAGCCTGGATGGAGTTGTGCCAGACGACGGCGGGGACAGCACAGGTGGGGGAGCAGGAGGTAACGGCCCGGTGATTTCAGGAGGCACCGCCGGGGCGAGCATCTGAACGGGGGCGCTTGCCGGCACTGCTCCTAGAGGCTGAACTGACTCGACCGACGCAACGGCTCCGAGCGTTTGTCCGGCCATCAAGCGTACGGCATGGAGGGCACTGCGCATCTCGCGGGCGGATTGATAGCGATTTACGGGCTTGAGTTCAAGCGAGCGCAGCACCAGTTGCTCGGCGAGCACCGAAACGCGGGGATGGATCACCCGTGGTGCATCGAGCATTGTACCAGCCTGACGCTCAGGGGCTGGAAGCGGTGCCAATCCGGTAAGCAACTGATAGAGCACGGCACCGATGGCATAGACATCGCTCGTTATCGTTGGTTCAGCGTGAAGATCGTACAACTCGGGGGCACGATAGGGCGAGCGGTCGCGACCGACGTGGCGCACCAGCGCAAACGGAGCCAGAAAGAGGCCGCCATCGAGGGCTGACCAGAGATCAGTTGGGCGCAGATCGCCTGCCAGCAGGGGCGGACTGTGCTTGTGCAAATGATCGAGCCCGTTTAATAGTTGCTCAACATACGCAAGGACCGTAGCTTCAGGCAACGGCCCATCTTGCTGGAGGGCAACCTGATCGAGGGACTGACCAACGGGGTCATCGGTCACAACAAAATAACTAACCCCCTGCACAAAATGGTCATGCAGGCGCAACAACATCGGAGCCTCGACACTGGCGATCTGGGTTGTCAGCGCTTGCACATCAGTCAACGCATGGGCATCTGGCTGGGGCAATTGCGCGATCATCACACGCAGCGCATGACGAGTATCGAGCGCACGATAGATGACCTCATCATCATACTCAGCCACCACCGCCAGGATGCGATAGTGGTCATGGAGAGTCGTCTCGGGTGCCAGCATCAGTTACCTCAGCGCCAATGAAGTATGCTTGCCCTGGTGGGAGGTCGGGCTAGAAGCCCGACCTCCCACCAGGGCGGGTGTTTTGTCACCCTAAAGAGCACATGGCCCACGGGCCAGTAGCGCCAAGAGAAAGAGCGTGAGCGCCCGTCAGTCCTCACAGGTCGTGAGCATGAGAGAACATATCGTTGACCGACGCCCTAATCGGCAGCGATGGCTTCGTGTTCCGGGTTCAGTGTACCATTATTTATCGCCGTCATGATGCGCTCGACACACTGTTCGGCACTGATTGTTGCGCCCTCGATCGAAGCGAGGAAGTGCTGGCGGGTATAATCGCCTGCCAGGAAGAAATTGCTGACCGGGGTAGCCTGGTCGGGGCGATACTTATCGACACCGGGTAGCGCCTGGTAGACCGAATTGGGAATACGGACGATTGTATGCTTGAGCAACTTGGCCTCACGGGCAATCGGGTGCAAACGACGGAACTCCTCCATCACAAACTGCACCAGTTCATCATCGGGCAATTTGATCAAGTCTTCGGCTGGTGCGACCACAAACTGCATAATGCTCTTGCCGCCATTATGGTATTCGGGCGCAACCATCGCCATATCGGCATAGACACTCAGGTGCGTCCCGGCGCTAAAGAGCAGGTTATCGACCCCAGCGATCCGGCGGTCAAAGAAGAGTTGCAGCGTAATGACTGGTGAACCCTTGAGGTGCTTGAGGTTGGCGAAGTAATCGTACTCGCGCAACCGATCAGGAATGATCTTGCGCAGATTATGGACGGGCATCGCCGAGATATAGACATCGCCGGTGATGGTACTGCCATCATCAAGGACAAAACCCATGACCCGATTCGTCTCGGCGTCATAGTCAATGCTAGTCACCTTGCGCCCAAGCTCAACGCGACCGCCCAACTGCTCGATTTGCGCAATCAAGGGGCGCCAGATATTGATATCGGGCGAGCCTTTGACGAGGGCCATTTTGGGTGCATTCTTCTCGTGGGCAAAGTGGAGCATCGCCGTCAAGGCAAGCTTGGCGGAGACCTTATCGGCGCGTTGAAAGTTGAGCGCCAGGGCCATCGTATGCATCACCTCATCGAGCGAGCGCTGGCCCATCCCGTGACGCAGGTGCCACGAGGCATAACTCTCATTATCTTGCTGATCGACATAGGACTGGTCGCCGAAGATCGGGCGGATCAAACCAAGGCCCATGCGCACCTTGTCGCCGAGCGTCAGTGGCTTGAATTTGGCGACGCCGGCCAACCCATTGAGCGGCGTCGGCAGCCAGGGCACAAAACTAATCCCCGCGAGGCCGTGGCGTTCAGAGGCAAAGATCATCTCGGCGGGCTTCCAATTAAAGGTATCACCGAGGCCATAACGATCAAGAAAACCAAGGAGATGATGATAGGCTCCAAAAAAGACATGGAGACCCGACTCGATCCAGTCGCCGTCGGCATCCTGCCAGGCAGAAACTTTGCCACCCGGGACATCACGCTTTTCCAGTACAATAACTTCGTGACCACGGTCAATCAAATTGCGGGCCGCAACCATTCCGGCTGGCCCGGCACCGGCTATAATCACACGCATCGTAGGTGCTCTTTCAATACTAATCTCTTATCTAAAACGGTCGCCTATTACCGTTATATCACGGTTAAGAATCTGGCGCAAGGTATGCTTATGCTCATTGTTCGCGGCATTGCGGTAGTCTTGCTCGTAGCACTGCTACTCATTCAATTTCTGCATCTCCGTGGTCCACGGGTGCTCGATCTTCCCCCACAGCAGACCGTCGTTACGTGCAATGATCGCATTGGCCTGCACACGCGGCTTACGGGCATTGGTGACGAGGCCTATATTCGCGGTGCGTTGGAGCAGGTACGCGAGATGGGAGCGCCGTGGATTGTCGAGCTTTTTCCGTGGGCATATGTGCAACCGCGCTCACGATACGGCTACGACTGGGTCGGCGCGGATCTGGTCATCGAGCATGCGCGGCGTCAGGGGCTAACCGTAGTTGCCCGGCTCGACCTAGTGCCAAGCTGGGCGAGGCCAGCAAACACGACCGACCGCTACCTCGATCCCGCGTTTTACGACGACTATGCGGCCTACGTCGCCGCCTTTGCCGAGCGCTACGCACCGCTGGGCGTACGGCACCTGATCATCTGGAACGAACCGAACCTCCGCTTTGAATGGGGCGAGCGTCCACCGGATCCTGGCGCCTATGCCGCCTTGCTCAAAGTCGTCTATCCGGCGGTCAAAGCAGTTGCCCCAGAGGCAATCATTATTGCCGGGGCACTCTCGCCGGGAACCTCGCTGGAAGATGGCGCAAGTCGGATGGATGACATGCAATACCTAGCCTCACTGTACGATGCCGAAGCGGGGCCATACTTTGATATGTGGGCCGTGCATGCGTATGGTGGCCAAGAGCCGCCGGATGCAGCGCCGGGGCCTGAGCGGGTCAACTTTCGGCGCATCGAACTGGTACGAGCGATGCTTGACCATTTTGGTGACGAAGACAAACGCCTCATCATCACCGAAGGGGGCTACAACGACCATCCGCGCTGGAGTGCCGCGGTACGCCCGGCTGACCGCGTACGCTGGACGATTGCCATGTACGAGCAGGCGCGCAACTACCCGTGGCTGGAAGCAGTTGCATTGTGGCAACACAGCACACCGTTTGCGACGCGCTCGTACCCGGATGCCTGGAACTTTGTGGCCCCTGACGGCACCCCGCGAGCCGTCTACCTCGCCGTCCAGGAGTATGCTTTGGCGTGTGGTGCATAATGCCAGCTTTGCTGGCATTATGCACCACACGCGGGCGAGATAGACAGAGGTTGTCGCCAGCACAGGTGCTTGACAAAACACCCTCGCAGGCATACAATTTGGCCATAGAGAGTGAAATATGCAGCGATGCTCCTTCGTTAGGCGCGGCGCTCCCACAAACAAAGGTCATTGCCCCGGCCCGTCGAGAGACGCTCAGGGGTACACGGCACTTCTCGGCTTAAGGGATGTGTTAAGATGACTGCAGCACGACTGCTACGTTGTGGGAACGCTTAAGCTCAACCAGGGGGGAGTTCATCAGCTTTTCTTGTGCTGATGCCCCCCACATGTGTTTGTGAGGGGCATTTCGTTTATCGGGAAGGAATATGGACGTTAGTAGTCATTCACGGCGGCGCGGTGTCGCGCATACAACCGCCTTGAGAATCGCTCTCCCTGCCTGTGCCTCCACGGTGGGCGTGTGCTGATGACTGCATGCCCCTGATGTTGCCTCAGACCTGGTGAGCGTTGCTCCACCGGGTTTTTTATTCCCTCTGGAGTCGGTTGTACCGGCGATCTGCTTCTGGCTGGCCTTTGTGCCGACCCCGCGCCATGCTTCTGTCACGTTGCACACGGCACACAACAGTGCATGTTGCATGCATATAGCGGGGGGGAACCATGACCACGTTTCCGAGCACCAATGTTGAGGATGTCCGCACGCTCGTTGCTGACCGCCAACTGGCCGAATTGCGTGCCATGCTTGCATTCTGGCCCGAGCCTGAAGTGGCCGATCTGCTGATGGAATTGAACCCCACCGAGCAGATGGTCGTCTTTCGCTTGCTGCCACGCCAGATCTCAAGTGAAGTCTTTACCCACCTTGATACCGACCAGCAGAACGAGCTTTTGACCCAGTTGAACAGCGAAGAGACCCGGCATTTGCTGGCGAATCTGAGCCCTGATGACCGGACGCAACTCTTTGAGGAGTTGCCGGGTCAGGCGACGCAGAAATTACTCAATCTGCTTGGCCCTGAGGATCTGCGTGAAGCGCGTCAGTTGCTCGGCTACCCCGAAGAGAGTGTCGGGCGCTTGATGACCCCCGACTATGTCGCGGTTCGCCCTACTTGGACGATTGCGCAGGCGCTGCATCATATTCGGACGCGGGGGCGCGACAGTGAAACGATCAATACGATCTATGTCACTGATACGCGCTGGCGCTTTCTTGATGCGATTGATCTGCGGCGTTTCATTATGGCCGAGCCAGAGCAGACGGTCGAACAGATTATGGATCGGGCCTATATTGTGCTTTCGGCCTTTGACGACCGTGAGCAGGCGGTGCGAGCGTTGCGTCGCTATGACCTGGCCTCGTTACCCGTCGTTGACTCGGATGGGGTGCTGGTGGGCATTGTCACCTTCGATGACCTGATCGACGTCGCTGACGAAGAGACAACCGAGGACTTCCACAAGAGCGCGGCGGTGGCCCCGCTGCGGGCAAGCTATTCTGAAACGGGCATTGGCGAACTGGTGATGAAGCGTGCGCCGTGGCTGATTGTGTTGGTTTTTGTGAATATTTTTTCGGGGGCGATTATTGCAGCATTTGAGGAGACGATTGCGGCAGTGGTAGCACTGGTCTTCTTTCTGCCATTGCTGATCGCGAGTAGCGGCAATGCCGGATCGCAATCGGCGACCCTGATGGTGCGAGCGATGGCGATGGGCGATATCAAGATGAGTGACTGGGCGCGTTCGTTGCGCAAGGAGGTACTGGTTTCTGCGCTGCTTGGCATCTCGATGGCTGTGGCTGTGTGGCTGGTCGCTTTCTTCCGCACTGGATCCGAGGTAGCGCTGGTGGTCTCGCTGACGATGATCATCATTGTTATTGTCGGCAGCCTGATCGGAACGGTGCTACCCTTTATTTTGAGTCGTTTTGGCATGGATCCCGCGACGGCCAGTGGGCCCTTGATCACGTCGCTCTCGGATATTGCCGGGGTCTTGATCTACTTCTCGCTGGCGACCTGGTTGCTCGGCATTTTGTGAGGGTTCTCGCCTTGATCATGCCAAGAGGAAGCGGCCAGCTGTAGCTGGCCGCTTCCTCTTGGCATGATCTTACGCCTCGTAGCCGCGCCCTGCGGCAGCGACTACCTCGCCGCCACCAAGGACCGCAAGGAATTCGTCGTGCGTCATTGGCCGCGAGAACATGGGGAAGTCTTTGGTTGTTGCCATTGCTTGTTCTTCGGGGCTGAGGGTTGCAGTGCAGTTGGTCAGCGTAATCACGTTATACCCAAGCTCGTAGGCGGTGCGCATCGTTGACTCGACGCAGCAGTTGGTCAAAAAACCAGCCAAGGCGACGGTCTTGATGCCGCGCTGACGCAGGATGAAATCGAGGTTGGTACTGGCGAAGCCGCAGAGCCCGCGCTTGCCCTCGACGACGAGATCGCCGGCGTGGGGTGTCATAATGTCAATGATCTGCGCCCCCCAGGTGCCCTTGCGAAACGAATTGCTATCAACGACGCCCTTGAGAATGCCATAGGGCTCGGTGGGCAGCTCGGGATAGCCTTCGGCGAAACTGATGGGCGCGTGAATGACGATTGCGCCAAGCTCGCGGGCCTGGGTTGCCAGTTCAACCGCGTTGGCGAGCATGTTGTTCTGGGCCATGACCCCTTTCACCGCATCGTGAAGCGTTCCACCCTCCGACGTAAAGTCGTTCTGAAACTCGATCAAGACCACCGCAGTCGTTTTCGGATCCATCATTGGCTCCTTTTTGTAGTTTTTTCCATGTCAACACACAGCAATGCACGATCACGTGCTTACTCGTCTGCGAACGCTGGTGTAGGTGATGTTTGGCTGTGTTTTTAATTATGCGTGAGAGTGCGGGGGCTGTCAAGCACCCGCAAGGGCACCCGCAAGGGGTGCCCGTACCGGGGTGGGGGCACCCGCAAGGGGTGCCCGTACCGGGGTGGGGCGCCCGCACCGCAAGGGGTGCCCGTACCGGGGTGGGGGCACCCGCAAGGGGTGCCCGTACCGGGGTGGGGCACCCGCAAGGGGTGCCCGTACCGGGGTGGGGGCGGGCCCGGTGTAGGGGCACCCCTTGCGGGTGCCCTGGTGGGGTGCATACACGGAAGATTGCCATCGCCCTGCGTCTTGGCGTTGCTGCGTTACAATAGCGGGGTGGGTTGAACGCAGAGGCGCGGAGGCGCAGAGGTGGTGGGTGATGCATGATGCGTCGGCTGAGGTGGTGATTTGTGGGGCGGGGATTGCGGGGATTGCGACGGCCTATGAGTTGGCGGTGACCCACGGGGTGCGTGGGGTTGTGCTGGTGGAACAGGGCGATCCGTTGGCGCTGACGAGTGATAAGTCGAGTGAGGCGTATCGGAACTGGTGGCCCGATGAGGCGATGGTGGCGTTGATGAACCGGAGTCTTGATCGGTTGGAGGCGCTGGCGTCGGATCATGCGCTTTTGCTCAACCGGCGTGGCTATCTTTATGTCACGCTGGATCCGGTGGGGGCCGAGCAGTTGCACGCGAGTGCGCAGCAGGTCAGTGCGGCTGGGGCTGGACCGTTGCGCGTGCATGGTGCTGGTGGAACGGGCGTGCCGTATGTGCCTGCGTCGGCGCATGGGTTTGCCGATCAGCCTGATGGTGCCGATATGATCCTTGACCGTGCGTTGTTGCAGAGGAACTTTCCGTATGTGACTGAGCAGGCTGTTGCCGCGTTGCATGTGCGACGGGCCGGCTGGTTTAGCGCACGTCAGCTTGGCATGTTGATGCTTGAGCAAGCCCGTGCCGCCGGGGTGCAATTGCTCCGTGGGCACTTGTCTGGTGTTGACGTGGTGGGCGGGGCAGTACGCGGGGTGCAGGTGGATCTGGCTAATGGCGGCACGACGAAGATCGCTACGCGTGCCCTGGTCAGCGCGGCCGGCCCGCTCCAGCAGACGATCGGCGCCATGCTTGGACTGAAGCTGCCGATCTACAACGAATTGCACCTCAAGCTCTCGTTCAACGACCAGCTTGGCATTGTACCCCGTGACGCACCGCTGCTGATCCTGAACGATCCGGTCGTGTTGCCGTGGGCGACCGAAGAGCGCGAAGCACTGGCGGAGGATCCCGCGTTGCGCTGGCTGCTTGACCCGTTGCCTGCCGGGGCCCACGGGAGGCCCGAAGGCGGCCCCGGCGCGACAACGCTGCTCTTGCTCTGGGATTACCACACAACCCCGGTCGAGCCAATCTTTCCTCTACCGGTCGATCCCGTTGTGAGCGAAGTGGTGCTGCGAGGCATGGCGACGCTCATTCCGGGGCTAGCAGCTTACCTCGAACGTCTGCCGCAGAGCTATATTGATGGTGGGTACTACACCCGCACCCGCGAAAACCGCCCGTTGGTAGGCCCCCTACCGGTTGAGGGGGCCTACCTCATCGGCGCACTTGGTGGATTTGGGCTGATGGCCGCGTGTGGCGCGAGCGAGTTGGTCGCGGCTCACGTCGTCGGGGCCAGCCTGCCCGCGTATGCCCCTGCCTTTGACCTGCGCCGCTATGATGATCCGGCGTATATGGCGCGCCTGGCGCAGTGGGGGGACGTGGGACAGTTGTGAGGTAGCCTAGCGACGCATTGGTTGCAACCGCAGATAGGTCAGCGTACGCCAGAGCCATTCGGCGGGGCCGTAGCGGAAGCGCCGCATCCACCAGTGGCTCAGCGGGATCTGGGTGGCATAAATGGCAATGGCGATCAGCCAGCCTGCTGCCGCCCCAACCTGCCCAAAGAAACCGAGGCCATAGCTGTAGAAGATCAGGGTCGCAATGATCGACTGCAACAGATAGTTGCTCAGGCCCATCTGCCCAACGGGGGCGAGCGCACTTAGGGGGCGCTGCCACGGATCACGGCGCGAGAGCAGCGTGATGCTACCGAGATACGCGAGCGACTGAGCCACGCCACCGATCGCCAGGGCGAGATTCGCAAAGGCCAGATCCCAGCCAAAGATCGTCCGCGAGACCTGCATGATCGCAAAAGCATAGTAGAGATTAGCAGGAATACCGATCAGAAAGCCCCAGATCACCAGGCGACGGAAGAGCGTCGCGTGGGCCGCGAGATCAGCAAAGATCTCGCGTTTGCCAAAATAGGCCCCAATCAGAAACATCCCCAGGACCGTCGGGGCCATCGTGAGGGTACCAAGCCACATCGTCTGAAGATCGCGGGCGCGCTGGGCCGTGATTTCCAGAAACGAGCCCGTTTGATAGACTTCGCGCGCACGCTCAGCCTCTTGGGCAAACATCGCTTCTTGCTCGACAAACGCCGCCTCGATCTGGACAGCAGCCTCGGGCACAGTGCGGCCAAACTCGATCAGGGCAGCGAGCGCCAGACTAAGCACTTGCGGGATCGCCAGAAAGATGCCAGCCCAGATTAGCAAGGTACGTGGGCGTTTGACCTTGCTAAAGAGCAAAAGCACAAACCCGAGCAGCGCATAGAGGACCAAAATATCGCCGATCCAGATAAAAAAGGCGTGAACAAGGCCAAACCCCAGCAGCACCAGCAACCGACGCATATAGACCGTCCAGAACTTGCCGCCGCGTGCGCGAGCGCGCTGAAGCTGAAGCGCAAAACCCAGGCCAAACAAGAGCGAAAAGAGCGTATAAAACTTGCCTTCGGTCAGAAAATGCACCAACCAGAGGCCAACCCGATCATACCAGGGCATATTCGGGTCGAGCGGGAGCAAATAATTCTGAAACGGATTACTAAACAGATACATATTGACCGTCAGAATGCCAAAGAGCGCGAATCCACGAAGGATATCAATCGTCGCAATGCGTTCAGTCTCGGCCACAGGGCGAGCGGAAGCCTGGGGCATTGGCGAAACGTCGGGCATTGCCGGTGCCTGCGTCATCAGTGAACCTCCTGTCAATGAGCTTTAGCCTTCTCGGCATGGATATGATGCCAATTCCGGTTGAGTCTAACGCGTTTATCGTCATTGGTATGATACAGCGTGCCAGGGGGGCGTGATGAGTGTCGATCGTCATCACAGCGGGGTGACGATGGTCATGGAAAGATGGGCCGAAGGACGCGCCCCGCCAGGGCACCCGCAAGGGGTGCCCGTACACCGGGCCCGGCCCCCAGCCTGTACGCCAGGGCACCCGCAAGGGGTGCCCGTACACCGGGCCCGGCCCCCAGCCTGTACGCCAGGGCACCCGCAAGGGGTGCCCGTACACCGGGCCCGGCCCCCAGCCTGTACGCCAGGGCACCCGCAAGGGGTGCCCGTACACCGGGCCCGGCCCCCAGCCTGTACGCCAGGGCACCCGCAAGGGGTGCCCGTACACCGGGCCCGGCCCCCGGCCTGTACGCCAGGGCACCCGCAAGGGGTGCCCGTACACCGGGCCCGGCCCCCGGCCTGTACGCCAGGGCACCCGCAAGGGGTGCCCGTACACCGGGCCCGGCCCCCAGCCTGTAGGGGCACCCCTTGCGGGTGCCCCTACACCGGATTCGGCCCCCGCCCCGGTACGGGCGCCCCTTGCGGGTGCCCCGTTGTATCCGGTTTCGTATGATGCAATCGCCCTAGCGCGTGCTTCGGCCTTACTTGCGCGTCCCCGGCGCGTATGGTATACTTCGCGTCACTGCGGGCGATTAGCTCAGTTGGCTAGAGCGCATCCTTCACACGGATGAGGTCACTGGTTCGAGTCCAGTATCGCCCACCACTGCCAGTTTTTTCCAGAAGTCCTCCTTCGTTCGTAGCAACCCTTTACGTTAGCCCTAAACGATCGTTTGTAGATAATCCTCAATCGTTTCAGCGCGCCTGATCATGCGGATCTGTCCGTCTGCTTCGAGCAGGAGCTCGGCGGAGCGGAGTTTGCCGTTGTAGCTGAAACCCATGGCGTGCCCGTGCGCACCGGCATCGTGAATGACGAGCAGGTCGCCTGGGGCGAGCGTTGGTAGGGGGCGCTGGATGGCGAATTTGTCGTTGTTTTCACAGAGCGATCCGGTGATATCGTAGAGCGTAGCATTGGGCAGGTGGGCTTTCGCCGGTACCGTGATGTGATGGTATGCTCCGTACATCCCTGGGCGCATCAGGTTGGCCATCGAGGCGTCGAGGCCCGCGTAGGTGCGGTAGGTCTGTTTGATGTGGCGTACCGAGGCGATCAGGTAGCCGTGTGGCCCGGTGATCAACCTGCCGCATTCGGTGAAGATGGCCGGTCGTGGCAGCCCTGTGCCGTCAAAGGTGGCCTCGTAGACGGCACGGATGCCTGCGCCAAGGGCATGCAGATCAACGGGCGCTTCTTCGGGGCGGTACGGAATGCCGATGCCGCCCCCAAGATTGACAAACTCGAATGAAATCGCCAGGCTTGCACTCAGTTCAGCGACAAGCTCAAAGAGCATGCGGGCGGTCTCGACAAAATAACTCGGCTCGCGTTCGTTCGAGGCAAGCATGGTATGGAGACCAAAGCGCCGGATGCCCTGATCCCTGGCGGCGGCATAGCCGGCAAAGAGTTGGTCGCGGGTGACACCGAATTTCGCCTCTTCGGGGCGGCCAATGATCACATTGCCGGTGCGTTGCGCACCCGGGTTATAGCGAAACGAGAGGATCGCAGGCAGGCCAGCGTGGTGGGCCAGAAACGCGAGGTGGTTGAGGTCATCGAGGTTGATCAACGCCCCGAGCCGTCGCGCCTGGATAAACTCTTCAGCGGGGGTCGTGTTCGAGGTGAACATGATCAATTCACCGCTTAAACCCACCCGTTCAGCCAGCACGAGTTCGGCCAATGAACTGCAATCGGCCCCGCAACCCGCTGCGGCCAGCAGGGCCAGGATATGGGGATTGGGCGTGGCTTTGACGGCAAAAAACTCACGGAAGGTGGGTGCCCAGGCAAACGCCTGTTGCAAGGCCCGGGCCGAGCGTTGCATCCCTGCTGCATCGTAGAGATAGAATGGGGTTGGGTAACGGGCTACAAGCGCCTGGAGTTGGGCGACATCAAGAGGAAACTGGCCTGGCACAGCGGGGGCTCCTTCGCTGTTCATTGAAGGCGGGCAGACAGCAGCGAGCTAGGGAGTTGTTACCCCAAGCATCCGTGCTAGCAGTACACTGTGGGCTTCGTTAAAGTAGCATGCCCGTTGACCGGCGGGGGTATAAAAGACAACATCGCCGCCCGAGCCAAAAATGGCACGGTAGCCACCGATCTCACGAATGCGTTTTTGCTGAACGGCCAGCAACTCACGCAAAAGATCCGTTGCCGGCTGGTTCATCATCAGCGCATCGTAGCCACGGACAACATGGTAGATCAGCAAGGCTGGTTCTGCGTTGGGCTCGTAGGTAATCTCGTAGTCACCAATAATTTGCGTAACCATTGTTGTTCTCGGGAGTTGCTCCCTGGGTAGGCGATCAGGACGAGCGAAGCCGTTCCTGATCGCCTACCATCCACATATCACAAATCGACTTGCCGCGGCATAATCGGCAACTCATCAACGCGGAGACTCGCTGGCAACGTACATGTCCAGAGAATCGCCTGGGCAACATCATCGGTCGTAAGCAAACGACGGCGGAAGGTCTCATCGGGATTGAGTGGAGCGAGATCGGCGTTGATCATCCCTGAGATGATATTGGTCACAAAGATATTGTACGGGCGTACTTCCTGGGCGAGCGATTGCGAGAGCCCAGCGAGCGCAAATTTGGCGGCGCTGAAGGGGCTGATATTGGCGATACCGATCTTGCCGACACGTGAGCCGAGGTTGATGATCGTACCGCTGCGCTGCCGTTTCATATAGGGAATAACAGCCCTGGACGTATAAAAGACACCAGTCAGATTGGTATCAATGATCGAACGCCATTCGCTATCGGTAAACTGTTCGATGGGTGAAATCTTCATCATGCCACCAGCACAGTTGACCAGGATATCAATCCGGCCGAGCAGCGCAACCGTCTGCTCAATCAAGCGTTGTACCTGGGTCGAGTCGGTCACATCGGTGGGAATACTAAAACCCTGTTGCCCTTCACCAGCAATTTCAGCAACGAGGTGCTCGAGACGATCCCGGCGGCGAGCAGCAACAATGACGGTGGCCCCTTCGCGGGCGAAGACACGAGCCGTGGCGTAGCCAACCCCGCTAGAGGCACCTGTAATGATCGCAACACGTCCTTTGAGTTTCATGGACTCCTCGTGGCATCTGTTGGACTATTCTGTCTGCATAAGACGTACCTTCTTGATTATAGCTCAGCTTTGATGATGTTGTGCAGGTTTCTTTTGTAGAGAATGCCGGTGGGCGCAGCAGCAATGGCAAGGAGTGCCATCCCATGGCCGTCAGGCCGAAGCACGCGCCCCACACGCCGCCCCTTTGCCCATCCCCCGTGCGGGCACGGCGCCGCCGTGCCTCGACGCCGACCCATCGCCCCCCCCGTACGGGCACGGCGGCGCCGTGCCCCATCGCCATCCCCCCGTGCGGGCACGGCGCCGCCGTGCCCCCGCCGCGCGCGGCACCAGCACCACCACCCCGTAGGGGCGCAGCAGCCCAGTCGCCCGCCCCGTTCATCACCCCGCCCCCCTCGTCGCTGCTGCGCCCTGCTGCCGTGGACATGAAACGCCTCCTTGATTCAATCCGGGGCGGAGGGGCACCACCAACACGCCAGGGGGCGCAGCAGCATACGGGGGCAGATGCCACCCACGGTGGCCCGTGGGCTGCTGCGCCCCTACACCGGACGGGCACGGCGCTGCCGTGCCCCACCGCCGTGCCGCCCCCGTACGGGCACGGCGATGCCGCCGCCCCCGTACGGGCACGGCGGCGCCGTGCCCCGCCGTGGTGGGGAGCTGGAATGCACCGGTGCGCCAGCAGTAGGGTGGGAGGAGAATGAAACACAGCCCTGCGAGAAGCCTGGTTGTTGAACCAGGCTTCTCGCAGGGCCATTTTACGTCCAGACAATCTATGCGGCGTTGCACTACCTGCAACAGCACCCTGGTACGGTGAGCACAGCAGACGTAATGCTCACACAGGAGGTGTTGCAATGTTTGGCAGCAAGCAACGCAAACGCGAACGCCTCGCACGGTACCAGGAGATGCTCGCTACCGAGCCCTTATCCCAGGCGGAACTTGCAACACGGCTGGGTATCCCGCGTTCGACTGTCATGCGCGATCTGGCCGACCTGGAAGATCAGGGTATTCAGTTGGAAGAAGACGAGACTGGTCGGCTGCGGCTTTTTCGGCAGTGGTGGTGATTCATACTGCAACAAGATCATCTGCTCTTTCTTATCCTCATACCACAGTCTTGTTGCAATTTTGGTCGCAGGCATATGATATGCTCAATTGCAGGAGAGAACCATGACACGAGCATTTGCCAAATCAGATCGCATTGGACAGGTAGAGCGGCTTTTATTGACGAGTCGCGTGCCGCTTTCGCAGGCGGAAATAGCCCGTCGCTGCGAAGTGCATCGTTCAACGATTGGACGCCTGGTGCAAGGGATGATCGACAACGGCATTCCCGTCCGCCTAACTGACGACGGCCTGATCTACATCGAACGCACCGCCTACCTCAGCCAGATCCATCTCCGTCTGCACGAAGCCCTCGCCGTCTTTCTGGCGTGTCGTCTGCTCGCACGCTATAGCGACAAACCGAACGAACACACGGTTGCGACGCTTGAAAAACTCGGCACATCATTGCAGAGCTTGATGCCGGTGCTCGGCCAGCACATCAGCGGCACGACGACCATCTTGCGCAACCGCTTGCCAAAACAACCTGGCGACTATCAGCGTACCCTGGAAAAGCTCACCGAAGCCTGGGCCACGGGCGTCAAACTCCGTATGTGGTACCGCCCATTGCAGGCGCAACGCGCCTTTCAACACACCTTTGCGCCATATATGCTCGAACCATCAGCGATCGGCTACAGCACCTACGCCATTGGCCTCGCCGAGCCACCGGGCAAACTGCGCACCCGCAAAGTCGAACGCATCGAACGCATCGAACTCACCGACGAACCCTTCACCATACCTCCAGACTTTGATCCCAACGCCCTGCTCGCCGGAGCATGGGGCATCTGGTTTGACCTGGACGATCAGCCAACAACCGTACGGCTGCGTTTCAGTGGCAATCAAACGATCCGACGGGTACTTGAGGCCGTCTGGCATCCTTCGCAACATACCGAAGTGGATAACGAAGCAAAGTTGAACTGGACAGCCGAGATTGATGAACCCCAGGAGATGATGGGCTGGATCAGGGGCTGGGGACCAGCGTGTGAAGTGATCGAGCCAACGCCCCTGCGTGAACAGATCATTGGCGAAGTACGGCGGCAGATGCGGATGTATGGGATAGAGCACACGACTAGCCCTGATGACGAATTGGTTGCACATACCCCTGCCCACGGTTCTACTGCATGGCACACCTTGAGTGGGCACCTCAAAAGGGTTGCAGAGCTAACCCGTGAATTTGCAGAGCCTTTTGGTGCGGGCACACTTGGTTATTATCTTGGGCTCTGGCACGATATTGGTAAAAGTCGCCCGGCTTTTCAGGCATACCTCCGACAATGTTATGCCAATCCCACAAGAAAGCAGCGTGGTCCGGATCATAAAGCGGCAGGAGCAACCTTTGCCACACGTCATATGGATGCGCTTGCATTGCTGATCCAAGGTCATCATGGTGGCCTCAATACGCTGGTTGAGTGCCGCACATGGCTGAAGGAACGTCAGACAAAAGACCTTGAACCCGATGGCAAAACCTCTTCGGTGGAGGAGGCTATTCGTCGCGTGCAAGTATTGCTACCAGAGATCGAACCAACCAAGCCACTTGAGGGGCCTTCTTTTGTGAAGGATTCTCGAGGGAGCGAATTTTTCCTACGCATGCTCTTTTCAGCATTGGTCGATGCAGATTATCTCGATACTGAAGCTCACATGAACCAGCAACGCGCTAAAC
Source organism: Candidatus Chloroploca asiatica (assembly GCF_002532075.1). GTDB lineage: Bacteria > Chloroflexota > Chloroflexia > Chloroflexales > Chloroflexaceae > Chloroploca > Chloroploca asiatica. The sequence goes on along the minus strand of NZ_LYXE01000170.1, from coordinate 13,272 downwards.
TTCGTGGTAGTTCAGTAACAATGGCAGACTTGCTGGCACGCTTTATGGTTAATCAGAAACATCTTGAGGCTAACCGCCAAACCACGTTTGTCAACACAGCACGCGATGCCATGTACCAGGCATGTGTTGCTGCAGCCGAACTACCGCCCGGGCTCTTTCGTCTCGCAATACCAACTGGTGGCGGCAAGACACGCTCAGGCATGGTCTTTGGATTGCAACATGCGGTACATCATGGTCTTCGTCGTATCATTGTAGCAGTGCCTTTTATCAGCATCACTGAACAGACAGCAGAGGAATACCGTGCGATCTTTGAGCATGAGGATGACTCCGAGCCACTTGTACTCGAACATCACAGTGGTGTTACAGGGCGTGACGATCATGAATATAGCCCAGAAGCGCGCTGGCAACGGCTTGCTGCGGAAAACTGGGATGCACCAGTCGTAGTCACAACAACAGTGCAACTCTTTGAGAGCATGTTTGCTCATCAAACTGGTCGTTGCCGCAAGCTGCACCGTCTTGCCCGAAGTGTGATTATTCTCGATGAGGCTCAGGCGTTACCAGCAGGAATGTTGGCACCAATCCTCGATGGTCTGAAAGAGCTTTGTACCAATTACGGCTCTACTGTTGTCCTCTCGACAGCTACGCAACCAGCCTTTGAGCATATCAAGGCGTTTGCCGACCTACGAGCACACGAGATTATTCCTGATGCAGTCCAATGGTTTCGGGCGCTCAAACGAGTCGAGTATGAGTGGCACATTGAACAGCCGCTGGCGTGGGCAGATATTGCGAAGATGCTCCACGCACATCCGCAAGCCCTGGTTGTCGTCAATACGAAAAAAGATGCGTTGGCACTGCTTGAGGCTATGGAAGACCCGACCGCAATCCATCTTTCTACCCTGCTCTGTGGTGCTCATCGTCGTGATGTGATTGCACAAGTCAAAGCACGTCTTCAGAACGGGCTACCGTGCCGCCTGATTTCAACCCAGGTGATTGAGGCCGGTGTTGACCTCGATTTTCCCCTCGTGTTCCGTGCGTTCGGGCCGCTCGATCGGGTGATCCAGGCAGCTGGGCGTTGCAATCGTGAAGGGCTTCTGGAACGTGGACGTGTTGTTGTTTTTGAGCCAGTTGATGGTGGCATCCCTTCAGGAGCATATCGAACTGCCACCGATGTCACGCGAACCCTTGTTGGCGGAGTTGGTGTGGATCTTGATGCTCCTGATGATCTGCGCCGCTACTTCCGGGAGTTGTTTGCAAGTATTGACCTGGATAGCAAGCAAATCCAGGTGCTGCGTGAGCAACTGAATTATCCTGAGGTTGCCAAACGGTTCCACCTTATTGATGAGGCAATCGAGCATGTTGTCGTTACAACCTATCCACCAGATAACGATGTCATACACCAGTATGTGCAAGATGCACTGACACTCTTGCGGGAAGAGCCGGCTCAGGCTCGTACTGCCATCCGTCGACTTCAGCCCTATCTTGTCTCGATTCCTCTGCGTGAGGCACAGCAGCATCGCAAGTCCGGTCTCATTGAAGAACTTCCCCTGGAAGGCATTGGTATCTGGCATGGGCAATATGATCATATACGGGGTCTGGTTCCCGATGACGAACGATCGTTGATGATCTTTTAACAGGAGGTAGATCTTATATGGAAGCGTATCCACCAGTAGCGGTACGGGTCTGGGGTGATTTTGCCTGCTTTACCCGACCTGAGATGAAGGTTGAACGGGTCAGTTATCCTGTGATGACCCCCTCGGCGGCACGAGGGTTCCTCGAAGCCATCTTCTGGAAGCCAGAATTTGACTGGCGGATTGTGGCAATTCACGTTCTGAAGCCTATTCGATATTTCTCTATCCTGCGCAATGAAATCAAAAACCGCCAGAGTGAGCGTACCGCCAAAGCCTGGCAACAGAGTGGAGGAGGGTATGACGCGACGAGTGATCGCGCTCAGCGCCATACGCTTGCGTTGCGCCAGGTTGATTATGTGATCGAGGCGCAGGTTATGCTCCGTCCGCATGCAGATGCTGATGTCGTGAAGTATCGCGATCAGTTACGACGGCGAGTCCGTGAAGGACGTTGCTTTACGATGCCGTATCTGGGATGCCGCGAATTTACCGCCAGTTTTGCGGAACCTGACGGCAGTGAAACACCAATTGAACTATCAGGCGAACTTGGGCCAATGCTTTTTGATCTGAACTACGCACCTGATCGTTCAGGGCGTGGTACACCTCGTTTCTTCAATGCACGCCTTGAGCGAGGGATTCTCTCTATTCCCAGCCACCCATAAACCAGGAGGTGTATATGTTACTACAGCGGCTGAAGGAATATGCAGATGAGCGTATGGCGCTACCACCGACGTTGTACAGTGAAATGCCAGTACGTTACATTATTGAGCTTGATTTCACGGGTAAACTCCTCAGTCCTTATCCAACGGATACAGCTGATCCTGCTAATGCACGTACAAAACGAGGGACACAACGATATGTGCCACAAGTGCAACGTGCCAACGTCATTCGTCCACTCCTCTTCGCTGACAAAGCTGACTATACGTTGGGACTTGGAGGCGAGCAGGCGAAACCAGAACGTGTACGAGCATGCCACCAGGCGTATTGCGACTTGGTTGCCCGGTGTGCTGCGGACACTCAAGAAGTTGCTGTCCAGGCTATTCTCGCGTTTGTGACGAATGATCCGACAGGCAAACTTCAGTTACCCGACGATTTCGACCCCAGTGCCTTGATCACCTTTCGGGTAGATGGTGAGTTTCCAACCGAACTACCTGGGGTGCAAGAATTTTGGGCACAGGAACACAATCCTGCCAGTCGCAACGCGACCATAATGCAATGCCTGATTTGTGGACGCGAGCGACCCGTACTTACCCGTCTGCAAGGCAAGATCAAAGGCATTCCAGGAGGTCAAACAGCTGGAACATCCGTGATTTCAGCCAATGAAAAAGCATTTGAGTCTTATGGGCTAGAGGCATCACTCGTAGCCCCAACTTGTGCAGATTGTGGTGAACGCTTTACAAAGGCTTTGAATCATCTCTTAGGTGATCAGGAAAGCCGCTTTGTGCTGGGCAATACGATCTTTGTGTACTGGACTAAACGGCCAATCACTGGCCTGAACTTGCATTCTATGCTCTCAGAACCACAGGCGCATGACGTAAAGGCGTTACGTGATTCAGCCTATCTGGGTAGGGCAGAACCAGAGGTTGATGCTACCGCTTTTTATGCGATAGTGCTTTCGGCCGGGGGTGGACGTGCGGTGATCCGTGATTGGATTGATGCAACCGTTGGTGTCGTGAAGCAGAATTTACACGAATGGTTCGCACGTCAACAGATTGTTAATGAAAGCGGACAGATCGCTGCACCGCTTGGCATTGCTCGATTAGCTGATGCAACCTTACGGATCCAAGGCGATGGCAAAGCAGATCGTGAGGGGTTAATTGCGTCCATACCACCAGCATTGTTATCGTCGGCTCTGCTTGGCACGCCAGTTCCTGTTGCATTGTTGGCGCAGGTGATAGGGAGAGCACGCGCAGAACAGCGTGTCACCTTGTCTCGTGCTGCACTGATCAAACTGATTCTTGTCACCCATTACCAGCAGAAGGAGAACACTTTTATGGTTGCCCTTGATCCCGCGCATCCCGATCCCGGGTATCAGTGTGGTCGTTTGCTTGCAGTTCTGGCTGACATCCAGGACGAAGCGATTGGCACCACAACCGTTGTTGAGCGCTTTTTTGGTACGGCTTCTTCAGCACCACAGCTCGTTTTTCATCGTCTCGTCCGTGGCGCACAGCCACACTTGACCAAACTGGCGCGAGACAATGAACGAGCATATTACGCACTTGATCGGCGACTAGAAGAGATTCTCAGTCAACTGCAAGGCTTTCCAACAGTGCTGACCCTTGAGCAGCAAGGGCTCTTCATGCTTGGTTTTTATCACCAGCGTGCCTTCAATCGAGCGCAGGCCCGGGCTGCCCGTGAACGCAAGCAAGCCGAAAACCCTGCGCAGGAAAGCATGTTTTCTGACGCATAATCCTTACAACATACTTCGCCTGCCCCTATCGGGTAGGCTCGGGCGATTGTGACGTATATCATAAGCCTATCACTTCTATGAAGGAGCTCATCATGATTAACGAGGAACTCATCACCGATGTTGCACGTCGACACGATTTCGTCCTGCTTTTTGATGTCACCGACGGTAATCCTAATGGCGACCCCGATGCCGGAAATTTGCCTCGTACTGATCCGGAAACGAATCAAGGACTGGTCACGGATGTTGCTTTGAAGCGCAAAGTTCGTGACTGGATTGATATGGGTTATGGAAAGCAAGAGCGATTGAAGATCTATGTTCAACATGGCGCATATTTGACGGATACACGTAACCGCATCTTTGGATCGCACTCCGAGGGTGGAAAAAGCGGATCCATCAACGAGGGACGCACCTGGATGTGTGAAGAATTTTTTGATGTCCGGATGTTTGGTGCAGTCATGAGTATGAAAGAGGCAAATGCAGGGCAGGTACGCGGTCCCATTCAGTTGACATTTGCGCGCTCGATCGATCCAATTGCACCAATGGATATTACAATTGTTGGCCCGGCACAAAATGCATCCCAGTCCAAGCGTGCAGAAGGTGACGAAAGTGATAAATTCGGCACTATGGGCCGCAAATCCTTTGTTCCTTATGGCCTCTACCGAGCGCATGGGTTCTTTAATCCGCACTTTGCTCGGCAAACCGGTGTGACAGCAGAGGACATGACTCTGTTCTGGCAAGCACTTGAACTGATGTGGGATGTTGATCGCTCTGCCTCACGCGGTTTTATGGCCAGTCGTGGCCTCTACATCTTTAGTCACACCTCTGCTCTGGGCGATGCCCCTGCTCATCGCTTGCTGGAACGTATCACGGTTGAACGTCGTACAGAAGTGGCAGTTCCTCGGTCTTTCAATGATTATCAGATCAAGATCAATGAAGAAGACATGCCTGAGAAGGTAAGCCTGACCAAACTTGTACATGGATAAGGGATATGAATTCATATCAACAAAAACCCTCGGGTGTGCCGCCATACACTGAAGACGACATGCATCCCGACGTATTGCTCTCGGCGATTGAGCATTATAGCTACTGCCCACGCCAATGCGCCCTGATTCACATCGAGCAGACTTATGATGAAAATGTGTACACTATTCGTGGCAGCCTGGCTCATGAGCGGGTAGATAGTGGTGACAAGACACCTAATCGTGGCACCATCACGCAGCGCGGCTTACCACTCTGGTCGGAAGAGTATGGCTTACAAGGTAAAGCCGACGTAGTCGAATGGCACAATGATGTGCCTTATCCTGTTGAATACAAAGTCGGACGTCGCCATGGCAGACATGCTGATGTTCAACTATGCGCTCAGGCCATATGTCTTGAAGAGATGTTTCACGTCTCAGTCCCTCGTGGGGCAATCTATTATGGAGCTACCCGCAAACGCCACGAAATCATCTTTGATTCAGAACTACGGGCGCAGACACTGCAGTTTGTCGCAGCGATCAGGGAGATGCTAATGAACCAGGATATGCTCCCTCCTGCGGCACATGATGCTCGTTGCCCAAACTGTTCGTTGATCAATGCCTGTCTCCCTGAGATCGTTGGGCAAGAACGACGCCTACGGATCATGCAAGCCGAGCTTTACAAACCTCAGGCTATAAGTGAAGTGGAGTAGTTAAGCTATGCGTGAACTTCTCAATACACTCTACGTACAAACTCAGGGCGCAGTTCTTCATCTCGATCACGATGCAATTCGTATCACGGTTGAGCAAGAGACCAAGCTTCGCTTGCCACTTCTTCGCTTAACAGGGATTGTAGTCTTTGGGCGTGTTACGGTCACACCGTTTCTCATTCAGCGGTGTGCAGAAGATGGGCGCAATCTCGTCTGGCTCGATCGAAATGGGCGCTTCAAAGCACGCGTTGAAGGCAAAGCTCGAGGCAATGTACTTCTGCGACGTGCCCAGCATCTCGCCCTCTCTGATAAGAAACGTACCCTACGCATTGCGCGACAGATTGTGGCAGCCAAAGTACAGAACAGCCGTCAGATTTTGCTTCGTAGTGCACGAGAGGCAAGCCTTGCAGAGGCCAAAACCGCACTCTCTGAGGCATCCCAACGCCTTGCTGAAACAATTACGCGATTGCCTGATTGTCGCACGATGGACGAATTACGTGGATCTGAAGGTGATGCAGCGCGTACCTATTTTAGCGTCTTTGGGTATCATATACGAAGTGACAAAGCACATTTCACCATGGATGGAAGAACCCGACGGCCACCACGTGATCGAGCCAATGCTCTCATCTCATTTTTATACGCTCTTCTCAGAGCTGAGTGTTCAGCATCATTAGAAAGCGTAGGTCTTGACCCACAGGTCGGTTTTTTGCATGCCCTACGCCCTGGGCGACCTGCCCTGGCGCTTGATCTGATGGAAGAGTTTCGTCCAATTATTGCTGATCGTCTCGCTCTTACCCTGATCAACCGAAAACAGGTTCAGGCAGATGATTTTGTCGAACTCCCCGGTGGCGCAGTGCATTTAAGTGACCAGGGGCGTCGCACGGTGCTTGAAGCATATCAAAAACGCAAAGAAGAGGAGGTGACCCACCGGATCTTGAACCAGAAAGTGCCTATCGGACTGCTCCCCTACATCCAGGCACGTCTACTTGCACGTCATCTGCGTGGCGACCTGGAAGAATACAGCCCTTTTCTTGGGCGATAGGTCAACAGTTGGAGCTTCTGATAACATACGATGTCAACACAGAGACAGCAGCAGGCCGGAGGAGACTTCGACGTGTGGCAAAAGTTTGTGAGCGGTTTGGTCAACGAGTGCAACTCTCTGTCTTCGAGTGTGTCATTGATCAGGTGAATTTGGCTCTACTCATTGACGCACTTGAACAAGAGATTGACGTAGAACAAGACAATCTCCGCCTCTACCGGCTGCAAGAGCCACGGAAAAAATATGTCACTGTTCTGGGCAAACCACTTGAACATGACCAGCGCGAGCCGCTTATTTTTTAACTTCAGAAGCCTACTAGATATAGGGGGTGACAACGCGAACCCAGAATGCTCACAAAATCCTGGGAGGTTCGCGCATCAACATGACAATAACACAGCTTCAAGACAGCTACCAGAGGTATCTGAGCGTTGTATGAAGGTTCTGCAAAGCAATAATCAACCTTCGTCTTGCACCTTAACAACCCAAAACGAAGGTAAAACGGCTATTTAGTGGCGTCGCGCCCGGCCATCGTGCCGGGCGAGCATTGAAACAAAGGATGGCGACACCAGCGGCGAGGTAAAGCCAAGGTCGCGCCCGGCCATCGTGCCGGGCGAGCATTGAAACCGTCTGCCTGCTGCGTGCCGTGACTGAACAGATACGTCGCGCCCGGCCATCGTGCCGGGCGAGCATTGAAACACGACGGCAGCGTGTCGAGTGTCGAGGCACACCTCGGGTCGCGCCCGGCCATCGTGCCGGGCGAGCATTGAAACCGTGGCAGGGCCATAGCCGTCATTGCGCTGCCAGGTCGCGCCCGGCCATCGTGCCGGGCGAGCATTGAAACACCAATGGCACGCTCACCCCACTGGCCCCAAGGCCGTCGCGCCCGGCCATCGTGCCGGGCGAGCATTGAAACTGTTGTTCAGCGTGCCGATGGTGGTGCCACTGCCGCGTCGCGCCCGGCCATCGTGCCGGGCGAGCATTGAAACTCGGGGCGACGATTGCCGGGGCGCCAACGGGCGGCGAGTCGCGCCCGGCCATCGTGCCGGGCGAGCATTGAAACTTCGAGGCACAGCGCAGCGACGGCGTACATCCCCGTCGCGCCCGGCCATCGTGCCGGGCGAGCATTGAAACTTGCTCTTGCGGCTCAATCACTTGAACTTGCTTGTCGCGCCCGGCCATCGTGCCGGGCGAGCATTGAAACTAGTGATATGTTGAGAAAATAGCGCGCCGGCCTATTGTCGCGCCCGGCCATCGTGCCGGGCGAGCATTGAAACACCGAGCGCCGCGTTAAAAGCGGCAGAGATTGTCAGTCGCGCCCGGCCATCGTGCCGGGCGAGCATTGAAACAGATCGTTGTGGGGTCGGGGCAGTGGCGATCTTCGTGATTTCGCCAGTATCGTGCCGGGCGAGCATTGAAACAGATCGTTGTGGGCCTTCCACAGCGCCCGCGCCGCTTGTCGCGCCCGGCCATCGTGCCGGGCGAGCATTGAAACGTCGCGTGCCCTGCCGCCATCAACCCCGCCAGCGCGTCGCGCCCGGCCATCGTGCCGGGCGAGCATTGAAACTTATTGTTTGCCGCGCTTATTCATGCGTTTATTGATGTCGCGCCCGGCCATCGTGCCGGGCGAGCATTGAAACTGGTATCCTGTCAATGCCAATGCCTTGTTTTTTCGACGTCGCGCCCGGCCATCGTGCCGGGCGAGCATTGAAACTTACACTGGTATGCTATCTTTGACATCAGGTTATAGCGGTCGCGCCCGGCCATCGTGCCGGGCGAGCATTGAAACACAGTCCTCGGAGTGCCAATCGTGGCCTTCCAAGCGTCGCGCCCGGCCATCGTGCCGGGCGAGCATTGAAACAACGTCGGCTGTGGCCTGGTTCGCCCACGGGAACTGTCGCGCCCGGCCATCGTGCCGGGCGAGCATTGAAACAACGCCGCGACGCACACCCATTACGATTTCATCAAGTCGCGCCCGGCCATCGTGCCGGGCGAGCATTGAAACGTAGTAGAAGTCGCCGCCCGTGGGTGCCCCGGCAATGTCGCGCCCGGCCATCGTGCCGGGCGAGCATTGAAACCGGAAGCGGAAAAGGCCAGCGACCGAAAAGAAGCCGTCGCGCCCGGCCATCGTGCCGGGCGAGCATTGAAACCCGTCGCCGGTGCTGTTTGATGCAAGCGGTGAAACGGTCGCGCCCGGCCATCGTGCCGGGCGAGCATTGAAACGGTTATCATCGAGGCATCAACGCCGGGTGGATGTCGCGCCCGGCCATCGTGCCGGGCGAGCATTGAAACCTCTCAAGTTCCTCACAGTAGCGGCGCAGTTCGACGTCGCGCCCGGCCATCGTGCCGGGCGAGCATTGAAACCCAGAAGGCTTTGCATCCGACGCCCATCCCCGTGGTCGCGCCCGGCCATCGTGCCGGGCGAGCATTGAAACAAAGGATGGCGACACCAGCGGCGAGGTAAAGCCAAGGTCGCGCCCGGCCATCGTGCCGGGCGAGCATTGAAACCCGTGACAGAGGCTCACACAACAAACTACATCACCGGTCGCGCCCGGCCATCGTGCCGGGCGAGCATTGAAACAGCACGGGGCGGCTTGTTGCCGGGGCCATCTCGGTCGTCGCGCCCGGCCATCGTGCCGGGCGAGCATTGAAACCAGCGCGGCGCGATCAAGAGCGTGCTGTTGCAAGTGGTCGCGCCCGGCCATCGTGCCGGGCGAGCATTGAAACACCAACGCACGCACGTTCAGATCGACGATGGGCGGTCGCGCCCGGCCATCGTGCCGGGCGAGCATTGAAACGATGTGCCGCAGAGTATGTTGATGCAAGACGCTGCCGTCGCGCCCGGCCATCGTGCCGGGCGAGCATTGAAACTTTCGTGTTGAGAGCAGGGCAGGCGCGGGTTGTGCGCGTCGCGCCCGGCCATCGTGCCGGGCGAGCATTGAAACGTCAATGTAGTCATCAATGGCCCCGGCGATCATGCGGTCGCGCCCGGCCATCGTGCCGGGCGAGCATTGAAACGCTGATACCGCACGCGGGCAAGGTGGCCCTCATTCGTCGCGCCCGGCCATCGTGCCGGGCGAGCATTGAAACTCCTTAGCGGGTGCGTACCACGCGGATATGAGTCGGTCGCGCCCGGCCATCGTGCCGGGCGAGCATTGAAACGCAGCAACGGGTCAACCGCAAGCACGGCATTCGCCTGTCGCGCCCGGCCATCGTGCCGGGCGAGCATTGAAACCACGTGATGCCCTCGATGAGGCGCGCCGCTAACACGTCGCGCCCGGCCATCGTGCCGGGCGAGCATTGAAACACCGGCAACACGTTCGCCGCGCCAAACGTCTGTTGTCGCGCCCGGCCATCGTGCCGGGCGAGCATTGAAACACGGCGGTTTCGACGTTAGCCTGCGTGATGCCGTTCGTCGCGCCCGGCCATCGTGCCGGGCGAGCATTGAAACGACCAACAAGCCCCGATATGCTTCGTGACGCCAGGTCGCGCCCGGCCATCGTGCCGGGCGAGCATTGAAACATCAATGACACGATGAACGCAGGCGGCTATCGGCGTCGCGCCCGGCCATCGTGCCGGGCGAGCATTGAAACCTTTCCGGTGGGGCTCTGAGCGCGGCAGTACCCGCGTCGCGCCCGGCCATCGTGCCGGGCGAGCATTGAAACTGTTTGATGCGGCCTCCTATGGGCCGTATCAAACAGTCGCGCCCGGCCATCGTGCCGGGCGAGCATTGAAACAGGTTGCACTCAATCAACTCGTTGCGGGCGCTGAGTCGCGCCCGGCCATCGTGCCGGGCGAGCATTGAAACACACTCCACACCACGCGCCGTCCTTGCCGCCACTCGGTGGTCGCGCCCGGCCATCGTGCCGGGCGAGCATTGAAACCCGAAGTGGCCTTCCTGGTCGATGCGATCAACGAGCGTCGCGCCCGGCCATCGTGCCGGGCGAGCATTGAAACCTTTCCGGTGGGGCTCTGAGCGCGGCAGTACCCGCGTCGCGCCCGGCCATCGTGCCGGGCGAGCATTGAAACGTCGCCTGACACCGAGGCGAGAATGGCGGTATATTGTCGCGCCCGGCCATCGTGCCGGGCGAGCATTGAAACTCCTTATGCACTCGTGGCGATTGGGCGAACCACCGCCGTCGCGCCCGGCCATCGTGCCGGGCGAGCATTGAAACATCCTTTCAATCGTTTCTTTCGGTACACCGTGGATTGTCGCGCCCGGCCATCGTGCCGGGCGAGCATTGAAACAGATCAACAATGGGCGACACCAGGCGATCCCGAAAGTCGCGCCCGGCCATCGTGCCGGGCGAGCATTGAAACAGGCGAGCAATGGTGGCGGTGCCAAGATTGCACTTGTCGCGCCCGGCCATCGTGCCGGGCGAGCATTGAAACGTGTTCGAAGTGGGGGCGTCGGAGATTGTCAGTGGCTATGGTCGCGCCCGGCCATCGTGCCGGGCGAGCATTGAAACCCGTCGCACTCTCGCCCGGGTTCAGCGCCTCGACCGGTCGCGCCCGGCCATCGTGCCGGGCGAGCATTGAAACTCTTCGAGCGACTTGCCGAAGAGTTGTTGGTTCTGTCGCGCCCGGCCATCGTGCCGGGCGAGCATTGAAACCTCATCCTTGCCTCTATGCACAAGCGCCCGACGCAGCGTCGCGCCCGGCCATCGTGCCGGGCGAGCATTGAAACATCGTAAAAACGCCGGGGCTGCGCAACAGCCGCGTCGCGCCCGGCCATCGTGCCGGGCGAGCATTGAAACATTTCATTCCGTAAAGCTTCTATACGTTTCTCGTGTCGCGCCCGGCCATCGTGCCGGGCGAGCATTGAAACAGTGCTCACGACGATCAATCAGCGTCCAGCGTGGAACGTCGCGCCCGGCCATCGTGCCGGGCGAGCATTGAAACTTGTCCCGCTGCCGCTCGGCTCCAGAGGCGGATGTCGCGCCCGGCCATCGTGCCGGGCGAGCATTGAAACAACTCGGCGGCCTGGTCGTCAAGGTGATCAGTCAGTCGCGCCCGGCCATCGTGCCGGGCGAGCATTGAAACGCGGATGTCGCACGCGGCTTCGGCGATCTGTTGACGGTCGCGCCCGGCCATCGTGCCGGGCGAGCATTGAAACGTTCGTACTGCCTGCTGGCGAGGGCCATAGCCTTGTCGCGCCCGGCCATCGTGCCGGGCGAGCATTGAAACATCGTAAAAACGCCGGGACTGCGCAACAGCCGCCGGGTCGCGCCCGGCCATCGTGCCGGGCGAGCATTGAAACACGTATGACGACGTGGCCGCCCGCTGGCAATGCAGCCCGGGTCGCGCCCGGCCATCGTGCCGGGCGAGCATTGAAACCCTCTTCCACGAGGCGAGCACCGTGCCTTTTGCGGTCGCGCCCGGCCATCGTGCCGGGCGAGCATTGAAACACCCAGACTTCAGCCGCCCGCAGCAGGCCGATGGGGTCGCGCCCGGCCATCGTGCCGGGCGAGCATTGAAACGCTTGCCGCTCGTTGTGATCCGATACGGATCAACGTCGCGCCCGGCCATCGTGCCGGGCGAGCATTGAAACAGCGCACGCGGCGCTGTGCCAGGTTGAGGAGCAACTGTCGCGCCCGGCCATCGTGCCGGGCGAGCATTGAAACCACACTTACGAAGGTGAAATGAAGTGGCTTGACGTCGCGCCCGGCCATCGTGCCGGGCGAGCATTGAAACCCCTATTGCATAATTTCTGTCAGTATGCTATTGTCAGTCGCGCCCGGCCATCGTGCCGGGCGAGCATTGAAACGGGTACAGCGAGGGCTGGCGCGTGAACCGCTTGCGGGTCGCGCCCGGCCATCGTGCCGGGCGAGCATTGAAACATCTCGCCATCAGCGCTCGATCCGTAGATGCGCTGGCGTCGCGCCCGGCCATCGTGCCGGGCGAGCATTGAAACCATCCTGGCACTCCCGGCACTGCGTTGATCCGTCAGTCGCGCCCGGCCATCGTGCCGGGCGAGCATTGAAACAACATGGCATCGTCGCGCCCGTCGGTGGTTGCCGTGTCGCGCCCGGCCATCGTGCCGGGCGAGCATTGAAACATTGAGAATTGAGCGATCTGGCGCTCGGTGTTGGCGTCGCGCCCGGCCATCGTGCCGGGCGAGCATTGAAACCCGAAGTGGCGTTCCTGGTCGATGCGATCAACGAGTCGCGCCCGGCCATCGTGCCGGGCGAGCATTGAAACGCTGACTTGGCCGAGGGTTGGGCTGAACATAACGCAGCGACGCCGCTTCCGCGATGGCGGCACTGAACATAACGACGGCTTTTTGACGCATGTGTGCGCATATACGCCTGGTACGCGAGGATGGAGCCACGCAGCGGGGTGGGCGGTTGGGTGATGCGGCGGGGTGGGCCTGGACACTAGCGGAAAGCAGGCGATCATGTGCGACACATGGCGTCATATCCCGGCCCGGCGCAGCACCATCGTGTTCCGCACCATCGCAGGGCTGATGCAAAGTCAGGCCCGGAACAAGAGGCGGTCGATGGCGGCTGCCAACGACCGCTGCAACGCGGCCAGG
>NZ_LYXE01000169.1 GCF_002532075.1 Candidatus Chloroploca asiatica | reverse complement strand
CCCGTGCCAACTGCAACTCGCACACCCTCCCCCACCCGCACCGCCACCAGTGTGCCCGTGCCAACTGCAACTCGCACACCCTCCCCCACCCGCACCGCCACCAGTGTGCCCGTGCCAACTGCAACTCGCACCCCGTCCCCCACCCGCACCCCGTCCCCCACCCGGACACCAACAACTCTGCCAGAAGCAACCACCACGCCTCGTAGCTATCCGGCAGGAACCCTCCTGATCAGCGAAATCCTCGCAGCACCACGTGACCTATTCACCCATGAGTGGGTCGAACTCTATAATCCCGGAACTGCAACGATTGATCTACAGGGATGGAGCCTGGATGATGAAGTGGATGGAGGGGCACAACGTCTTGAGGGGATGATCGAACCTGAGGCATATCTGGTGATTGAGCTTGGACGGGCTATTCTCAATAATAGCGGTGATACCGTCCGGCTCTTTGGCCCAGATGGCGCGTTGATCGACTCGTATCGCTTTGGGGCAACAACGCCCGATGTCAGCTTTACGCGCAATGTCCAGACAAACACCTGGAGTACCAGTGAGGCCCCGTCACCAGGTACCGGGATGGTCAAGGTGCCGACGAGGGCGAACACACCTACCGTTGTAAGCAATAGCAGCACCGGCAGTCACGAGCCAACCTCAGAGCCATCAACCAGGCCAGAGGCAACAACCTCCCCGCGCGCAACATCTATGCCTACGGCAACCTGGCCCAACGAGCCAGGGCCAGCCCCAACATATGCCGCTCGGCCCGGTGCGTTGTATCAAGGAGGGCTTGAGCGAGGAGAGACACCTCCAACCGAGACCGTGCTCGCCAACCCAGAACCAACAACCCAACCGACCGAGCTTACAAGCGTGCCCGAACCTGTCCGAGCGAAGCAACCCTTGCCCTGGATGCTCATTGCAGGGCTCGTCCTCATCATTGTTGCATGTGGGTTCCTCCTGCATGATCAAAGAACACAGAAAAAGCCGTAGTCTAGGAACAAAGTTTCTTACCTTCCCAGGAGCGAGGGCGGTACGCCCTCGCTCCTGGGAAGGTAAGAAACTCATTCGACAGCAAGGCAAGGCTGTGCTAAAATTCACCAATCTATCGCCTCAAAACGCCAACGGAGGTTTCCGATGCGGATCGAGCGTAATCTGGGGATGGATCTTGTGCGCGCCACCGAAGCCGCTGCCCTGCGCAGTGGTCGTTGGATGGGTCGCGGCGACAAGATCCGCGCCGACCAGGCAGCAGTTGATGCTATGCGGTACGCCCTTGATAGCGTGCCAATGGACGGGGTCGTTGTCATCGGTGAAGGCGAGAAAGACGAAGCGCCGATGCTTTATGTCGGTGAGCGCGTTGGGGCAGGTGAAGGTCCCGAAATGGACGTGGCCGTTGATCCTGTTGAAGGCACAACCCTGCTCGCCGAAGGTATGCCCGGGGCAATTGCGGTCATTGCCATGGCCGAACGCGGTGCCCTCTACAATTGGCAGGGCATTGCCTACATGGATAAACTCGCCGTCGGTGAACGCGCCAAAGGTGTGATTGATATTAATGCACCAGTAGCGTACAATGTCCGTGCTGTTGCGCGTACCCTGGGCAAACAGATCGAAGATGTGACGGTGGTGGTGCTTGATCGTCCACGCCATAAGGATTTGATTAAAGAGATCCGGGAGACCGGGGCACGGATCAAGCTAATCCTCCACGGTGATGTGAGCGCGGGCATTATGACGGCGATCGAGAATCCACCTGCCGATATTTTGATGGGCATTGGTGGTGCGCCCGAGGCAGTCATTACCGCCGCCGCCCTCAAGTGTCTCGGTGGCGAAATCCAGTGCAAGATCTGGCCCCGCAACGATGACGAACACGCTCAGATTGCCAACCTTAAACTCGATATCGAACAAATTTTCACCACCAAAGATCTGGTCAGAGGCGAAAATGTCTATATTGCCGCCACTGGCATTACGGCCGGCGAGTTCTTGCGCGGAACAGAATATTTCGGTGGTGGTGCCCGTACGCATAGTGTCGTGATGCGCTCACGCTCAGGAACGGTGCGCTATATTGATGCAACGCACCGCTGGGATAAGCTGATGCGGATCAGCAATATGCCCTATGGATGATCGTTTCTATGCAGTCGTTGTCCTTACGTGATACGCTCGTACGCTCACCCGCAATGGTCGCCGCCCTCGCCCTCGCCCTCGGTGGGGTCGTGGGCGGTGCTTCTGCGTTTGGCCCGCTCTATGCGTTTGCCGGGTTGCTGGCTTTGCTGGCCGCCGCCCTGATGCTTGTTTCGACCCAGGTCGGGTTATTGACGGTCTTTGCGATTGTTACGCTGATTCCGTTTGCAACGCTGCCCTTCCGGGCGATTATTACCCCCAATTTCCTGACTCTCGCCCTGCTCGCCCTCACCGGGGTCTGGGTGCTGCGGATGCTTGCTCGCCCCGACCAGTATGATCTGCGCCTCACGAGCCTCGCGCTTCCGCTCTTTGGCTTTCTTAGCCTCACGCTCTTTTCGTTGATCCTTGGCGCTCGTGGCTTGCCTGATACAACGACACTTCATAATTATGTCAAGTTCATCCTGGGTGTCCTCCTCTATGTGAGTGTGGTCAATACGGTGCGAACGCGCACGCAGGCGCGGCAGGCGCTCCGCGGGTTGATTCTGGTTGGCGGCGGGGCCGCGCTCGTGGCGTTGATCCTTTGGGCACTCAATGATGCGTGGACGCTCCGTATTCTCGTGAGCCTCGGGCCGCTCGGCTATCCGACAAGTGGGCGTGTGTTACGGTATGTCGAGGATGATGTCACTGGCCTCGAACGGGCCATCGGTTTCTCGGTCGATCCGAATAGTTTTGGCGGGATGCTCGCCCTTGTCGTCGCCATCGCCGCCGCACAACTGGTCGCCGTTCGCCCCCTCTTGCCCCGCTGGAGCCTCGCGGTCATCGTGACGCTGATGACCGTGGCGCTCTTACTCACGTTTTCACGGGCGGCCCTCTTTGGGCTGATCTTTGCCGCTGCCTACCTGGCAACCATGCGCTACCGCCAGCTCTGGGGGGTGATGGTGGGCGTCGGCGTCGTCGGTGCGATCCTCTTGCTCACCCTTGGATTTGGCGAGGAGTTTGTCACCCGCATGGTCAGCGGGGTACAGTTTGAAGACCAGGCTCAGCAGATGCGCCTCGCCGAATTCCGCAATGCGCTCGCGATAATCGAGCGTTATCCCGCCTTTGGCATTGGATTCGGCCAGGCCCCGGATCTCGATCTGACCGCCGGGGTGAGCAGTATCTATCTGGCGATTGGGCAGCGTATTGGCCTGATTGGGCTTGCGGCGTTCCTCGGCACCGTCGGGGCCTGGTTTCTCACGACCATCAAGGCGCTGAAGGTGATTGATGAAGAGCGGGTCAGCTGGGTGCTCGGCTGTCAGGCCGGGATCGTCGCCGCGCTCGCCGTTGGCCTGGCTGATCACTATTTTTTCAATATCGAATTTAGCCATATGGTCGCACTCTTCTGGGGAACGATGGGGATGGCAATGGCCGTTGTTGATCTACCAGCCGATGGAGAAGATGCGCAACCGTCACCGTCGCCGTGAATGGCTCGGCTTTTGGGTTTCGGCATTGATGCGCAATTGCGCTATGAAACGATGGTTGAGACACGAAACCGGAAACGCATGCGCTCGAATGATAAAGTGGGATGGGAACTGTGTGACGTATATGCTATACTATTGCCTGAGCTTTCAAGAAATAAATCAGGGAGTGCCGACTGAAGTCGGCGTCCGGCTCAGCCGACTTCAGTCGGCACTCCGGTACACCGGATGCCGGCTAAAGTCGGCACTCCTCAGACACACATAGTCTAGGACTGCTATATATGGCAGTTCGACGCGAGGGCACCTTGGTACAGCATTCACATCTCTTGTTTTCCCTCGAGCGATTTCTTGCGGTACAGCCCTATTACCCATGCTGCATCCTGGCCCATCCCGATCTTCGGCAGCTTCACGAGGCTGCCGCTATCATTCGTGCGCACTATGATTGGCCGGTTCTTTCGCTTGGCGCGGTTCTGAGCGAAGCACTACGTGATGTTGTCCCTCATCAGAGAGCTCAAACCACGCACGCGGTGCTGTGTGCGGCGCTCAGTCCCGTTGCTCCCGGCCCACTGCTCTGTGGCGAAATTGATCTGCTCTTTGAACCCTCGCTTCAGCTTGATCCGCTCCGGCTTTTGCGCGAGGTCAGCCGCAGCGCGACGATCATCGTGCTCTGGCCAGGTACGATCCTCGCTGGCACCCTCGCCTATGCGGTGCCAGCCCATCATCACTATCGTACCTGGCGAAGTACCGACCTCATGGCAGAATGCGTTGTTTCGTTGTAGCTCGACGAGGTTGTCTATGCGCTACCGCGATCTTGTTCAGTTTGAACCCATCGAGAGTGTGATCAAGATCAATACGGCCGACGATAAAGTGGCGGCGGCGGCATTGGTGCAGAGCTATGTGATCTCGGATCGCATGGCGGATCAGCTCGTCAACCTGGTCTTTCCCCAGTTGCAGATTGATCGTCCGATCGATAACAAGGGCGTGCTGGTCGTTGGCAATTATGGCACCGGCAAATCTCACCTGATGTCGGTCATCTCGGCCCTCGCCGAGCATGGCGATCTGGTGGCTCAGGTGCGCCATCCGACGGTGCGGGCTAACCTGGCGCCGCTTGCCGGGCGCTTTCTGGTGGTGCGTACAGAGATCGGTGGGGTTGAGCGCAGTCTGCGCGATATTGTGCTTGCCGAGCTTGAAGCTTTCCTCGATCGAGTCGGTACGCCCTATCACTTCCCGCCGGCGTCGCAGCTTACCAATCACCTTGGGCCGCTGACCGAGGCGCTCCAGGTTTTTGCTGAGCGCTATCCCGACAAGGGCATCCTGTTTGTGCTTGATGAGATGCTTGATTATCTGCGCTCACGCGAGGAACGGGCGCTCATTCTTGACCTTGGCTTCTTGCGTGAGCTCGGTGAGGTGGCAAAGGTGACGCCGTTGCGCTTTCTGGGCGGTGTGCAATAAACCCTCTTTGATAATCCACGCTTTGCCTTTGTGGCCGAGCAGCTGCGCCGGGTGCGCGATCGCTTTGAGCAGGTGCGCATTGCCCGCGAAGATATTGCCTATGTGGTTGCCGAGCGTTTGCTTGGCAAGTCTGATGAGCAACTGGCGCGGATTACGGCGCATCTGCGCGGTTTTACCGGTCTCTATCCGTTGCTCGCCGAGCGTTTGAACGAGTTCGCTCGTCTCTTCCCCATCCATCCAGCCTATATCGACACCTTTGAACGGGTCTATGTCGCCGAGAAGCGTGAAGTGCTCAGGACGTTGAGCGCGGCGATCCGGACGGTGCTGGATCTGCCTGTCCCCGTCGAGCAGCCCGGGCTGATCGCTTACGATCACTATTGGCAGGTGTTGCGTGATAATCCAAGTCTGCGCACGCTCCCAGGTGTGGCCGATGTTGTGGAGAAGAGCAATGTCCTGGAAGGGCGCATCACGAATGCCTATACGCGCAAGCAACTTCAGCCAATGGCGATCCGCATCATCCATGCCTTGAGCGTGCATCGGCTGACGACCAGCGATATCTATGCGCCACTGGGTGTGACGGCGGAAGAACTGCGCGATCAGCTCTGTTTGTGGACGCCGATGCCCGAGGCGGATGCTGGCTTTCTGGCGGATACCGTCCAGGTGGCGCTCAAAGAAATTATGCGCACCGTCAGTGGGCAATATATCTCGCATAATGCCGAGAATGGTCAGTATTATCTCAACCTCAAAAAGACGGTTGATTTTGATGCAAAGATCACAGAACGCGGTGCGTTCATGGAGGAACGGGATCTCAATCGCTACTTCTTCGATGCGCTGCAGCGCTTGCTCAATCTGACGACCAGTACCTATGTGCCGAATGTGCGCATCTGGCCGTATGAACTCCCCTGGGAAGCGCGCAAGGTGACCCGGCCCGGGTATCTCTTCTGTACCCTCCCAAGTGAGCGCAGTACGGCGCAACCGCCGCTCGATTTTAACCTCTACTTCCTGCCTCCGTTTGGCGCGCCTGCGAAGCTTGCCGATGGCGAGGCGCATGAAGTGCTGTTCCAACTCCAGGGGCTTGGGAGCGACTTCACGGAACTGGTACGGCTCTATGCTGGCGCACAAGCAATGGCTGCCGAGTCGCCCAACTATCGCCAGGAGTATGAGGATAAGGCGCGCAGCCATCTGCACACGTTGCTGGGCTGGCTCCGCCAGCATCTGACCAGCCAACTCAAGATTATTCATCAGGGTGTCGCGAAGACGGTTGCCGAGGTGCTGGCGAAAACACGCAGCAGCGCGAGCAGCGACCTCGAAGAGTTGCTCCGTGTGCTGGCGGCACATGTGTTAGCGCCCGAGTTCGCCGCCCGCTACCCCGAGTATCCGGCCTTTACGCGCCTGGCTCAGCCCGTGACCGAACAGGCGCGGAGCCAGAGCGCGATGGACGCGATCCGCGCTCTGGCTGGGCGTGGACGCACGAACCTGGGGCTAGCGGTGCTGGATGGGCTGAAGTTGCTTGATGCCGAGGATCGCATCAAGCCACTGAACTCGCCCTATGCCCGCCACTTCCTTGATCTGCTGCTGGCCAAAGGCGAAACCCAAGTGGTCAATCAAGGTGAGGTTATTGAGCAGGTGGCCGGTGGCTTGAAACCGATCTTGAAAGATGTCCGTTTCGGGCTTGAGCCAGAATGGGTGGCCGTGGTGCTCCTGGCACTCGCCTACGATGGACAGATCACGGTGAGTCTTGGGAGCGATGAGAAGTTGATCGATGCCGGGACGATCGAGCGCGCCGCGACGGTAGCGCTGGAGTCGCTGGCCGATTTCAGGTTTTATCGGCGGCCAAAAGCGCTGCCACTGCCCGTCTGGACGATGATCTTCGAGGCCTTCGGCCTGCAACCGGCACTGCTCCGCAGCACAATTGATCGTGATCGTGAGCAGGCGGTGACGCTGCTATGGGAGCACGTGCAGAAAGAGGTGCGTCAGGTCGTCGCGTGGCAAACAACCGTCCAGGGTGGGCTCACGCTCTGGAATCAGCCCCTCTTCACCGACCGGTTTACCTATCAGATCCAGGGGGGCCAGGTGATCAATGCCGATCTGCCGAGCGTGACCCTGAGCCAGACGGCGCTGTTGCCCTACCTCAAAAAGACGAAAGAGTTCCTTGAGGTGCTGGCGCGTTATGACAAACCTGGCAAGCTGCGGAACATGAACCTGAGCACCGCCGAGACAGAACAGGCGCTTGCGGATCGGCTCGTTGCCCTACGAACGCACGACGTGCTTGAGGTCATCGGCCAACTTCAACCGCTCACCAGTTATCTAAGCGAGGCGGGCGCCATGCTGCCCGAAGAATATCCGCAGCCTGACCATGCCTGGGTGAAGCGAGCGAACGCAGCCCGCGATGAATTGCTCTGCGCGATGCGATTGCTGGCTCGTGGTGAGGGCAAGGTCGATCTTGTGACCTGGCGGCGCCGACTTGAGGAGTTGCGGCAAGCGTACATGCAGTACTATAGCGAGTTGCACACCGCCCATGTCCTTGGTCTAACAGATGATGACCGGCGTGCCCGGCTGCTGCGCGACCCACAGGTTGATCAACTGAAAACCCTGCGCACCGTTGATATTCTGCCTGGTCAAGAACTGGAGCGCTGGAGCAAGGCCGTCATTGATCTGCCGGCATGTCGCGACTTTCACGTCGGTATGTTGGACGATAGCCCGACCTGTCGCTGTGGATACCGCCCCCAACGCAGTGGCGGGCCAACCGCAGCAAGACGGCTGGAAATGTTGCATGAGCAACTTGGGAGCCTTCAGAGCCAATGGCACGCTGCGCTGCGCCAGAATCTGCAATCCGAGACCGCCCAGCAGAGTATGAGCTCCATGACGGCGGCGGAACGTCGGCCCATTGATGCCTACCTTACGACCACCGATCCCGCCTCAACCCCACTCCCCGAGGGTCTGGTCAAAGCGATTAACCAGGCGCTGCGCGGCCTGCAGACGGTGGCAATCAACCCAGACCAACTGCTGATTGCGCTGCAAACTGGCGGCTTACCCTGCACCGTTGAGGAATTGAAGCAGCGCTTTGATCGCTACCTCCGCCAGACCATGAGCGGACACGATCCGCGTGACACGAGGGTGACGATTGAGCAGGTGAAACTATGAAAGTAGTTGATCAATATCATAAATGGGTTGAGTGGAGTGATGAAGATCAGACGTATGTAGGCAAGTGTCCCGATCTCATAACGGGTATTCACGGGGACGATCCTGTTCGTCTGTACGCAGAGTTATGCGCTGTCGTGGATGAGGTCATTCGGCACTTCCAAGCCACGGGACGGATGCTCCCTCGCCCGCGAGTGCGACCTATGCAAGAAGTTGTCTAGGACTACCAACATGGCTCAGACAACACTCTTCTCAGAACAGGCGTCTCCAACCGGCCCCGTCGAGTGCCTTGGTTTGACCTTTGCCAACGATGAGGCCCGCCGCGCCTATTTCACTGAAAAGCTCCGTGAGAAGCTGCGTGATCCCGCGTTTCGCACGATCGAAGGCTTCCCCGTTGGCTCCGATGAGGATATGCTCGCGCTCTCTGATCCGCCCTACTACACCGCCTGCCCCAATCCGTTTCTTGAGGATTTTGTGCGCGTGTATGGCACGCCGTATGATGCGGATGAAGTGTATCGGCGCGAGCCATTTGCAGTTGATGTGAGTGAAGGAAAGACCGATACCCTTTATACGGCTCATTCGTATCACACCAAAGTGCCGTATAAGGCCATTGTGCGCGCTATTCTACACTACACTGAACCAGGCGATCTGGTGCTGGATGGCTTCTCTGGTTCGGGTATGACTGGCGTTGCAGCCCAGGTTTGTGCAACCCTCGACTCTGAACTCGTCTTGGCATTGCAGAAGGAGTGGCAAACTGCGGAGCGAACGCCTCTCAAGGTTGGGGCACGACGCGCTGTGCTCAATGATCTTGGTCCAGCCGCATCATTTATTTCTGCAAACTACAATTTGTCGTTCGATGTAGATGCTTTTGAACGTGAAGCAAAGCGTATCCTTGCAGAGTTGCGCACTGAATTAGGCTGGATGTATGTAACACGGCATAGCGATGGTCGCGAAGGCAACATTAACTACACCGTCTGGAGTGAAGTCTTTACTTGTCCAAACTGTAGCAATGAGATAACCTTCCTCGAGGAAGCGCTTGATGAGAACGGACGAGTGCGCCCGGCTTTTCCTTGTCCACATTGTGGGGTTGAGTTGACAAAAGAATCAGTTGAGCGAACATTTGATACTCACATCGATCATAGCACGGGTGAAGCCTGGCAACGAATACGCTTCACGCCCGTGCTGATTAACTACAATGTCGGTTCGACGCGCTATGAGAAAAAACCAGATGAACAAGATTTGGCAGTGTTAGCCCATATTATGCCGATGCCTCTTCCTTCAAGTGTGCCAACCAATACGTTTCCAATAAAGAAAATGTATCATGGTTCTCGTCTTGCGCCAAAGGGATTTACTCATATTCACCATCTGTTTTTGCCCCGTGCTGCGCAAGCGATTGGAAGTTTGTGGGGGAAGGCTGCATCAATTGAGGATGCTCGTCTACGCCACATCGTTCAATTTTTTATTGAGCAGGCTATTTGGGGCATGTCACTCCTGAATCGCTATAGTCCAATTCATTTTTCTCAAGTGAACCGTCAACTTAATGGGGTCTACTACATTGCCTCTCAGCATTCAGAAGTATCGCCCTGGTACAACCTGGAGAACAAACTAGAGCGACTTGGAAAAGCATTCAGGAAAAGCTATGCAAAGCTAGATCAAGCCATCATCACAACTGGCACAGCCGCACGTTTAGGGCTGCCCGATCAGTCAATTGACTACATCTTTACCGATCCACCCTTTGGCGAGAACATTTATTATGCCGATCTGAACTTTCTGGTAGAGTCTTGGCACCGTGTCTGGACCAACCCTGCACCCGAAGCCATCGTTGATCAAGCAAAGAAGAAGCAACTCGCAG
The DNA here is from genome assembly GCF_002532075.1 of Candidatus Chloroploca asiatica. GTDB lineage: Bacteria > Chloroflexota > Chloroflexia > Chloroflexales > Chloroflexaceae > Chloroploca > Chloroploca asiatica. The sequence goes on along the minus strand of NZ_LYXE01000169.1, from coordinate 15,814 downwards.
ACTACCAACGGTTGATGCAACACTGCTTTGAAGAATACTACCGCGTGCTCAAACCCGGACGCTGGATGACGGTCGTCTTTCATAACTCACGCAATTCAGTGTGGAATGCCATTCAGGAGGCCATGCGGGTAGCTGGCTTTGTGGTTGCTGATGTACGAACGATGGACAAACAGCAGGGCTCGTATCGACAGGTCACAAGCAGTGCCGTCAAACAAGATCTGGTTATTTCAGCATATAAAGCCAACGAAGGGCTAGAAGCGCGTTTCCGTCTGGAGGCTGGTAGCCCACAGGCTGCATGGGATTTTGTGCGCACGCATCTGCGGCAACTGCCAATCTTTCTGACGAAACAGGGGAAGGTCGAAGTTGTGGCGGAGCGACTACCGTTTGTGCTTTTCGACCGTATGGTCGCGTTTCATGTGCAACGCGGCGTGGCAGTACCTCTCTCAGCGCAGGAGTTCCAGGCAGGACTGGCCCAACGCTTTCCTCCACGCGACGGCATGTACTTTTTACCCGAGCAGATCGCCGAGTACGAACGCAAACGCATGACCGTGCGCGAGATACAACAACTCGCGATCTACGTTACCAGCGAAGACTCGGCGATCCAGTGGATCAAGCAGCAACTGACCAACAAACCACAGACGATTGCCGAATTGACCCCACAATTTATGCGCGAGCTCAATGCCTGGCCGAAACACGAACAACTTCTCGAATTACGCATGCTGCTCGAGGAGAATTTTCTATCCTACACCGGTGCCACCGCGATTCCGGCGCAGATTGTGACCTGGATGAAGAAGAGCAGCGATCTACGCGATCTCATCGCCGACGAACTAGCGCGTGGCACCGCAACAGCCGAGCAAGGTGCGTTGACCACCGCCAACCCGCGCCTGATCAACGCCGCCCGCGACCGCTGGTACGTGCCTGATCCCAACCGCGCCATCGACCTTGAACAACTCCGCACCCGGAGTCTCCTGAAAGAGTTTGCCACCTATCTGGAAGGAACCCGTAAGCTCAAACAATTCCGCAGCGAAGCAATCAAAGCCGGGTTCAAACAGGCCTGGAACACCAAAGATTTCGCGACGATCGTGCGCATCGCCGAGCGCCTGCCCGAAAGCGTCGTCCAGGAAGATCCCGACCTGCTGATGTACTATGACAACGCGAGCCTACGGGTGAGGTAGATAACTTCGTGCACACATGAAGAAGATCGAACAGCAGCCCAAGCGCTAGGCCGGGTGGCGCTTGACAACCCAGCGGCGCATTAGTTCGACAGTGAAGTGGTAGTGTGTCCCGTTGAGGGCGATGACATCGTGGCGCACAAGGGGCTTCAGCACGGCTTCCAGTTCGGTGTCGGGCAAGCCAGTGGCCGCCACAAGTTGCTCGCGCGTGAGACCCTCAGGGTGGGGGGCCAGGGTGCGCAATACCTGTAGTTGACCGGTTGCTTGCCCGCGCTCGGCCTGGTTCCAGACGCCACTGAAATAGGCTTCACCATCACGAAAGAACTCGGGCGCGGCGATCACCTGATCGACATCTTCGCGCTCAAACCGCCGTGCTTGTTCACGCCCCTCCTCGAAGCTCAGGCGGTTGAAGCGGCTCACCAGGGTGTGGCCGATGAGTTGCACCAGAAAGGGTTGGCCGTTTGTCAGGGCGATGATGTGTTCGATAGCCGCCTCATCGTAGTCGAGGTCGAAGTCGGGGGAAGGTTCAATGATCAAGCGTCGCGCCGCTTCCGGGCTGAGGAAACTGACGCGAATGCCGGTGACGGCCCCAAACAGGGGATGCCAGTAGTCGTGGCGCCGCTCTTCCAGGCTGTAGAGGCCCGCAAAAGCAAGGACAAACCAGGGAAAAGTCGTGAAGGTGCCACGCCAGAACTCAAACAGATCAGGGGTGAGGTGTCCTGCCTCGATCTGGGTCTCAAGTTTCTCGAACTCGTCGATCGCAATGATCAGCCGTCGTCCGGCTCGCACGGGATCGAGTCGCTTGAGAAAGCGCGTAAAGCTCAAGTAGGGCCGTTCGACGGAAAAATCGTCTTCGCCTGGTTCTTCCAGGCCGCTGAGACCTTGCGCCACAGCCTCGTCGTAGATGTGCAGCGCCAGTTGGTAGAGCAGATCGGCTTCGTCGCGCACCCGTCCGACACGCTGCATGTTGAAGTCAACAATGATCGTGCGGGGGCCAAAGCGTCGCCCCAGGTTGTGCAGGATGCTGGTCTTGCCCATGCGCCGGTGGCCGTAGATCACCACCGAAGGAATCTGACCCTCTGGGGTCCAGAGCTCCTCGAGACGACGCATGATCTCCTCACGGCCCACAAAGCGCTCGCCCTCAGCCGGATTGTTGAGAATATAAGGATTGGAGACCGGCCCGGCCTGTATGGCCCGGCCCACGAGCCCACCCTCGGTGATGATTAGCGCCTGCCACTGGCGAATGATCCGGCGCAATAAGGCTTGTTCGGGTGCCGTCACGCGGGTCTGGACATCCTGATCGAGCGCTTTGAGCGCGTCAGTTGCCCGCAGCAGCGCCGCCTGCTTGTTGGCACGACTGGTGCTATCGTAGTAGGCCTTGATGTGATGACCGACATCGGCGAGTTGACCCAGCGCCGTCAGCACCGCTGGACGCACGATCGCGTGCTGCGCAACGCTCAACGAGCTTGCCGTTCCCTGCGCTGACCGCCTGGAGCCAGCGGTATCACCCCCTTGCTCTGGGTGGAACACCTGACTCGACGCGGATGAGAGTTGCTTGAGCTGCCGGTAGCCCAGAAAAGCATCGATAGCCGCAAACATCTGGGCAAGCTCGGCCCCGCCGGGATAGGTCTGTAGATCGGTGTAACTTGCCCGCCAGCGAGCCAGATCAAATGGTTCAACGCCCGTTTCAATCTGCTCCTGCGCCTCTAGGAGATCGTGCAACATCCCGGCGAAATGGGTCAGCGGGGTGACACGGCGGTCACGCAATGGCCGGGTCAGACGATAGACCCAGCGTGGGTCGCCAATGGTAAACCGCCCTACCCAGCGCTGGTTCAGTTCGGCGAGCAGCACCTGGCGTACGGACAGCCGCGAATGCCAGTCATACCAGTCAACTGGTGTGTTAAGGTACTCATCCACCACGGACGCCTCAATAAGTCGATAGAGCACCTGAAGCGGCTGGTCATGACTATGCAGGTAGTGTTGCAAAGCCGCCTGAGCTGCCCAGCGTTGGCAAGGGTTACGGGAGACACTGACCAGCAGCCGCAACCCTTCCGCCTCTTCCTGCTGCAACTGGTGCAGCAAAAAAGCCCGGCTGAACGGGAGGGGCAGCACCCCAAACTCGTCCCAGACCACCGGATGTTGTCCACGCCGCCGGCTAAAGAGGGCGGGGAACAACTGCAAAAGATAAAAGGGCAGGCGCAATGCTCCCATGCCGAGCCACACACCGACCGCCGCACCGACCGCCGCGTCGCGCAACACGACGTCCAGCACGCCACCGACTATGCTTTCCCCCACGCCGCCCACCACACCGAGCGCCACGCCGTACGCTACGCCGCCCACCATACCGCCCACCACACCGAGCGCCACGCCGTACGCTACGCCGGCCACCACACCGAGCGCCACGCCGAACGCTACGCCGCCCACCACACCGCTCACCACGCCGAACGCCACGCCGAACGCCACGCCGAACGCCACGCCGCCCGCCACGCCAACCACCACGCCGAACGCCATGCCAAGCACCACGCCGCCTGCCACACCGTCTGCCTCGCTGGCTAACATGCTGGAGCCGCTCCCCACGCCGGACCACACGCCGACCACCACGCCGACCACCACGCCGACCACCACGCCGACCACCACGCCCTGCCAGTTTACTGGTGTACCCACCAGCCAGCTAACGCTTACGGCGAGCAGGCTACTCAGCACAAAGCTTAACCCTGGAACCATCAGCCAGAGATGCCGATACGCCTTGATCTGCCAAATCTTCCCTACTAGCCCCTTCCACCCTGCGTCGGCTTCATAATATAGTTCCGGTGCAGCCTGGTAGAGATGCCATTTTAGTGCAGTGGGCTGGAAGAAGACCCAGGCCGCCAGTAACAGGTAGTGGCGCGGGTTGAGCGGGTTCAGGCAGGCGGGCAATGCGCTGCGGTAGGTAGGGAAGTTCGGCATTCGCTTACCCTCTGCTCTTCTGGCGGTATAACGCCGCCGCCGCTTGCTGCAAGCGCGCCGGGTGGCGTCCACTTTGCTCGAGCAACTCTGCGATCTCCTCCTCATCGAAACTGATCCCGGTGCCCGCCAGGCGTGTCGCCAGGAAGTCGCGCGCCTCGGCACGCTTAAAGGGCGGCACCTCAAGCGGATGGCAGATATTCGCCAGGGGCGAAGTGTCGCCGAGCTTGTCGGGAAAGAGTTCGGCCAGGGGTTGCCCGCTCGCCACAACCAGGGTCAGAGGAGCCGTTGAACCATCGGACAGACCGCGTAATTCCTCACGCACCTCAGCCGAGAACCGGTCACGGCGCATCTTCTCGATCTCGTCCAGGCAGAGAATATAGCGCCGTCCGGTTAATTGCCGAGCCAGATGATACCCACGGTAGAGTCGCGTCAGGCCGAGCTCGGCGCACAACGCTTCGAAGAAATCCTCATCACTGTGGATCAACTGCATATCAATCTGGAGCACTGCCTCGCTGGATATACCAGGCTGAGCGGAACTACGATGCTGGATCATGGCGAGCAGCGACGACTTACCAATCTCACGCGGCCCAATCAGCGAAAGGTTGCTTCCTTTGCCCAACTCCTCAAAAATCTGGCGCAACAACTCCTCGCGCCCAAAGAACTCAGCGGGGTCATCAATGCGTCCCCGGCGTCCGAAAGGATTGGGGGCGATCTTTGTCGTGGAGGCCGCTGGAACAGTGAGTGATTCTGGCGGAGCAACCGGCACCGCCACCCCATAGCCGCCCAGGACGATCAGCGTATTGCATACCGTCTCGTCGAGGCCGAGCAGTTTGGTGAGGAGCTGGAGACTCGCGAGCGGAATGCGGTTGGTGCCGTCCAGATATTTGTAGAGGGTAGTACGGTCGCACCCAAGTTGCTCGGCGAGCCAGGTTTTGGTGCCCTGAGGGCGACGGCCTTGCGTCTGTACGCGATAGGCAGCTACGGCAGCATTGAGCTGGGCAAGGAATGCTTCAGGGTCGGCGGTAATTGGTTGGCGCATTGTACCCTCGGAAGTGTGGTGCAAGCCGCGACATATTTCGTGGTGCATGTTGTTGTTTCGTCAACACGGACTACGCTACGCTAGGCATGTCGCAGCGCTGTGGCCCGGAGGTCCACCCCGGTACCGGATTGATCCCCCGGTGCGGTGGTCAGGCTTCAGTCATCAGGAGAAGGTCTATGTTGCTCATTTTGTTCCTCATCATTGCCTTGCTGCTTCACTGGCCCTACCGCTGGGTACGCACCTGGGATTTTCTAGGGCGCGAGGTGAGCGAGATGCGAGCCTTGATGTACCACTACACCTACGGCCCGCGCCACGACCGGCTCGACTACAATGGGCTCTCTCAGCTTCAAGTCTGGCTCGTGCAGATCATCGCCACCGTCGCGGCACGGCTCCAGCCCGAACTAATTGCCTGGCTGGTTGAACTATTCCGGCACTTGCTGCCCTGATTTTACCATAGTTTTCACCTGTTCAATGTGCAGATGCCTCTCCACCACGGGTACGCCAGGGATTGCTGTGCCTCTGCGTCCACCCTGGCCTATCCACTATGTTTCGGCGTGTGCTCAGGGGCTGTCTGAAAAGGCGACGGTTTGCTTCGGAGTGCCGGCTTTAGCCGGCTAAAGCCGGCACTCCAAGGGCACACCACCTGGTGGCGAACAATGCTGACACCCTTTTCAGACAGCCTCTCAGGGGTGTAGCGGCACCCGCCTTTATCTTATCGCTGTCTTAAAAACCATAAGTCAGCCCTCCCGGATGCTCACCTCTCTGCATTGGGGCTTGGCTCAAACCAGGAATGGCGTAATCACCGCCAGCGCGTAGGGGCATACTCAGATGCGGTATACTAAAGAGAGCCACAGCAAGCTTCCGGGCAGGTTGGCTCAGCGAACCAAAGCGCAAGCCTGCACGCAGGGTAGTCATGATGCTTGACCAGGTTCTGGCCTATTTCCCTCCTCATACACACCCGATCTCGCTCGTGAGCGATCCCGATGATCTGCTGGGCGATGAGCAGTTGCTGGCCGTGCTCGCCGAGCGCGGCTTCCGCTTGATTGCTGAGCACGATCCGATCGCCGTACGCTATAGCATTCAACAGCTTTTGCCGATCAGCGCAGAGATGCCCGTCATCATTGTGACGGCAGGGCCGCTCGATGCGCTGCCGTATGACCTGTGGCAGCAGGGGTACCACGTTGTGCTTGCGTTGCACCAGTTCTTTCCCGACATCGCCTACCCTGCCCTCCGCGAGCTCAGCCCAGGTCAACGCCATCGGCTGAGTGCAGCCCAAGCGAAACTCGGCAAGCCACTCCAGGCGCTCGCCTACCGCGATAGCCTCGATTACCTGCTGCAGATGGTGTTTGCGGTTGAGCCTGGTCGGCTGCGCTCAAGCGCTGATTGGCTGGCCTGGCTCGATGGATACCACGCACGCAACGATCCCATGTCGCCGGTTCTTGCCCAGCACCTCGGGAGCCGACTGCGGCAATTCGCCTTGCTTGCCAGCCTACCAATCGATGCAATGCTTCAGGATGCGACGGCATACCACCGTTTTGTCCAGGAGGAATGGCTCAAGTACCTGCACAAGCAGGTGCGCGAGCGCTCGGAGGTGGCGTATGCCCCAGAGCCGATGCTGCCATTCGAGGCCGATCCGGCCCTCCACGATTTGCTCCCGCGGCTCGTGCGTACCGGGACGCTGACTCCGGTTGCGCTCGTCAACGCCGCCACCCTGCCATCCTGGACGCGACCGGCAGTTGTTCCGCACAGCGCGGATCTCCGGCGTCAGCAGTTTGCGGAAGGAGTGGCATGGCTTGAGCAGCAGATCGCACCCAACGCATCTGCGGCAACGTCATCACTGCGTTGGGAACAATGGCAGCTTGTGGCCCGACGCTGGGCACAGCTTAGCAACTGGCGTGCAGCGCCCGATGGCGGACTCGATCAGGATCACCTCAACAGATATCACCTCTTGCAGGCGCATCTCGACGAACAATTCGCGCACTGGCTGCGCGCCAACTACGCCACCCTCGCCACGCGGGCCCTGCCTGTGCCGCATCACCTGCATCATATCCCTGGCTGGCTGGCCTATCAGCGCCAACAGCAGCCTGATCAGCGCGTTGCGCTGCTGGTGCTCGATGGGATGTCCCTCGCCGACTGGCTCCACATCCGCGACCTCTGGCAGACTCGTCACCCTGACTGGCGCATCGCTGATCGCCTGGTTCTCGCGCAAATTCCGAGCATGACCGCGATTTCGCGCCAGGCCTTGATCAGTGGCAAGCGACCGGCTCAGTTTGAACCCACCCTGCTGCACAATCGACACGAGGAGCGGCATTGGTCAAGCTTCTGGCAATTGCACGGCCTCGCGCCCGATGCGATCGCGTTTGCGCACCTTGCGACCCAGCGCGAAGCCGCCTATCCTGATCGCATCCAGAGCCGCCGTATCCAGGCGCTCTGCCTCATCAGCTCAGTCATCGATGCGAAGGTTCACAACGAGAGCCAGGGAGCGAGCGGGTGGCAAGCGACCCTGGGGGTCTGGCTCCACGTCAATGACGGCCAGCACCAACCCGTCGCCTGGCTGGAAGGACTGATCAAACATTTGTTCAATCTGCGGTATACTGTCGTCGTCACCAGTGATCATGGGCACGTGGAGGCACGAGGGATGGGGGTTCCTCAAGAAGGGGTGCTTGTAGAGTCACGCAGCAAGCGCGCACGAGTCTACTCCAATCCAGACATTGTCCGCGTCGTGCAGATGCAGTTTGCTGACACCATCGTGTGGACTGACGATGGCTTGTTGCCAGCCCAGACCCAGGTGATGATGCCACAAGGCCGCCGCGCCTTTGCCCCAGCGGGTGAGCTTGTCATCAGCCACGGCGGACTAACAATTGAAGAGATGGCTGTGCCCCTGATCACCATAACGCAGAGCTAACATCATATGGAAAAGCAGATCGGCTTTCGTCAAAATATTTACCTAAACTGGCTGGATGCGACCGCAGCCATGTGCTCAGAGACGAGCGATATGCAGGAGTTGCGCGCTCGTCTTGACCCAATTGTTGCGGAGCAGGTACAGAGCCAGGAGAATCGCCAGGTTGCCATTAGCATTCTTCTGAGCATCTGGGTAAAGACCGGTGAACAGCATGCTCATTTACGAAACGAAGCCGTCAACCTCTTTGCCCACGCACACACAACGCACGACCGAGTCTGGCTGCACTACGGCCTGAGCCTGCTCGCCTACCCCTTTTTTCGGCAAGGCATGGTAGCCCTGGGGCAATTGCTCCGTCACCGCGCTACTATTCGGCCCCACGAGCTTGAAGCGCGCCTGGCAGGTGAACTGGGCCAACTTGGGGGCTTGCCAAAAGCCACGGATCGCCTGATCTTCTCCTTACGCAACTGGGGCGTACTTCAGGCAACCGCACAGCGCTCGAGCTACGCTCCGCAGCGACACACCGCAACAAGCCCAGCGATCGAACAATGGATGCTCGAAGCAGCCTTTGCCGCCCATCCCGCGCAGGATCTCCCCTTTGCCGACCTCATCCACCTCCCCGAACTCTTTCCTTTCCGCTTTACCCTTACCATTGACGACCTGCGCCGCACTGAGCGCTTTGAAGTCCAGCGTCAAGGCATGGGCTGGGACATGGTTCGGCTTAAGGTTGATCCGTATTGACGCAAAGGCAGAAGATGGGTAAGACCTCACAGGTCTTGAAGACCTGTGAGGTCTCGTCGAGCAGATTCATTGTTGGAAAACCACCAACCGGCTGAGCCGGAAGCCGACTGAAGTCGGCACTCCGCTGAGCTTCAACGGTAATTGAAATCACATCAGGAGTCATCAGTGAACCTTGGCACGCCAACGGTCTGGATCTTGGGCGATCAGTTGCTCGATCCGCATCCGGCGATGGTGGCCGCTGCGTCTGTGGCGGGTACGTCGCCGGTACGGGTGGTGTTGCTTGAGAGCAGTGCCCGCCTGAGCCAGCAGCCCTACCAGCGTAAAAAGTTGGTGTTGCTGCTTAGTGCGATGCGTCACTATGCGGCGTTGCTGCGGGCGCAAGGGTATGAGGTTGACTACCTGCACGCGCCCGATTTTCTGACCGGGTTGCGTGAACATTGTCAACGCACGCAGCCGGGCCACCTCTTCACGATGGCCGCCGCCGAATATGCGACCCGTCAGTTCCAACTCACCCTTCCCGATGCGCTCGGTCTCCCGGTGACGATCCTGCCCAATACGCAGTTCCTCGTCGGCCAGTTCGACCCGTTCCCCGACGCCGCACCCACACGCACCGTGATGATGGCGACGTTCTACCGTGCCATGCGGCGTCATTTTGCGGTCTTGTTGGAAAAAGATGGCGCCCCTATCGGTCAAAAGTGGAGTTTTGACGCCGAGAATCGCAAGCCCTTGCCACGAACCCTGACCCCGCCAGAGCCTCCGGTAAACGAGCCTGATCTGCTCACCCAGCAGGTCATGGAAGAGGTCGTTCGCATGCCCAATGGGATCGGCGACGTAACCGGTTTTAACTTGGCTGTCACGCATACCGAGGCGGCGCAGTTGCTCGCAACGTTTCTTGGCGAGCGCCTGGCGAACTTTGGCCCGTATGAAGATGCCATGACGATGCGTTCAGCGCTGCTCTACCACTCGGGGCTTTCGCCTTATCTCAACCTGGGCCTGCTCGAACCCATGCAACTCATCCGGGCCGCCGAACAAGCGTATCATGATGGCAAGGCACCGCTCAATTCTGTGGAAGGCTTTGTGCGCCAGGTGCTCGGCTGGCGCGAGTATATGTACTGGCAATACTGGCGTCAAATGCCCGCATTGGCGACCAAAAATGCCTGGAACGCCACCCGCACCCTGCCCGCCTGGTTCTGGACAGGTACAACCGATCTCAACTGCCTGCACCATGCCCTCACCCGCGCCCTGCAGACCGGCTACACGCACCACATCGAACGCCTGATGCTGCTGACAAATCTCTGCCTGCTGGCAGGCGTACAGCCGCACGAGGTCAACACCTGGTTCTTGGCGGCCTACCTTGACGCCTACGACTGGGTGATGGTGCCGAACGTCTTTGGCATGGGCCTCAACGCCGACGGGGGTGGGATCGCGACGAAGCCGTACATCGCCTCGGCCAACTACATCAACAAGATGAGCGACTATTGCGCCAGTTGCCGCTACAACGCCAAACAGCGCACCGGCCCTGACGCGTGCCCCTTCAACCTGCTCTACTGGAATTTCCTCATCACCCATGAAGAAGCCCTACGCGCCAACCCACGCCTTGGGCCGGCAGTGCTGGGCCTCAATCGGCTCACGACGGAAGAACGCGCTGTCATCCAGCAAGAAGCCCTGCTCGTGCTAGAACGCCTCGGCTTTCACCAGGCAGCAGAGGCGTAGAACAAGCGTGGTTGACCAGCACAACCACGTAACTGTTCACTCATCAAGCAACGCAACTTCAGCGGGGTCGCCGGTCAGGCTCAGGAAAATATCTTCGAGACTGGCGTCGCCACCGGCGCGCAGTTGATCGAGCGTGCCCGAGGCAATGATCGCCCCTTTGTTGATGATAAAGACCCGGTCGCACATCCGCTCGGCGATCTCAAGGATGTGCGTTGACATGAAGACGGCGGTGCCCTGGGCTGCGACATCACGCAGGAGATCTTTGATCAACCGGGCGCTGCGTGGATCGAGGCCGACGGTTGGTTCATCGAGAAAAAAGGCGCGTGGCTGGTGCAGCAGTGCCCCGGTGAGCGCCGCTTTCTGGCGCATCCCGTGGCTATAGCCACCGAGCAGTTCATCGCCACGGTCGGTTAGCCCGAAGAGGCGCAACAGATCCTCGCCGCGCTCACGGGCGATCTTTGGCTCAAGACGGTAGAGCCCGCCCATAAACTGGATATATTCGCGGGCGGTGAGCTTTTCGGGTAAAAAGGGCTGATCAGGCACATAGCCAAGCAAAGCCTTGGCGCGCAAGGGGGCCTTTTGCAGATCAAACCCGCCGATGCGGGCCACACCAGCACTTGGGCGCAGCAAGCCGATCAGCATCTTGATCGTCGTCGTCTTGCCCGCCCCGTTTGGCCCCAGAAAGCCAACGATCTCACCGGGATAGATGCTAAGATCGACGTTCTGGACTGCGACGATATCGCCAAAGCGTTTTTGCAGGCCGACGGCCTCAATGATTGGTTCGTTCATAGGATTATACTCGCTGCGTGGCGGCTTCGCCGCCACGCAGCGAGATGAGGGCAGGGCGATTGCATCTTCCGTGCATGCACCCCACCAGGGCACCCGCAAGGGGTGCCCGTACACCGGGCCCGGCCCCCGGCCCTGTAGGGGCACCCGCAAGGGGTGCCCCTACAGGGCCGGGGGCCGCCGTTTGCGCCGCTGGTTGCATGCACATGCTGCCACATAGAGCGTATTTTTATCCGGTTTCGTATGATGCGATCGCCCTAGAGATGAGAGCAAGGGTTTCACCAGGCAGCACGCCGGAGGCATTGTAGCATGAGTTGGGGCACAGGTGGCGTTGGTCGCGGCGGGGCAGTGCTACAATCAGGCTATGAAGATTCAGCTTCTGGGTGGGTGTCGGGTGACCTGGCAGGGACAGCCGCTGGTGTTGCCGCGACGGCGGGTGCGTGCGTTGTTGTACCGGTTGGCGGCGCAAATTCAGCCGCTGCCGCGTGATCGGCTGGCCTTTCTCTTCTGGCCTGATGCGCCCGATCACCTGGCACGACGCCATATGACGCGCTTGCTTTCGAGTCTGCGTGCGGCGTTGCCCGAGCCGCGCCTGGTGCTGGTTGATGAGGAGATGGTGGGGCTTGAGGCTGCGCTGGTTGAGGTGGATTGCCATGCGTTTGTGCGTGGCACGGCTGCACCTGATCTGGCTGGGCTCGCTGATGCGCTGGCGCTCTATCGTGGCCCGTTTATGGATGGCTTTGCGTTGCCCGATGCGCCTGAATATGAGCTGTGGCAGGCGGCGACGACCCGCGAGTTCCACGCACGTTACCTCGGTGGGCTGGAAGTGGCAACTGAACGCGCGGTTGCCCTGGGTCAGTTGACGGCAGCGATCCAGTTTGCCCAGGCGTACCTGGCTGTCGATGAACTCGCTGAACCGATGCACCGCCGGTTGATCGAGCTCTTTATGGCTGTCGGCGATCGGGTGGCTGCATGGCGGCAGTTTGAGCTGTGCTGCCGGGTGCTCGAACGTGAACTTGGTGTTGGGCCGTTGCCTTCAACGCGAGCGGTGTTGCAACCAGGATCACAACGATCACGCCTTGACGCTGCGCCTGACACCGCTGCGTTGCCCAAGACGCAGGCACCGTTGGCTCAACAAGACCTATTTGACACACTGTCAATTGTGCCAATTTTGCCTTCACTGGAGGTGCCGCTGGTTGGGCGCGCCGAGGAACTTGGGCGTTTGCAGGTAGCCTATGCGCGTTTTATGACGGGGCAGCCGCAACGGGGCGGGTTCATTCTGATCAGCGGTGAGTCGGGGATGGGCAAGTCGCGCCTGGTGCGTGAGTATGTGGCCGATCAAGCGGGGCTTGTGCTGACGGGCGTTTGCCATGCCGATGGACAGCATCTGCCCTATGCGGTGGTGATCCAGATGTTGCGTCAGACACTGCATCCGCCGACACTGTGGCAGGCGGTTCCGGCCCACTGGCGCAGCGAGCTGCTCCCGTTGCTACCCGAGTTACGCCAGTACTTCCCCGATCTCCCGATGCCAATCGGGGTCGCGACGGCCTTTGCGCAACAGCACCTCTATACGGCGCTGACCGAGGTATTGCGCACATTTGCGGCCCAACAACCGCTGCTGCTCTGCTTCGATGATCTGCCGTTTGCCGATGAAGCGACGCTGGGATGGTTGCGCTCGCTGGTGACCAATTGGGGCGATACGCCACTGATTGTGTTAGCGACGGCCACCACGGTGACGCCTACGCTTGACCAGTTGGGCAAACGGCTGCGGCGCACCGGGCGTCTGGCCGAGGTCGATGTTGGGCCGCTGGGACTCGCGGCAGCCCAGCATTTGCTCGGCTTGCTCTCACCGCCGCCGCCGATTGAACTGGTGCCTCAGATTCATCAGGTGACCAGGGGCAATCCCTTCTTTATGCTCGAAATCGTGCGCGCATTGCAAGAGCACACGCAACCACATCCCTCTCCTGCCACGCTCCCACTCCCTGTAACGGTGCGCGAGGCGATCCTGGCGCGGATCAGCCACCTGAGCGAATTGGCCCATGAGGTGCTGGAAGTGGCGGCGATCCTCGACCCTCACCTCGACGAGCACCTGCTCGCAACGACGGCGGCGCGGGCAGCGGGGGAGATCGGTGAAGCCCTCGAAGAACTGACAACACACCAGGTGCTTGGGATAAATACCGCAGACGCAACCGCAGCGCGGCTCGCCTTTGCGCACCCATTGCTACGCAGCGCCGTGCTCGAACAGCTCTCGCCGTGGCGACGGATGGTCTTGCATCGGCGGGCAGGGGAAGCCTTAGCCCAGGTGTACCCAGATCAGCCAGCACTCGTGGCACCTCACTTTGCGCGAGCGGGGCTGGGGGAGGAGGCGCTTAGCGCATATCAGCAAGCAGCCGCGCAAGCCTCGGCGCTCTATGCCTATGGGGTTGCCCTAACAAATCTTGAGGCAGCGTGCGGACTGCTCCCCCAGATCAAACAACCGACAACCCGGCACCTGACCCTGCTACGCCAACGCCTCGCGCTCTACCGCACCCTGTTGCACCTCGATGCCTGGGCAAGCGACGCTGCGCAGGTGCTGGCGATGGCAGACGCGCTTGGCGATTCAGGGGCGCGGCTTGAGGCGCTTGAAGCGCAGATGAGCCTGGCGGTGTTGCAGGGGCGCGCCGAGCAGGTTGACGTGACCGCTACCGAAGCGCTGGCGCTAGCAACGGCGACCGGCGATCAGGTCGCGGCAGCGCGTCTTCACCAGACGCTCGGGTGGCACCTGGCCGATACGCTGGGGCGTTCGCGGGAAGGCCTGACGCATCTCGAACTGGCGTGTCGGCTAGCCGAGGCGGCTCAGGCGACGTCGGTGCTCTATCAGGCGCTGTGTCATTGCGCCTTTGCCCAGCGCGCCGAAGGCCAGGGCAAAGCAGCCCTTGCCAGTGCGCAGCGGGCGCTGGCGTTGACCAGCTACCAGCCACATTGCCCACCGCACCCGGCCTGGGCTGACGCCCTGCGCGAGCTTGGCGAAGCGAGCGCCTATCTTGCGCATTGGGAAGCGGCGCGTACCTACCTGCGCCCCCTGCTAGATCTGTATCGCACCCTGGAAGACCCCTGGGCCTATGGCGCCTTACTCTACAACTACGGGCTCTACAGCAGCAACATGGGGCAACACAGCGACGCCATTGACGCCATGCGCCAACTCGTCGTCTTGAGTGAACGCGTCGGCCTACCGGCCGACTCTGCGTATGGCATCTGGCACCGTGCCGGGCTTGCGCGGGTACTCATCGCGGCAGGCGAACATGGTGAAGCCGGAGCAGTGTTGCGGCACCTGCACGCAACTGGTTTGAGCTCGGGGCGCCCGTATCTCGCCTGGGCACGAGCGTGGGCGGAATACGACCTGGCGACGGGTGCGGCGACCGACGCCTTGACAATCCTGACGCCAGCCATCGCCTGGTGGCGCGAGCATGCGAGCCCACACGATGCCGACATCTTCATCTTGCTTGCGCAAGTCGCCCTGGCGAGTGGGGATCGCACCCTGGCCGAGGCAGCGCTGACCGAAGCAACGGCACACCTGGCGAAAACCGACCTTGAGCGGTACAGCCTGCGCCTCCTCATCGTACGGTACCAGATCTCCGGTCACGTGCGCGATCGCGACGCAGCGCAGCTGGCCCTGGAACGCCAGGCCGCACGATTCACCGACAGCGCCTTGCGGGAAGCCTTTGTGAACGAGGTGGCTTTGCATCGGAAGATTAGGTAGGGGGGCACGGGCAAGCCGTGCCCGTACGGGCACGGCGGGGGGAGGGCACGGGCAAGCCGTGCCCGTACGGGCACGGCAGGGGGAGGGGCACCTCTTGGGGGTAGGTTTTTCATATGACGTGCGGGTCATGACCATCCAAGGCATCCTCCCTGTCAGCCCGCCGCGCCCGCCGTGGCACCCCGAGCGGAGCGAGGGGTCTTCCATGCGCATCAGTGAAGATTCCTCACTCCGTTCGGAATGACATGGATGGCGTTGCCACCCCGAGCGCCGGCCCTGGCCCCCCGCTGCGCCCGCCATGTCACCCCGAGCGCAGCGAGGGGTCTTCCATGCGCCGCAGCGGAGATTCCTCACTCCGTTCGGAATGACATGGCGGGCGTTGCCACCCCGAGCGCCGGCCCTGGCCCCCCGTCGCGCCCACCGTGGCACCCCGCTGCGCGCCCTTGCCACCCCAAGGCATCCGCCATGTCACCCCAAGGCCATCAGCCGTGGCACCCCGCTGCGCCCGCCATGTCACCCCGAGCGGAGCGAGGGGTCTTCCATGCGCCGCAGCGGAGATTCCTCACTCCGTTCGGAATGACATGGATGGCGTTGGCACCCCCGCTGCGCCGGCCCTGGCCCCCCGTCGCGCCCGCCGTGTCACCCCAAGGCATCCGCCGTGGCACCCCAAGGCCATCAGCCGTGGTACCCCGCTGCGCACGCCATTGATCAACGATAATTAGAATTGCCGGTGGTGATCTTTAGAATTGCCGATCCCATCTGCCTCCGCGATGACCTACCAT
>NZ_LYXE01000168.1 GCF_002532075.1 Candidatus Chloroploca asiatica | reverse complement strand
ATGGTAGGTCATCGCGGAGGCAGATGGGATCGGCAATTCTAAAGATCACCACCGGCAATTCTAATTATCGTTGATCAGGCGACGACGCTGCAGGCGGTGCAGGCGTTTGCGACCCGCTATCCACAGGTGCGCATGGTGGTGACCTGCCGCACGCGGGCGTTCACCGAGGAGTTGCAGGCCGTCCTCGGCTGGCCGGTGACGACCCTGGCCCCGTTGACGCTGGGCCAGGTACGGGCGTTTGTTCCAGCGTGGTATGGCGAACTGGTCGCCCATGGGCATTTGGCCCAGGCCCAGGCAAAGGGGTTGAGCGAGGATTTGATCGCGACGATTGTTGGGAGTCCACGCCTGCGGGCGATGGCGGCCTCGCCGTTGCTCGTGACCTTGATGGCCTTGCTGCTGTTTCGGCGGGGGACGCTGCCGCGTGATCGCCCGACGCTCTACGAGCAGATCCTGGAATTGCTGCTGGGCGAGTGGGACAAAGTGCGGGACGGGCAGAACCTGGCCGATGCGCTGGGGCGTCCGGATTGGACAACGGCCCGCTTGCGCCCGCTGCTCGACCGGCTCTCCTACGAGGCACACGCGGCGGGGTCGTCGGAGGATGGACGCGGGCGGCTGGGCAAGAGCCAAATACGTGATGCCTTGATCGAGTTCTTTGAGGCGGCGAAGCTCCCGGAACCCTGGGGGGCCGCCGGGCGCTGTCTCGACTATATGGAACACCGGAGCGGGTTATTGACCCCGGACGGGCCGACGAGCTATGTCTTTGCGCACCTGACCTTGCAAGAACACTGCGCCGGGCGGCACATGCTGCTCAGTCGTGATCCGGTGGCGCAGGTGCTCGCCCGGCGGGGGGATGACCGCTGGCGTGAGCCACTCTTCCTGGGGGTGGGGGTGGTGCAGGCGACGAACCCGTTTCTCGTCGAGAAGGTGCTGCGGGTACTCGTTGACCGCCGCGAGCAGGGTGTGGCAAAACCCCTTGCACGCTGGTACCGGGATCTCATGCTGGCGGCGGAATTAGGCGTTGATCGCGACTGGACGTATCTGGCTGAGCAGCAAGTGGATGTCGCTGGGTTACAGGCTGGTCTGCGTGACGGGTTGGTGACCTTGCTGGCCGACCGTGACCAACCCCTGCCGGTGGCCGAGCGGGTGCGGGCGGGGTTCCTGCTGGGCGATCTGGGCGATCCGCGCGTGCCCGTGACGGTGGAGGAGTGGCAGCGGGAACTGGCACGCATCCAGGCGGGTGACCTGACGGGCTACTTCTGCAAGGTTGAGCCGGGCACCTACTGGATTGGCAGTAGCGACGATGACCCGGATGCAGACGACGAAGAACAACCGCTGCATCAGGTGACGCTGGAGCAGTTATTCTGGATCGCCCGCTACCCGATCACGAACGCGCAGTGGCAGGCGTGGGGCGAGCGCCGACCCTACGGGGCCGATCATGACGAACTGAACCGCGCCAATCAGCCGGTGGTGGGTCTGTTATGGCCCTGGTGCAACGACTTCTGTACCTGGCTGAGTACGCAGATCAGTGCGACCGTCCGCCTCCCCACCGAGCAGGAGTGGGAAGCATCCGCCCGTGGCGGAGATATGCGGTGCTACCCCTGGGGCGATGAGTGGCGCGACGACCACGCAGCGATAACAGAGGAGCAGGAGGAGCAGGAAACACGTGGCTGGGGTGGGAGCGTACCCGTGGGCTGTTACCCAGCAGGGGCCGCACCCTGTGGAGCCGTAGATATGACCGGCAATGTCTGGGAGTGGACGGCGAGTGAGTGGCAGACCTATTCGGGAGCGGCAACAGCCTTTACAGAGGAGGATGCCCGTACGCTTCGAGGGGGTAGTTACCGCAACACAAAAATCTATGTTCAATGCTGGGTGCGGATCACTGATCCTTTTGACTATAAGGGCGGTCTCTACGCCGATGGATTCCGGGTGGTGGTAGCCCCTCTGATCGCACCTTGAAGCGCACCATCATAGTGGAACTGTCCTTCGTTCTTTGGTAGAATACCTATGTATAGGGTACCGGCTCAACCCAAAATGTATCACATTCTCCACGTTGATCGGTTAGCCTCAGTGCTCGCCGATGGCGGACTCTGGTGTGATGCGGAGATGCAACGAAGGGGTGGCGCTGGTACGACGATTGGGATGAGTGGTATTAAACAGCGCCGGTTGGCTCTCCCAGTGGCTTGCCATACCGGTGATCATGTCGGTGACTATGTGCCCTTTTATTTTTGCCCGCGCTCGATCATGCTGTACATTATTGCGCAGCGCAATCATCCGGATTTGAGTTATCGAGGTGGGCAAGAACCGATTATACATCTTCAAGCTGATGTCGCTGCAACGGTTGCCTGGGCTGACTCACAGGCTACGCGCTGGGCCTTCTCACTTTCAAATGCTGGCGCGTACTATACGGAGTTTCGCTCACGGCTCGATCAATTGGATCAGGTGAATTGGCTGGCAGTTGCTGCACGCCAATGGAACGATCCAGATACAAAAGAAGGCAAACAGGCAGAATTTCTTGTGCATAGCTTCTTCCCATGGCATCTGGTTGAGCGCATCGGTGTCCACACACTGGGAATGGCCCAACAGGTCGTTCAGATCCTACAAACCGCCGAACATCAACCGCCGGTTGCACATAAAAGCGCCTGGTATTACTAGAAGGAGGAATCCCATGATCGAATATCTCACTGGCGACCTCCTGCAAGCCGATGTTGAGGCGTTGGTCAATACGGTCAACTGTGTTGGCGTCATGGGTCGCGGGATTGCGCTTCAGTTCAAGCATGCCTACGAAGACAACTACCACGCCTATGTTGCAGCTTGTAAGCGCGGCGACGTGCAACCGGGCCGTATGCTGGTCTTTGAGCCCAACGTACTGCTTGGCCCAACGTACATCATTAATTTTCCAACCAAGCGAGATTGGCGTGGCAAAAGTCGGCTCGAGGATATCGATGCGGGCCTGACAGCGCTGGTTGATGAGATCCGTCGGCGTAACATTCGCTCGATCGCCATTCCTCCCCTTGGCAGTGGTTTAGGAGGGCTGGATTGGCAGCTGGTGCGTCCGCGCATCGAAGCGGCCCTTGCCCCGCTCACTGATGTGCATGTGAAAATCTATGAGCCGTCATCACCTCAGGCGTTATCGGTTCAAATGCAGGCTCCCAACGTACCTACGATGACTCCGGCGCGGGCTGCCCTGGTGTTGCTGATCCATCGCTATCTTCGTGGGTTGATGGATCCATGGGTCACGCTGCTCGAAGTTCATAAGCTCCTGTACTTTATGCAGGAAGCCGGACAACCACTCAAGCTGAAGTATCAGAAAGGGCCATACGGCCCATACGCCGAGAATTTGCGTCATGTGCTGAAAGCAGTAGAAGGTCACCTGGTCACCGGGTATGCAGATGGTGGTGACCAACCGGGCAAACCGCTTGAACTGCTTCCAGGTGTCGTTGAACACGCAACGCCATTGCTGCAAGAAGATGCAGAAGCACATGCTCGCTTTGAGCGGGTTGCCGATCTGGTTGAGGGCTTTGAAACGCCATTTGGGATGGAACTCCTCGCCACCGTGCATTGGGTGATGAGCCGTGAGGGTGCGCAGACTGAGGATGCCGTTATCAACGCGACCTATGCCTGGAATAGACGAAAGCACCGTTTCTCAGCGCATCAAATTTTGCTGGCACGACATATCCTTCGTAAGAAAGGCTGGTTCAGTCCGCAGTTGGAAGCAACTGCTGGTGGCGTATAAGGTGACGTGCCGTGGCCTCCGACGGTACTGCGGCCCTGTTGGTGGCTGCCGGGGCAGGCTTCAGGCCTGCTCATCCGTACGCGAGCGCGGACGTTCCCTGGCTCACTGAGCCGAAGAGTTGCACCGCCTTGTCGGGCCCGTAACCGTGACAAGCGTGGTGAACGTCCGACGAGGGGACTCCCCATGACCTGCTGGAAACTGAAATTGTTCCATCGGGCGCGTATGCTGGTGCAAGGGCCACCTGCTGCTGCAGATGCAGCCCACAGTCACGGGTAACGCTGTTTCCTGACCACGGCAATTATCTCGTTGCTGCCGAGCTCCTCGTCCAGGTGTCTGAGCAGGTAGCGCACAGGAGGGCATCATGCGTTGGCTCTTTTTGCTCAGTTTGCTCCTCGTCGTGAGTGGCTGTACGGCAGCGCCGCGAGATACGCCGTTGCATGTCCTGGTTGACCTGGACGGTCAGGCCGAGGTGAAGCGCAGTGGTTGGCAAAACTACGCCCTGGCGCACTTCGGCACCATGCTGCATGCAGGTGACGAGTTGCGGGTGTCCGGGAGCGCCACGATTGTCTGCGGCGACCTGCAACGTATCGTACTCCACGACCATCACGGTGCCATTCCTTGTGGGGAGCAGGCCCCAATCCTCTTCTTTCACGGCCTCGAGCCGGTGTCCAGCGCAGACCCCCATGGCGACGCGATCCCGCGCATGATAACCCCCGTGCGCGGTTACGTGCTCAATGACCGCCCCCTGCTGCGCTGGACGCCTGCGCACGCTGCCGAGGGCTACCGCATCACGCTGCTGCGTGGCGCAACGTTGCTGCGTGAGGCCACGGTGGTCTGGGAGCGCGATGTCGGTGCGGTGACCAGCATGGCCTATCCGGACGAGGAGGCAGCGCTGGTTCCTGGCGTCTCCTACCAGTTTGTCGTGGCGGTCACCAACGATCTCCCGCGCAGTTCACAGCAGGTGCAGTCCTTCCGTAGCAGCCGCGTGCGTCTGCTGAGCGATCGGGCGGCGGCACCCATTCGTGCCGCTACCCAGCAGATCGTCGAGCTTGACCTCGACCAGCCCGGGCAGACCCTCTTGCTCACGACCCTCTACGCTCAGCAGCAACTCCACGCGGACGTACTGGCGCTGCTGGCCCAAGGCCCCGACAAGCCGGTCTTCCTCCGTCAGCGCGGCGCGATCTACCAGGAGCTCAACATGACGGCATTCGCTGAGGACGCCTACCAGCAGGCCCTGGCCCAGGCGGTTGAGCGCCACGATCAGGAGGGTCAGGCGCTTGCCCATCGCGTCATGAGTCGACTAGCCCTGGATCGCGGTGACATCCCTGCCGCCCGTGAACACGTGAGCGCAGCCCTCGAGATCTACCGTCAGCTCGGTGCTACCGATACGGTGCATCGGCTGGAAGCGTCGCTTGCTGCCTGGTCGGAGCAGTGACCGCCGCCCTGCCTGGCTTCATCGCGGCGTGGCCCAGGAAGACCCCTGACCCCTGCTCGCAGCGTCGCCCAACGCCTCCATCACCGCTTGGCGCTGCTCACCCTGGGGTGCCATGCGCTGCTCGCTATGCTATACTGGCCTGGAAGCCAGTGCCAAGCGCATTGCTGATGGAGACGTATGCGCGAGCCGGAACGCCCTCCCCCAGCCTCGATTGATCAGTCCCAGCAAGCCGGTGGGATCAATCTGGGTGCGTTCAATCAGATCGCGCAGGTGCGGATCGGCGATGTGATCACCGGGGACAAGGTCACCATCCAGATCTTTCCGTTGGTCATTTATACCGGCTCCCCCCAGCCCATTGATCCCACCATGCAGGCGGCGTTGCTCCAGGCCTATCGCAGCGAGATCGCGCTGCGCTACGCGGTCTGGCGGCGCCGCTATGCGACCTTGCCCCTGGTCGCCCAGCCGGTTGCTGTCACCCCCGGGATGGGTTCGTATTATGAGCGCGAGGAACTCTTTTTCCGTGCCTGGCGGCAGGCGCACGCGGCCGCCGATGCCCCGGACGAGGCCCCGGCTGCGCTGACGCCACACACGTTCACCGATCTGCGTGAGGGGCTGGAGCGCTACGGTCACATGCTGCTGCTCGGCCCGCCTGGGGGCGGCAAGACAACCGCGCTCTGGCGGCTGGCCCTCGATCTCGCCGAAGCCGGGTTGACGGGTGACGAGGCCACCCCGGTGCCAGTCTTTGTTCGCCTTGGAGGGTTGCAATCCACGCAGACCCTGCGCGACCTGCTGGCCGCCGACCTTGCGGGTGCCGCCTGGGTCGACGGAGCGGGGCAGCGCTTTCCGCTGGACGCCCATCGCGACCTGGTGGGCTTGCTTGATGGGTTGCTGGCGGACGGTCGCTTGGTGCTGCTCTGGGATGGGCTCAACGAGGTGCCACGCAGTCGCTTTCTCGCCAGCGCCCAGGCGTTGGACGACTTTCGGCGGTCGTATCCGGGGCGCATGGGCGGGCGGTCAACGACAAGTGTGACGACCTGCCGCGCCGATGATCATGCCCGCTTGCTGGAAGAGCGTCGTGACGATCCGTACCCCGTGCAACCGGTGCGAATCGAGGGACTTGATGCCGCGACGATGCGCCAGGTGATCGTGGGCGTGCTGGGGGCTGACCAGGGCGCGGCCTTGCTGACCGCGCTGGACGAGCCAGCGCATGCGACCCTGGCGAGCCTGGCGCGTACCCCCTTGCTGCTCACGATGCTCTGCGAGGTCTATCAGGGCGCGGGAACCCTGCCGCGCAATCGGGGGCAATTGCTGCAACGCTTCGTGGCCTCACGGTGGGCATGGGAAGCGCAGCGTCACCCCGAAGGGTGGCTGGCAGCAGAGATGCAAGAGCGCGGCTTAGCGCAGTTGGCGTATGCGATCACGGCCACCGCCGGACGCGGCACCAGCGTATCGGTGGCGTGGGCGGCAGAGCAACTCCGGATTGCGAAGGTCAGAAGCGATCATGCCCACCTGCTGCGCCAGGCCCAGGCCGCCGACTTGCTCGAGATCCTGGGCGACGGGGGGCAGGTGCGCTTTAGCCATCAGTTGGTGCAGGAGTATTTCGCCGCTGTTGCGCTGCGCACCAAGCTGCACGCCGCGACGCGCTGGGGGAACCTGCCCGTGGTGGGCGGCGGGGCGCAATGGGTGCTGCTCCGGCAATATGCCCGCCCTGGCGGACGCACCGGGTGGGAAGAGACGCTGCTGCTGCTGGCGGGCCTCGACGATGATGTCACTGTCGCTCGGGCGTTGATCCAGAGCTTTGCCTCGCAACCGTTGCAGGCGGCCCAACTGTTGCTGGCCGATGGAGGGGTGATTGAACCCGGGCTGCGTGAAGAGGTGCAGACCGAAGCGCTGCGCCAGCTTGCTGATGCGACCATTGGTTGGCAGCGGCGGCATGCTGCAGGCACGGCCCTGGGTCTGCTTGGTGATCCGCGTATCCCAGTGACGCTGGCGGCATGGCAGGCGGAACTGGCCCAGCGCAGCACGACGTTTGGGCAACCACAGGGGTACTGGTGTTTTGTCCCAGCGGGAAGGTATCAGATCGGCGGCTGGGACGAGGGTGAATCTGTTGTCACATTGACCCTCCCCGCGTTCTGGATCGCCCGTTATCCGATCACGGTGGCGCAGTACGCCGCGTTTGTCGCTGAGGGCTACGGCGATGCGGCGCAACACTGGTGGACGCCGGAGGGCTGGCAGTGGAAGCAGCAGCAGCAGCGCCAGCAGCCGTGGTTCTGGGAAGATGCTCGGTTCAATGGGCCCAATCAGCCAGTGATCGGGGTCAGTTGGTATGAGGCGACGGCCTTCTGTGCGTGGCTCACCGAACGCCTGGCTGACATGCTGCCGGCAGGCTGGACACTGCGTTTACCGACCGAGGCGGAGTGGGAAGTGGCGGCGGCGTATGACGCGCAGGGCCAGCGGCGTCCGTATCCGTGGGGCAAAGCATCACTGACGCCGGAATTGGCGATCTATCGAGAGAGTGGCCTGGATCGTCCGGCTCCCGTGGGGTGTTGTCCGGCAGGGGCGGCGGCGTGCGGGGCGTTGGATATGGTGGGCAACGTCTGGGAGTGGGCCAGTAGCAGGTACAAGGCCTATCCAGGCGAGGCTGCCCAGGAGGGGAAAGACTTTACAGCTGATAATTGGGATGTGCCGTGGCGGGGTGGGTCGTGGCGTGATGAAAGAACAAATGTTCGCTGCGGGGCGCGGGGCTGGGTCCGTCCCGTCGGCACGTTCATCTACCTGGGTTTTCGGGTGGTGGCGGCCCCCCTTGTTCGCACGGATGTCCTGAATTCTGTGTTCTGAATTCTGTATGCTGCGTTGCTGTTTCCTTCTGGGGCGAGCAAAGTGTCAAGGGTTTGCCCCCGCCACATCCGCGATTTTTTTGTTGGGGCACGGCGCCGCCGTGCCCGTACGGGCACGGCGGGGCAGGGGTAGCGCGGGGCGCAGCGGCGGCGCGGCGCGGGGCATGGCAGCATCGTAGGGCCGAAGCACGCGCCCCGCCCCCGTGCCGCCACCCCACCTCTGCACAGGCGCGTGCTTCGGCCTTACGGCCATGGGGTGCGCACGGCGGCGGGGGCACGGCGTCGCCGTGCCCGTACGGGGCATGATCATCGGCGTCATGATGCGGTGTGGGGCACGGCACCGCCGTGCCCCGACACCGTGCCATGCCTGCCCCTCGCCCGCATTGCGCGCGAGGAGCGACGGCACGACCGTTCTTTGGCGGCCACAAACTCACTCCCCGCTTCTCGCCTGATCCGCCGCCTGAAGCAATTCCAGCGCACGCTGCTGGCGTTCGGCGCTGGTGGCTCCGCAGGCGTGGCCGAGCGTGCCGCCGAAGTTGCCGTCGATGACCGGCACGCAGGTGAGCGCTGGGGCAATGGGGGCCGCTGGCGGCGGTGGGGGCGGGCGCGGCGTCGCGGTCGGCAGCGCGGTCGCGGTCGGCGTGGCGGTCGGTGGCCCGCTGCCGGTGAGTTCCCAGGCCCGAATCCAGACGGTGCCGGAGCCGTCAGCGGCGATGCGCAGCCAGCCGTCCTGGGTGGCGAGGGTGGTGTAGGGGCGGCCGGGTTCCAACGCGCCCACGACGACACCCTCGGGGGCGGCGAAGGCGACGACGGCGCGGGGCAGGACGTGGCGGGCCGTGGTCGCGGCGGGCGGCGGGGCCGGGTTCGTGGCGCTGGGCAGTGCCACGGGTTCCGGGCGCGGCCAGGTCGCCCAGAGGCCGCCGCCGAGCAGGAGGCAGGCCAGGGCGACGGCCAGGACGAGCCGGGCATGGCGGCGCGGGCCAGCCGGGGCGGTCGTTGCGCCAGGGCGAAGCATGCCGAAGGGCGTGGGCGCGTCGGTATGGCGGGCGGGCGCGGGCGCGGGCGCTCGTGCGGCGGGCGGGGCGTGGGCGCTCGGCGGCGGGTCACTGGTGGGGGCAGCGGCGTCCGCTGGCGGCGGCGGGTCGCCGTCGCCAAACAAGGGGCCGACGATGATGCGGCCATCGGCCCCGCGGGGGGGAACATAGCCCATGTTAGACGCTCCTTTCGGGGGTGGCCCAGGCGTAGTGGAAGGCGGGGTCGCTGAGTTCGATCAGGTGGCCTTCGCTGCGCCAGGTGCGGATCAAGGCGGTGGCCTTGGTTTTCTGCACGGACAAGACGGTTTCGAGTTGGGCGCGTGACCATGCGCCGCTGAGTTCGCGTTGGGCGACGGCGAGCGCGGTCGCGGTGGAGGGAGCCGGGCTGGACGCGGGTGGGCTGGACGCGGGCCGGGGCGGTTCGCGGCGGGCCGCTCCTTCGGCTAGTTCGGCTGGTTCGCTCGGGGCGGTCAGGGGCGTGGTCAGCGGCGCGGCAGGCGGTGAACGCCCCGCGTCCGCTGCGGCGTCGCTGGGTTCCGCGTAGGCCGCGTTGACCGGGGTGACGAGCTGTTCCATCGCGTACGTCAGGCGGTCGTACTGGTCGAGCAGGTGGTCGTCGTCGAGCAGCGGCGTGCCGGTGTCAATGCCGGTCAGCAAGCGCATCTGGGCGGCGACCTGGCTGATCGCCTCGTTCTCGGCGCGTTGCATCGCGATCAAGGTTCCGGCTAATTCGGCGCGTTCGGCGGCGGTGGTATTGGCCAGGCCCCGCTTGAGCAGGTGCATGGCGCGGGCGTACTGGATGCGGGCGGCCATCAGATTAGCCTGCTGCGCGGCGCGTAAGCGCTTGACTTGCTGGGCCTGGACGATCTCCGCGACCCATTGGTCGGGGGCCATTTGCACCCAGGATAAGGCGGGTACGACGACAAAGACAATGAGCGTGCCAATTGCCAGCGGCAGGTCTTGGCCCGCCGCGACAGTCACGGGCCGGGTTTGCCACCAGGCCCAGACCGCCACGAAGCCGTGATAGACCATGAAGACGGCGGCCCCCAGCGCAATCGCGTGGCCGAAGGTGCGCCAGCGGGTTTCGGCGAGCAACATGCCTGCGGGCGTGCCAGGAAAGAGCATGCTGATCAGCATGGGCAAGACCACGGCGTAGGCCAGCGCAAAGGCCGCGGTGAGCACAAGCTCGGTGAGCATGACGGGGGTGATCATGAGCCAGAAGAAATGCATCCACCAGAGCAGCCCGGCGAGCAGGCCCACCCAGGCGGCGAGGTCAAGGATGCGCGTCGCGGTCGGGGCGCGACGCAGACGGGCGGCGGGATCAAGGTGCATAGGAGCGCCTCCAAGGGTATGATCGGGCAACGCCCCCCTGGGCAGGAGGGTGGTCAGGCCGGGCGTGCCCAGGCATGGGCTGAGCAGCGACAGGATGGGCGGAACGAGCGAGCGACCAGGCGTGAGGTATGGCAACGCCCCCCTGGGCAGGAGGGTGGTCAGGCCGGGCGTGCCCAGGCATGGGCTGACCAGCGGCAGGATGGGCGGAACGAGCGAGCGACCAAGGGTATGATCGGGCAACGCCCCCCTGGGCAGGAGGGTGGTCAGGCCGGGCGTGCCCAGGATGGGCCTGACCAGCGACAGGATGGGCGGAACGAGCGAGCGACCAGGCGTGGGGCAAGGCAACGCCCCCCTGGGCAGGCGGGTGGCCAGGTCGGGCGTGCCCAGGGCGGGGCTGACCACCGACAGGATGGGCGGAACGAGCGAGCGACCAGGCGTGGGGCAAGGCAATGCCCCCCTGGGCGGGCGGCGAGCGCCCCGCCAGGGGGTCAGGCCGGGCGTGCCCAGGGTAGGGCTGAGCAGCGACAGGATGGGCGGAACGAGCGAGCGACCGCAGGGAGGTGGGCGAACCTCCGCGACGGGTGAGGGGCACCAGGGCGGTGGCGGCAGGCCGCCGCCAGCGTGGGGGTACCAGGGCGCGACCCTGGCCCAAGGATGCCGCTGCTGGCCGCAGCGCACCCGCCCTGGGGCAGCGCAGCACACGGACGCCCGGCGACCTCCTCGCCGGAGGCCGCGCACGAGCGCCACGGGGACAAACCGCAGAGAACACGGCGACCTCCGGCGCGAGCCAGGAGAGAAATGACAAGCCCCTGGAACGAACACAGCACCTCAACGCCTGCTACGTTGCGGGGCAACGCGGCAACGGGGTGCTGCTGGAGGACGCCGCACAGTGTGGTACCATGCAGCCCAGCCGCACCGCCTGCTTCGACCAGGTGGTGAGGTTAGCAGCCGTCAGGTGTTACCAGCACCTGGCGGTTGCGTCATTTCATAGCTCTATATTATCCAAGAAAGTGGATACGGTCAAGAGGGTGGACGATATTTCTTGGGGATACTTTTGGTATCACGTGAGGCCAGATACGCATCAACCGCCGCATGAGTTGTCACCCATTGCGACCCAAGCTTCTTGGCGCGGAGGCGACCATGCCGGGCATAGGTCAACAATGAATGCCGCGCCAGACCAGCGTAGTCCGCTGCCTCGGCTATGGAAATTAACTCACCGACTTTGAGCGGGTCGGTGGAATCACCAGGGGATGTTTCGTCGCCAGACATTGCGTTCGTTGCACTCCGCACGGTATTGCTTCGTGCGCCCATGGTAGTTGCTGCGTCGCCGCGAGTCAAGTAAGGGTGCAGCAGCCCCTCGCCTCCGTTGATCACCCCGTCGTCCCCAGCGCTGCTGCGCCTTGCCGTGGGTGAGCCTTTGCACCGTTGCATCGTTGCATCAAGACGAGTCAGCCTTTCCTGAGCATCACCATGCGGGTGCTGCGCGGATCGGCTTTTGGGCGAGCTTTCTTGCTGGGTTGTCACAGCCAGTTGATGCTTGGTAATGGATCGGTTCCATCTTCGTGGTATCCTAGATCCAATTCATTGCAAATCATCATTCGCACATTTGGAGCATCAAGTTCCGAGAGGTCTGCCCCAGGCGGGCGTCGAGGTCGGATGGGAGGCCCAACAGGGCCAGAGTTCCTGGAGCGCGGCTCGCAGGCGCTTTTGGGCAGCGCCAGCACACGCAAGGCCAGGCACAGCAACCACACCAGCCCCGCGAACGGTGAAATAGTTAGTCTAGCCTAGAATCTAGGAGGCAATCATGACGGAGCAAGAGGATGAGTTCTTCGAGGGGAAACGTCCCTGGTCTATTATTAAGGACGAAGTTCTTAGATCCTATCTATCCCCTTATATGGCGAAGGTGAACAGATTAGGACAGTCAATAATTCTTGTAGACGGGTTTGCAGGTCCAGGAGTATTTGATGATGGCTTAGATGGCTCACCATTGATTATATGCAAAGCAGCTGAAAAATTTGCAGCAGGAAAATATAAGGCATTCTTTATCAACAAAAAGAAGAAATATC
Organism: Candidatus Chloroploca asiatica; assembly: GCF_002532075.1. Classification (GTDB taxonomy): domain Bacteria; phylum Chloroflexota; class Chloroflexia; order Chloroflexales; family Chloroflexaceae; genus Chloroploca; species Chloroploca asiatica. The sequence continues at coordinate 13,792 of NZ_LYXE01000168.1, read as the reverse complement.
ACGATAAGTTAGAAAGCGTTCTTCGAAAAGGAGGTTGGCTCGGTGCTGCTACGCCAATTTTAGGAGATACAACAGAAATTCTTCCTTTACTACCAAATTTACTGGGTAATCAAACAGTTTTTCTTTATCTAGATCCATTTGGGCCAACAGGTAGCCCGTTCAGTCTATTGGAACCATTTTTAAAGAGAAGCAAAGTGCATAGCACTGAAATTGTTGTCATGATGCATATGCCTATCGCTCATCGATTGGCAGCACGCAATGCAGTAGAATCTGGAAAAGGAGATCATCCAAAAATTCAAAAATTTCATCAGGCAATGTCACGGATCTTTGGAGGCGATTATTGGAAGCCAATTATGTTTTCTTCTGATCTCACAACTGAAGATCGAGAATCTCAGTTAATTAGCGCTTACTGTGATAACTTAGCAGCATACCTGCCATATACAGGGTTCTGTCCAGTACGAGAAGGCGAGAATGATAGAGTCAAGTACTTTTTTGTTTTTGCATCACGACACCCAGACGCGATGTTACTGATGCATGATGCAATGCTAAAAGCCTATTTCAAGAGGATTCATGAAGATGCGTATGAAGGTACTCTATTTGAAAATATTGACTGGAAAGATTCGCTGTCAAAAAAAGGCTTAAAAGAAGCTATTGTTGAGAATGTCAAGATTCAGCCAGGAATTACTAGAAAAACATTGTGGATTAACATAGTTCATAGGTATTTCATGAAATATCAAAAATCAGATTTTCTGTTAGTAGTGCAACAACTTGTTGATAGTGGGGAATTGATCTGCCCAACTCCCCGCAAGACTAAAAGACTAAACGAAAGTTGCGAGCTATTTCTTGCAAATGAGTAAGAGGGTGGTTGGATAAAATCGCGTTTTGTAGCTTCAGGACGCCACCCAACGGGATATCATTAAGCCAAGCATAGTGGTGAGAGCTTTCAGCGCATTGGGATGCGCCAAATCTGTTTATTATCCAACTACTCTCTAAATCACCCAATATTATCCGAGAACATTTGCTTCAACGATTGGGTATTCATCCCACGTTCGCCCATCCAATTCTCGCCCATAGGCTTTGGGTATCCGACCGCCCCATTGTTTAAAGAAAAATGATACATCTTGAATTTGACACATAGCTTGAAGTTCGTGTACCCAATTAGGATCGCATGGGCGAAAACCTGCGCCGCTCTCACCGCCAGCAATCAACCAATGGATGCCGGCTAAGTTTAGCCCATTTAGGGATCCCAATAAAGGTTCAGCACTTATGAACCGTACTTGTGTAGGTACATCCCGTAAGTGATCAACTCTCCAAGCGTACTGTAGCGTTTCGACAGAAACGCCCATCCAAATATGAGGAGCCCAAGGTAGCTTATGCGCTATTTTTGCTAGACGAGCACTCCTTTTGGTCAGTACCTGAAACACATGATGATCAGCGCGTTGCATGACATCAAACACTTGTTCTATGTATTCATCGGAGATATCTTTATGAAACAGATCTGACATAGAGTTAACAAAGATACGCCGTGGTTTTTTCCAAGAAAGAGGCAGTTCTAATCGTTGTGGCCACAATCGTAAATCAAAACCTTGTTCATAAGGATGCCCTGGAACTCCCCGAAAACGTTCGGCAAAAGTTCGAGCATAACAGTGATCACAACCAGGAGAGACCTCTGTACAGCCTGTTACTGGATTCCAAGTTGCATCAGTCCATTCAATTGAAGACTTATCAGACATCACCTCTCCCTTCCTGTAGAGAAAGAACTTACGTTCTATTATACCACCGTTGTCAAGTCTAAACTAGCAAGGGTTAATTCACTTTCACTATTATAACTGAAAATTAGCAGCAAAAAAGCCTTTACACAACACGCCTCGCACCAGACGCCGCTGGATCGGTCTTTGATCTAGGCGACTCCAACTCCGGGCTCATTGACCTGGTGCTGGACTCACTGGAGGATGTGGCAATGCAGTACGGATTGCCGGTGTAAGGAATTGAGTGTGCTATCTACATTGTCTGATCGTTGACGCTGGTTGACCTGGATGCACTCTGTTATTTCCGTCTGGTTGAGCGTTTGTCAAAACTGCTGGTAGCAATAAGCGAACGGTACGTAGAATGACCGAGTTTAAAGGATCGAAGAATGTGGCTTTCCAATAGAGTCCTTGCGTGGACATCTGCCTCGAATGGAGGTGAGTACGGGGACGAGATGGTGATGCGACGTGCTTACGAAATATGGGCACACGCCGAAGCTCTCCTCCGTCATCCGCAAAGTGACTTTTCCTTAGTAGACTCGGTTGCAAATCTAAAACGTGCTATCAGCCATCGACTGAAAGCATTGAACTCGATTTATGATTTTTCAACTATTCCAGTACAGAACAAACCCAAAAGATTACTTGAACAGCTTGCTTACTTCGAGATAGTGCGTCCTACAATGCTCAATACGCTCATAAGCGTACGAAATGCGCTTGAGCATGAGGATATACCTCCACCAACATCAAACCGATGCCACGAGTTGGTGGATGTGACATGGTATTTTCTTCGCACAACAGATCATCTTATCACGTTTATAAAAGATCAAATTCTACTGTTTCCCCTAGGCAATGATTCTCTAAACAGCGACTATTGGCTTGAAGTTGTGACTGGTCCGAGGCAGGCTTGGGCGATTGAATTACGCGGATGGATAACTTCATCGAGTGTCAGTCCAACCATTCAATCCATGTGGTTGCCAATAAACGTACACCGTGTCGAAACGCGTCGTGACTTGCGTAGCCGCTTGACTGCACAAGGTATTGAGTGGAATGAAAATGAAGAGGAAGGCCGAGGTAGTGATGACGATGATATGTATATACATGCTGTAGTAGATATGTCATCACCTATCGGCCCGGAAATGTACCGAAACTATTTCAACGCTAGGATGGTGATCGGATAAAGCTCAGGTTGAGGTTTCAGGACGGACTAAAACGACGGCTCTTACATGCGGCGAAACTCTCCCCGGTCGTCTGTGATGCGGTAATTCGAAGATTGTCCGATCATCCTCTATGTAGTCGTTGCATACCAATACGTAGTGAACCTTTGAAACCTTCGGTACCCCTCGTTCCGCCTGCACCACCGCGAGAAAGGCTTGTGCCCACATCGCCGGCGTCGTATGCCGATCCCAGCCCGTCCACGAGCGTACTTCGGAGTGATGCAGCCCGACCTTGCCTTTGTCCGTTTCGATGCTCTCTTCCACCGTCCAGCGCTTCCCGGCAACCTGCATCAGCTGCGGCACGGTCGTCGTGGCATGGGTGTAGGTCACATACGCCATCACCTCCGTCGGGTCGCTGATACTGCGGCGCACCAGCAGTCAGCGGCTTCCGTCCAGCTCCCGAGGAGCTGTTTCTCAATCAGCATCATGCGGAGAGTAGCCTCCGCCATGCGCGGAATCTGGCTATGCAACGCAACATTGCGCAACGATAGTTCCACTGTAGGTGTTTAACGGTACAGGGCCGCCCCTGGCTGCGCCTGGCTGCGCAGGTGCGTGTCGTGCTGCGGACAAGGGGAAGCCATGGCTTGCCTTGGTGCGGTACGCAGCTTGCCCAACAGATACTCGTCGAGCTTGCCCAGAACATCGTGCTTCTACTCAAAGCGACGCAGCGTATCAAGCGCATTCATTGCTTCGGCTCGCAAACGAGGCTCGCTGATCTTGAACTCGGTGCTCGACATATCGTGCTCAAAGAGCTACCCAAAGCACCTGGTCTGTGGAACCGAAGGGACGACATGCTCGTACCTATGCCTGCGCAGTTCAGCAGTTTGCGGTTTACTCCTGGCATCTCAGCGCATCAACGCAGGGATGTGCGACGTGAAGCTTTGCTTGTGCATCGTTGCTCGATGCTCGTGGCGCTCTTTGCCCTCGTCGCGTTGCTTGAGGCCGAGCACGTACGCAACCGCTTCAACTGCGTCGAGCAGGTTCCTCAACCTACCAGGCCAAAATCTCGCCCAGCGTTGGTCTAGCTGCGAGCGAAGGCGGGAGTCGTTGCGCTCAACTTACTCCTCTGATACAGGTGCCCCTGTGGTACCAGATCCATCTGATGGAAACTCAAACTGGATAAGTGGCCAATCGCGCGTCGTGTAATCGGTGTATACTCCGCGATAGCCGATCATGAAGAAAACCAACCGATAGAAAAGCGTGAGGACGGTCTGTGTGTCATCCAAAAGATCTTGCAGCGACCCAGAACGTTTTGTCACACCGTGGGCTAGCCTTGGCCTTAATCTATTCCACGCCTGTAGGCTTTGACGTGTGATCACGTGGTCATCAATTAGCTTCCTTAGCCGCATAGCTGTACTGGGCTGGTGCAGATTCGCTAGGAGGCCCTTCACTCGCCCGGTCAACTCTTCAGAACCGCCCCAATTATCGAAGTATGCCTGAGCTTGCTTGACCCAGAGCGCATCGTCCTCACTCAACTGGAATGTTCCCTGAGCCATCAGCGGCACAAGGCTCTCGATAGCCGTACAGATCACCAGGGCCTCCGTCTCTACCGCCCCAAGGCTCGCGTGACAGATCGCCCGTACCTGGGCCGAGATGGGGTGCAGGTGATCAGTGGTATCGCGACATACATGATCCAGGTAACAGAGGAAGAGATCGCTAACGGCCTCGCTCGTAGCATCACTGAAGTTAAGAGGAGGTTGGAGGCGCGAAGAAGTGGTTGTCGGGCGGAGTCCACGGATGCTTGTGCTAATGGTATCGTTTTTCCAATTTGTACAGAGTGTCCAGGTCAGTGGGCGAGCCGTGATGAACTGGAGGGCTTCAACAACCCTTCTCGCAAACTGGACAGGGAATCCTCCATTCTTGGCTGTCACCTTGACAATTAGTTGCGCTTCTTCGTGAGATAGCTGGAACTCGTAATCGTCGTTTGAAAAGTTGAATACATCAAGCGCATGGTGTTGACTTGTATTCTTACCAACAGTTCGGGTAATTGTCGTGGACTGATTAAAGGGTAAGCTGACCCGTTCTGCAAACACAAAAGATATGGAAGGTTGCCGCACAAGAAGCTTCTCAGACTGATAACGGGACTGTATTTCCGCAAGCCGCGCACGACACATGCATCCTGTTCCTCCAATGAACGTAGGTTCTATTCGGGTTGCCGTCCACTGGCGACCTTGGATATCGAAAGCAGTCAGTTCGTAGAATTGATCACTGGGGATGATCAAACCTGGTTTGAGTTCATCTCTTTGAGCTAATCGATGCCACAGCATATCGGGGTCAAGCCCATCCGTCACATACAGGGTTAGCTCAAGTTCGCCATCCGCTTTCTGGCGAATAACACCTGGCCCGCGTATCTGTGGTGCTTCAGACATGGCTTGATGCAAGCACAACTCAGAGCATTGAAGCTCAAGTTGGTGTTCTCGCAACGCCTGGTGTTCCTTTGGTGACAATGTGGGTGATATTCCGCCAAAGATCGTTGTCACATCTTGTCCTCGTGAATAACCGTCAGCTTTTTTCAAAGGCCACGGGATCTACGCACTCAGCTTCGCTAAACCAGCGATCAGCAGGCCGATTTTCTCATGATGTTGCCGCTCTTCGTTTGTCGTTCAGTAGCCTCTTTTCCCATTTCCGTACGGGTTTGTCTTCCTTCATACCCATATGCGACTTTTCGAGGATTACTCTTCTCCTGCCGATCCTGTGCTACGAACAGTCGCGCAGGGGAAGCCATCGTTCCCAGCGGATGTATAGGGGAACTCGTAGTATGAACTCCTGTAAACTTTTAGCGAGGTGCAACAGCTTAAACTTGAGATAAAATATGTTATTTATTATCAATTAAAAGATTAAAAATTGATCAAATTCCATCTTTATAAATGTTAAATCTGCTCTTTGTATTGACTAATGCCGAACGCCATTGCACACGTGAGGATATATAGCTGAAGCCCAGGGATACCAGGATGACGGCCATGAAGAGCCCGTGGGCCAGGGCGGTTGGCAAAAACGTGAAGACGTCAAGACTCCAGAGCGAGGACCAGAAGAAGAGGCCTAGCAGACTGCCGAGAGCATAGCCAAGGTATGCACCGACCCATTGCGCGTACAAGGCAGCGTGACGAATGTTCGGTGCGAGATCAGGGCGTGTGCGGACGCTCCGTTGAGCGAGGGCAATGATCCCTGGGCCGAGCAGACCAACCCCGAACCAGGCAGTCAGGGGGGCGTGCAAGGCGTCGTGATCAAGGCGGATATTTGCTGGATTGATCAAGAGCCGGATCAGCCCGATACTCAAGAGCAGAAAGCCCCAGGCGATGAGCATCCCGCGCAGGGTGCGAACCGCTACCGGCTCACGCATCCAGGCTTCCACGTGATCCGCCAGGTGTGTATACCAGGTTGCGACTTCTAGTTCTAGTGGCAAGCTGCTCCCTTGATAGACCATTGGCAGGCTCCAGTCAATTGCCCCCGAGACGTTGTACATCGCAATGCGACTCGCCGTGATTGCTTTGCCCAGACCGTTGCCCCGTGCCAGTTCAGCGTGGAACACCTGGATAAAGGTTTCAACTGCTGCTTGCGTAATTCTCCCCTGCATTGTAACCACAGATGGGATGCCTTGGCGAATCAATGCCAGCGCAATGTTCTCAACCGTACGCCGCTCGCCTTCTACCCGTTCATTATAAAATTCTGGGCGAATGGCACTGGGGATCGTGCCTGAATGACAGGCCATGAGCACCACAACCTGCAGATCGGGTAGCAGCGACAGCACTGGGGCAAGTTCAAAGGCACTTACCCGTTGAATGAAGCCATCTTGATGCGTAAAGATTAGATCATGCCGGTGTCCTCTACTTGTAATACTCTCTTCGCCATGACAGAACAGGTAGAGGATCTGTGGAGCCCTGGTAAGCAGACGCTCCTGGAGCACGCCAAGTGTATTGGGGCCTTCATACAACCAATCTTCGGCCCGATCTGAGGCGAGAACCTGTTCAAACGCTTGCCTTATTGCTATGCTCTCCAGAGTTTGTCCCGTTTCCGGCATCGCCGCAAAGACTTGAACTCCAAGGGGTAATTGTAGTTGTGGTATCTTCTCTGATCCCCACCCGCGCACTTGACGTACGAGATTGACCCGTGCATCACGCAAGAGAAAAGCATCGCTACATTGGTCGACCAATGGCAAGACCATCAATTCCCACGGTACGGCCAGTAGCCCAATCGTTTCAGGTGTTGTCTCGAATAAGATGTTCAATTGGTGTCCCTGACTCTGAGCACATTGCCATGCAGCGAAGATATCCTGATGTACAGCTTTGGGCAAAACCTGGCTCACCCGCCGCCCCAGCAGCAACAAATCTTGCACTGCCATGACATCTGGGGTCGCCATACGAACTGCTTCAATGAAGAAATTGGCTTTTACCTTCTGATCATACTCCTTGCGTAAAGATTTTATTTCACTGGGGTCGCCATGCAATTGCAGTTGCTTAAAGAGACGTTCAGCTGTCTTGGAGGGCACAATCTTCAGTAATAGCAGACGGAGTCCATTTTTAGGGATCGAGTGTGAGAACCTGTTGAAGTAATTTCTTAGCGATCGTACACATGATAACCCTTGAAAAACGACATCGACTTGGTATTGATCAAGAACTGCGTCTGATCGAATATGTAGCTTAAGAACAGCGCTCTTTTTTGGCTTTGCCATAACGTAAACCCTAATACCAATTACCTTTGAGGTGTTCGCATCCGCGTCATACTAAGCGAAGTTTCTTCCTTTCAGTAGGGCAGATCCTTTGCTTCACCTTTGGCTTCGCTCAAGATGACCATGCGCCCTGCTCAACGGGAAATGGTATAACGCATACCAACGACGGAGATATGCTAGCCTGTAGAGATAAGGCTAATTAGTCTCCACGCTGATACTCAATCGACAACAAATAGAGTAAATGCTCGGCCATGGCCTCAAGCAACGTGACCGGCCACCCATCAAGCTGGTCCAGCGTCTCCCAGAGTGCCACTAAAGCTTGTGCTCGATCCGTTAGTAGCACGGGCACCTGATGATCCGTCCAGACGCGTAAGGTTGTTAGCGCCTCCCAAAGCGGGTCAGTCTCCACTCCCTCCGGTGCCGTCGCTCGACCGAGCGCTGCCATCGCAGTTGACCAGCGATCAGCCGCCAGCGTACTGGTTCCCGCCTCCAACAGCGCTTGCACCGCAACCCCACCATGCGAGGGGGCCATTGCGGTCAGCACATCCTGATGGGCATAGATCACCGCTGGCCAGGCCGCAAGATCCGTCACCGCAGCCAGGTGCGCATAAAGCGCAACGAGCCGATGGCACGACCGCGTCGCCTCGCTGAGTTCTTGCAACCAGGCAATGCCTTGCGGATCGGTGCTGAGCCAGAATAAGACGATATGACCATTGCCCTCACGGATCAGACCATCGAGGGCCCGTTGGGCAACCTGCTTCTGGGCTGGATGCTGGGCCACCCGAAGCAACCAGGGGCCAGCACAGTCCATCTCGTCACGGCAAGCCCGTCGCAGCAACCAACCCAGTCCAGGCAACGGCATCAGCGCCAGTTCATCAACAAAGACCGGATGCCAGGGTAACAGGCGTCGCGCCGGAACCCAGAACCATGCGAGCAACACCAACGCCACGCTCAACGCCGCCTGCCACAGATAGCTCAAGGGCCGCAACAGCCCCAACCCAAACCCAACGAGTGCCCACATCCAAAGGATACTATTCAATGGATCTACAGGCCGGAAGACCCAGAGCAACCCGGCAATCAACCAGGCCCCCGCAATGGCGACCCACCGCAACAACGGCGGCTCATCGCGTCGCTCTGCCAGCACCAGCATCACCGTCGCAATACCGCCGCCCCAGACACCAAGCAGCAGCACAAAGCCAATGATCACGCGCCAGTCCTGCTGCAAAAAAAGAAGTGCTGGGCTAAACAGCAAGGTAAAACCCACCAACATCATCGGGGCCAGCGCAACCGTGGAACGGACAAAACTAAATGTCATCAAGGCACGCAGCGACAGGTTTGCCCCTGGCCCAAACAAAAACGAAGCCGCGCCGATCCATACCAGAACCAGGGTCAAACTTATCCCAATCACGAAGGCACGCCAGCCAACGGGCATCCAGACCCCGAGCAGGGCCAGCAGTCCAACGGTTGCCCCAACAACATACCCGCCCACCAACCACACCCAGCGCAAGCGCACCCGACCCTCGCTCATCGCCCTCACCAGGCTGAGTGGGCGCAACAACAGATCGCGCAGCAACGCGAAAAGGTTAGGATGAGTACGAAGCGACATAAGGTAATTCAACTTCCACTATCTCGAAGCTCGGCTTCACTGCTCGTATATTTTTAGGCAGTATTTGAGGTGTCGAATGATGCGAAGACCTACATTCTTAAACTGGAAGTCTGGCTGGGCACGAAAGCGGTAGGTAGAACGTAGGTAGAACGAGTCTATATCCCATGATCCGCCACGGAGTATAAGGCTTTTCTGGGCTGTCTCTGCTGTCATTTCCCGTCCATCGTCAGGATCATAGGGATACGGACGATACGCACTCCGCGTCCATTCCCACACATTGCCCGCCAGATCCAGCACCCCGTCCGGCGTCGCCCCGGACGGGAAACAGCCCACGGCGGTTGTGCCACCATAGATCTCATCAAAGTTTGCCCGCTCGCCCTCAGGCTCAGCCGGCCCCCACGGATAGTTCCGTCGCGTCGGCCCCCGCGCCGCATACTCCCACTCCGCCTCGCTCGGCAGGCGATAGACGAAGCCATCATTGAGGTACATGACCAACCAACGACCAAAGGCCATAGCCTCATGCCAATTGACCCCCACCACCGGGGAGTTCCCACGCCTGTGCCCAAACGTTTCATCATCCCACCATTCTGGCTGATCCTTGCGCTGCCGCCGCTGCCAACGTTCCAACCCCGCCGTGGCAGCATCATCGCGCACCAGCCACGCCCGCCCAGCCGCATCCCACCAGCGGCCCGCTGGATCATACCCACCCGTGGCAATAAACTCGGCATATTGCGCATTCGTCACCAGGTAGCGCCCGATGGCGAAGGGGGGAAGCGTCACAGGCTGATCGTTGATCTCCATCTCAGTCCAATGACGAACATCCTTTGCGATCTCTTTGTCTCCTCGTTGCAGCCAGTACTGCTCCCAGGCTTGCCCGGCTGCCTCAGCCTGTTGCGGGGTGCTGCCCAGCACCAGGGTGCCCCCAGGCAGTTCCACCATCGCGGGTGGCAGCGTGCAAACACCGGGGCGGGGGTCGCCCAGGCGGGCCAGAATTCGCCCGCATTGCACGCGGGCCCGCGCTGGCACCGCCGTGGCGGGTTGACGTTCCAGGATGTGGTGTGCATCAGCCTGGATCGTGGTAGGCAGGGAACCCTGACCTTTGAACCGCTCTAACTCGGTCAACGCATCGCTGGCAAGCGCCAACGCACTGACCCGCTCAGCGGGGGTGTCACCACGCGCACAGAGGAGGCTCAGGAAGCGCCAGCAACGCTCCTGACTCAGATGCCCCGCGCACAGCAAGATCACCTCGCGCCACCAGGTATCCTGGTACCGGTCAAGGAGCTCCCCCCAGCGTTCGTCGGGGGCCTCGGCAATGTGCCGTGCCGCCAGAAATTCCTGGAACGAGAGATGGCTGAAACGGTAGCGGTCAGGCTCGCGCTCATCGAGCAAGCCGATATGCACCGGCAACTCGTCCACGAAACTCTTGGCCAGTTCCGCCGGCGTCGTATAGCGCCCATGCAACACGCCGGCAACTTCGCGCACCAGTTCGTCACGCTCGATGAAGAGTCCGGCTTCACCCCGCTGGTGCATGCGATACGCCACAGCCGCCAGGATCTCACGCTTGGGATCCAGGCCCATCGTCAATTCGGGACGTCCCGCATACTCGCGCCGCTGCTGACCGGGGCGGTCAGCCTTGCCCCGCCCACCTCGCAGCAAGACCTCGACACACTCTTCATAGAGCGCCGCCCGGTCTTCGGGCAACACATAGTTGTTGTAGAAAATGACCGCCACCACGGTCAGCAGCAGCGGATTGCTCGCCAACCCGGCGACCCGTTCATTGAGCTCGAGCGCCTGCCAGAGTTCGTCGGCGTACCGCCCGGCCCGACGCGCTAGTTCCGGCCCATCTACCTGATAGAGCAACCGATGCAGACTACGGCTCCAGTTGCCAATGAAGCGCTGCTGTTGCGTTGCATCCAGATCAGCGACCGTACAAATGCGAAACCCGGCCCCCAATTGCGCATCGCCCTGGTAGGCGGCCACCCGCGACGTGATCACATACCGACAGCGCTGATACCGCCCGACAAAGGTACGCACAATGCTACTGACCAGCGCACGGTCAGCGGTACTGGCAACTTCATCAAGCCCATCGAGCAGCAACAGCGCTCGCCCAGCTTCGCACAGGCGAGCAAAAAAATCCGCAGGCAACGCTAAATCAAAACGCGCATAATAATTCGTCAGGCACTCGATCAGCAGCCGTGGCCCCACCCCCGCCAACTCTTTGCCGTTGCACTCGTGCAGAAAGCTACCCAACTCGCGCAGGGGCAGCAAGAGAGGCACGGGAGGGGTCGTCGAACCAGTCGCCGCAAGCCCCAGCGCGGCCAACTGGGGCGCATCATCCCGCGCCAGCACCTCAGCCAGACGAACAGCGGTATAGTGCAAGAGCGTCGTTTTGCCACTGCCCGGCGCCCCCACCACTGCCAGGCGCGGATGGCGGAGCGCCTGCGTCCAATCGACGGTCTCAGGCCGCCCCGCAACGTCGCCCATGTCAGCCTCACCCTGGCCAACCTGAAAGAATCGCCCAACCTTCGCCATAAAGCCGCGCAACGCCCCGCGCCCCGCTAAGTCCGCAGGCGGCGGTTCGTGCAGGTTCAACGAGACATAGAGTTCGCTGAGCGGCATATCAAGCGGGCGATCGTCAATGCCCCGCAGATCCAGCCCGGCATACTCACGGTAGAGGTGGGTCAAATAACGCCGGAGCGCGGCCCCATAGTCAGCAGGATTCCCTGCAAGCAGCGCCAAGCCATCCAGAAACTGGGCCCCACTGAAATGCAACTGGTACTGATGGCCCTCGATAAACGTACCCATCCGTTTATCGAGCGAACCCTCGGCATAATCACCGCCCTCGGTGCGCACCTCGTGCGCTGGGAGCGCTTCCAGACTGGCGAGTAACCCGTCATACATCGCCCGCGATGCGGCATCCGGGGCGGTATCCCGTTGCTGGCGCAAAAACGCCAACTGCTTGGCTCGTTCATCAGACATTACCATTGCTCCCTCGCACGATCCGGCACCAGGACACGCAACATCCGGTGGAACGCCCAACCTGCCAACGATCGCTTCGTCACCAGGCTCACCCCCCACTCATCCGCCGCACGGCCTCGGCGATCTGCGTCGCAAGGGGCAGCACGGTCGGCAGCACCGCCGCCAAGTTCTGCGCGGCCTGCTTCAGCCCTTCGGCACTGATCTGCACCAGGGTCTGGTTCGGCTGGGCCTTCGTCGCCTGTTCGACGGCGGTCTTGGCGGTTTCAACGACCGCCTCGGCCTCACCGGTGTGCGCAGGGGGCACCTGCTGCAACGCAGCACGCAACTGCTCGATCAGTGCCTGAAGGTGCGCCTTCGTCGCAGCGTCGCCGTGCGGGGCCGCGCCGATGCGCTGCGCGACGTTGGTCAACGTTGACTTGATGGTGAGCATTGCGCCGCTGAAATCACCGGACATGGTAAATTGATCGCCGCTGACAAAGGTGCCCGTGCGCTTGTCAAGGGGGCCTTCGGCGTAGTCGCCGCCGCCGGTGTTGATCTTGCGCACGGTGCTCTGCGCGCCCCGCCCGATGGCGATGCCACTGCCGCTGATATCGCCCGTGGTGATCCGGTCGCCCTGAGTTTGTTCAGTGCGGTTGACGTCCCGGCCCACGATGTCGCCAAGGTTCACGTCGCTGATCGTGTTGCCACTGCCAAAACTGACGCCACCCTGCTGCCCGCGCTGGTCGTGCGTCGTCACCGTGACGTTGCCATGCACATCGCCCGCAATCGCCGCGCCGACGTGCGCCTGATCACCAATGGACTGCTGGTGCTGACGCAGCATGGCCTGACTGTAGGCCGGGTTGACCGCGCGCACCGCCGTGCCCTCGGGTGGTGCCCCTGACCCATCAAACGCGCCGAGCGTCGTCGCCCCCCGATAGCGCGCCACCGGGAACGGCCCCACCCCCTTGAGGATGGTGAGCTCCGGTTCCTGCTGCTCACCGTAGCGCTGCCGCACGGCCGCCGGAATCGTGCGCGGCACGGCCTCGTCGAGCGTGAAGTAGAGGTGCGTGTAGAGGTCAAAGACGCTGATGTAGCCGCGATTGCTCGTCACGCCCTTGCCCCGCAAACCATCAACCAGCGCCTGGGTAAAGAGGGTGAGCGGGCCAGGGCCGATAAACGAGTATTGGTGCTCACGACAGGCGCTGATGATCACCCGGCCTTCGCCGGTGCCGAGCAGCGCGGCGGCCACCGGTGGCGGCAGCGGCGTCCCGGTCAACGGCGCCTCATCAGCGGCCAGCACCGGCGACAGTTCACCCGCATGGCAGGCATTGACGATCAACAGCAGCCGCTTGGCTTTCATGGCGCGCAGCTTCGCGATCACCTCGGCCTCGCGGAGCCCCGTACCCACCGCGACTTTGCGCACGACCATCCGCGTATCGTGCGTGGTCAAATAATAGCCATCATCGCCGTATTCACCGTGACCGGCGTAAAAGATCAGCACCGTGTCACCTTCACCGGCACGGGCAGCCAGCGCATCGAGCGCCGCCAGCACCCCCGCCCGGCTCGCGGCGGCATCGGTCAGGTGCGTCACCTGCCCCGGCGC
>NZ_LYXE01000167.1 GCF_002532075.1 Candidatus Chloroploca asiatica | reverse complement strand
TTGGCTGAAGCCAGCAAGAAACCCGCCTAACCGCACGCGCTCAAGCGCGGCGGCTTGCGGCGGGTTCCCAAAGGTCAATCCATTTCGACATCGTTGAATACCTTGCGGTACCAGCGGCGCACCTGCGCCGCCTGCTGCTGTTGTTCTGCATTGTTGATCTGAGCAAGTGGTCGATGATTTGTGTTCTTTTGTGGCCCATCTGAGGCTAGCTAAGCACAACCTACAACTGTAGTCCTAGGCGCTCTTCGTTTCTTCGTGGTCCCATTCGTGGTCGGCCAACGACGCCAGCAAACGTACGTTACACACGACTAACTTCATGCGAATAATTGTAACATGCCTGTGAGCGGCATAAAAATGGGGGCGCAGCAGCCCCAGCGCCCCCATTGCCGAACTGCGCCCACGGGCGTATCATGATCCTTCAGCACCAGGATCGGTGCTCAGCATGGAGCAGATCGGCAAGCATCGTGCCAACATAGACGCCAACCGAACGACGGGCATCGTCGGCAGAAACAACAATTTCGCCAGCAACCGAAAAATCGATCTGAAATGCACCGCTCTTGGGTAGGGTAACGGTTTCAAGCAAGATTGTCATTGCGTGACCTCTCCTCTCAGCGAGCATTGCCCAAAAACCACACATCGAGCATTCGCCTCATTCTAGCACAGATGCCTACTGCCTACTGCCTACTGCCTACTGCCTACTGCCTACTGCCTACTGCCTACCGAGAAAGCTATGTATACCACCACCACCCGCATCCTCACCGCGTCCGACTATGATCGCTGGAACGCCCTGGTCAGCACGGCACCCTCAGGAAGTATCTTCGCCCTGCCGGACTATCTAGCGATCTTGTGCCGCGCGACCAAGGGACGCTTCACGATCATCGGGGTCTTCCACGGCGAGGAACTGGTGGGCGGGATACCCCTCTATTTTCGACCGAGCCGCTGGGGCGAGATGGCTACCCGTCGTGCTCTGCTCGCCTATCATGGCCCGGTCATGCGAGCGTATACCACAGGCAACCCTGCCGAGCGCACTTCCCGCCACCTCAGTATATTGACCGCGCTCATTGAAGTGCTACGCAATATTCCCTGTTTTCATATGGTGTTACACGTTCGCCATCCCATCACCGATGTTCGTCCCTTCCAGGCTGCACACTGGCAAGTGCAGCCACACTATAGCTACCTAGTCGAGTTCACCGACCTATCGGCAACCTGGGAGCGCATGGATCAGAACCAACGCCGCCTGGTCAAGCGGGCGCAGGCACAGGGGTTGGCAATCACCACTGACGACGATTTCGCAAGCTTTTTTCGCCTGCACCAGCAGATCCATGTGCGCAAAAGTGCCCCAATCTATCTGCCAGAAGACTGCTTTCGTACCTATGTCCAGCAACTGCTCACCCAAAACCTGGCCCGACTCTACCACGCCCGCCTGCCCGATGGACGCTCGGTGGCAACCCAGTTAGTCTTGACCGGCCCCCATTCGGTCACCCACACCGTTTGCGCCGCCTCGGATGAAGCGCACCTCGCCACCGGGGCGAATCCCTTTTTACGCTGGATGGTCTTCAAAGACCTGGCGGCGTTGGGGTATACTGCAACTGATCTGACTGGCGCTCCCTATCCTCATAAGGTCACCCGCTTCAAGAGCCAATTGGGGGGCGAGTTGGTGACGAACTGGTTGATAGAGCGTCCGCCAACACGGCGCTATCGCTTGCGCCGCAACCTCGGGCCATTGATCAAGTATGCCCGCTCGGTGATGAGGAAGCCCTGCTTCGCAATAGGCACTCCAGGATATGCGAGATGAATTTTGAAACCGGCCACAATCTGCATTGGGATGAGTTACCTGTCTATTTTATGCACATACCCAAGACGGGTGGGATTGCCCTGGGTCATTGGCTACGCTCTGCGTATGGCAAAGGCTATTTTGATCTTGATCTGCCTCAGATTGTTCGTTTCAGAGGTCAGAACATCCAAAATTTTCGTTGCTATCATGTATGGCATCATGGTCAGAGTATGTACGATTGGCTTGGACGTCCTGATCTGGCCGTTATCACCATGCTCCCAGATCCGATCGAGCGAGTTGTATCAGGCTTTAGCCAATGGCAAAGGATGCTCGTTCGAAATCCGCCCCAGGTCAAGGCTTCATATCGAGCAAGAATGCAAGGTATACCTAACCAAACGATTCAAAATTGCCTCAACGAAGAACTTCTGGTTGACATTCTTAGCAACGAACAAGTCAGATTCCTTGGCACCCGCAAGCATTACGCGGCTTTTCTGTCATCGGTAAACCAGGATAGCGAAGTTGATGATCTCTTATTACCCTATAACCTCCCCCTGACGATACATGAGCATGATTTACCTTTACTGCAAACCAATGCTTCGGCCTGGATTGAGCGCATGGCTGTCGTTGGACTAACCGAGCGTTATACTGAATCTCTGCTGATGTTTGGTGATTTTCTAGGAGTTCCTGTACCTGCCACTATGCCCAGGGCTAATGTCAATCCCCAACGAACTGACGCAACTATGCGTTATCGTGACAACGTACCGTTAAAGGTGATTGAGCGCTTGACAGAACTCAACCGGTATGATCTGGAACTATATAGCTATGCTGAAGAAATCTTTGAACAACATTGGTTACGTTACCAGAGGCGCAAAACACGTACGTACTCCATTGCCCCACACCTACGCATGCCAATTCATACAACTGCAACAATAGCCAAACGCCAGATCAAGCAACGCTGGCCGGGATTAGCAGTGTTGCTGCGGCGATGGAAGAAACAACGCAAAATGGGCAAGATATCAGTGAGATCATCGTGAACACAGCATTGCGAATGGCTGCAAATAATACTATCAGCGTCATCATCCCCGTCTACAACGGCGAACGCTTCCTCGCCGAGGCGCTCCAGAGTGTGCTCGATCAGACCCTGCCACCCGATGAGATCATCGTGGTGGACGATGGCTCGACCGACAATAGCGCGACCATCGCTCGCTCGTTTGGTTCACCCGTGCGCGTGCTGACACAGGCGAACCTCGGCCCGGCGGCTGCCCGTAATCTGGGCGTAGCCCATACAACCGGCGATCTGCTGGCCTTCCTCGATGCTGACGACCTGTGGCTGCCCAATAAGCTGGCCCGCCAGCTGCATGTGTTGCAGGATGATCCGACGTGCGAAGCAGTTCTGGGTGGCATGGAGAATTTCATCAGCCCAGAGTTGGATGAATACCAGCATCAGATGCTGGCTCGCTCGGCTAACCAGGGCGGAACGCATCACGTTGGCACATTGCTGATCCGCCGCGCAGCCTTCCAGCGTATTGGCCCTTTTGATGAGCGCTGGCGACACGGGGAATTTATCGAGTGGTGGGCACGGGCAATGCAATTCCATCTGTCGTACGTTGCCTTGCCCGACCTGGTTCTGCGCCGCCGCCTGCATGCACATAACCTGACCCGCCGCGAGCAGGATGGCCGCCGCGAGTATCTTGGTATGCTGCGTGAGCTGATCGCTCAGCGTCGTACGCTTGCCAAGCAAGCAGAGGAGCCATCTGGGTGACCAGCGCAACTCAGCCACGCATCCTGATTACCGGCGGCTGCGGACGCATCGGCCTGCTGCTGGCCCGCCATCTGGTCGAGCGGTCAAACGAGGTAACTCCACCTCTGCTGACCCTGCTCGACCACCGCCCGCCACCCGCCAAGCTCGCCCTCGCTTTTGTCAAAGCCGATATTGCTCACTACGATGCTATCCGCAATCATTTTGAAGGCCAGGAGATCATTGTTCACCTGGCAGCTGATCCGCGCCCCAATGCACCCTGGGAAAGCCTGCTACCAAACAATATTATTGGGACGTACAATGTTCTGCAAGCAGCCCAGGAAGCCGGCTGTCGTCGGGTGATTCTTGCCAGTAGCCTCTATGCCGTGCTAGGCTATGAGCCGGGGATAGTTGTGCATACTGATATGCCACCGCGACCAGCGAACCTCTATGGTATTACGAAGGTCTGGGCTGAGGCGTTAGGCTATAGGTATGCGCAACAGGGTCTGTCAGTGCTCTGTGTGCGGATCGGCTGGCTGAAGGAACCGTCCAAATTGGCACCAGACGATGCAAATTTAGATCTGATTATTACTCCACGAGACCTGACGCATCTGTTGACCTGCTGCATCGCAGCCCCAGACAGTCTGCGCTACGGGATCTTTCACGGCCTATCAGCCAACCAGGTGCGACGCTTCGATATCAGCGAAGCACAAGATCTTCTGGGGTATCAGCCGCAGGATGACGCGTTTGCTCTGGCACAGCGCAATTATCGCATCTTGCTGCGTCAATGGGCAGGGCGCATCAAACGACGTATATTCAAAATGAGAGTTCGTCGATGAGTGAACGTATTTCAGTGATCATCCCCGTCTACAACGGCGAGCGCTTCCTCGCCGAGGCAATCCAGAGTGTGCTCGACCAGACCCTGCCACCCGATGAGATCATCGTGGTGGACGATGGCTCGACGGATAACACGGCGGCGATCGTGGCCGGGCTTGCAAGTACGTCTCCCCTACCGATTTGTTATGTTGACCAGGAAAATCAAGGGCCGGCTGCAGCGCGCAATCACGGCATCCGGCTGGCAAAGGGCGACTTTCTGGCCTTCCTGGATGCAGATGATCTATGGGTTTGCCATAAACTGGCAGACCAATATAGTTACTTGGTCGAACATACCGATATAATCGTTGTATGGGGATTGGTGCAGCTATGTGCTATACAAGACGGGACATGCGTCGATACCGGTGAACCGTGGCATGGCCCGAACCTAGGCTGTGCGCTTTTTCGGCGAGAAGCATTTCAACAAGTGGGGGGGCTTGATATCAGTTTGCGAGTTAGTGAGGATTTAGACTGGCTTTTGCGTTCACGCGAGGCCAATTTGCCTCAAACCGTTATCAACAATGTCGTTCTCCGGTACCGATTGCATGATAGCAATACATGGTTAGGTCGTCAGAAGGTTTCAGAATCCTTGCTATATGCCTTGAAGAAACGTCTGGATCGCCGACGGAATCAACCAGATGCCTGACCATCTAGCTCGTTTTTTACTGCATTGTAAACCATTATAAACCATGAACTTAATACTTGAACGGATTTTATCCGAAAAATGTATCTACCCTCCAACAGGGCCATCACTGCCTCTGCATTCTCATATTGAGAGGTTAGAAGGTGAAGTGATCCAAACGTGGATTGCTGAAAGAGATCCTAAGCATCTCTTGGAAGTAGGGATGGCGTATGGAATCTCGTCCCTCTTTATCTGCGACGCAATTCAGGATTGGAATGGTGTCGTTTATGACATTGTTGATCCCTATCAACAAAGGGATTGGTCAGGGTGTGGGATACACCATTTGAGGCAAGCTGGTTTTCAGGATCGTTTTACTTTCCATGAACAGCCTTCGGAGATTTGCCTGCCTCAACTTCTAGCACAAGGTAGGCAGCTAGATTTCGCTCTTATTGATGGCTATCATACCTTTGATCACGCTTTGCTTGATTTTTTCTATATCAACCGCATGTTGAAAGTGGGTGGTATCGTTCTGTTTGATGACATCCCAATGCCTTCTATCCAAAAACTATTGGCCTATATTGCTAATTACCCAGGCTATAAACCCTTGCCGTTACCGACCGTATATGAAAACCACCGCACGATCCGTATTCGGCGTATGATGAAATCTCCTGTCCTCCGAGTCGGTGGATTTATTAAGACAGCAGTCGATAATCGCGCTTGGGATTGGTACTGTGAATTCTAATTCAGCATATCGCACAAAGTGGATGACCAGTATGACTCGGCAGGATGGTGTAGCATGGGGATGTTCCATCACATTTGCTGGTGGAATTGCTCCAACAGAAGCCGGTTGCCTATATTATCGTGAAATGAACCGATGGATTATGTCAGCGCTCAGGCAATCTGTCCTGCGCAAACGTGTCGCTGAATAGCTCTGATTTTATCAGGCCATTAACCAGACTTTTTCTCTATGGCTCACATAACGACTATCACCGCCATCGTCGTCGTCCGTAACGGCGAACGCTTTCTGGCCGAGGCTTTGCAAAGCCTTGCGCAACAAATTCGCCTGCCCGACGAAATCCTTGTGATTGACGGTCAGTCCACGGATCGCACGGCTCAGCTTGCCCAGGCTTTTCCAGGCGTTCGCTATCTGCTCCAGCCAGACCTGGGCATTGCCAATGCGCGCAATCTGGCCCTTCGGCAAGCCTCTGGCGAGTTTGTCGCTTTTCTTGATGCCGATGACCTGTGGACACCAAACAAGTTGCAGGTGCAACTCGCCGCGATGCAGGCCCAGCCGCACCTGATGTATACGACGACTCTGTTGCGCTTGTTTTATGATCCTGGGTGTCCTCCACGTCCCGGTTTTCGGGAAGAAGGCTTTGCCCAGGGGATCGAGGGGCGTTTCCCAGGCACGATGCTGGCCCGGCGTGAGGTCTTCGATCGCGTTGGTCTGTTTGATCCTGCTTTTGCTGTGGCTTTCGAGGTAGATTGGTTTGCCCGCGCTCAGGATATGCAGGTGCCATCTGATGTGGTTGAGGAGGTTCTGCTGCACAAACGCATTCACGAGGCCAATAACGCGATCCAGCGCGAGCAGTTCCGCCGTGAGTGGTTTGTGGTGATGCGGCAATCGCTGCTGCGCAAACGCCGTCAATCTTCAGGATCAACAGACATTGGTACACCATGAACCTCTCGCCATCAACCCAGGCTTTGCTGCACGCAGTGTTGCGCCCAGAGGAGACGTATCCCCAGGCTGTGCAGACCTGGTTGGCAACAACGGAGCTTAATCGGTTAGAGCCTGGTCAGTTTCACTTGCTTCCGTTGATTGTTCCGCAGCTCCAGCGCATCGCCCCCAAGCATCCGTGGCTCCCGCGGATCAAGGGCATCTATCGGCGGGTCTGGTATGCCAATCAGCGGGCGATCAGGGCGGCTAGTGATGTTTGGCAGGTGTTCGATGCCGTCGGTCAGTCGGCGTTGTTGCTTGGCCCGGCGGCCTTGGCACTCACGGTCTATGATACGCAGGCGCTCCGCCCGATTGGGGTGCCGCAGGTGCTGGTGCCCACCGAAGATCGGGGTACGGCGATCCAGACGTTGAGCGCGGCAGGCTGGCAGCCTTCCCCTCCGACCGCGAGCCTCACCAACGAGCGCTTCGTGCGCTGGCAGGCAGGCTATCTCTTCAGCAGGCCAACCGCCAATCAGCACGTCGATCAGGTACGCCTCTGCTGGCACGCTTTGCCCTATGCCCCCCTTGCTGCATGGGGCAGCCAATGGTTTGAGCGGGCCGTCCCTCTGGCCCATGCCTCCTTGCAGGCGCAGACCCTGGATCCGACCGATCAGTTGTTGCAGGCGCTAACCACCGGCCCCGCCCTGGAATTGATCCCGCTGGTGGATGCCACTCGGCTCATCGCCCGTTCCCCCATCGATTGGTCCCGGCTTGTTGCCATGGCAGCCCAGAGCCAGCTTGCCTTCATGCTCCACGAACAGCTTGCAACCATGCGCGCACTCGGCGTGACTGATGTACCCGCGCCCATTCTGGCAGAACTCGCGCTGATCGACGTGCCACCCTACGCCCGTGCGCTGTGGCACCTCGATCTGATCCCTCCCTGGGAACGCACAGCCCGGCAACGCATCCAACTCAACTACGCCATCTTTCAACAAACCGCCGCCATGCAGCACCTTGCCCCGCATCCAGGCCATCTCTACGCCTACCTGCGTACCCGCCTGGCAACCGACACCCTTCGCGCAACGCTCAAACGCAGCCTCCAGCGCCTCACCACACGCCTCCCGCTGCCGCACGGCTATTAGTAGAGGCACGGCGGTGCCGTGCCTCTACTAATAGCCGTGCCCCATGGAAGGAAGGGCACGGGCAAGCCGTGCCCCTACAGCCGCCGCCCCGCCGCCGCCGTGCCCCGCCGCCCGTGGGGGCACGGCACCGCCGTGCCCCGCCGTGCCGCCGCCGCCGTGCCCCCCGCCCGCCCGTAGGGGCACGGCACCGCCGTGCCCCCCGCCGCCGTGCTGCTATAATAAGCCGTCAGCATAAAAACCTGTGATAAATGGAAGACCCAGATGAACCTGCCTGATCCTCAGATCCCGCCCTATGGCGGTCACCTCGCCAATGTGATCGCCTCGCCTGAAGAACGCCAAATCTTGCTGGAAGAAGCCGCCCACCTGCCGAGTATCCAACTGTCACCAAGAAGTGTCTGCGATCTCGAGTTGCTCGCGTGCGGTGGTTTTTCGCCGTTGACGCGCTTTCTGGGCCGCGCTGATTATGAACGCGTCTGTGCCGAGATGCGCCTGGCTGACGGCACGCTCTGGCCGATGCCGATCATGCTCCCCCTCGAAGCCCCACCCACCGGCACCGACCGCGTGGTGCTGCGCGATGCGTACCATACCCCCCTCGCGATCATGGATCTCGAAGAGGTCTTTGCCTATGACCCCGAGGCCGAGATGCGCCAGGTGCTCGGCACAACCGATCCGCGCCATCCGCTGGTGGCCGAGATGACGCGCTGGGGCAAATTCTATGCCAGTGGTGCGCTCAAGGTGCTGGCGTTGCCAACCTATTTCGACTTTGTCGAGTTGCGCCGTACGCCCGCTCAGGTGCGCCGTCTGCTCGCCGACCTCGGGCATCCGCGGGTCGTCGCCTTCCAGACCCGCAATCCCCTCCATCGCGCTCACGAAGAGATGATCCGTCGGGCAGCTCAGCAGGTTGAGGGCGCACTCTTGATCCATCCCGTTGTCGGCTTGACCCGGCCAGGCGATGTGGATCACTTTACGCGGGTGCGCATCTATAAAGCCGTCGTCGAAAACTATTTCGACCCCAGCAAGACGCTGCTCAGCCTGCTGCCCCTCGCGATGCGCATGGCCGGCCCCCGCGAGGCAGTCTGGCATGCGTTGATCCGGCGCAACTATGGCGCAACCCATTTCATCGTCGGGCGCGACCACGCCGGCCCTGGCAACGATAGCCAAGGGCAACCCTTTTATGGCCCCTACGCTGCCCAGGATCTGCTCGCTACCCACCAGGAAGAGCTCGGCGTCACGATGGTGCCCTTCACCGAACTGGTCTACCTCAAAACTCACCAGCGATATGTCACCCGCGACGAGATCCCGGCCAACGCCGAAATCGCCAATCTCTCGGGAACCGAGGTGCGCGACGAGTATCTGGCCCAGGGGCGTTTGCTGCCGACATGGTTTACCCGCCCCGAGACCGCCGAAATCCTGCGGCAACGCCACCCGCCCCGTTTCCAACAGGGCTTCTGCCTCTGGTTCACCGGGCTGAGTGGCGCCGGCAAATCAACGATTGCCTCGATCCTCACCATTCTGCTCCAGGAACAGGGACGTATTCCGACCGTGCTTGACGGCGATGTCGTGCGGACCCATCTCTCAAAAGGCTTAGGCTTTTCGCAGGAAGACCGTGACACGAACATCCTGCGCATTGGCTTTGTCGCCGGTGAAGTCGTCAAAGCGGGCGGCGTCGTCATCTGCGCCGCCATCAGTCCCTATCGCACCACGCGTAACGAGTGTCGCCATATGATCAATGAAGGCCAGTTCATCGAAATCTTTGTTGATACACCGCTTGATGTCTGCGAGGCCCGTGATACCAAAGGCCTCTATCTCAAAGCGCGTCGCGGTGAACTCAAAGGTTTCACCGGCATCGACGACCCCTACGAACCGCCGCTTGACCCCGAACTTCGGCTCACCACCGTTGATACAACCCCCGAAGAAAACGCCCGCATGATCATCAATTACCTCGAAAATCGATCTTTTCTTGCTTCCGAAAACAACTAAATTGCTTGGATGGAACCTCCGCCAGCAAAGCTGGCGGAGGTTCCATCCAAGCAATAAACACAGGGCGATTGCATCATACGAAATCGGATACAACGGGGCACCCGCAAGGGGTGCCTGTACCGGGGCGGGGGCCGAATCCGGTGTACGGGCACCCCTTGCGGGTGCCCTTGCGGGTGCTTTGGCGGGGTGCATACACGGAAGATGCAATCGCCCTAGCAATAAACAACCTTCCTCTTGCTTGCCAATGACAAGGTGACGTATACTGATCTACGTGTCGGTTAGGTCTGACTGGAGGATAGGTTGACATACGCACTGCCCTTGCTCGTGCCTACAAAATTGACCATGCCGCAGTTGCGTGATACGCTTGTTCTGCGCACCGATCTGCTCGCACGTCTGGGGCCACACCCCTCCACGCGCCTCACCCTGGTCGTTGCACCGGCAGGCTTTGGCAAGTCAACCCTCGTAGCCCAGTGGCTCACCCGTCGCTCCCCCCAACAACCTGCGGTGGCATGGGTCACCCTCGATGAACACGATCAGGATGGCCCTCATTTCCTGGCCTATCTCGTCGGTGCCGTGACCAGGGTTCTTTCTGATGCATGCGCCTCAACCGTTGCGCTGCTCAAAACCTCGGCGTCACCGCTCTATGTCATGCTCCGCGCACTACTGGTTGACCTTAGCCAACTCTCGACACCACTGATCCTGGTGCTTGATGATTATCATGTAATTACGTCCGAGGCCGTGCATCAGACGGTAGCCTATCTCGTGCGCAACCTCCCGCCTCAGTGTTCGGTCGTGTTGATCAGCCGGACTGATCCGCCGCTGCCGCTCGGACGTTTACAAGCCGAGCACGAAGTCACCGAGATCCGTGCCGATGATCTGCGTTTTACCAAGGCCGAGGCCGAGACGTTTCTGGTGAAGATGACCGGGCACATGCCTAGCCATCAGGCCCTGAACCTGGTGCTGCAGCAGACCGAAGGGTGGGCGATTGCACTGCAAATGGCGGCCCTCAGTCAATTTGAGCGCACCGGCTATGATCACCTGCCCGTCAAAGCGAATCGCCAGATTGCCGAATATCTGGCCGATGAAGTGTTGGCGCAACAGACCGACGAAGTGCAGCAGATCTTGTTGCGCCTTGCCCTACCAAGCCGTTTCTGTGCGCATCTTGGGGCTACGCTGGTCGGCCTTGCGCCAGCAGATGCCTTTAGCGGAGCTAACGGACGCAAAGAGACTGGGCGATCAGGAAGCCCATCGCTTGCAGGCAAACAGACCAGCACCGCCGATCCCGGCCACCTCTGGATGGCCGAGCAGATTGAGCAGTTGGTACAGGCCAACCTGTTCCTGGCCCCGCTCGACCACGAGCAGCGCTGGTATCGCTTTCATCCCCTCTTTCGCGATCTCTTGCTGCGTCGCTTGCATCTGGCAAGCGGCGAAGATGGTGTGCGCGCTTTGCACCGCCAAGCCGCCCACTGGTTTGCCCGCAATGATGCGCTCGAAGAGGCGATTACCCATTTTCTCGCTGCTGGTGACGAGCCTGGGGCCGCCGACGTGATCGAGCAACATTTCAACGCGGCGATCATCCAACAATTCCAAGTCTGGATGCCGCCGCGCCTGCTGAATCTCTTGCCACCGACGTTGATCGCACAACGCCCCGGGCTCACCTTTCTCACCGCCCGCAAAGGTTCCATCAATCTGAACCTGGCTCAACTCGCCACAGGGTTAGAGCAGATTGATGCCCAACTCGCTGCAACATCACCAGACGAGACCATCCTGCCCTGGCCGACCTTTCTCGCCGACCGCGATAACCTCAAGGGAATTTTGTGCTACTGGCAAGGGAGGACAACCGAGGCATGCCAATTGCTGGAACACGCTGCGCACCATGGCTCGGCCTTTACCGTGGTTCGCCAAGCGCTGATCTACCTTGGCCTCGCGTATATTGCGACCAATCGCTATGGCGAAGGCCAGCAGATCATCGCATCACTCCAGCCAAAGCACGTTGATCCCCGCTCACCATGGTTGACCGTCGGCCGCCTCTCGGCCCTCTGTGGCATGCATTACCTGGCTGGTGAGTTTTCAGCGCTCAGGCGCGACGCCCAGCGCTTGCTCCAGGTTGTTGAAGAGCATGGCATGGTGGCATCCACCTGGATCTCCTATGGCCTGATTTCCCTCGGCTTTGAGGCCTATGAACGTGCGGATCTGGCCCAGGCTGCCGATTATTTTTCCCAGCTTGTGCGCTTAAAATATCAGGCCAATCCAATTATGTATCTCAATGCCGTGATTGGCCTGGCCGTGATTGCCGCCGTGCAAGGCTTGCATGCCGAGGCGGCAAGCTATGAACAAGAGGCGCATGCTTTTGCGATTGAAGAGGGCAGCGTCGCGTTTCGCAATCAAGCCCTCGGATGTAGTGTTCGCCTCGCCCTTTTGCGCCACGATCATGCAACCGCGCTCGCTCTGGCACGCCAGATCCAGCCCAACCCTCATTTTGGCTTGAGTGTCTCGTTCGCGTTTCCCCAGTTGACGCAGATCGTTGCGTTCATTGTGGCTGGCAGCGCTGACGAACACCACCAGGCCGCTGCGCTGCTTGAGCAAGCCCAGCACCATGTGCTGACCAACCACAGCACCCGCGTTGCGATCCTTGTCCTGACGGTACAGGCTCTGTTGCATCAAGCGCGCCACCAGACCCAAGCCGCCCTCGCTGCACTCCAGCAAGCCATCCAACTGGCCGAGCCACGGGCCATGATCCGCAGCTTTGTCGATTTCGGCCCCCTGCTTGTGCCGTTGCTCAACACCTTGGCCCAGCGCGGGGTTGCCCCAGACTATCTCAAGCGCATCATGATGGCCGCAGAACGATCAGGCATCATTGCTGAATCTGCGCCGATGACGACGCCGCCCCTTGATCGCCCCGAAGTCCTCACGCGCCGCGAAACTGAGATCCTCGCCCTGCTTGCCGCCCGCTGGTCCAGCAAAGAGATTGCCGATCATCTGATCATTGCCCCCAATACGGTCCGCAAACATACCAGCACCATCTACAGCAAGCTCGGCGTGAGCAGTCGCCGTGAAGCCGTTGCCGCCGCCCGCGCCCTTGGCATGTTGCCCCCTGAATGAACGGGTTCCACCTTCTACTTCATTTTATGTGATGTATTGAAGCATTGATCCCATTATACTAACTTTACCCCAGGAGAATGGGTTCTTAGGAGTTAGTAACGTACATTAGGACAAAAACATATGTGTCTTGTTGCTGATCGTGATGCAACATATGTTATCCAGATCCGAGGCAAGGTTGAATCGCACTGGCAAGCCGAATTACAACTGCAACTGACCTACACCGAGACCGAAAGCGGTACGATCAGCACCCTTACAGGTTATTTGCCCGATCAAGCCGCCATGCTCGGCGTCTTGAACCGCCTTGCCATGTGGGGCTATCAGATTGTGCAAGTCCGCTACCTGCCACCAAATGGCCCGTCGTAGGGGCGAAGCGCCCGCCCGCGCCCGCGGAACCCTTATAGCTCACCAGGGTTACGCTGAAAATGGGGGAACCCTTATAGCTCACCAGGGTTACGCTGAAAATGCGGAACCCTTATAGCTCACCAGGGTTACGCTGAAAATGCGGAACCCTTATAGCTCACCAGGGTTACGCTGAAAATGCGGAACCCTTATAGCTCACCAGGGTTACGCTGAAAATGCGGAACCCTTATAGCTCACCAGGGTTACGCTGAAAATGCGGAACCCTTATAGCTCACCAGGGCTACGCTGAAAATGCGGAACCCTTATAGCTCACCAGGGTTACGCTGAAAATGGGGGAACCAAGTTCCCCCATTTTCAGCGTAACCTTGTTGCTCCTCCCCGCCTGTGGTACAGTATACGTGCCAGGATCATAGAGAGGCAGGGCAAATGATGGCCTATCGAATACCAATGCTGCTCGTAGTGTGGGCGCTGCTGCTCGTCGGCTGCGGCGGGTCTGTCGTTGTGACACCGTCGCCAACCGCAGTGCCGCCAACGCTCGCCGTCGCTACCGCTGCGCCAACTGCGACGCCAGCGTTGCCAACCCCCGAGGTTGCCGCCACACCAACGCTCCCGCCTCTACCAACTGACCTACCTGTGCCACCAACCGCCACCGTCGCCCCACCGGCCACCATCGCCGAAAGTCGTACCGCCGAAGGCTATCATGTGCTTGGTGATCCTGAGGCCCCGGTGACCCTGGAGATGTTTTCCGATTTTCTCTGAACGGCCTGTGCACTCCACGTGTTGGAGACCGAGCCACAACTGATCGAGCAGTATATCAAGACGGGAACCGTGAAATTGGTCTATCGCCATCTCGTCCAGCTTGGGGATCGCTCGCTGCGGCTTGCCGAAGCCAGTGAATGCGCCGCCGACCAGGGCAAGTTCTGGCCAATGCGCCAGGCAATCTATGCACGCTACAATCAGATCCTCTTTGACACCGAGCAGGAACTCGCCGCCGCCGCCGCTGACGCCAACGTTGACCTTGTCCAACTCAACGCCTGCCTCGACGCCGCAACGCATCGCGCTGCCGTCCGCGCCGATCACGACGCTGCCACCGCCGACGGCATTCGTTCACGCCCGGTCTTTCGCCTCGGCGAACGCACCCTGATTGGTGCCCAACCCTTCAACGTCTTTCAAGATCTGATTGCCCAGGCTTCAGGAAGTTAGGAGCAGACCTCGATGCAACGCAACAATCTCTTCTTGCCACTGAGCCTCATTGTGACTGGTGTGATCGTGCTACTGCTAATGATGAGTGGCCCGCTTTCCGAGAGGCTTACCGCTCAGCAGCAGAAGATCTGCCCCGACCCGGCCTATCCTAATGAGCCCCTGACCAATTGTCTCGCTACTCAGGTAGCGTTGCAGTCGACCCAGGATACGAGTCGAACCCAAACCGCAATCGCATACCCTCTTACCCAAACCGCGGAAAGTCTGGGTACGCAAACAACCGCACGCACTAATACGCCTACCAGAACTGCAACTCCGAATGGAGGGGCGGGCGGGGGTACAATGAATGAACCCTCGGCCACGCCAACCCGAACGAACACACCAACCACAACCCCGGCCAACAACGGCAACGCAACGGCAACGGCGACGTTGACCTCAACGCCTACAGCGACCGGAACCCCCAATGGCGGGCTTGCCACCATCACGCCCACTAGTCTCCCTGATGGAATCGAGACCCTGACCTGCTTTGCCCAGTCCACCGTCGAGTTGACGGGCGAAGCCGAGCCCAATACGGCGCTGCTGCTCTACTTCAACAG
Source organism: Candidatus Chloroploca asiatica (assembly GCF_002532075.1). GTDB lineage: Bacteria > Chloroflexota > Chloroflexia > Chloroflexales > Chloroflexaceae > Chloroploca > Chloroploca asiatica. The sequence goes on along the minus strand of NZ_LYXE01000167.1, from coordinate 11,833 downwards.
CCGCCCGGTTGGCGGGGGCTTCTCACGGGCCGACGGACGGTACACGCTCAACCTGAAGATCGGTGACGAGCGGCCAGGCACTCACATCGTCGAAATCCGCGAACGCGACGGGCGCGACCTCGTCCGCCGCCTCGCCTGCGACATCCCCGCCCCACCCACCCCCATCGTCCCATAAATCGCAGGCCCGCACCCCCGTGGCAGGCTGGCGGGCGTCAGCCCGCCAGCCTGCCACGAAGAATCACCTTCTCTACCGTGACTTGGTCAAGAAAATCGACATCGATGTCGGCCCCAGATCCTGGTGCATCAGGTACTGTCAGGGTGCTATCGGCATTGAGCACAAAGGGATTGGTGACAATGTCACGGGCAAAGTAGCGCGCACTGGCACTGATATCCCCCGGCAAGGTGAAGTTTGGCAGGCTCGCCAGCGCGACATTCGCCGCCCGACCAATGCCCGTTTCGAGCATGCCGCCGCACCAGACCGGCACGCCAGCCGCTGCCGCCATGTCGTGGATCTGACGCGCTGCGTGCAACCCTCCAACCCGACTCGGCTTGATATTGATCACCCCACACGCCCGCAACTCAAGCGCCCAGCGGGCGTGATCAGGCGAGACAATGCTCTCATCAAGACAGATCGGCGTCTGCACGATGCGCTGCAACTTGGCATGATCAACAATGTCATCGTGGGCCAGCGGTTGCTCGATCAAGAGCAGATCGTACGCATCGAGTTTCGCTAGGTGCGCCGCGTGATCAAGCGTATAGATGCTATTCGCATCAACTTGCAACCGCAGATCAGGCCAGGTCTCACGCACAAGCCGCGTCGGCTCAAGATCCCAGCCCGGCTTGATCTTCAGTTTGACCCGCTGATAGCCCGCCGCAACATAGTCGCCGACCACGCGCAGCAGCGTATCAAGATCGGGTTGAACCCCCACACTGACCCCCACCTCGACGCGCTCACGTTGCCCCCCCAGCATCGACCGCAGGCTCTGCCCGGTGGCCCGCCCAAAGAGATCCCACACCGCAAACTCAAAACCAGCACAGGCCATGCGATTGCCGCGCACGCGAGCATAGACCGCCGCCACGTCCTCGGGCCGATTCAATTCAGACGCTAGCAACATTGGGGCCAGATGCTCCTGGGCCATCACCCAGGCGGTACTGCTCGTCTCCTCGTTATACCAAGGGCCAATTCCGACTGGTGACTCGCCCCACCCGACGACTCCATCGGCCTCCACCCGCACCAACAACGCATGGCTCGCCAATTCACGCCAGCCACTCGTCTCAAAAGGGGCCACATACGGTAACGCAATCCGCCGAAGCTCAATCTGCTCAATCTTCATACGGTAACCTACAAACTCCCATCTAAACGACCCTGCACATACGGCATATGGACACGCCACAACGGCTCGATCTGGAACAGTTGCGGCCAGAGTTTCCCCGTCACAAAGAGGCGCTTGCCTTCGGCATCATAGGCGATGCCATTCAACACTTCAGGCGATCGCAGGCCCGGCGGATTCGCGGGCAACAGGTCGCGCAACTCGCTGAGGTCAAGATAGGCTTTGACTTGCCCGGTCTTCGGATCGATCCGTGCGATCAAATCAGAAAACCAGATATTGGCATACACATCGCCTTCAATATATTCGAGTTCATTGAGGCGCGGCACCAGACCAAGGCGATCATACACCTCAACCTGATCAACCACCGTGAGTTCACCCGTCTGCAAGGTTGCCTCAGGGTCAATAAAATAGAGATTGGCCGTGCCATCGCTCATGATCAGGTGCGTCCCATCAAAGGTCAAGCCCCACCCTTCTAGCGGAAGAGGTCGGCCCTGAGGCGGATAACGAAAGCGATCTACCTCACGAAAATCAGCGCGGTCATAGACAAAACCGGTGCGCTCTTGCCAGGTCAACTGGAAGATCAGGTCGCCCACAAGCGCAATCCCCTCGGCAAAATAGTTTGACTCAAGCATATGCGGCTCGCGCACCTGCGTCCCATCAAGCGCCACTTCACGCAAGGTCGAAGCCCCATACAGCCCCGTACTCTCGTAGAAACGGTCGTCACCATGGTAGACCAACCCCTGCGTAAAGGCTTCGGGATCATGGGGATAGGTCGCCACGACCACCACCTCAACCACCGGTGCCCCGCTGCGACGGATCACATCAGGCAGCACCTGGGCCGTCCGATTGATCGGCCCGGCATCGGGCAGGATCAACAGCCCCCCCTCGCGGGTTGGCACTGGCGATACGACAGCGGAAGGAACAGCAAGCACGGTTGGCGGCTGCGCAAGCACCGCCTCCTCAGCGGTCGTCGTGCAACCAGCCGCAAGGAGCACGACCACAAACAAAGCAAAGCATTGTCGCAGGAGCGATCGACGTTTCACCAAAACGTATCCTGACCAATCTTTGAAGCTATAACAATCCTTCATCTGCCGCATCATACCATATCTCACCACACCCATAGCACCTCGAGTTGACAAATTATCACCCCACGTATGCACATCTTGCCCTGCAATCAGAGCGATCCAGGCTACCATGAGATGCACAGTTCATGTCAATAATTATGGTGGAGACCTTGGCAGACTGCCGCGAGCCAAAGGAGGCACGCTATGGGTTATACAACAACCAAAAACGCATCTCACCACGTTCCAGCCGAATACGAGGTACGCTACTATATGCGTACACCGGCCATCACCCTCAACATTGCCGCACCACTCAGTGATGCCCTTGCCTTGATGCGCGAGCACGATGTACGGCGCCTCCCCGTAGTGGTTGATACCGGCGAACTTCGTGGTATGATCACCCAGGGCGATATTCGCGGTGCCGATGTCATGCGCGTCGCCGGGCTTGACCCCCTCGACATCGCGCACGCCTTGCGCCATGTCAAAGTGTACGAGATCATGACCGAAGATCCGATCGCCATCACCCCCGAAACAGGCATTCGCGAAGCTGCGATGCTGATGATCGAAAATAAGATCGGTGGCTTGCCAGTCGTTGATGATCAAGGCCGCGTCATTGGCATCATCACCGAAAGCGATCTCTTCGAAACACTCGTGCAGCAACTCGATAATCATCTTGCCTGACAGTATCCGTTGTACGGGCGATCGTTTTTTGACGCAAAGGCGCAAAGACGCTAAGATATGATCTATCTTTATGCGTAGCTTTGCGCCTTGGCGTCAACACGGGTCAGCCCTCTTAGAGGCTGTCAACAAGGTTTCCCAGGTTTTGTCACATGGATCAACGTGAGCAGATACGCCTCACCAGTCTGGCAAGCAGCGCTGGCTGAGCGTCAAAGTTGGGGCCGGGTGCCCTTTCTAAACTGTTAGCAACCCTGCAACTGCCAGCGAGTCCCAATCTGCTGATCGGGCTGGCCGTCAGTGACGATGCGGCCGTCTATCAACTCGATGCGCAGACGGCGCTTGTCCAGACGGTGGACTTTTTTCCGCCAATTGTTGACGACCCCTACACCTTCGGGGCCATCGCGGCGGCCAATGCACTCAGCGATATCTATGCGATGGGCGGTCGGCCGATCCTTGCGCTCGCCATTGCGGCCTTCCCCGACGATCTCGACCCGGCGATCGCCGCAGCGATCTTGCAAGGCGGGGCCGATAAGGCTGCCGAGGCAGGCGCCGTCGTTGCTGGCGGCCATACCGTGGTTGACCGTGAGCCAAAATACGGCCTCTGTGTCACTGGTCTCGTTGATCCGGCGCGCATTACCGCGAAAGTCGGTGCGCGCCCCGGCGACCGCCTCTTGTTGACCAAACCACTCGGCACTGGTCTCATTACCACCGCGCTGAAACGCGGGGCCGCGCCAGCCGAGCACCTCGAAGCCGCCGTTGCCAGCATGCTCCGACTCAATCGCCGTGCCGCTGAATTGAGTGCTACGGTTGAAGTCCATGCCGCGACCGATATTACCGGCTACGGCTTGCTCGGGCACGCCGCCGAAATTGCCCGGCGCAGCGCGGTTGGCTTGCGCATCGAAACGGCGCAACTCCCTCTTCTCCCCGGGGCCCTCGAAGCCGCTCGCCAGGGGTATGTCCCCGGTGGCTTACGGCGCAATCGCGAGTACCTCGAAGGTGAAGGCTACGTACACTACAGTGCCTCGATCGAAGAAGCTATCCGCCTGATCCTCTTTGACCCACAGACCTCGGGCGGCCTGTTGATCGCCCTGCCTCCTGCTGCCGCCGCAGAACTCCAGGCTAGTTGTGCAACGCACGGCGAGCCATGCTGGGCCATCGGCGAGGTCGTCGCCACGCCGGGTATCGAACTTCGCTAATTCCATATCAGGGAGTTTTTCCCCTATATGAGTGGCAAACTCCTCTCGCTGAGACAGCCACACTTCGCTATGCTCATGTCTAGACGCAAAGCTTTGTTCCCCTTTTATACCATTTATCGTTGAGTAGGCCGCATTGTCACCCTGAGCGAAGCGAAGGGTCTTGGGCGTCCCGACGGCACAGATGCTTCGCTGCGCTCCTAAGCAACAAAACCTTATGCGCGGAGCGCAACGGCTCCACGGTCATTCCGAACGGAGCCGCAGGCGCAGTGAGGAATCTGCCCTGATCGGCATGGAAAACCCCTCACGGAGTGAACCCTGAGCGCAGTCGAAGGGTTTGGGGTGACAAGGGCGGGCATAGGCAAAACCCTGGTTGCTCACGGCATCACTGGCCCGTCGGCCATGTAGTACTCAGCATGACAATGCGGCACCTTCAAGCGGAATTGGTATTAGCTGGTATTAGCCACGTATAAAGCATAAGGATACAATGACGTATGGAAGCAACAAATTCAAGTAGCATGAAGAAGGCGAGTGAGCGCAACGAAACTCTGGAGACCCGTGGTATTTTGGGAAATCTTTCGGATGGTGTCGCCAAAACCATTGCGGTGCTGATTACCGTCAGCACAGTTGCCACGGTTAGCTTCGCGCTTGATCGCCTCTTTGCCAGCTTCGGGGTCTAAAGATCAACCCCACCCACTATGAGGGCACACGACAAAACGCCAACAAAGTTGGCCTTTTGTCGTGCAGAACAAGCTACGCTATAATCAACGCGTGAGCGTAAGCATCCACATCCTCCCACTTGAAATGCCCCTGCACCCTTCCACCGGGGTGCAGGTTGGCTATGCGATCGTGACGATTGCAGCTGATGCCGGTGGTGCCGCCATGCCGGTCAACTGGGCCGTCGTGGCTGATGCCAGTCGTTCGATGCGCATCCCGATTGTGAGTGAGGCGCAGTTTCGCGATCTCGTGCGGGCCGGTGGGGCCGAAGAAGTTCTCGTTGATGGGGTACCCGTCTGGCAATTGACCACCTCGGTGCCCGAGGCGATCCGTGCCTCGGCACCGAGCGCACTCGATCATACGGTGCGTGCGCTGCATAGCATTGTTGAACGCCTCGATCGGGCGGATCAGATCGCCCTGATTGCTTCGACGGAACAGGCGCTGTTGCTCGTAGCAACCAATGGGGCCGAACGTGCTTCGCTTCTTGCGGGGGCGTCGCGGCTTGCCAGCCTTGATCCCGGCGAAACAACCGATCTGGCCGCCAGCATGCGCCTCGCACTCGCCCAGATTGGACAACATCGCAATGGGGTAAGCCGGATGATGCTCTTGACCGACGGCTTCACCCGTGATGGCGAGGCGTGTGTAACCCTCGCTCGCGAAGCTGCCGCCCGTGGCATCAGTGTCAGTACCCTTGGGCTCGGTGGCGAGTTTCAGGATGAACTGCTGACCCGTATCGCCGATCTCAGCGGCGGTCGGGCAGTCTATGTGCGTCAGGCCGATGCGATCCCCGCCGCAGTGGCGGCTGAATTGGAAGCCGCCCGCCAAGTCGTCGCGCGCTCGCTGCAACTCACCTTGACCCATATACCTCAGGGCACCGTCTTGCGCTACGTGACCCGGCTCAGTCCAAGCCTGGCCCCCCTAGAGTGGGAAGAAGATCCGACGCAACGACGCATCCTGCTCCACCTCGGCGACCTTGAACGTGGCAAGCCTGTACGCTTACTGTTCGAGTTTGTTGCCCCACCAGCGCCCCTCCGCCCACCCGTCGAAGGCGCACGGGTACGCCTCGCGACCCTGACTGCACAGAGTGGCAGCGCGCATGTTGCGACGAACCTTGTTGCGCAGTATGCTCGTCACACGCCCCTTCCAGCCATCCTTGATGCCGCCGGACGCGCCAGCGCCGTGCGCCTGCAACGCCGTGCTGCGGCAGCGATGACGGTGGGCGATCATGCCGGGGCAGCCCAACTCTTGCACGCAGCAGCTAGACGCTTCGTCGATCTGGGAGAAACCGAGCTTGCCGAAGCATGTCAGCATGAAGCGGCGCTGCTTGCGACGACCGGGCAGGATAGTGGCGCAGGAGCCCGGGCCTTAACCTATGCCACGCGACGTCTGGGTGAGTATGAAACTTAGGCTTCCGTACTGACCACACAATTGCGTCCGGCAGCCTTCGCCATATGCAAACGACGATCGGCCTCGGCAACGACCTGCTCGAATTCCTCCTCAAGCATGGCCGCATCAAGGGCATGATCACCATCGTGGCGCTCGGAAGAGGGCAACGTGATATTCAACCACGCCGACGCCTCAACCACGCCCAGGCTCAACGTGATGTTCATCTGCGGATGCAGCGCCTGCCAGTTGTACTCTTCGACGGCAACCCGAATCTCTTCAGCGCAAGCACGCCCATCTTCAAGTGACGTATCTGGCAGCAAAAGCAAGAATTCTTCACCGCCATAGCGCGCCACAAGATCAGACGACTGCGAAGCATCGCGCATAATATCCGCGACGGTGCGCAAGACAGCATTGCCCACCAGGTGCCCCCACTGATCGTTGACCAGTTTAAACTGGTCAAGATCGGCCATAATCACCGTTAGCAACCGGCCTTGCCGATGCATCTGTGCAAGGAACTCGAGGCCACGGCGACTGGCATACCAATGATTCGTCAGTAACGTGAGGCCATCCTCGTTGGCCTCGCGCTCAAGATCACGCTTACGCTCGGTTAGCGCTTCAAACATCATGCTCGTGCCCGAACCAGGGCCGTGTACCGTTACTGGAGGGAGATGGAGCATAAGTTGATCGATAAACCCGACCAGATTATCATTCATCTCGAGCGTTACCATTGCCCCACGGGCGAGGGCCTCATGCGCCTCAGCCTGATGAAAGACCAGCGCGATCAAGGGCGTACCTTCGGGACACTGCTTCCAGATCGTCCATGCTTGCTCGTCAGCCATATCGGCAATCATCAAGACAGGGTCAGGCGTGCGCGCCAGCAAGCCCTGAGCCGCAATCACATCGGCGGCGATCAACGGGCGATAGCCTTGATGACGCAGACTAGTGCTTATCGAGTCACGGAGCAAGTCACGCCCACAGATCAAAAGTGCGGCAGGCCGACGCCCCCCACGGCGCTCGAGAGAGGCCGCCTGATGCGCAACCCGCTGATCAATCACATAACTATTACCCGAAATATGTTTGGCCGCATGTTTCAACTCGGCCGCAACTCTGCTCATCGCATCAACACTCGCAAAGCGCTGACCACTATTATTGACCACCGCGATCGAAAGGCTGAGCATCCCAAATTGACGCGGAACCCCCTGACGGTCAACACTACGTAAATAGCCCCGTTGCAAATCGACCGCATCATACAATTCGCGGACTCGCGCATCAAAGGCATTAATAATGCGCTGGCACAACGCTTCTCCGCGCCCACCATAGTGGATCAACGCAAAATCGTCACCACCAATATGGCCAAGGAAGTCTTCGTGGGGCGCAACTTCGGTCAAGACGCTGGCGAGCAGATGGATCGCACGATCACCACGGGCAAAGCCATACACATCATTGAAGGCCTTGAAGTTGTCGAGATCAACATAGAGCAAGGCAAACGCAACACCTTGTTGCATTTGCCGTTCCAACTCAGCGATTAACAAAATATTGCCTGGCAGACCAGTCAGCGGATTATGGACTGGCAACGTGGCCGCCCGCCGCAAATGCCTGCGAATCCGGGCTAACAGGATTTCAAGATCATACGGCTTGACAATATAATCATCAGCGCCCGAGTCAAAGCCAACCACCACTTCGGAAGAGGCACTCCGCGCAGTCAAAATAAGCATTGGCAGATGCGACGTGCGCGTATCATTGCGCAACTGCCGAATCGCTTCAAAGCCATCCATTAATGGCATCATTAAATCAATGAGCATCAGATCAGGAGGATCCTCCTGCGCCATACGTACCAATTCATCACCATTACTCGCAGTACGCACTTCGTATCCCGCATCCTGCAACGTCTCACGGAGCAGGAGCAGAATGGAGGGATCGTCGTCGGCGATCAAAATCTGGACTGGACGTGTCATACGTAACTCTACATACGAACTAACTAGCGCTCCTTTATAGCATACCACATTGTCGTTACCAATTTCTGTAGTCCATCAGTCAGGTGTTTCACGTTGCCCCCCAAACATGCACGCCCGTACTGTTTCTCCCACTAGGTGAGGATTCGTGGGGCGACGCCCCACGAATCCTCACCTAATGGTATAATAGCAGTCTATGCCAGTGCAGCAAAGCCTGGTTTCTTGTCATGAAATAGCTCTTCTACAGGACATATACAAGCTATGGCAATCTTTAGTGACCTTGGGCTGAGTGAAGAACAACTCACAGCCATCCATGAACTCGGCTATGATGAGCCGACCCCCATCCAAGAACAAGCCATTCCGGTCGTGATGTCAGGACGTGATGTGATTGCTCACGCCCAGACCGGAACAGGCAAAACCGCCGCCTTTGCGCTGCCGATTATTGCCCGCATCAAACCCGAAAAGGTGCCCCAAGCGCTTATTTTAACCCCGACGCGTGAACTGGCGATGCAGGTCGCCGAGGCGTTCTTCCGCTATGGAAAGCACGCCGAGGTTCGCGTGGCACCAGTCTATGGCGGTCAACCCATCGAACGCCAGCTCCGTGCCCTCAGTCGCGGCGTACAGATCATCGTTGGTACCCCCGGGCGCATTATGGATCATATGCGCCGTGGCACCCTGGCGCTTGATAACATCAGTGTCGTTGTGCTTGATGAGGCTGATGAGATGCTCGATATGGGTTTTGCCGAAGATATTGAATATATTTTGCAGCAGACCCCTGCCGAACGTCAGACGGCCCTCTTTTCCGCGACGATGCCCGCCAGCGTGCTCGATCTCGCCCTGCGCTATACCCGTGAGCCGCAACGCATCAGTGTCGTCAGCGAAACCCTGACCGCGCCTCGTACCAAACAGGTCTACTACGAAGTCTTGCCCCGCGAAAAGCTTGATGCGCTCTGTCGGGTGCTTGATGTAGAGACGCCCGGTTCAGCGATGATCTTCTGTCGCACCCGCGCCGAGGCCGACCACCTGGGCGAGAGTCTCCAGGGCCGTGGGTATCTGGCCGAGGTCATTCACGGTGATCTGAGTCAGGCGATGCGCGAGCGAGTGATGAAGCGGTTTCGTGAGGGCCAGGCTGAGTTGCTTGTCGCCACCGATGTGGCCGCCCGTGGGCTCGATATTGCCGATGTGACCCACGTGATTAATTACGATGTCCCCGGTGACCCCGAGAGTTATGTCCACCGCATTGGGCGTACCGGGCGTGCTGGACGCACCGGGCTCGCGATTTCGCTGATCACCCCGCGTGAACGCCGCCAGATCCAGACCATTGAACGGACAACTCGTTCGCGGATTCTGCGGATGAAATTGCCCTCGCTGGCCGATGTTGCCGCACGCCGCCGCGAGGCTTTCCGCGAGGCGCTCCGCGAGGTGCTCACCACTGGGAGCCTCGACCCCTATGTGTTGATGGTCGAAGAGATGGCCGAGAGCCACGAAGTGACCGATCTTGCCGCCGCAGCGTTCAAGTTGCTCCTCAACGAGGCCGAACAGGAAGATACGCTGGTGTCGGTCGAGGGTGATGGGGCAGGTACCGAACCAGGGATGACGAGGCTCTTTCTTGATGTCGGTAGGCTTGATCGCGTTCGACCCGCTGACATCGTTGGTGCTATCGCCAATGAGATTGGCATTCCTGGACGGCAGATCGGCTCAATTGACATCTATGATCGTTTCGCCTTCGTCGAGGTGCCAAGCGAACACGCACCCCGCGTCGTCCGCGGCCTCGGGGGCGTCAGCCTGCGCGGCAAGCCGGTGCGCGTCTCGTTCGCCAAACCACGCGGGTAGTTGCTAAGGTGTTCGCACCTTCCAGGAAGGCGCGAACATCTTCTAGCCATCCTCGTCGGGAATCCGCAAGGTCAGAATCGTCACCCCCGAAAGCAGATAGGCCAGCACCGTCAGGATGATGATCGGGGTAAAGCCCCACTGCACCTGGATGAACCCGCTGATCACCGCCGCAAGCGCCCATCCTCCCGCCCACAGCACATTGAGCAAACTCGCTGCCATGCCACGCTGGTTGATTGGCGTGTAGCGCATCACCAGGGCGTCATTCATCGGGAAACTGGCCGAAATAAAGAGCCCGCGCAAAAAGAAGCCGACCACGGCAAATAGTAACACCGGGGCAAGCATCATCAACATGCCGGCGATAGCCCAGATCCGCAACAGGGCGGCCCCACGCCGCAAGCCGATGCGCTTTGTCACCGGCGGGCCAAGCAAGGCCCCAATGCCCATCCCGAGCGAGACCACCGCAAGCACCACCCCAACCGCTGCATCGCTCAGTCCGAATTGCGCACGAAAGAAGAGGTTCTGAAACGGCAGAATCATCCCGCCCCCAATACCAAGGAATAGGCCCGCAAGGGCAAACCGCAGTAACCGGCGCAAGGGCAAAGGCGGCGCAACCGGCACATCAAGGTCGCCTTCGTGACGTTCCTCGGCTAGCGGCAGTGGGCGCAACAGCGGCAACATCGCAAGCAGACTCAAGCCGATCACCACACTCAGGGCGAGCCGGTACGCGGCAGTCTCCTGTGGCCCTACCCCAAGCAATCCCGCCGCCAGAGTGGGCAACATCCCACCGAGGACACTGCCCACGAGGCCGATCATCAACGTAGCCGAGGCATTCAGACCAAACGCATTTGTCCGTTCGCGATCAAAGGTCACACTCGCCAGCAAGGGCGTTACCGCCATCGTCGCCATCAAGAACGAAGCCCCGATGATAAACTGCGTCGCAATCAATGCCCAGAGCGCGGTTGCCTGCAACATAAAGATCCAGCCGAGACAATAGGTCGCTAGGGCGGCAATAATGGCGCGTTGGGCTCCAAAACGATCAATCAGTAGTCCCAGCGGAACCCCAAAGAGCATGCCTGCGCCACGACTTACCGTCGAGAGCAAACCGGCCGTGTCAGGCCCATAGCCAAGGCTGACCAGATAAAAATTGAAGAGCAGGTCGGCAATGTTGAGGGCGAGACCAAAGAGCACACTGTGAAAGAGAATCCGCCACACAGGGGGGCTAATGCGAGCCACATGAGCCGACGTGACGATCGGAGCCATAAATGCGCTTTCCCTTTTTGCTACTACCGACAACAAAACAAGGGCTACGCCGCCCCGTGGATGACTATAACATATTTTTGACTAATCCAAGATCAGCCTAGAGGCTGATTCTTACTTGGACTGCCAGCCAGCTTCGCTGGCTGTTAACTGTTCACACTTCTCCTGGGCGCGAGGGCGTCCCGCCCTCGCGCCCAGGCATGTCATGCTGAGTACGAAATGGCCTACGGGCCATTTCGTACTCAGGGTGACAAACTATGCCAGGGCGATTGCATCTTCCGTGTAGGCACCCCGCCAAGGCACCCGCAAGGGCACCCGCCAGGGGTGCCCCTACACCGGATGCGGCCTTGCCCCGCCCCGGTACGGGCACCCCTGGCGGGTGCCCCGCCCCGGTACGGGCACCCCTGGCGGGTGCCCCGCCCCGG
>NZ_LYXE01000166.1 GCF_002532075.1 Candidatus Chloroploca asiatica | reverse complement strand
GCCTGTAGGGGCACCCCTTGCGGGTGCCCTGATAGAGCGTCTTTTTGTATCCGGTTTCGTATGATGCAATCGCCCTACAGGCATAGCTAGGGCTGAGTTCGCATTGCCATGATGCACGTACACCGCTGGCTTGTGGTACAATAAAGAGCGAATGCTTTAAAGTACGTATGTTTCGCTTGACAAATGTTGGTAGAGGATGGTATATTCCTTGTTCGCAGTCAAAATTGGATAAGCTCTCGACCTGGTTGGTTGTCTTGTCTTGCTAACCAGGATGTTATGGTCGCATGGATATGCCTGAGCTCCAGGCCAGTTGAAACAACATCGCGTGTCCGGATCCCGCCAGTCGTTCCGGTAGCCCGTTGAGGCTTACCGCCGATGACGGGCGCTTTCTGTTTTCTGGCTGTCGCCGCGTGTCGGTAGCGTCGTGAAGCGGATGCCGTCAGCTATCTGAGTCTTGCTGCTCAGAGGATGACGACGAAGAATGAGGTGAGTATGCCCCCGTTGATTGAGTCCGTGGTTCTCCAGCCCCTGATCGCGCCGATTGACCCGGGCGCCAATGGGCGACGGATCCGCCGGATCGAGCGCCGCTCTTTCGCCAAGATCTATGATGCGATCGAGGTGCCGCGCCTGATCGAGACCCAAGTCAACAGCTTTGATTGGTTTCGGCGCGAGGGCCTGCGTGAGTTATTCGAAGAGATTTCACCGATTACGGATTTTACCGGCAAGAACCTTGAACTTCACTTTAAAGATTATGTCTTTGGTGAGTCGCGCCTGGATGAGTTTCAGTGCCGTGAACGCGATCTCACCTATGCGGCCCCCCTGCGGGTGAATGTCGAGTTGCGGATTCTTTCGACGGGTGAGATTAAAGAGTCCGAGATTTTTCTTGGTGATTTTCCGGTGATGACGGATAACGGTACCTTTATCTATAATGGTGCCGAGCGGGTGGTGGTCTCGCAGTTGATCCGTTCGCCAGGGGTTTATTTCAAAGATGAGAAGGATCCAACCTCCGGGCGGGCCCTCCATTCAGCCAAATTGATCCCGAATCGCGGGGCCTGGCTTGAGTTTGAGACCAATAAGCGGGATGTGATTAGCGTCAAGGTTGATCGCAAACGCAAGATTCCTGTAACGATTCTGCTCCGGGCCATTATGGCCTGGCAGGCCGATGAAGATGGCAATGGGCGCTGGGTGCCCGATAATGAGCTTGATCAGCATGGTCTGAATGATCAGATTATTGAATTGCTGCGCCAGGTTGATACGCTGACCGATCATCCGTATACCCAGGCGACGCTTGATAAAGATCCTGCCCATAATGCCAAAGAGGCGCTCCTTGAACTTTACAAGCGCCTACGTCCCGGCGATCCACCAACCCTGGAGAATGCGCGCTCGTTGCTCGAGTCGTTGCTCTTTAATTCTCGCCGCTATGACCTGGCGAAGGTTGGACGCTATAAGCTCAATAAGAATCTTTGGGAGCGTGAAACGCGCCGCGATGGCAAGAGTGATGGGCCGAGTATGGCGGTGCGTGTTTTGCTGCCTCGCGATATTGTCAAGATCGTTGAGCAACTGATCCTGCTGAATAATGGTCACGGGCGTGCGGATGATATCGATCACCTCGGCAATCGCCGTGTGCGTACCGTTGGTGAGTTGATCCAGCAGCAGTTCCGCGTTGGGTTGCTCCGCCTCGAACGGGTGGTCAAAGAGCGGATGTCGCTCCAAGATCCTGAGAGTGCGACCCCCAATGGCCTGATCAATATTCGCCCCGTGGTGGCGGCAATGCGCGAGTTCTTTGGTGGCTCGCAGTTGAGTCAGTTTATGGATCAGACTAATCCGCTCGCCGAGTTAACCAATAAGCGCCGTCTCTCGGCCCTTGGTCCCGGTGGGCTTTCCCGTGATCGTGCTGGCTTTGAGGTGCGCGACGTCCACCATAGTCACTATGGCCGTATCTGCCCCGTCGAGACACCGGAAGGGCCGAATATCGGTCTGATTGGTACGATGTCGACCTTTGCACGGGTCAATGAGATGGGCTTCCTTGAGACGCCGTATCGCAAGGTCTATAATGCCGTCGATAATGCGCCCCTCTGGGTTGAGCGTGGCGTGCTGCTGCGGGATGTGCGCGATTTGCGTACGGGCGATCTGATTGCAGCCAAAGGTGCGCGGGTTGATGACGCGACTGCCTTCCGGATTACCGTTGGGTTGCTCCGCGGTCAGATCCTGCGTGAAGATGTGGTCGACCCCGATACCGATGAGACGATCGCTGAGGCAGCCACCGAAGTGAATCGGGCCCTTGCCGAGAAGATTGCCCGCTTGCCGCTCAAGTCGATTCGCATCCAGCCGGTTGTTTCGCAAGAGGTGGAGTATCTGAGCGCCGATGAAGAAGATCGCTTCATTGTGGCTCAGGCAAATGCTCCTATTGATGAGCATAATCGCTTTGTGGAGGCGTCTGCCTCGTGTCGTTTTGCCGAGAAGTTTGTCCAGGAACGCGTCGACCGGATTGATTATATGGACGTGTCGCCCAAGCAGGTGGTCAGTGTCTCGACGGCGTTGATTCCTTTCCTTGAGCACGACGATGCGAACCGTGCCCTGATGGGTTCGAATATGCAACGCCAGGCTGTGCCGCTCTTGCGCCCTGATGCTCCGATCGTGGGGACGGGGATGGAGTACCGCGCTGCCCGCGATTCGGGTCAGGTGGTGGTGGCGCGTCTGTCAGGGGTGGTTGTCAGTTCCACGAGCGAACATATTATCATCCAGGAAGACGATGGCTACGAGCGTGAGTATCGCCTGCGCAAGTTTATGCGCAGCAACCAGGATACCTGCATTAACCAGCGTCCAGCAGTCCTCAAAGGCCAGAAGGTCAAGGCCGGTGATGTGATTGCGGATAGTTCGAGTACCGATAATGGTGAACTTGCCCTTGGCCAGAATATTCTAGTTGCCTATATGCCCTGGGAGGGCGGTAACTTCGAGGACGCGATTCTGGTCTCTGAGCGCTTGGTGCGTGAAGATATCTTTACGTCGATCCATATCGAGAAGTATGAGGTCGAGGCACGTGATACCAAGCTTGGACCCGAAGAGATTACCCGCGATATTCCGAATGTCGGTCAGGATAGTCTGCGCAATCTTGATGAGCGTGGCATCATCTATGTGGGTGCAGAAGTGCAACCCAACGATATTCTGGTGGGTAAGATTACGCCCAAGGGTGAAACCGATCTGACTGCTGAAGAGCGCCTGTTGCGGGCTATCTTTGGTGAGAAGGCCCGTGAGGTCAAGGATAGCTCGCTGCGCGTGCCCAACGGGGTGCGTGGCAAGGTCATTGATGTCAAAGTCTTCTCGCGTAGCGAAGGGGCCGAGTTGCCCGTCGGCGTCAATCAGACGGTGCGTGTGCTGCTCTGTCAAAAGCGCAAAATTAGCGCTGGTGACAAGATGGCCGGTCGCCATGGTAATAAGGGTGTCGTTTCGCGGGTTCTCCCGATTGAAGATATGCCCTTCTTGCCCGATGGACGCCCCGTCGATATTATCCTCAATCCGATTGGCGTCCCTTCACGCATGAATATCGGGCAGATCCTTGAGACTCACCTCGGGTGGGCCGCCGCACGCCTGGGCTTCCGCGTCGCAACGCCGGTCTTTGATGGGGCGCGCGAAGAACAGATCAAGGAACATTTGATTGCAGCTGGCTTGCCCCGTGATGGCAAGGTGACGCTGTATGACGGTCGCACAGGCGAACGCTTTGATCATCCGGTGACGGTTGGCTATGCCTATATGCTCAAGCTTGCCCACCTGGTTGAAGATAAAATTCACGCTCGTTCGACGGGCCCCTATAGCCTGGTGACTCAGCAACCGCTGGGTGGTAAGGCCCAGTTTGGTGGTCAGCGCTTCGGTGAAATGGAGGTCTGGGCCCTCGAAGCCTATGGGGCCGCCTATATTCTCCAGGAGATGCTGACGGTCAAGTCAGATGATGTCGTAGGCCGGGTGAAGACCTATGAGGCGATTGTCAAGGGTGAGCCGATCCAGGAGGCTGGGGTGCCCGAAAGCTTCAAGGTGCTTATTAAGGAATTGCAGTCGCTCGGTCTGAGTGTCGAAGTGCTCAGCGAAGACGAGAAGCCCGTCGAGCTCACTGATGATGCCGATGGAGATATGGCTTCGCTTGATGGCATCAATCTGAGCGGTATGGAACGCGGCGAGTTCTAGCCCCTCTCGGGCGGCGCGATGGCTGGTAGCTAGCTCGATCCAGGAGACTGGTCGAGCGCTAAACCGGCAAGCAGCCATCGCGCCGTGCCGGACTTTCTGAACTGGCAGCCGAAGAAACGCCCTGAGCACGGTACGATCACTGCGGGGATGCGTCAGCGCTGCGCTGCGTATCTTTCGCCTGAGGAGTCAGCTTCTATGCTTGAGATTAACGACTTCAACGCAATTCGGATCAGCCTTGCCTCACCCGAGGATATTCGGGGTTGGTCGCATGGCGAAGTCACGAAGCCTGAGACGATTAACTACCGCACCCTGAAACCTGAGCGTGATGGGTTGTTTTGTGAGCGCATCTTTGGGCCTACGAAGGATTGGGAGTGTTACTGCGGGAAGTACAAGCGCGTTCGTTATAAAGGTGTCGTCTGCGATAAGTGTGGCGTTGAGGTCACCCGGGCGAAGGTTCGTCGTGATCGGATGGGCCATATTAGCCTCGCGTCCCCGGTGAGCCATATCTGGTTTGTGAAGGGTACGCCGAGTCGGCTCGGGTTGTTGCTCGATATTAGCCCTCGTAACCTCGAACGGGTACTCTATTTTGCCTCCTATGTGATTGTGGAGGTCAAAGAGGATCTGCGGCAGGCTACGCGTGAGGTGATCCAGCAAGAGTATGCCGAAAAACGCGAGAAGGTACAGCGTCAGGCTGAGGAGAAGCGCATCGAGTTTAGTACCTTGCTGACCCAGGATCTGGGCGGGATGGATACTGCTCAGGTGAGCACGCAGCATCGCATTGAAGAAGATTATAAGCGCCTCCGCGAAGAGATTACCAATGAGGCTGATCGCCTGCGCGAGCGCCTCGAAGAGTTGACCGGTGAACCCACCGATGAAGATGTGCTCTTTCGGGGGACGACGATTCTTGAAGAGGGTGAGCTTATCAGCGAGCGGATCATTGATCAGCTCGAAGAGATGGTCGAGCAAGAACTTGAGGCCCTGGAGGCCCGCCGTCAGCGCGATCTTGAAGATGCCGAGTTGCTGACAGGGGCCGAGCGTGAACGCAAAGAGCATGAGGTTTCGCAAGAGCAAGAGAAGCTTCAGGAGCGCCTCCTGCGTGAACTTGAGGGGCTGGTACGCGAAGAGAAAGAGAAGCTTGACCTGCTTGAAGGCTTGAAGGTGTGCCGGATCCTCACCGAGAATGAGTATCGCCAGTTGCGCGAGGTTGCCCCCGGGGTCTTCCGGGCGGATATGGGCGCAGGTGCGGTGCGTGAATTGATTGAGGCGACGGTTGATCTCGCGAAGCAGGCTGAAGAGTTGCAATTTGAAGTGCAGACGACCCAGGGCCAACGTCGCAAAAAGGCGACCAAGCGCCTCCGTGTTGTTGAGGCCTTCCGCAAGAGTGGCAATAAGCCCGAGTGGATGATCCTCACGATGCTGCCAGTTATTCCACCCGATCTTCGCCCGATGGTGCAACTTGATGGTGGCCGTTTTGCCACCAGTGACCTCAATGATCTCTATCGCCGTGTGATTAACCGGAACAATCGTCTCAAGCGGTTGATGGAACTCAATGCGCCCGAAATCATTGTGCGCAATGAGAAGCGTATGTTGCAAGAGGCCGTTGATGCGCTGATTGATAATGGCCGCCGTGGCCGCGCTGTCTCGGGCAAGGGCAAGCATCGCCTCAAGAGCCTCTCGGATATGCTCAAGGGCAAGCAGGGGCGTTTCCGGCAGAATTTGCTGGGTAAGCGCGTTGATTATTCGGGTCGTTCAGTCATTGTGGTTGGCCCGAATCTCCAGTTGCACCAGTGCGGTCTTCCCAAGAAGATGGCGCTTGAACTCTTCAAGCCCTTTGTTATGCGACGCTTGGTCGAGAAGGGTTTTGCGCATAATATCAAGAGTGCCAAGCGCATTGTTGAGCGTGTGCGCCCTGAGGTCTGGGATGTGCTGGAAGAGGTGATCAAAGATTATCTCGTGCTGCTCAATCGTGCGCCGTCGCTGCACCGGCTTTCGATCCAAGCCTTTGAGGCCAAGTTGATTGAAGGCTCGGCCATCCAGTTGCACCCGCTTGTGTGTGCCGCTTTTAACGCCGACTTTGACGGTGACCAGATGGCTGTCCACGTGCCGCTTTCGCGCAAGGCGCAGGAAGAGGCGCGCTCGCGGATGCTGAGCAAGTATAATCTGCTGAGCCCGGCTCACGGTGATCCGATCATTACGCCGTCGCAAGATATCGTGCTTGGTTGTTACTATCTGTCGATGGTCAAGGATGGTGCGAAGGGCAGCGGTAAGAAGTTCTCGTCGGTTGATGAGGCGATGCTGGCCTATGATCAGGGCTTGCTCGATATTCAGGCTCCGATCTTGATCCGGATGGAGGGCGCTCCGGCAGGCAAGAATGACCGCGATGAACAGACCCGTATCCTCCCCTCCACTGCCGATGGGACGCCCCGGATGTTGATCGAGACGACGATTGGCCGGGTGCTGCTCAACAATCAGTTGCTTGAACCGCTCCGCTATCGCAATCGTCTGGTTGATAAGAAGGGCCTCAAGGAGATCATTGCTGATTGTTATAAGTACTATACGACGCTGAAGAATCTCTCGGAAGCGGATTTTGATGAGATCCGGGCCGTCCATGGGCAGCGGAGCGATCATGAACTTGCTCGTATCTATGGCTCAGAGAAGACCGCTCTTCAGGCCGATATGATCAAGGCACTCGGCTTCAAGTATGCGACCCTCGGGGGTATGACCATCGGTATCAACGATATCGAGGTGCCGCGTGCTAAGTATGACATCATTAGTAACGCCGAGGCCATTGTCGCTGATGTCGAGAAGCAGTTCCGGCGGGGTTTGATCACCGAGGAAGAACGCTACGAAGAGGTTGTTCGTGTGTGGCAGGATGCGACCAAGCAGACAATCAACGCGGTGAAGCTAAACCTGAATCAGTTTGGCCCTGTTGCGATGATGTCTACGTCGGGTGCCCGCGGTAACATCAACCAGATTTCCCAGATGGCCGGTATGCGTGGTTTGATGGCCGACCCGACCGGGCGGATTATCGAGTTGCCGATCAAAGCCAATTTCCGCGAGGGCCTCTCGGTGCTTGACTATTTCGTCTCCACTCACGGTGGTCGCAAGGGGTTGGCTGATACGGCGTTGCGCACGGCTGATGCTGGCTATTTGACCCGCCGTTTGGTCGACGTGGCTCAGGATGTGATTGTCACGATTGAGGATTGTGGCACCGAGAATGGGGTCTGGTTGCATGCGGCTGATGACGATGAATTGATGGAGAAGCTTCAGTTCCGCGTGATCGGGCGTATCCTTGCCGCACCCGTCTATGATCCTGAGACCGGTGAAATGCTGGCGGATCGCAATGCCGAGATTGATGAAGAGTTGTCGGCCTACTTCTCAGAGCGCAATGTGACCTCGCTCTATGTGCGCTCAACGTTGAGTTGCCAGGCCGAACACGGGATCTGTCGGCTCTGCTATGGCCGTAATCTGGCAACGGGCAAACTGGTGGATATCGGTGAGGCGTGTGGCATTATTGCCGCTCAGTCGATCGGTGAGCCAGGTACGCAGTTGACGCTGCGTACCTTCCATACCGGTGGTGTGGCTTCGGCCGACGATATTACCCAGGGTCTCCCCCGTATTCAAGAGATCTTTGAGGCACGCATTCCGAAGGGTAAGGCGCTGCTCGCCGAGATTGATGGGGTGGTGCAAATTGCCAAAGACGATGATGGGGTGCGCCAGATTCGGGTGGTCGCCTCAGAGATTTATACCGATGAGTATCTTTTGCCTAAGGGCTATCGTGCGCTGATCGAGAATGAGAGCGATGTAGCTGAGAATCAGCCGATTGCTGAGCCTTTACGTGCGGATAGTACCGAACTGCCGATTGTCGCCCGGTTGGCTGGACGAGCCTTTGTCTACGAAGATCGTATTGTGGTGAGCCAAGAAGATCGCGAAGAGCGTGAACTTAAGGTTCCGCATACGTCGCGTATGCGGGTCGAAAGTGGTGAGCGTGTGGTTGCCGGTCAGCACCTGACCGACGGTAGCGCCAATCCGCAAGAGTTGCTGGATCTGCAAGGGAAAGAAGCTGTCCAGCGCTATCTGGTCAATGAGGCCCAGAAGGTCTATCGTAGCCAGGGTGTGAATATCAATGACAAGCACGTCGAGGTGATCGTCCGACAGATGTTGCGACGTGTTCGCATCGAAGAGCCAGGCGATACCGGGTTGCTGCCTGGTGAGTTGATTGATGCTGCCGAATTCCGTCGGCTTAACAACGATATTGTCAGCCAGGGTGGTGAACCGGCGACAGCCGCAACGGTGCTGCTTGGTATTACCAAGGCCTCGTTGAATACCGACAGCTTCCTTTCGGCAGCTTCGTTCCAGGAGACCACACGGGTCTTGACCGATGCGGCGATCAACGGCAAAGTGGATTACCTACGTGGTCTGAAAGAGAATGTGGTTATCGGCAAGTTGATCCCTGCCGGATCGGGGATCGAAAAGCGCTTGCTCGATGGTACACGGCGTGAGGATCTTGTTGGTGAGATGGCTCGGATGATGGAAGAGGGTGTGAATGCGGAGGCGTCGGCCCCCACGCCCGATGAGGTTCGCCGGGCCGAGACGTTGCTCGGCATTGTTGACCCTGAGGATACCGTTGATCAGCAGGATGCCGATGAAAAGTTGCGGGCGAAACTGCTGGCAATTATCGGTGAAGAGGGTATGGCCACGATGGATCTCGATCTTGAGGCCGAATTTGAGGATGTAACCCTCGATCTTGTGGATGAGGATGATGAAGAGATGCCCCCGGTAGACGAGGTGTAAGCTTTGGGTTCTCTCCAGACAACAAAGCGCCGAGCCAGCGAAAGTTGGCTCGGCGCTTTGTTGTCTGGAGAGAGCGAACTACATGTGCTCGATCAGGCTTTGCCCCGTCATATCGGCTGCGTACGTGAGACCCATCAAATCGAGCAACGTGGGAGCTATATCAGCGAGGCGGCCACCCTCACGCAGGCGTACCTCACCTTTGCCAAGCCCAAGCCCTTCGGCGGCTACGAGGATGCAGGGCACCGGATTCGTCGTATGGGCAGTATGAACCCCACCGGTCTCAGGGTCAATCATCTGTTCGGCGTTGCCATGGTCGGCGATCATCAGCACGGCCCCGCCTCGCGCCAACACTTCGGGTACGACCTGACCTAGACTCGCATCCACCGTTTCGCATGCTGTCACCACAGCTGAAATAAACCCGGTATGTCCGACCATATCAGGATTGGCATAATTGACGACGATCAGATCGTACTGTTCACTTTTGATCGCCTTGAGCAGTTCGTCGGTGACACCGGAGGCACTCATTTCGGGCTGGAGATCGTAGGTCGCCACTTTGGGTGATGACACGAGGATGCGATCTTCGCCTGGAAAGGGTTCTTCGCGGCCCCCATTGAGGAAAAAGGTGACGTGGGGATACTTCTCGGTTTCGGCAATGTGAAACTGGGTTTTGCCTGCGGCACTGACGACAGCGGCGAGGGGTTCATTGACAGGGCGTGGCGGGAAGGCGACCTCTACCGGGAGGCCGCGCTCATAGCGGGTCAAGGTTACCATAGCGAGATTGGTGATTTGGCGTGGGCGTTGCCAGATAGTCTCGGGTAGTTTCTGGCCTTCTTCCTCTTGGCGAGCGTAGTGTTGTTTGATCTGTTCGTTGAGATCAGGCACAACCAGCGCACGGGTCAACTGGCGGCCCCGGTCAGGACGGAAATTGGTGAAGATGACCGCATCGCCATCCTGGATCGTCGCCACGGGTGCGCCATTTTTGACGAGCACCGTAGGCAACATAAACTCATCGTTGACCCCGGCTGCATACGATTGGCTAATCGCCGTGCGGGCATCCGGGGCAGTCTCGCCCTCGCCGGCGGTCATGGCCGCATACGCCCGCCCGATACGTTCCCAGCGCTTATCGCGATCCATTGCATAATACCGCCCGATCACCGTAGCAATCTTGCCTACACCGGTCTTTGCCATCGCAGCATCGAGATGATCCATAAAACTGAGCGCACTGCGCGGCAACACATCGCGACCATCGAGAAAGAGATGCAAGAAGACCCGGTCAAACTGTTCGCGCTGGGCCAGTTCGAGCAGAGCATGCAAATGATCTTCGTGGGAATGCACCCCACCAGGCCCAAAGAGCCCGATCACATGCAGGGCACCACCCGTCTGCTCGGCATGGCGAATCGCCTTGAGCAGATTGGCATTAGTAAAAAAATCACCATCTCGGATCGCTTTGCTGATCCGGGTCAACTCCTGGTAGACCACAAATCCCGCACCAATATTGAGATGGCCGACCTCAGAGTTGCCGATCTGCCCTTCGGGAAGGCCAACATCCAGACCTGAGGCGCTGAGCGTCGTAAAGGGTGACTGCTCGATCCAGGCATCAACATGCGGTGTATGCGCAAGGCTGACTGCATTGCCGGGGCCATCAGCAGCGAGACCCCAACCATCCATAATAGCCAGAACCACAGGGCGAGGGCGAGCAGTGGTCATACAACCTCCTGATAGACAACAAAAACCGAGACAACAGATTAGACCAGGCTTGAGACAGGAGCCTGGTCGATCATGGGGGCTGCGTGCGTGTCAACTCAGACCGAGACCGACCTGAAATAAACGTCCGGCAGCCAGCAGACCAAAGATACCGGTGATGATCAACGGCAAGCCAACGAGCAAAAGAGTCGTCATCCGTGTGCTACTGCTTGCGCTCGTGCGCACATAATCACGTGCGATCTCGGTCCTCATGCTCTGCAGACCACCCCAGATGGTCAGCAAACCCATGATGCCAAAAACAACCCCGGCACCGATGGCGATCAATACACCAAGAAAGTAGAGCATACCCGTCTCGCTTCATTCAGTCAGATGGGCAAAGCGAGGGTTCTTGCTTGAACCAACAGACTCGTCCCCATCTACACACGGTACGAGACCAGTATACCGCGCCCGTGCAGATACGTCGAGTTGTTTTTGCATGGATTTGAGATCTTTTGCAAAGTCGTTGGGGTTGGGCCGGCTTCCATCCGCCAGCCTAGGGCGTACCTTACAACCTTGCTGGTTGGTGTATAATGGCAATGATACACAGATCTTCCACTCGGAGCTGCTATGCGTTACCTTGCCCGCGTGGTCGGGCTTACTCTCGCTTTGCTTGTTGGTTTGACGACGTGCAGCACGTCGAGCAGAGACAGCCGAGAGCCATCGCTTTCGGGGTTTGTTGCTACGCCCTTACCCTCAGCACGGCTGGTGCCCACGATTCTGCCGACGGTTACCCCTGAGTTTGAGATTGGGGTTGGGGCTTCCACGACGAGCACTGATCCAGTGGCCCCCCCACTGGCCGCAGTGACGACGCCGTCTTCGCCGAGGAGTCAACCGACACCTGACCTGATCGAACGTGCTGGTCAGATGGATGCCTATCTGTCAGGTCTGGTCAGCCAGGGCTTTAGCGGGTCTGTCTTGGTCGCCTACCAGGGCAATACGCTGATCAGTCGTGGGTACGGGTTGGCAAATCGTGAGGCCGGCATCGTGGCAACAAGTTCAACCCGTTTTCGGCTTGCTTCAGTGACCAAGCCGATCACGGCGCTTGCGGTTCTGCGCCTGGTGGCGGCGGGCAAAGTTCAACTGGAAGCGTCAATCTGTACTTACCTTGATCCGTGTCCGGCAACCTGGCAGCCGATTACTGTGGCTGATCTCTTGCGCCACAATTCGGGGATCCCGAACTATACCGATTTTGCCAGTTTTGCGAGTGTTGAACTTCAGCCTGCAACCCCTGAAGAGGTTGTCGCACGTTTTCGGTATCTCCCCCTCAATTTTGTGCCCGGTTCAATGTATCATTATAGCAATTCGAACTATGTCTTACTCGGGTTGATTATCGAACGGGCTTCAGGCCAGACCTATGCTGACTTCTTGCAGAATGATCTCTTTACGCTACTCGAGATGAGCAATAGCGGCCTCGATCCAGGCGATTTTAGCCCGCTCGGGGGAACCCGAGGGTATGCCGGGGGGGCACTCGATATCCCTCTCGACGTGAGCAATCTCTTTGCCGCCGGTGATCTCTATGCCTCGGTGGAAGATCTGCATCGCCTAACCCGAGCACTCTATGCGGGTTTGTTGCTGCCACCTGAGTTGATGACGATGATGACAACGCCACGGCATATGCGCTATGGAATGGGGTGGTTGATTGAACAACGTGGTGATCAGCGTCTTGTTTACCATCCAGGCTGGATGAGCGGGGCGAATACCTGGCTTGGGCATTACCCTGATACCGGGTTGACAATTGTCATCCTGAGCAATAATACGCAGATCAATCTGGTTCCCATTGCCAATGCCCTGGCTGGTCTGGCGTTGAATTAGGCCTGTTATGCGTGAGACGGCGACGATTCTGGTTGTTGATGACGAGGCGAGTATTCGCACGATCGTCCGTGCGTATCTTGAGCAGGCGGGCTTTACCGTGGTGTGTGTTGACAACGGTCTCGCGGCGCTCCAAGCGGCTCGGGATTATACCCCGGCGATGATTATCCTCGATCTCAATTTACCCGGCATGGATGGGATGGAGGTGGCTGCCCGGTTGCGTGAACATTCTGATGTCTTCATTTTGATGTTGACAGCACGCAGCGATGAGGTCGATCGGGTGGCCGGGTTGCGGATCGGGGCCGATGATTATCTGACCAAACCCTTTAGCCCGCGCGAACTTGCGGCACGGGTCGAAGCGATTCTCCGTCGACGACGGGGCGTGGTTGCCCCAACCAATGAGTTGCGCTTCAAGCATGTGGTGGTTGATCCCGATAGCCGTGAAGCACGAGCAGGTGGTCAGTTGCTCGATCTGAGTCCGACTGAATTCGATGTCTTGCTGGCGCTCGCCCGCCATCCGGGGCGGGCGCTTAGTCGTGAGCAACTGATCGACCTTGTCTGGGGGGCTGATTTTTTTGGTACCGACCGGGTCGTTGATGTCTATGTTGGTCAGGTGCGCCGGAAGATTGAGGCCGTGACAGGCCAGACGATCATCGGTACGGTGCGCGGCATTGGCTATCGGTTTAGTGACGAACGCCTATGAAATTGTTGCGCCAGTTGCGCTGGCAACTCATCGCTGCCCAGATGCTGGTGGTCTTTGTCGGGGCGCTTGTGCTTGGCGTGACGGCCGATTTGCTGGGCCAGCAGATCTTCCTCACCGATCTTCGTTCACTCACCACACAGCCCGGTTCAATCAATCCCGGTGATCTCGAGATGGCCCTGGTTCAGAGTTTTCGCCAGGCGATTGCGAAATCACTCGCGCTTGCCGCAGTGACGGCGGCAGTCGTTGGCCTGGCCACCAGCCTGCTCTTGTTACGCCAGATTCTGCGCCCGTTGCACGAGATTGCTACGAGCAGTAGCCGCATTGCCGATGGACGCTACGATGAGCGGGTCACGGTGCCGGCCAGTGATGAGTTGGCGATTGTTGCGACCAGTTTTAACCAGATGGCTGGAACCCTCGAACGGATCGAGCAGCAGCGCATTGCTTTGATTGGCAACGTTGCCCACGAGTTGCGTACCCCCCTCACTGGTCTCGAAGGCTATCTCGAAGGCTTGATTGACGGGGTCTTTCAGCCCGGCCCCGAAACGTTTGCCGAGATGCAGCACGAAGTGCGGCGGCTCCGCAATCTTGTCGCCGACCTGCAGATCCTCGCGAATGTTGAGGCTGGTCAGGTTCATCTGCACATGAGTGAGCTTGAACTTGTTGCCGTTGTGCGCCGTGTGGTCGAGCAATTGCGTCCCCAGACGCTGGCCGGTTGCCTTGAGATCAAGCTTAGCCCGGGCGTTGAACCAGTCTATGTCCAGGCTGATCAGGATCGGGTTGCTCAGATCTTGATTAACCTGATTGGCAATGCGATCCGTTACACTCCCGAGGGGGGATGTGTCACAGTTGGGCTGAAGGTTGTTGGCCGTGTCGCTCAGGTGGAGGTCGTTGACACGGGGATTGGTCTTGCCGCTGAGGATCTGGCGCTCATTTTCGAGCGTTTCTATCGTGTGGATCGCTCACGGGCGCGTGTCAGTGGGGGCAGTGGCATCGGCCTGACCATTTCGCGCCACCTTGCCTGGGCGATGGGGGGCGATATTACGGCGGCGAGTCCTGGGGTGGGCCAGGGAAGCACCTTCACTTTGAGTATGCCGCTTGCTCGATCACCGCGTGTGAGTCACGAGCAACGGTAGATCATGTGCTGCGTAGGGTGATACTCTAGCTGGTTGTGCATCCGCTGGACGCGCACCAGGGCCAGCATTGCTGGCCCTGGTGCGCGTCCAGCATATTTTTTACTGATCAAGCAGCATCTGGGCCGCCAGATCTTCCTCGGCATGTGACACAAAGGGGATGCCAGGGGCACCTGTGGCAAGCGTGGTGCGATAAAAACTGGTGAAGGTACGCCCGCCACCGGCCAGGGTTGCCACATCTTCAAACCCGTGCTGGCGCAAAATGCGGTAGGCAAGATAGCTTCGGAAGCCAACCATACAGTAGATGCGCATGGGCTTTGCGTTGAGAGGACGCAACTCTTCAACCCGTGACCGCAGTTCGGTGAGCGGGATATTCACGGCACCAGGGATGTGCCATTGGGCGTATTCCTGGGGGCCGCGGACATCAAGAAAGACCGTCGTGGCTGATTGTTGCTCGTATTCGTCAGGATACCAGAAAGCGACATCGCCACGGAGCAGATTGGCGGCGAGGAAGCCGGCCATATTCACCGGATCTTTGGCTGAACCGTATGGCGGTGCATAGGCCAGTTCAAGCCGCTCAAGGTCAAAGACCGTCATTCCGGCACGAATCGCGGTTGCCAAGACATCAAGGCGCTTGTCTACGCCATCGTAGCCGACAATCTGTGCCCCAAGGACGCGCCCATCTTCAGGCGCAAAGAGCAGCTTGATATGCATCGGGGCGGTGCCAGGGTAGTAACTTGCGTGACCGGCAGGATGCAAATAGACCTTGCGATACGCCCGCCCGAGGCGTCGCAGCGTCTTTTCCGAGGTTCCGGTGGCACCCCCGGTCATCGCAAAGATTTTGACCACGGCGGTACCCTGCGTCGTGGTATAGGTACTATCGCGTCCGCAGATCTGATCGGCCACAATCCGTCCCTGGCGATTGGCTGGACCGGCGAGGGCGACTAGGGTTGGCTCGCCAGTGACGGTATCAATGACTTCAACCATATCGCCAGCGGCATAGATATGGGGATCACTGGTTCGCATCGTGGCATCGACCTTGATGCCCCCGGTCGTGCCCAATGCTAGGCCGATCTGTTGAGCGAGGCTCGTGATCGGGCGGACACCTGCGGCCAAGACGACGAAATCGGCCACGATGGTTTCGCCTGTACGCAGGGTCACGGCAATGCGTCCATCCACGTCGGCACACGAGGTTGCAGCGGTACCCAGATGCAACGTCACGCCGTGAAGCTCCATGTGATAGCGCAGATCCGTAGCCATCTCGATATCGAGCAAAGGCATGACCTGATCCTGAAGTTCGATCAGGTGTACGTCGAGTTGGCGTTCGCGCAGGGCCTCGGCGACCTCTACCCCGATGTAGCTACCGCCGACAACAATAGCGCGTTCGGCCCCACCATCCACGATAGCCTTGATCGCATCCATATCGGGCATGCTGCGCAGGGTAAAGACGCGGGGATGATCGATCCCGGGGACTGGCGGACGCAGCGGCGCGGCACCCTGGGCGAGGACCAGAATGTCATACGCCTCGGTATAACGTGAACCGCGCTGGTGATCGTGTACTTCTACCGTCTGGGCCTCGCGATCAATCGCAATGACTTCGTGTTCCGTGCGAACATCGAGATTGAGGGTTGCCCGCAGATGCTCGGGGGTTACAACGAGCAACTGCTCGCGATCAGGAATAGCGCCACCAATATGATAGGGTAAGCCACAGTTGGCATACGAAACATAACGATCACGCTCAAGCACGACAATCGAAACTTCCTCATCCAGTCGACGCAGGCGCGCTGCCGCTGACATGCCAGCCGCAACTCCACCAATGATGACAACACGTTTCATGACGTTCCTTAGATCTTAAATTCTTTGCTTCATAGCTGGGAATTTGGGGGCCGCAGGCTCTCAAGAATCTTCGTTGGCACAAGAAGCCAGCGAAGAAGCCGAGTGTGGGGACTCTCTTCCCTCGCGATCAGTCCGTTAGGACTGATCTCTAGCATAACAGACGCGATCAAGCCCCTTGCGACCATTTCAGTAGAGAAGGGTCAATTAGTGAGAAACGTTTAGCAACTACAACTGAAGCATTGACCAATGCGCAACTTTTTGGTATTGTATGCGTAGCCCTCGTGTGGATAACTAAAAATCATACAACCAAGTTGTTTTCTCTTTACCATTCGTCCGTTACGTGTTTGACCAATTTTGCATCCTACCATGAGACCTGTTACCATGTTCCCTAGGACTTGGTCTTATCTGGGATCATCCCAGCAACAGAAGGAGACGGAACAATGACCACCAAAGCAATGGTGACCTCGACCATCGACATTGGGCTAACGGCCTCGAATACGCAGGGACTGATCAGCATTCTGAGCCGTGTGCTTGCCGACGAGCATGTGCTCTACATGCGTTTGCGCAACTATCACTGGAATGTGGTAGGCATGGCCTTTGGCCCATTGCATGAACTGTTCCAGGAGCAGTACGAGGATCTGGCGAATGAGATTGACGATATTGCCGAGCGCATTCGTATGATCGGTGGCATTTCACCGGGGACGATGACTGAATTCCTGCAGCTTGCCACGCTCACCGAGCGCCCGGGCGATCTACCCGACGACCAGACCATGGTTGCGCATCTGGTTGCCGATCACGAGGCGATTATTCGCAACCTGCGGCGTGATGTGCGTGCCTCTGATGAGCAGTACGATGATGTCGGCACGAGTGATTTCTTGACTGGTTTGATGGAGAAGCACGAGAAGATGGCCTGGTTGCTGCGTGCTCATATCGAGCAGCGCGGCTAGTACCGGGTTTAACCCAGGCCAAGCGCAAAGCGACGACCCAACGGGTCGTCGCTTTGCGCTTGGCCTGACTGTTATCGTCGCATCGAGCCAAGATAGAGCCCGGCCCCAATGAGGAGCAATGGTACCCAGAGCAATAGACCGCTGAGGAAGCTAGGCAGGTTGGCT
Source organism: Candidatus Chloroploca asiatica (assembly GCF_002532075.1). Classification (GTDB taxonomy): domain Bacteria; phylum Chloroflexota; class Chloroflexia; order Chloroflexales; family Chloroflexaceae; genus Chloroploca; species Chloroploca asiatica. The sequence continues at coordinate 10,461 of NZ_LYXE01000166.1, read as the reverse complement.
ACGGCGACGATGGCACCTACGGCAAAGAGAATGACCGCAGGAATGAGCGGCCACTGGCTCTTCTGGGCAAAAATCGCCCGCCCCAGTCCATAGACAGCCAGAAAGCCAAGTGCTAGGCCCCAGAGTACCGAAACACCATCCGTGAGTGAGGCAAAGGTGACGCCAACACTCAAGCCTGCCAGGATGCTAGCAGGAATGATGAGTCCATAGATATGTCGCCAGAAACCAAAGAAGTAAAAGACAGAGCCAATCAGTAGCAGCACAAAGCCACCCGTCACATCTTCCGGTACGGCCACAAAGCTGATGAGAAGCCAGGCAAGCCCTAGAACGATTAAGACCAATCCGCGGGGATCAAGGCGATCACGCCAACGAGGGGTGAGGTCGTTGGCATTGATGGCCTGCCCCAGACTTTGGGTTGGCATGCCCGCTGATGAATGCTCTGCGAGCCGCTGGCGTTCGGTATCTTGCTCGGTATAGTTTGTCATCGCTTCCCTCCGGTATGCGTGTTATCAGACCTGCTGATACGACGATGAGAAGAAGATGAGAGTTGCTGGTTAGGTGCATGCAAAATATGCCAACGAAGCTGGCTTTGTGCCCACCTTACACTTGCCCTTAGTTTGTTCCGCCGTATGCCGAGCCTTTGGTAACCTGCATAAAGATGTCTTCGAGGTCATTGGTCTGACCGGCAAAGTGCGTAATCTGAACCCCGCCTCCGATCAAGTGTGCGAGGAGCGCACTGACGACGTGATCATCACCATCAAGATCAACGTGAAGTTGTGGGGGATGCTCGTCGGGCATCATGCGAACATCAAGCACATGGGGAAGGTCGCGTACTAGGGCGGCGGCATGTTCCAGGCTGACGAGAGGCTCGGTGCCTTCGCCTGGCAGCAGGTGGATTTCAAAGGTACGGTGCGGTTGCAGCGACCGCAGAATGGTGTTGACATCACCTGACGTGATTAGCGTGCCTCGTTCGATAATGCCAATGTGGGTACACATCTCGGCCAGTTCGGTCAAGATGTGGGAACTGATCATGATCGTCTTGCCGAGGCGGCGCAATTCTTTGAGGAGTTCGCGTAGCTCGACGCGTGCCCGTGGATCGAGCCCGCTTGCCGGTTCATCAAGGATGAGCAGGGCCGGATCATGCAGCATCGTACGCGCTAGGCTCAACCGTTGCTTCATCCCCCGCGACAGGCCCATCACATCGGCCTGCTTTTTGTGGGTCAGGTCAACCAGTTCAAGCAGATCGTCAATCAGACGTGAACGACGTGCCGGATTGATGGCGTAGGCTTCGGCAAAGAACTCCAGGTACTCGTGCGCTTGCATATTGTCGTACACGCCAAAAAAGTCGGGCATAAAGCCGACCTGGCGCCGTACCTCCAGCCGCTCACGCACCACCGAATGCCCCGCTACATACGCTTCACCCTCACTGGGAAGCAACAACGTCGTGAGAATGCGCATGGTGGTGGTTTTGCCTGCCCCATTCGGCCCAATGAAACCATACACCGCCCCCTGGGGAATGGTCAGGTTGAGATCATGGAGGGCCACCATGTCTCCGTAGCGACGGGTGAGCGCCCGTGTTTCGACGATGGCGCTCATGGCTGCTCCAGCCGAATCATATAGAGCGTTTCGCCCTGGTGTTGGGGCGCATGCCCGGGCAAGCTTACCTCAAGCAGCGATCCCTCTTGCCAGCCAAGCAAATAGATGCCATCATCAACGATGCCCGACCTGTTGTTTGGCACAGGTGCATTGAAGGGCATAAAGTTCCCAAAGCCAAACATGTTATTGAGTACCTGCCCGTGATTGATCATCGTCCCGGTCTCTTGCCAGAAGCCAAACGGAAAATTGCCTTGGCCAAGCATAAGTTCGACTGGCACCTGTGTCCCTGCCCGCAGATCCCCAAGGCTCTGCGCTGATTCACCATACACAATCATCGCATCACGGAGATCGGTGTCAGTCACGGTGAGTTCACCAGCGATGCGTCGGCGTTCCACTTGGAGCGCACTCTCGACGTTGGGAATCCCATCTACCATCTGTTCAACCATCAGGCTGCGCAGCGACGACACATCAATGAGCAGATCTTCCATTCCTACCGAAGCATCATCACGGGTAACCGGGACATTGTTGGTCTGAAAGCGCTCAAAGGTTGCGGGGGTGATCAGGGCCTGAGCATCCACTTGAAGCTGGTAGCTCTGCCGTTGGGGTGAGAAAACGCCGAGAAAGACCGTGGCCTTGCCCTGCTGGTTGCCCTCGAAGCTCTGGACAAGCGCCAGTTGCGGGACAGTTGGGGCTGTCCCGCGGATGACCAGACTGATGCTATAGGAGGCGATCAGAAAGAGCCCAATCAGGCCCGGAGTTGTAAACCATGCCAGATCAATGCGTCCGAGTTTGCGCAGCACAAGGAAATTGAGCGGGCCAATGACCACAATATAGAACCCCATCAGCAGCAGCAGCATACTGGTGGAAGGGAACTGAAGCCCGGGGAGTTGCAGAGTATTCGCGAGTAGACTCTCGTTGCGCCAGCGAAAGCTTGCCGCAATCGGCATCTGAGGTTGCAGCGTGATAACTGCTTGCCAGAGTTCTGCTTCGCCACTCCACATCCGTGTGCTAGCAAGATCAAAAGCCGCAAAGATCACCTGACCAACCCCGAGATGGTGGCTCACCAGAAGACCGGCCCGATCAAGCGACTGGGCGCCGGTGCGCAACGTAACGCGGTTGGCACTGAAGTTGGGGAGTTCGCCAACGCTGGTCGCTTGCTGCACCAGGGCTGCCAGACTGGCCGCACTGACCCCGGCTTGCAACTCGCCGACGTTGACTGGCAAGAGATCATCGAGCCCTGGGACAGACTGCGACGCGGCTGCCCCGCCGCTCACAACCAGAACACCCCCAAGGTGAATCCACAAATCCAGGGCCTCACGTTGACGAGGGGTCAGGTCAGCCGTGACGAAATCATGCACAAAGATGATGTTGAGGCCTGACAGAAGGGCGGGATCATCGGGCCACAGCGTCGGGTCGAGATGACTCACGATCGTCGTCGTATTAGGCACAAAGGTTGCCGCAGCCAGACTATTGAGCAGCGAACGATCGCGACTGAGCACCCCGACCGTAATCTGGCTCTCGTTTAGTGGGACAAGACTCACCCGGGTGCTTGTCAACGCCTCGCCATCAACGCTGAACGCAACGGTCGCGGCACGGGTCATCCCGGTTGTCATCACAGGCAAGCGCACCTGTTTCCGCGCCCCCTGGGGCAGATCAAGGCGATAGTGATAGAGCGCCTGATCATGGTTCGCGAAGCGCCACTCCAGGGTGCCCTGAAGATCGGGGCCATCGTTGCTCACCACAAGGCTGGTAGGAAACCAGTGACCGATGCGATACTGTCCAGCCCCATCGAACCCGGCCAGCACCTCGATTCGCACCGGCGTCTCGTCCTGCGCGTGGGTCAATCGGGCAGGCACAAACAGCACCAGTAACGCAAACAGCACCAGCAAGCGCCAGTGTTTCAAGGGTGTCTCCCGGGCTTACGATTTAATTTCATCGTGTTTGATCTGCGCTTCATGATAATGACGCAAGAGTGCAAGGGTATCATTGAGGGCACGATCTTTATCTTTGCGCTTGAAGCGGACATTATATTCCGTCACCTTGGTGACAACATCAGCGGGACGTGGCACCCGATGAAAGGTGAAATTTCCTCCTGCGCCTGCGGTGCTCAACTCGACATCGCCATAGCCCAACAGGTTACTGATATAGGTTGTCTTGGATTGCACATTATTGATACTGCCCAGGCCGGCCTCACGGCGTTCCTCTGGGCCAAAGGGCTTTTTCTCGATATCAATCACCTTTTCGGGGGTAAGGGTATAGGTGTCATTGCGATAGTCTTCGACTTCATACGCGGCCCAGGCGACAAAGACGAGCATTACTACCAGTAGTCCGAAGATGATCAAGGGAAAGCCAAGGAGCAGCGCACTCCCGCCGACCAGTACCACAGGTACCCCGAGCAAAAGCCAGAGCACTGGCCCGATCAAACCGCGCACGAGAAAGAGCCAATGCGGACGCCAGACGAGTTGCTGGGTCTGATAATTAATCTCAGGATTATCGGGCAGAAACTGGCGCATCCACCCCATCATGCGCGTTTGTTTTGGAGGTTGGGCCAATGGTGATGCACTTGAGGCTTTTTCACCATAAATCCGATCAGCAATCAATTCTTCAAAGGTATGCTCACTACTTGCTTTGCGCAAGGCCCGCACCTGAGCCATAATCTGATTCTGCATCACCATCGGCTTGTCGGCAGAGGTGAACATAATATTGCCATTGATGCGGGCTGATTTGATCTCAATCGTGCCATATTGCAACCAGTGTTGAGGATAGGTTTTGGTTGCTGCATTGACATCCTGCACATCTTCCAGGAAAATCTGGCGCTGCACGCGACGCTCGATGAGACGCGGAATAATCACCTGATCATTATCATAAACAATGCGCTGATTGGTAAGGATCAACTCATCGTTGAGCCAGTCATAAAACGTAAAGAGCACCATCACCGTACTGATGATGGCACCGAGGACGAGAATCAGATTCAAGGCATCGCCACTCTGCCCAACGGCGGTATTGGCATCGAGATGGAAGATGCGCCCGCCGGTGAAACGAAAATAGAAGAGCAATCCATGCCCAATCAGGGCCATGGTAATGATGAGTTGGGCCGAGCGATTCTGCTTGCCCCGTACAGCCAGGATGATCCAGATGAACCCAAGCAGCAGCATCAGGATAAGCAGCAGCCAGTTGAAGGCATCAATGCTGCCCCGGTCATCTACCTGTGAGGCAAGAAATTGCCCGCCCAGCGCCCGATAGAGCGCCAGGCCACCAAAAAAGATCAGGCTAAAGAGGGGAGGAATTAGGCGTCCGATCAGTACAATATAGTGCCGCCCAGTGACGTGAAGAATTTCCTCCGTCTCACCGAGATCAATGGCTGATTCGGCATCAAGGTGCAGTTGAATCCGCAACCATTCGGCGACTGACCATGAGGGATTACTAGCCATACGAAGATGTTTCCTCCGGGATACGCATCCGCGATCGCGCTGGCTATCCGTTGTGATCACGCTCCAGATAGTCCAGAATCCAGGCCAGTTCATCATCAGGCGAGAGGCCATCTGTCTGGAGGATCACGGCATCATCGGCTGGTTTCAGCACATGGTCATCAAGTTGATCACGACGGGCGAGATCGTGCTGAATCTGAGCCATCAGGGTCTGGTCGGGATCATCATCGCGTTCAACGGCACGGCGACGGGCGCGTTCCTGGAGCGAGGCTTCCAGGAAGATCTTGAGATCAGCGTCGGGCATCACAATGGTACCAATATCGCGTCCGACCATCACCGTGTTGCCACGCCGTCCGATTTGCTGTTGTTGGTGTACCATCTCGCGGCGTACCTGGGGATATCGCGCAACGAGGGAGACGTTACGCTCGACCTCGGGGCTACGGATGGCCCACGTCACATCCTCACCATTGACCAGCACCGTATACTGACGTCCGTCATCGGTGGTTGGGGCGACGACCTCTATCTGTACCTCATAGGCGAGCTTTGCCATTTCTGCCTCATCGTGCAGATCAAGCCTTGCTTGCAAGGCAACCAGCGCAAGCGCACGATACATGACCCCTGTATCGAAATAGAGGTAACCAAGATGGCTGGCTAACAGTGCCCCCAGGGTACTTTTTCCTGCCCCTGCAGGCCCATCAATCGCAATCACTGAGGGTTGCAACATAGTGCGTATTCTGTCATGCAGAAACAACAAAAGAGCCCGAGCACTGCAACGCTCTGCAGCGTTGCGTGTGCAGGCTCTATTGTAGCATGGCGTAAGGCTTGATGACAAGCATCTCAGGTGCGCAGTACCTTGAGAATGAACTCTTCCTGGTTCTGTGGTTCACGCATTATGGGGCCGGTGGGTACCACATCGGGTTGATGCGTCGCTGTGGCGCGGGCTAGCATGCGATCAAATAACCCGCTTTTTGCGTTCGTCACCGACTCTTCGTCACGTTTGGTGCGGGCTACCCGGGCGGGCTTGCACAAATCAACCAGCCCGTCAACGTTCATCTGGACAAGTGCCTCGGCCACATCAATCCTGGCCCAGCCAAGATGCTCGGCAATCTCGGCCAGGTTCTTTTTGCCATCGATCTCGTTCAAGACCGGATAATGGGCCGGTCCGACCTGGGGCATGGTTGTTTCATATGCCTGAAGCAAGGTGGGGATGAGCTTGAGATCAGGGACATACGCACGAATCTGCCGCCAGCGCATCGCTTGGCGCTCGGCATGCTGCAGGTGGCCGGTGAGTGAGCCCCAGAGGGTCTCTTGTTCACTTGTGATCCCACTGATAAATTCGAAGCGAGCCTGATGAAACTCAAAGAGTTCAGCGAGCGCATCAATGCCAGTACCCTCACCTCGTTTCACGTGATAGAGTAGGCCATCACTGAAAAAGAGCTCACCAGCTTTGCCTGGCCCAAGGATCACGAGCATGCCAGTCACTGAGCTGTAGATCACCATCTCGATGAGCTCGCGAAGTGGAAAGGTTTCAATTGTGCCGTGTAGTTTCAATGTCCTGCTCCTGGATTGTACTTGAAGTTCGTCAGGATGTGGCTGCCTCATTAGATCTACTTCTATGCTAGCACTACAGGTTATCGTTATGCAACATGACTGAAGTACTTACATTGGATAGCCCCAGGCTGAAGGAGTTTGCGCCCCTATTCGACCAGACCTGTGAGGTCTCGCCCGTGTCGCGCATACCGGATTATGTACTGGTAGACCATAAGCGCCGGCACTCGGAGCAACCCGTCGACTTTTCAGACCGCCTGTCAGGTTGAGGCACATGGGAGGCCCACCAGGGCCATCAGGCGCAATGCGTTCGTCGTGGTGGCTAAGCCAGGGCGAAGTTGATAATCGAACCGCATCTCGGGGTTGGGGGCATCGTTGGTGAAATATTCGCTGAAGTGGGCCAGTTGGACAACTTGCTGGAGCTGTGGGTCAGTCGCAAGAGCGAGATCATGGGTTGAAACAATCCCAATCGCCTCTAATTCAACGAGATGGCTGATCACCTGTGCCGCGGCAATTAGGCGTTCGGTGCTGTTCGTTCCGTGCAGGATTTCGTCGAGCAAGAAGCAGACGAGGTGCTCATCTGGCCTGGTTCGGGCCAGATCAACAATCTGCTTGAGCCGCTGGAGTTCGGCCATAAAATAGGAAACTCCCCGGGCCAGCGAGTCCTGCACCCGCATACTTGTTGCCAGCGCCACCGGTGGTAGCCGCAGCGCTTCGGCGCAGACGGGTCCACCTGCCTGGGCCAAGACAACATTGATGCCAACCGCACGCAATAAGGTGCTTTTGCCTGACATATTCGAGCCAGTGATCAACACAAAGCTGCCTGGCGGGCCAATTGTTATGCTGTTGGCGACAGCCTGATCGGGCATCAGCAGCGGATGCGCCAGTTGCTCGGCTTGGATGCGTGGTGGTTCGCTGGGTTGCACCACGGGCATCTGCCAAGTCGGGTGATCATGCTGGAGGGTTGCCAGGGCTGCCAGTGCTTCCATCTCGCCAAGCGTCGTTAACCAGATTTCAACCTGCCCGCCTGAGCGTTGACGCCAGCGCTCGGCCAGGGCCACGATATGGAAGTTCCACAGCAGACCAAATTGCAGCACAGGAAAGAGCAGCGAACGGCTCAATTCGGCACCTGCTGCAATCAGACTCAACCGCTGCAACCGATGATCGGCGCGCTCGGCACCTTGTCCGAGCGTTGCCTTGAGCCGTTGCAAGGTGGGTGCTTGCCAGGATGGTGATGCCAGGTGCCCAAACAGCCCGGCGTAGGTAGCGAGCAGTTCCCCCCGGTCATACAACTGGCTCAGGGTTTCGATGCTTCGCCAACCATAGAGGGCCGTTAGCGACAGATTGAGCAGGAGAAATGGCCCCCAGAGTGGCCAGACGGTCAGCCCAAGCATCTGGACGATGATGCTGATCACGAGCAACAGGGGCGACACCCGCATAACCCAGAGCAACCCAGGTTTCGTGACGAGCCATGGTGCGCCCTGCGCCCAGGTCGTAAAGCGTTCATACCGTTCTTGCACCTCACCGGCCTCTTCAGCCAGAAAGGCCAATTCGTCACGCAGGTCAATGAGGGGGGCGAGTTCAGCCACGGCTTGCTGGCGCTCATACACAACGTGTGGCCTAGCGGGGCTGAGCAACCAGCGTTGTAAGGTCGCACGACCGGCTGGGCTACGTGGTGTGTTGAGCAAATGTTGGAGTGAGGCCGGCCCGAGCAGATCGAGGTCAACGGCGAGCATCAACTCGGTTGCCTCCAGAATGTGACCAGTTGGCTGCCGGAGCGGTAGCGCCGCCCAATCGCGCCGCAAACGCACAAGCCCTTCGTCATTCTGGGCCACTAAAGCCGCCAAACGATCACGCTGTGCGGCAAGCCGATTATGGTAGGCAACGAGACCGAGGAACAGCCCGAGCAACCCCAGGGCAAGCCAGAGAAGGATCGGTAGGCCGCGCCACCAGCCAACCCCACCGCTCGTCATCAGGGCCACAGCGATGATTAAGCGCCAGTTGGCGACCTGGCTCCACCGTCGTGCCGCTACCACACGCAGTGCCTCGAATTGCGTCCTCCGCTCTTGATAGATCTGCTCAACCCTTGTCACAGGCACTGACATTTTCTATGTACGCTGATGAGGAGGAAGTTCGTAGATATACTGTTCGAGTTGCTCAATGAGAAAACTCTGCTCGGCCACAATATCAGCCACCACATCACGAATCGAAATAATCCCAACCAACTGCCCGTGCTCGAGCACAGGTAGGTGGCGAACCTGCCGTTCACTCATCAGTGCCATACACTCTGCAAGGGGTTGGTCGGGGCGCACATAGAGGACTCGTTCCGTCATCAGGTCACTGACACGCAGCCCTTCAAGCCGGCCTGCGGCAACCACTTTTCGCGCAACATCGCGTTCGGTCATAATCCCAGCGACCCGTTCACCATCAAGCACCATCAACGCCCCAACATCTTTGGTGGTCATGAGTTGCACCGCATCACTCACTGATGCATCAGGCGAGGTTGTCCAGACTGGCCCACGTCGAACCTCCAACAACTGACGAACTGTCTTTATCGACTCCATACCTTGCTCCACTCAACATTCTAGCTGCAGAGACAACCTGAGCGTCTTTCAAGTCCCAAGGCGGACTGGACGCGAAGTGACCGATCTGGCTGCGGCTTGAGCATGCGCTGGTTGGGCGAGGGCCGCCGCACTGAGGAGAACGAGGAATGCCCAGACAAGATCTGCCATGAACAAATGAACCAGTTGCATCCAGACCGGTGCTTTAAGTGTCACATTGAGCCCTCCGAGCAGAATCTGAACGAAAAAGAGGATAACGAGGGTCCATGCCAGGCGTGAACTGGTTTTACCTGGGCGGTAGTTCGTAACAGTTCGTGCAAGAAACAACGTATAGATGCCCACGATCAGGCCGATGATTGGATGGATAATCCGCATCTGGATCAGAAGATGTGAATCGCGGGTCACTGGCTGATCGACGCCACCGGGCAAAGCACCGTGTTGCAGCAACGTATCGCCCAGGGCGGTCACGGCACCACTCGACCCAACCAGGATTGTCCCAAACAGACCTACCCCGAGCAACCAGAGCATCTTGCGATGACCGCGCAATGTAATCGGTGCACCGCCAGAGGCCCACCAAGCAGTCAGCACGAGTGCCCCGAGCAGCAAAAACGTATTGGCAAGATGAAGCGCCATCATTACTGCGCGCGTCATTGAGGTATTCATTGCCACCAGTTCAAGCACCACCAGCGCGGCACCGAGGAGTGCCTCAATGATCATGAAAATCATTGCAACGAGGGCGGCCTTGCGCACAATATGACCCGGCGCATATGCACGCCAGGCCCAGATCAGCAATGCTAGCGTTCCGAGTAACGCAAGCCCACTGGTGACGCGGTGGGTAAATTCGATCATCATCTCGGTGCTTGGCGCACGGGGAATGACCTGCCCATCACAGAGAGGCCAGTGATCACCGCATCCTGCCCCTGAACCGGTCGCCCTGACGAAGGCCCCCCCCAGAATGACGAGTAGATTATAGGCAACATTCGCCCATGCAAACGCCGCAAACCGTTGATTGAGCATACGCACTAACCTTGAATCGGCTGATTATTATCGTGCAATCTTTCCTCTAGATGATACCACGATCTTTCCCTTGCGGGAATAGAACCACGTGTATAAAATGCCAGTTGACAAATCAGTAGTCGTGCGATATAATCCTTTTTCGTGAGCCGCTAATAACAATTGGCGCTCCTGACAATCAACGTATGGGCACTACGGTGCAGCGCCAATGGCCTGCCCCGTCTTTTTTCGCCCAACGCCGTACCTTACCAACTGAAGCGTAGTGATGATGATATGACACCGAGCCGTGCGTGCTGCACGGTCTCGTAACTTTG
>NZ_LYXE01000165.1 GCF_002532075.1 Candidatus Chloroploca asiatica | reverse complement strand
CCGGTGTACGGGCACCCCTTGCGGGTGCCCTTGCGGGTGCCTTGGCGGGGTGCATACACGGAAGATGCAATCGCCCTAAGCGCTGGTATCGCTTGCATAGCATGAAGGAAACCGCTACTATACCAGCGTGGAAAGAGGTATCTGATGGCGTAAGGAGCCACCCAACTCCCAGACGCATCGCCCAGCCCTGTTTTGATGAGGTGCCTATGAGCGCATTCCCCGAACATGACGCCCCAGCCGCCGCCTATGACCTGATTCACTTCGAGGCACTTGGCCCCGAGGCCGATCATTTGCGGGAAGCAACCAGCATAGCGATGGAACGTGGCGAACTTCCACCCACGCACACCTCTTTGATGACGCCGCGCACGGTGCAGGACTACCTGGAGGAGCATCCTGAAGCACGGCTTCCGAGGCTCATCACGCTCAAAACCCACTCGGTTTTGCCCGCGAACTATCTGGCAGGCGCCAAGAAGAGCGTGATCACACGAAGTGCAGGCTATGATCACCTCGAACATCTGGCCGCCACGGTCAATCTCGCCTCCCTCCGCGAGTACTGTGTCACGGCGGTTGCCCAAACCGTCATGAAATTGCTCTACGCTGCGGCAGGCGAACTGAACCATTATACGCACCAGACGGCGACCTTTGACCGCAAGAATTCACGTGCGTTCATCGAGCTAGGCCCGCACAAAAGCCTGACGGTCTATGGCGTTGGCAAGATCGGCAAGCGTGTCTATGAACTGGCCGCCGCCAATGGGTTGTCCGTTCAGGGCGTTGATCTCCGCCAAGATGCGCTAAAAAACGTATACGGTGAGGGTTTCACGTTTGTTTCCAAGGACGAAGCAATTATGTCAAGTGATATCATCGTCAACGCAATGAACCTCACCAAAAACCAGGCGAGTCCTTTGTATAATGTTGGCTATTTCTCGCAAGCCTATCTCTCCAGGGCACGCGATGGACTCATCTTTATCAATGTAACCCGAGGCGAAATTGCGCCCGAGGCGGGCCTATGGGATCTCTATCGTGCCGGAAAGATCATGGGCCTGGGGCTCGATGTCTTTTCGTCAGAGGCAGAATTTGCGACCCTGGTGAGTAGCGATGAAAAAGTTGGCGATGATCATGCGGCGGCCCGCCATATGGTACGCAAGGCGCTCGATCGCAGTGCTAACATCTACGTGCAACCTCACCAGGGCTTCAATTCGGATCTTGCTGCCAGAACCAAAGCGTTCGAAGCCATCAAACATGTCGTTGCCTGGCATCGCAACCAGGGAACCTGCTTTGATGAACAGTTGCCCTATTATTGAGCAAGAAACGTCTGCTGGCAGGGCGTTCGTGCGGTCGCTCAAAGCCAGCGCAACCGGCTTTGGGCGACCACACTTGGCTAACGCTTGACATCTGGCAAGTAGACCTTTTGATCACGCACGCCTGGTATCGGGGTCGGGGTTGGCGATGGCTCATTGCCAGGGTTGACGCGACTCCAGTCGGGATGGCGACTGACGCCGTCGTTCGTCAACGGCCACATCAGGTTGGGCGGGTTCAACACGCCGCGATGGTCTTTCAGCAATACATCCGCACAAGCCTACGAAGATGGACTTCGCTTCCCATCGCCGAGCGCTTATGGTTTTCAAGCATGAAATCAGGTAGTGCCAACTTCAGTCGACTGAGCAAGAAGCCGACTGAAGTTGGCACTCCCATAGACCCGATATAAGACTGCATATTCATGAGCGCGACGGTACCAAGCGGAGCGCCGAGGATGTAGGCAAAGACTATAACGCCGACGGCATGGCACGCGCCAGAGCCTCTTGGTGCGTAAGATTGCAACCAGTAGTTGTTAGTTGTTCTCAGCGCAACATGGTGTATGATCAGAGGTATGACGGGCTATGCTAAGAGCCTGCATATGAGGAGATACACCGTATGGCTAGTGATGAGTTTGTCTATCGCATCCGCGGTGGCGAGCCAGTCGTGGGGCATCTGACGGCGCTCGGAGCCAAGAATTTTGCGACCAAGGCGATGGTGGCCGCACTGTTGGCCGATACCCCGACCCAACTCTTGAATTGTCCACCGATTGGTGATGTTGTGATTACCCACAGTATGCTCGAAGCGATTGGCGCGAAGATTCACGCCGATGGCACGACGTTGACGATTGATCCGACGGACATCACGTCGTCGCAGGTGCCTATTCCCGACTCGGGCAGCAATCGGATTCCGATTCTGTTACTCGGTGCGCTGTTGCACCGTTTTGACGAGGTCGCGGTGCCGGTTGTTGGTGGCTGCCGGATCGGGGAACGCCCAGTTGATTTTCACTTGATGGCAATTGAGCACTTTGGTGGCACGGTGACAACCACGAGAGAAGGGTATGTCGCCCATCGCCGCGGGCGGCTCCGTGGCACGCAGATCCATCTGCCCTACCCAAGCGTCGGTGCCACCGAGACCTGTCTCTTTCTCGGCGTGATGGCCGAGGGGCGCAGCCTCATTGCGAATGCCGCGATTGAACCCGAGATTGTCGAGTTGATTACGATGCTCCGTTCAATGGGGGCGGTCATCTTTACCTCCGCCGGGCGCGAGATTGTGATTGAAGGGGTGCCGCAGTTGCTCGGCACACGCATGCCGATCCTCGGCGACCGGATCGAGGCCGCCTCGTGGGCGTGTCTTGCCGGGGCGTCAGACGGCGATATTACGGTGAGCGGCATTGATCCGAACCACCTGGGCAATTTCCTGGCCCATTTTCAACAAGTTGGTGGCGGCTTTGAATTGCTCGAACCGCGCAAGGTGCGGTTCTTTCGCCGTCGGGAATTGACCCCTACCGTGGTTGAGACCGATGTCTACCCTGGGTTTTCGACCGATTGGCAACAGCCTTTTGCCATCATGCTCACCCAGGCGCACGGTATTTCGATCATCCACGAGACGGTCTACGAGAATCGTTTTGGCTACCTCAAGGCGTTGAACGAACTGGGGGCCAACACCCAACTAACCACTCACTGTCTTGGTGGTTTGGACTGTCGTTTTAGCAATCAGAACCACGAACATAGCGCGATCATCGTCGGGCCAACGCCCCTCGCGTCAGACGAGACGATGATTACCATTCCCGACCTCCGCGCCGGGTTGGCGTATATCATTGCTGCGGCGATTGCGCGTGGAACTTCGTATATCCGTGGCATTCACCTGCTCGAACGCGGCTATGGCGATGTTGTCCCGCGCCTCACCCAGATGAATCTGCAGATCGAACGGGTGTTACGTTAATGGATGCTGGCGAAAACGATCAGCTGCGCTGATCGTTTTCACCAGCATATGCACAGGTTTTTAGGGCGACAGGCATCCTGCTAAGGAGAAACTATGGGTTCATGGACTGAACTTGACGCAATCTATCCGCCGGGGCGCCTCTCTCCGGCAGCGGCGCTCGTGACGGCGCTCGGTCATCTTGCCGGGGCGCACAGTCTCTATGTCAATGGGCAGGTCGCCCCGTTCTGGCCCAAGGGTCTGGCATCTGATCGTGAGTTGCGCGCTCGCGTTGAGCACTACCTCACTGAGGTCAGTTGCGCACAGTTTCTCGATGAGGCCCGCCAACTGCTGAGTCTCCATCAAAAACAACTTGTCGCCGCAGCGTTGCGCCAGGCGGCTCAGGCCAACGGAACGCAAGAGGCGCTGGTTGCCCAGCTCATCAGCGGCCTCGGGCTGGATCCGGCGCAGCCTGATCCGTCTCCCGAAGTGCTGCAACGCGGATGGGAAGCTTTTGCGCAATGAAGGTGCCAACTATTGCGATTGATGCCAGTCGGCTCAGTGCGTCCCATCGCACCGGTACCGAGCGTTATAGCTATGAGGTGATCGCGGCCCTGGCGCAGCTTGACCAGTGGCATCACTATGTGCTCTACACCAACGGCATGCCGCCCGACCTGCCCCCGCTCGGGGCCAATGTTCGCCTGCGCAACATCCCGTTGCGGCGGCTCTGGACCCATGCGCGGCTCGGGCCGACGACGCTCTTCGAGCAACCCGATGTGCTCTTTGTGCCCGCCCATGTGGTACCGCTCGTCGCCGCCCGCCCGAGCGTTGTGACGATCCACGACCTTGGCTACCTGGCCTTCCCCGAGGCGCATACGGCACGACGACGACTCGAACTCGATCTGACGACGCGCTGGAGTCTGCGGGCCGCCCGGCAGGTGATCGCGATCTCGCAGGCGACCAAGGCCGATCTGGTGCGCACCTATGGGGCCGATCCGTCGCGCATCCAGGTAGTGCATCACGGCCTCAGTACAACGTTTCAGCCGATTGATGATCCGGCGCAGGTGGCCGCGACGTGTGCGCGTTACAATTTGCTGGTGCCAGGCACACACCAGATCCGGCCCTACCTGCTCTATCTTGGCACCATTCAGCCCCGCAAAAACCTGGTGCGCCTGCTCGACGCCTTTGCCCGCGCCTTGCCGCACCTTGCACAGCCAGGCGTGAGTGGCCCTCCGCTTCTGGTGCTGGCCGGGCAACGCGGCTGGCTCAGCGATGCCATCGAACGGCGCGTCGCTGAACATGATCTCGGCGACCTGGTACGCTTCCCTGGCTACGTGCCCGACGGCGACCTAAACGCCCTTTTGACCGGAGCAACGGCGTTTCTTTTCCCGTCGCTCTACGAAGGTTTTGGCATGCCCGTGCTCGAAGCAATGGCCTGCGGAGCGCCCGTGCTCACCTCCACCAGCAGCGCCCTCCCCGAAGTCGCTGGCGACGCCGCGCTGCTGGTCGATCCGACCGCGACCGAAGCAATGGCCGCAGGTATCGTCCAACTTGTGCGGGATGCCGCACTACGGACGAGCCTGCGCGCACGCGGGTTTGCCCGTGCCGCCACCTTCACCTGGGAAGCAACGGCGCAGGCAACGCAGCAGATTCTGCTTGAGCGTATCAAAGAGGGAGGGAAGAGCGGAAACGCAAAAACCGAGGCGATGGCGGGCCGGGAGGGATTCGAACCCCCGACTCGCAGTTCCGAAGACTGCAGCTCTATCCCCTGAGCTACCGGCCCTCGCCGCGTGTAGTCTAGCACAAGGATCGCAGATTTGCAAAAAGCTTCCGGGAAGCTTGCGCGGTGGTGGCAGCATGCTCATCGGTGGTTCAGGCACGTCGGTGCGCCATGACATCTTCGCGCAGAGCTTCCCGGAAGCTGGGTCGCACCCCCGTTCACACAAACTTGGCAAAGACCTGGTTGCCGACCATGCGCCCTCGCGCCGTGAGTCTGATCCGATCAGTGTGGCGTTCGAGCACGCCCAGATCGATCAGGTGCGCAAGCGTGGGGCCGTAGGCCTCGTCAAGCCCAAGGCCGCACCGAGCCATAAAATGCGCCTGGCTGACCCCCTGGTTCAGACGCAAGCCCATCATCATTGTTTCGGCTCGCAGATCTTCGGGCGTCAATGCGGTCACGGTCGCTACCGGCAAGGTGCCCTGCGCAACCGCCTTGATATAGGCGTCAATGCCAAGGATGTTGGCATAACGCCGGGGATAGAGATGCCCATGCGCACCGGCACCCACCGCAAGATAGTCGCTGTTGAGCCAGTAAGCCAGGTTGTGGTTACAGGCATACCGGGGCAGGCGACCATCCTCGGGGGTGCTGCGTGCCCAGTTGCTAATCTCGTACTGTTGATAGCCCGCCGCCGCAAATTGCGTCATCGCCGCTTCGTACATTGCGGCTGCCGCATCATCGTCAGGCACCACCACATTGCCAGCAGTAACCTGCGCAAAGAGCGGCGTCTGCTCTTCAAGAATCAGCGAGTAGAGCGAGAAGTGCTCGGCACCCCAGGTGGTAATCGCAGCGAGCGTCGCTTCCCATTGCACCAGATCTTGCCCTGGCAGACCAAAGATGAAATCGAGATTCAGATTGGTAAAGCCAGCCTCCCGCGCCTCTTCAAAGCTCTGCCGCGCTTCAGCCGCTGTGTGAATCCGCCCGAGCACCCGGAGCGTCGGATCGTGCAGACTCTGCACGCCCATGCTTAACCGATTGATTCCGAGGCTGCGCAACCCGCGCAAATAGTCACGCCCGAGCACCGTGCCCGGATTCGCCTCACTCGTAATCTCGGCCCCCTCCAGCGGTACGAGGGCCGACGCAGCCTCAAGGATGCGTTCAAACTGGCCCAACGAGAGCATCGTCGGGGTACCACCACCAAAAAAGATGGTCGGTGGCAAGGCCGCCGCCTCAGCCGAGCAGGGCACCGGAACGTGATCCTGCGCGACACGCATCCGCAACTCAGTGCAGAGCGCTTCGACATAGGCCTCGATCCGGTGCTCCATATTGGCATACGTATTAAAATCGCAATAACTGCACCGACGATGGCAAAAGGGAATATGGAGATAGAGGTGTTGCATCTATTCTTCTGGGGCCCAGGCCAGGCCATTGATAAACATCCGCGCCGTCGGCAGATCGACCGGCGAACCTTCACGCGGCAACCAGCGCAGCACCGGGCGGTTATCCTCGCCCTCGGCCTCGACAAAGGAGCCAAGCGCCACAAGCGCACCTGATCCATCAGGTGCCCAGAGCACCCCATCAAGACGGCGCGCAAACGACGGCCCAAGCGGTGTCGGGCTTGCCTCGGGCGAATCAAACCGTACCGGGGCAAAGGTCGCCCCCGTAATCAACCCAGCCAGATCACGTTGAAGCTGCGCCAGGAAAAATTGCACTGCTTGCCCAGGCAAGCCCAGCGGCGCACGCGCAAAGATGTCCGGCTGCGTCAACAAAGGCACAGCCACCCCATCACTGCGTTGTGCGCGCCAGAGGGTCGGGCCATCCTGGCCCTGGTCGCCATCCACCCGCACCGCAAGCAAGAGCACCGCATCACTCGCGGTTGTCCAGACGGCTTCATCACAAAGCACCTGCACGCCCTCAGGGACGGTGATGCGCGTCACCTCGCCGTTCTCAAGCGCCATCACGCCCAGCGTACAATCTTCATAAAAGAGGGCAAAGACCTCGACTAACAAGGCCGTGCGATCTGGCGCAAAGGCCACCGGACGATAGCCACTGACCGTACGCGCCGGATTGACCGGATCATCAACCGGGTCATCGGGGCGTAACAATTCAAGCGCCCCACCCTCACGCGGCAAACGATAGATGCCACTCGGCACATTGGGATCGGCAGGCTGCCGATTATTGAGCAGGCGGAAGATGATCGCACTGCTATCAGGCGTAAAGAGCAGGTCGCTCAGTTCGTGCTGCGCCTCTTCATAGATGACGCGCAGATCCTCGCCGCGGCCATCGGTCAACACCAGGCGGTCGGCGGTCACATCACCCACAATATAGGCCAGCGTGCCATCACTGGCAACAGTAAATTCAGCAATCGCTTCGACCCCAGGAAGCTCAACACGTTCAGCCGTGATAACTGCCCGTGTAACCATATCGCGCTCGATACGGGCAATCTGACCACTTTCCAACACATAGAGCGGAGCCGGCAACAACTGCGCGGTAGCAACAGGCTCATCGGGCGGCGGCGGCCCGGGTACCGGGTCGGTTGGACGAACGGCACTCGTTGGTGACGGGGCAGGCGGGGGTTGAACCTCAGCTTGAGCACAACCCGTCAGCAACAGTGTCAGCAGGACAAACGCAAGAAAAGCTCTCATAGCACATAGTGTACCGTATTCCGGGTACCCTTTTCAAGCACACGAGGACACCCGACGGCAGAGATGCTTCGCTGCGCTCAGGAAGACACGATCGCGAAGAGCGCGAAAACGTACTTTACAGAAACCTCATCACGGCAACGGCAATCGGCCTCAATCGGCGGTCACTTCACGCTCGTTGGCAACTGGCTCGGCGATATAGCGCGTCTGTTGCAACGGGCGGCGCAAGCCGCTCTTGACGCTGACAATTTGATCTTGCAGATTGCGCCGAAAGAGAATGCTGGTGACCAGATTGACGAGTTTGTTGCGGTTGAAGGCCACTCGCGTGACGATGGCAGGCCAGGCATACATGCCGAGGAAGTGAGTGAGATAACGCAACTGGTATTCCAGCGGATCATAGTTATCACACCGCACCACCAGATTGTGCGCCGTATACTTGTCCCAATCCTCATCAACAATCAGCCCCTTCTCTTTATACTCACGGTAGAGTTGGGTCCCCGGGTAGGGCGTGATAATCGAGTAGATCGGCATCATGAGCCGATTGGCCCGCACAAAATCCTCGGTCGCCTGCATATCTTCGTAGGTATCAATGGCCGGGTTGGTCATAAAGTTGCCCTGAATATTCAGGCCAGCTTTGCGGCAACTGGTAATAATCTCGGCATACCGCTGGGCCGAATTGGTGCGCCCTTTGTTGTAGGCCTTGAGCGTCGCCTGGTTCACCGACTCGAAACCCACCAGGGCCATCAGACAACCGGCCCGCACGAGCAAATCGACGGTTTTGGGATCTTCGAGAAAGTTAATGCTGATAAAACTACTAAACTTGATCTCGCACTCAGCCAGGATCTCGAGGATCTCCCAGGTGCGCTGTTTATTGACCCCCAGGTTTTCGTCGGTAAACATAAACCAGGGCGTCTTGCCATACCTGCTTGGCTTGAAGAAGACCCGTTTGGCCTCTTCGATCTGGGCACGGATCGTCTCGGGCGATTGGATCCGGTAGAGGCGCCCGGTAAAATTGGGCGTAACACAGAACGCGCAGGTATAGGGGCAACCGCGGGTCATATAAATCGGGATTGATTTGCGGGCATCAACCTGTTCCCGTTTGCTTGCAGCAAAAATTCGTGCATAATGAAGGGGAGGAACTTCATTCACCGGAGGAAAGTCACTCGCATCATACCGGGGCCGCAAACAACCATCGGCGACATCCTGCAAGACGTGCGACCACAGGTGCTCGGCTTCACCACAGACAATGGCATCAGCATGGGGCTTGGCCTCGGCATAATTGAACGAGACATGCACCCCACCGAGCACGACGGGAATACCACGCTGACGGAACTGATCCGCAATGGCATACGCCCGATTGACATTCATCGTACGGGTGGTAATGCCAACCAGATCGTACGATTGATTGAAATCAATGGGATCGCCAAATAACTCATCAACGAGTTCGAGCGTATGTTGAGGCGGCGTAATACTTACCAGCACCCCGATCGCCATTGAAAAGAGCGCCTTCTGGCTGCTTGCTTCTTCTTTGTGGCCTTTGGGGGTGATGAGCAAAATCCGCAGTGGGCGCAGATCTTCGGACGGACGGAGGATTGGACGGTCAGACGGAACAAGGGCAATTGCGCCCTGATTAGCTCCTTGGCTCACAGGGGCCTCCTCACAATGACTTGACACGATCTTGCGCCATTATAACGCGGCTGTACTTATATGTACAGAGGTTCCGGGCCAAAACTGGTGATTTAACAACAATGTTGCGAGGCTTTGCGTGTAAAGGTGTGGGTTTCCGCACCTAAAGGCAAGCATAAATATGTCTATAGACGAGAATCCTTCCGGGCCGTTGGAATTGTTGGCGTCGGCCCGTGATAAATACACCCTGGCGATGGCGCGGGTACGCCACAGCCCCCCCGAACTGGCCTTGCTCAGTTTGCATGGGAGCCTTGAAGATGCCCTGCGGTCGTATGCACTACGGTTATCGTTACCCGAGGCACGTGCCCCCTTTGGGCAATTGCTTGAGGCGATGAAGGCGCTGCCCCAGGCAGCGTTGAGCCCGGCTGAAGCCGAGGGCATCAGACGCATGCACCGCCTGCGCGCCCGCGTTGCGCAGGGTGAGGCACTTGCGCTGACGGGGGAAACGATCGCGACCTATCATCGCTTGGTGGCCCGGTTGTTGCAGCGCTATGGCATTGTCGTTGTGGCGCCTGGTGATGAAGTGAATGCCACGCACGCGCTCGGGCTTGAAGCGCTTGCAGCCGAAGAGCCACGCGCAACCATCCCGCTGCACGCCGTACCAGGGGCAAAAGGAGCACGCCCACCCGAACCCAGGCCACCTTTATCAAACGCATCCGGACGTTCGCCCCAACAACCTACGGGCGAACCACCACAGCGCCCGCTTCGCCCTGGTCAACCGAGTAGTGCGACGAGCGAACTGCCCATCGCCCGCGAACTACGTGCGCAGCGCGGGCCGAGCTATGCGAACCTTGAGCGGGCCGAGCAGTTGGCCGATTTCTGGGCACGCTGGCAAGGTTGGATGTTGCCAATCATCATTATTCTCAGTATCTTTCTGGTTGGTTTTGTGATCTCGATCAGTCTCCAGCAAATTCGCACCAGCCAGCCTCTGGTACCGGTGACAGCGAATGTCCTGGTAGCGACTGCCACCCTTGAGTCTGTGGCAACCATGGCAACCGAGGCAGAGCCAGCCACTGACCCGCCTGCGGAACCACCCTTACCTTCGGTTGATGGACTGACGATTGGGCGCACCGTCTATGTGCGTGCTGATGCCGGAGCGCTCAACCTGCGGTTGAGGCCCGGCATCAGTGGCAATAATGAGGTTCAGACGATCCTTATGCCAGGGACGGCGGCCGAGATTATTGCCGGCCCGGTCGAGCTTGATGGCTACACCTGGTGGCAAGTGCGCGTGGCGGGCAACGAAGGCTGGTGCGCCGGGCAATTCCTCGAAGTCCGCTGAGGATCACAACTGAAGGCACTGCATCATTGATCGCGGCTACGCCGCGATCAATGATGCAGTGCCTTCACACATGATTTAGGACTGCTATATTTCACGAACTATCACACGACACTTTTAAAATAAAGATAAGATACGAGCTACCAGCATATGCTTTGCCATAGTACTATTATTCTTAGATGCACATAGTACCTAGAAGTATCTAACAATATGCCCTATGGCTTCTATACAAAATATGGGTTTTTGCTATACTACAATGAAAAGGAAGTGATTGACGCAGTGTGATCTTTGTTATCTGAAAACACTGGAGCACGACACTATGACCTATGCCGACTATGCCACCTGGAAAACCACGCCAATCAGCGAGGAACCCTACCTCTCCATCGTGATCCCAGCCTACAACGAAGAGGAGCGGATCATTCCGACGATTGGGGCAATCGCTTCGTACGTGACTGGTCTGGGATTGCCCTGGGAGTTAATCATCGCCGATGACGGCTCACGGGATCAGACCGTTGCCCTGGTCGAGAGCCTAGAGATGGTCAACCTGCGCCTACTCCGTGCCGAGCGGAACGGCGGGAAAGGCAGCGCAGTGCGCCGGGGGGTTCTGGAGGCACGGGGACGATACATCCTCTTTGACGACGCCGATAATTCAACGCCCATCGAGGAACTCCCCAAGCTGTTGAGGAAACTCGACCAGGAGGGCTACGACGTCGCGGTTGGGTCGCGTGCGGTCGGCGGTACCGAAGAGGCCCACAAGAATCTGCTGCGGCGTACCCTCAGCGGAGGGCTACGCTGGATTGTTCGTCACTTCTTCCGCATCGGGGTGCGCGACACCCAGTGTGGCTTCAAGCTCTTCACGCGTGAGGCGGCACATCGACTCTACGCAGCGCAGACGATCGACGGCTTCTCATTCGACCTAGAAATTCTTTACCTGGCTGACCGCATCGGCTACAAAATTGCCGAGGTGCCAGTCACATGGATCGACGCCCCCGGCTCCAAGGTGGACACCTCCCGCGAGGTTCAGCGCTTCCTGCGCGACCTTGTACGCATCAAGTGGAACGATCTGCGCGGCGTCTACGCGCAAGCCTAAGCCACACGACGGGTGCTCACCGTGTCAGCCGTAGCAACACAGGAACGCCATGCGCATCGCCATCGTCACACCCTACCCGCCCAGTGCCGGCTCGCTCAACGAGTATGCCTTCCACTTCATCCGCTTCTTGCGCCAGAAGCCCGAGGTCAAAGAAATCTTCGTGCTGACCGACGAACTGCCCGGCGACCAGGCGTACCCCGCCGACACCGACTGGCAGCCCGGCACGGCTACGCTGCGCATCGTGCCCTGTTGGCGGTTTGGGGCGCTTGACAACGCCCTGCGTATCGCACGCACAGCCCGCTCGCTTGCGCCGGATATTGTGCTCTTCAACATCCAGTTCGCCTCGTTCGGCCGATCCAAACCGTCCGCCGCCCTGGGCTTGCTCGCGCCGATGATGGTGCGCGCCGCTGGCCTTGCCACCATTGTCCTGTTGCACAATATTATGGAGACGGTGGATCTGAAGAGCGCAGGGTTTGGGGGCAACCCGCTGGTCGAGGGTGTAATCAGAGCCTTCGGCACGGTGAGCACACGGATCCTGTTGCGTGCCGACCTGCTCGCGGTGACGATCCCACGTTATGTCGAAATCCTCGAAAAGAAGTACGGGGTAAGCAATGTGCTGCTTGCGCCCCATGGTGCATTTGACGAAGCACCACCGCCGACGTTCGACGCGCCTCCGGGTCCGTTGCAAATCATGACCTTTGGCAAATTCGGCACCTACAAAAAGATCGAGCCGCTGGTCGTAGCGTTCCGCCTGCTGCAAAAGGTTCGGCAGGATCTTGAGCTCGTTATCGCCGGCACTGACAGCCCAAACGCCCCCGGCTATCTCGAGGGTGTACGTCAGGCGAACGCCGACCTGCAAGGGCTGCGCTTTACCGGTTATGTCGCCGAGGAAGACGTGCCGCGGATCTTCCAAGACGCAAGCGTGGTGGTCTTCCCGTACACCAGCACCACAGGGAGTTCGGGGGTGCTGCACCAGGCTGGCAATTACGGGCGTGCGGTCGTACTGCCACAGCTAGGAGATCTGGCCGAACTGATCGCTGAAGAGGGCTACACCGGCGAGTTCTTTACACCAGACGACCCGCAGAGCCTGGCCGACGCCATGACCAGGCTGCTCGACGACCCAGAACGTCGGCGTGCCATGGGGACACAGAACTATCTCGCCGCCTGCGGCCTGCCGATGGCCGAGGTGGTTGAGTGGTACCTCATCCACGCCGCAAACATTCTTGCGATCCGCGCCGCACGTGGTCAAACCTCTGGTAAGCTCCCTACGTTTGGTCACCGCTAATCCCGAAGAAAGAGATACGTTATGGCTCTCACCACGCGCACCGTCGGCAACGTGACTGTACTAGAGCTTACCGGACGCTTCGACGCACACATGGCACCTGCCCTTCTGGAATGGTACGGGAAGCTACGGACAGCTCAAGTTGTAGTCAATCTGGCGGGGGTGAATTTCATCGACTCGAGTGCGCTCGCGGCGCTGACCGGGGGCATGAAACGCTGCCGCCAGCAGAAAGGAGACCTGAAGCTTTGCGCACTCCAGCAACCCGTCCAGGTCATTTTTGAACTGACCCGCATGAATCGGGCGTTTGAAATCTTTCCCAGCGAGACCGAGGCGATCGCATCCTTTACCCATTGAAGGGGTGCATGCAAGGCCGAACATCTACCCTGAGACCGTCCCGACGGCACCTTCTTCTTGGAAACATTCAGGTCATACGTATGGACACAGCGCAAGCTCGCGACGAAGCGACAGCAGGCCCTAATGGTCAGGCCAACCGAGAGGCGAGCTTGCGTGACCAACTGCGCCAGCAAAAGCGTGAGATCGAGGAACTGGCGGGCCAACTGGTTGAAACCCAGGATCTTCTGCTGGCGATGTACGACCTTTCGCAGGCGACACGCAATCACCTGGGCCTCGGCGAAACCTTGCGCCACCTCGCCAACGAGGCGACCCGTTTGGTATGTGTCGAGGGTGCGATCCTGTGCGTAGGCCCGACGATTGTGCATCACCCTACGGCGCTCATTGACGACCTCAGCCTGTTCAACCACCTGGAGATCGTGGAACAGCGCGGCACCGACCTGATCCTCAACACTCCCCAGGCGACCCTACCCACTGGTATCACGAATCTCTGCTTTCTGCCGATCAACCTTCAAGGGAGGCTGAAAGCAACGCTTGTGCTCATCAATCATGAAGGAAACTTCACCGCACCGGATCTCAAGCTCGGACGGGCCATTGCCGAGCAGGCAGGGGCGCACATCGATCACGCCCTGCTCTACCAGGAGACCCTCGATCAAACAAGACTCCAGGCCGAGATGGATGTCGCACGGCGGGTGCAACTCCAACTGCTGCCGCAAGCGCGGCCCGACGTGCCAACGCTCGATATCTACGCTGATTCGCGGCCAGCGCTGCAGGTAGGCGGGGACTTCTACGACTTCGTGAGCGAACCAGAACGGCCGCTGCTGCTGTTGCTGGGCGACGTGGCAGGTAAAGGGGTGTCGGCAGCGATGATCATGGGTCTTGTTCGCACGGCGACCCGCAGTGCCGCACGCTTTATGTCGGATCCGACCCCGGCCAGAGTGTTGAGCCGCACCAACAACGATCTGTACGACGACCTGACCCTGCTCGACTCGTTCATCACCGCGTTCATCGCTCAGTACGTACCCGAGCAAGCGCTGATGCACTACGCCAACGCCGGACACGCACCGGTGATCTACCGGCCCCCGAACGGGCGAGCACAGCTTGTTGAAAGCGATGGGATCCCGCTTGGCGTGCTGCCGATGACGCTGAGCGAAGACTACACGCTCGATTTTACCGCGGGGGCGCTGCTCGTCGTCACGACTGACGGCTTTAGCGAGGCCCGCGACCCCAAAGGGATCATGTTCGGGTACGAACGACTGCTCGAGCTGGTAGATGAATTTGCCGACCAGCCAGCCCAGGTGATCGCCTATGGTCTGTACAACGCCATCGATAGTTTCACAGCCGGACAACCACAGGAAGACGACCAAACCCTCATTATCATTAAAGGACTCGGGAAGGGTGGCGCATCGTGAACTTGCAAGCTGACGACCTGAGGCTCGACCTCCCAGCGACGAACAAATATCTCAATGTGCTGGGGGCGTGCCTTGACGCCTTCATTGCACGCATCGAGGCGGTCGAAGACGCCCGCATTACGGCCTACAACATCGAGCTTGCGGTCAACGAGATCGTCGCCAACATCATCAGGCACGCGTATGCCGAGCACCCTGGAGGGCGTGTCAGTATCGTAATCCGGCTGATTCAGGAACCTGAGCCGCGCCGACTCTTGATCGAGTTGAGCGATACCGGCATGGCCTTTGACCCTGACACCGTGGCCGAGCCAGATCTGGATGAGATCCAGATCCACGGCTACGGCCTGTTCCTAGCGCGCAGCCTGATGGATGCCGTCTCCTACATACGACGGCAGGATCGCAACGAGTGGAGCCTCACCAAGTATCTGTAGGAGCGAATGGCTATGAACCTCAACCTGAAGGAGCACATCGTCCGGACCGTCGTCGTGGCCCCCACTGAGCGGATCGACGCCTTTAGTGCACCTGGCTTGCGCGCCGCGCTTGACCAGCAACTCGCCGACGGGGCCAAGCGCTTCGTTCTCGACCTCTCGAACGTCCCCTTCCTCGACAGCGCGGGCATGGCCGTGCTGGTGAGCTTGCTGAAGCGGGCACGCGAACGTGGCGGTGATGTACGGCTGGTCTGGCCAACTGAAGAGGCAGCTCGCCGCATCATCAAGCTCACGAAGTTCGACCGGGTCTTCTCGATGGCCGACACAGCCGAGGCAGCGCTGGCCGACTTCTAATATACACAGGGAGAGCAGGAGACCATGGCAAAAATCCTTGTCGTCGATGACTCATCCGTGACGCGCCATCTGCTCAGCTACACCCTGACGCACAAAGGCCACCATGTGATCGCCCTGGCCTGTGGGAACGAGGCCCTAGAGTTGCTGACGACTGAGGCTGTCGATATGGTAATCGCGGATCTCGAGATGCCGATAATGGACGGCATCACTTTGCTGAAACACATCCGGAGCAGCGAGCGTACATTCGCGATCCAGTTACTCATGCTCACCGCCAGCAGCAATGAGCAGGATCGCGAGGACGCCCAGGCTGCCGGGGCCAACGGGTTCCTAACCAAACCCGCCAGTTCACGGGATCTGGTCGCGGCAGTCGAGCGGTTGCTCCACCACAGCCACAGTGCGCTCTAGAGTTCGACAGGCTCAGCCTCCGTCCGTGCGCAACGCCCATCGTCCGCCGTTGGCTGAGCTTGTCGAAGCCAATACCAAGAGCAGAAAACTTAAGTTACACACTACCCATGCTCATAGGCTGAGCACCCTAGCTGCACACTGGAGGTCTTATGTCGCTCCCATCGCTTCTCCATCGTCTCCGTGAGCGCGTGCCGCAGAGTCTGACTGGGGGTGCTATGCTCCTGGTGAGCGCCACGGTCGTCAATCTCGGCAACTACATCTACAACCTGATCCTGGGGCGCTGGCTGGGCCCGGCGGCGTTCGCCGATGCCAATCTGATCGTGACGCTGTTCCTGGTGATCACCTTTGTGACGGTGGCGCTCCAGACAACGACGGCAAAGTTTGCGGCGATGTACAGCGCGTCCGAGCGCCCAACAGCAAGTGCCGAGCTACGGCGCTGGCTCGAACGAGGGGCATGGCTCAGCGGGTTGGGGGGTCTCTTGATCTTCGCCGTTGGCGCACCATTCTGGCAGGCTTTCTTCCACACGGAATCGGCCTGGCCGTTCGTAATGTTCGCCCTGGGCGTGCCATTCTATTTTATGCTCGGGGTTGAACGGGGCATGCTGCAAGGCGAAACGCGCTTTGGCGTGCTTTCGCTGAGTTACCAGGCCGAGATGTGGTCGCGCCTGGTGATCGGCATCGCACTGGTCGCGCTCGGCTGGTCGGTGCTGGGGGCGACTGGTGGCCTGACGCTGTCGCTGGTCGTCGCCTGGCTGATCGCACGCAAGAGCGTGCCGTCAACACCGAGCGGCGAACCGCTGACGGCCAGCGAGCGCACAACGATTATCCGCTTTGCAGTGCCGGTCGTTGCGGCGCTGATCGGGCAGATTCTGATCAACAACAGCGACGTGCTGATCGTCAAGCGCTTTTTCGATGCCAACGAGGCGGGGCTCTACGCGGCCGTGGCGCTGATCGGGCGCATTGTCTTCTTCGCGACATGGTCGGTCGTCACCGTGCTCTTCCCGATCGTGGCGCAGCGCCACCACCGCGGCGAGGCGCACCGCTACCTGCTCTATGCGGGGTTGGGGATGGTACTGGTCATCTCGGCGCCGATCGTGGCGGCGACGATCTTCTTTCCCGAGTTGATCGTGGGCCTGCTTTTCGGTGCAGAGTATTTGAGCGTGGCACCGCTGCTCGGCGGCTACGCGCTGGCGACAACCTTCTACGCCCTGTCGAATGTGGTCATCAGCTATCGGCTCTCGCTCGATAACGGAGGAGGCAGCATGCTCGGCCTGGCCGGTGGGATGGCGCAGGTGCTAGCGCTCTTGCTCTTCCACCGGGATTTGAACGAGGTCATGCTGGTGCAGATCTATGTCAAGGGAGGCCTGTTCTTCGCCCTTGTCGCCTGGGATATCTGGCTGCTGCTACGACAACACCATGTGCGTCCAACCCTTGCCAGCGGCCCAACCGCAGATTGAAGGTACGTGATGGCTCATCTGCTTACGACCCTACGCACATTTCGTTCGCGGCAAAAGATCCGTCTCTCCTGGCTGATCATGGCTGTGGTTCTCTGCGGGGTTCTTGGGATCGGCGGACTGCTCGCGCTACGTATCCTCCGTTCGACAGCGCCGGCCGAAATCCTCCCCGGGCAAACCCTTGCCAACGACATCGCGGCGGCAGTTGCCCGCGGTACAGGCGTACAGACATCAACGGGTGCTTATGTGCCCGGTGATCGGCTCATCCTTTTTACACGCCTCGACGAGGCCGAATTAACGCGTGTGCGCACCTGGGCGATCGTTCAACTGGAACCCTTCACCAAGCGGTTGGACGCCATGCCGTCGCACGAGACGCTGACCTGGGTAATCGAGTATGGGCCGCCCCCTGCCGAGCAGGAGGTATTGATCGTACCCCTGCACCGTGCCGAAAGCCCCGCCGCGTACACATACATCAGTGCGTCGCCCGCACTGATGGCTGCGCCGAAGACTGCGTCGACGGCTGCCCCGGCCCCGCCGATCAACCCACCCGCGCCGGTGCCAACGGCAGCACCCGTCGCCACGGCACCTGAGGTAGCACCGGTCATGCCGGCGGTGAATCCGGCGATCACGACGGTACTTGCCCCCGGGCGAGTCACGCCCCTGCTTACAAGCACCTTCGAGCGCGAGGGTCAGACTGAGACGCTGTGGCGGTCACTCGCTGGCGACTGGGTGATGACCAACGGGGTCTATACGCAACGTAACGCTGATGGCTACGACTTTCTTAGCCTGGTCGACCTGCCGCCACAGGCCCACTACAGCTTCGAGACTCGCTTACGTCTGGATCGTGGCTCGATGGGTGGTGGGATTATCTATAACGTCCCCGATCTAACCAGACGCAATGGTGGACAACTCGTTGATTTCGACGAGAGCGGGACTTTCCTGCGGTGGGGTCACTACGACGCTGCGGGCAGTTACCTCTACGATGGGGGCATCGCCCTTGACCCAGGCATCGGCGATGGGCAATGGCACACGCTGCGCGTCGTCACCCATGGGGCAACTAGCACGATCTGGTTTGATGAGCGTGAAATCGCTCAGATCAGCAACCTCAGTGTGGCGGGGCATGTCGGGCTCTCGACCTCGCAGGCGCAGGTCTCGTTTGATGATGTGGCAGTGCTTGCGCTGCCCGAAGGGGTCGTCGCGCCACCACGCACAGTGAGTAGTCCGGTGCGTACATCCATGGTCAGCCTGATTGACGACTTCGATGACGGCGACGCCAAAGGTTGGCAGGTACTGAATGGCACCTGGCAGAACCTGGAGGGCACCTACCGGCAGACGAGCACCAGCGGTGCCGATCTAAGCAGCGTCTCGCTGTTCCAGGGTGAGAACTACACGGCCACAATTCGGCTGAAGCGCCTCGACGGGTCGATGGGTGGCGGGTTGATCTTCAACATGGCCCGCCGCGACAGCAAGACAAACAGCCAGATCGTCAACTATACCCAGGATGGCAAGGCTCTGCAGTGGGGTCACTTTGACGAGGGTGGGAACTTCGTCTTCGAGGGCAGCGCCGAGGTACCTGATGGGGGCGATGATGCGTGGCACACGCTCGTGCTTGGGATTGCCGACGGCAAACTCACGATCATGCTTGATGGTGAGTTGATTGCAAGCGAGGTTAAACTCACCTACACCAGTGGGTACGTGGGCTTATTGGCAAGCAATAGCAGTGTCGCCTTTGACGATGTAGCGTTTGTGTCCAAGGAGGAGTAACAACGTGAAGAGCAAACTTCTCCGACGACTGTTGCCAGACCTGCTGGCGACACTACTGCTCATCGTCCTGCCCCTGCTGGTCTTCTGGCAAGTCTGGGCTCCCAACCCCGCCGACCGTGTACTCTTTGGCGGCGACATTCTGATGGGTGCCTACCCAACACGGGTCTTCGTCCACCGCATGTTCGAGGCGGGCATGGTACCGCTCTGGAACCCGTACCAACTCGGTGGGATGCCGCTGCTCGGCGATGTGCAGGTGGCAGCCTACTATCTGCCAAACCTGGTGCTCGACTGGGCCTTCCGCGGGAGCGAGGTGAGCTTTCTCGGCTTCGAATTACTGGTGATCGCACACTATGCCATGGGCGGGTTGTTCTTCTACGCCTACCTGCGTGGCCTCGGGGTGATCCCGGCGGCAGCCCTAATTGGCGCGATTGGCTTCGAGTTTAATGGCTTCTTCATCGGGCACCGGGGCCACTACAGCATGCTGGCGGTCGTGGTCTGGCTGCCTGCTGTACTCTTCTTGCTTGACCGCAGTTGGCATGCATTGCGCCCCACCAGAGCCATCGCCTGGGCGGTTCTCGCGGGTTTGCCCCTGAGCCAACTAGTGATGGCTGGTCACCCGCAGGCGACGCTCTACTGCGCCATCACCATCGTGGCCTACGCTGGCTTTCGCTGGGTAGGCGATCTGCGACGGCCAGCATCCGGGAACTGGCAGCGGCTGCGTGTGCCTGCGCTCTTTATCCTCACCGGCGTCTTGGCCGCCACGATCGCCGGCATTGCGCTGCTGCCTGCCGCAGAAGTGCTGAGTCGCTCGCGACGTGGCGAGCCTTCGTTTAGCTTTGCCGTTCAGCACTCGCTTATGCCGCGCAACCTGATCACCCTGCTCATCCCCGAGTTCCTGAACTGGAGCGCTACCGAGTATCGGATCTACGCTGGCATCCTCACCCTCGCGCTAGCGGCGACGGCATGGCTTGTGCCGGATCATGGTCGACCTGAGCGACGTTTCTTTACGGTCGCGGCGGTCGCGGCACTGGTCGTGGCGCTCGGTGGGTTCACGACGGTCGAAGGACTGGCCTACCGCTTTATCCCCGGGCTTTCGTCGGTGCGGGTCAGCGCCCGAGCATTCTACATCGCCAACGTGAGCCTCTGTGTGCTGGCGGCCTTTGGGGCCGAGAGTCTGCTGCAAGGGCTGCGTGAAGGAGAACGCGCACGCCTCCAGAGCCTCGTGCGTGGCCTGGGTTTCATGCTGGCCGGGGCGCTGGTGTTTGCAGCGATCGGCTACGCCCTGTTGATCGGAAATTATCGTCCGGTCGGTGAGGAGTTTTACTTCGCCGAGAGTCTCTTTAACCGCGAGCCCTCGGCAGACACCTACACGCTACTGACACAGACCGCCAATGCTTACGTGCTCTTTCTGGTGTTCCTGGCACTCACCATAGGCTTGTTGTGGGCACACAGCGCCGGGCGCCTCGGCGGACGAAGCTTGGCGATCGCCCTTGCCACGGTGATGTTTCTCGACGTGGCGACCTTCGCGCCATATCACGACACGATCAAGGCGGACCCGGACACGGCGCGCTTTACCGTGCGTGAGTACACTGCGACGATGCTCGACGCACCCTGGAAGATCGCCGACCAGGAAGAGTTGATCGCAGCGGCGGCAGGCCTCCCCGATGGAGTGCGCATCGACAACTCTGCCGAAGTGCTGCCCGACAACTACAGCCAAGTCTACCGCACCGCCTTTGCCACTGGCTACAACGTGCTCGATATGCAAGAGCGGTTCGTGCTACAAACCGAGTGGCCCTACCTGAGCGACGCCGTGCGCCGCGATCTGCTGAATGTCGGTTACATCCTGACCCTACCCGATACGCCTGATCCACCCGAGGAGGGCGCAACGGTGGTACTAGAGAATAGCCAGGGCACGCTGTGGCAACGGGCCACGCAGCCGAGCTACGCCCGTTTCAGCACCAGCCTGCGCCCTGCTGAAACACTGATCACGCTGAACGGTCTGCTTAACCGGCCTGGCATAGGCGTCGGCCAGCAACCCGCCGTGACCATGGATGATGGGACACTCCACGCGACCCTGCGCCAGTTGTGGCCCGAGGCGCTCGACGAGCAACTCTACGTCATTGGGACAACAGGCATACGCAGCCCGGTGGATCTCAGCGTCCTGGCAGGCGGGCCAATCAAGTACAGTGCGGTCATCGTGGATGGCGTAACCGTTACGCCGGAACAGCGGGGCATTGTCTATGCCCTGATCGACCCTGTGAGCGGCGCTGTGCTCAACACGGGTAGTTTCGACACCTATCAATCAAGCGCAGAGAGTGATCTGCTCGCCGCCATGCTGAACACAGCACCCGTCGGCACTATCGTCGCACTTGCCACCTACGACGAGGGCATCACCAACCTGAATGCAGCTGCACGCACGGCGCTTGCAGACTTTGGTGCCGCCGAGAACCTCGAGGGCCAGATCGGGGCAGCATATGGGTTGATTGGGGTCAAGGGCAGCATGGCCGGCACAGCGCTTGAACAGATTGGCCAGGAGCCGCTCACCCTCGATGTAGGCGTAGGGGCGCTACAACCCCAACCCGAGGCCAACGTGACGACGCGCATGCTGACCTACCAACCTGATCGCATCAGCCTGCTCGTGCAGAACGACGTGCGGGGCCTGTTGATGATCAACGAGACCGTCTTCCCGGGCTGGCAAGCCTATGTTGACGGCCTACCGGCACCCACCTTGCGCGCCGAAGGCTTGCTGCGTGCCGTCATCCTAGCCCCAACCCTGGAGGGCAGGCCACACGAAGTCACCTTTGTCTACCAGCCGCTAAGCGCTCGCCTGGGTGGGGCGATCTCGCTCGTCGGCCTAGCCCTCGCCGTCGGCATGCTCGTAGCAATGGCCGTGGCTGAGGTACCCCGGTTGGCCTGGCTGCCGCAGCGACGCCCGTCATTGGCGCTGCCCCGTCCCGAACCTGCCGTAGGTGAGGGGTGATGATATGGAGCAAAGCAATGTCTCCCACTCGCATCTTCCGTCTTGCCCTGGTGGCGCTGGCACTGCTGGCGTTGCTACCGTCCAAACCCATGCGTGCCGCCACGCTCGAGGCCATTGGTGCCGCGCCAGATTTGACGATCAGCCAGACGATCAGTGACGAGCCGCTACTCGGCGGTCAGGTGAGCTACACCATTACGCTGCGCAACCCTGCGCCAACGCCCGTGGCTGACCGTGGCTACAACCTATCCATCACCGATACGCTGCCCCTGGGCCTCAGCTTTATTGCCGCCGATCCGGCCCCTTCGCAGGTGGCAGCTCAGGCTGACGGCACGACCCTGCTGATCTGGGATAACCTGGCCGACCTCGAAGCGGGCGAGACTCTCGCATTGAGCGTGAGCGCCAGGCTCGATGCGAGTCTGACACTTGGCATGGCGTTTACGAATATGGTTACCGCTAGGCTCAATAGCATGCCCGATAACAGTGGTGCCTGGATCAACGCGACCTCCTCCCTGACAGCGCAGCCTCAGGCGCTTGATCTCGAAGCGAGGGTTGCTCAGTCGAGCAGCGGGCATCAGGTGAGCGGGGCCGGTGAACTGGTCGCAGCACCAGGGGCACGCGCCGGGGCCGACTGGCCCTATCGCTACCACTTAACCCTGCGTAACAATCAGGTCGGTACGACAACCGCGGTGAGTGTCACCGCGCTTTTGCCAGCGGGAGTAGCGTATCTTGGCAACCCGACCATAAGCCCGAATCCGACTAGTGCCACCGTCACACCCACGCTCACGCTGCAGGAGGATGGTTCACTCGTCTTGCGGTGGGCGATTGGTACGCTGACCACAGCCCAATATGATGCCCCGATCAGCATCAGCTTTGACGCGGCAGTGCCATACGCCTACCGAACGGGAGCCGACACTGCTGCGGCAACTGGCCCCTTCGCTGGACCAATGCAGGGCGCACCGATTCCTGAAGATACGGTGCTCGCCCTTGGCTACGAGGCCCACGGCATCTACAACGGCCTCGCCAATGGTGACGGTACCCAGACGACCCCTGATGATGATGCACCCATCACGATTACCGCCGACTATCTGACTGTCAACAAAACGGTCGCACCCAGAACGGTCGGCATCGGCACGAGGGTCAGCTTTGATCTGACCGTCTATATTGCCGAGTATTACCAAGCCACCGATGTGCTGCTCACCGATGTGCTGCCCGATGGGATGAGCTACGTGGAGGGCAGTGCCTCGCAAACGCCATTCGCGGTGCAACCAAACACCCCCGGCCCAGGCCAGACGACCTTGATCTGGGCAATCGACCGCGCCTTGACCGGCCCTGGGGCCACAGTTGGACTCAGCTTTGAGGCCGAGGTTGATCCCATCTACGAGGCAGCCCCCTACACCGGTCAGCCCGTGGTTTCGGCGGATCGTCTGACCAACGTGGTTATCCTGACCGGGAGTTGGATCGATATGAGTGAGCCAACACGGGTAGGTGCCGCCTCACCCGACGAGGCCAGGGCAACCGTGACAACTCAGATGCCCTCGTTGGACAAACGTGTCTGGCGGGTCGATCAAGAGACGTGGGGCAACGAGGCGAGCGGGTTTACCGGTGATACATTGCGCTTCCGGCTGCGCTACGCCAGTGCGTCCAATGTTGATGCGCGTGCGATCATCATCCGTGATTTCTTGCCGCGTGGCATGCGCTATGTGTCAGGGAGTGCCAGCCACAGCGTTACGGGAAGTTTCAGCAGCAGCCCAGATTGTGCAAGCGCCCCAACGACACCAACGATCGGCACCCTCGGTGGCTTGGACTATCTGGAGTGGCGGCTCTGCAATGCCGCCCGCGGGGCCACCTGGGAGGCGACGATCGAAGCGCGCCTCGGGGCGATGCCCGATCTTCAGCCCGACTGGTTGGTCGCCAACTTTGGCAAACTGACCGGCCAAGGCACGCGCACGCCGGCCTACAGCCTGCGTGGCAGCACCACGATCGCGTACCTCGCGCCCGAACTGATGCTCACCAAGAGCGCCAATCCATCGGTTGGGCTGAGCGGTGGCAGCGAAGTGAGTTATACGATCACGGTCGTCAACAACGGCCCGGTCAGTGCCTACAATCTTGTCGTGACTGACCAGGTGCCGGCGGATCTGCTGGTGGCCGCCAGCGGCGGCAGCGCCAGTCCGCTGCCAAGCAGCTACGCCACAACCAGCGGCAATCCCGCTGCCGGGCAGGGCGGGGTACTCACCTGGAGCGCGGTGGCGAGTCTGGCCCCTGGGGCAACGCAGACGTTCCGCTATACGGCAACCGTGCCTAATGGCCTGGCTGCGGGTGCTGAGATGACAAACCTGGCGAGTGTGAGCTATAACAGTCGTGCGGATAGCGCTGGACACCAATGGGCCGCGACGGCGGATCCCGATGAGGGCAATACCGACGACGAGACGGTCTACCTACGTGGCGTGACGCTGAGCATGGTGGTCACGCCCAACCCGCTGCGTCCAGGCGATACCGCAACCTGGACGATCACCGGCAACGTCCCGGCAGGTGTTGTGGCCTACTGGCCGAGCCTCCAGGCCAATAGCCTGCCCCAGGGCTTCACCTACCTACGCACCACCGCAATCGAGGGCGTAACCCTCGTCAATGACCCGAGCCGCCACCCGCAAAACCCGCTCGCCGATGGGCAACGCGAGGTGCGCTGGTTCTTGAATACCATCGACAACTCGCTGGGGAGCAGTGCTGCGATCTTCACGATCAGCTTTGAGACGCTCTTTAACGGCTATAGGCCCGGCAACCCCAACACGCTGTATTACACCAACAACGCCATTCGCAGCAATGGCACGACCAGCGCCTATGTCGGATGGTACGATACTGCGGCCGGCTATCAGGGCACGGGCGGCGGCTACCACGGTTTCGAGACAACGAGGACAACCCGGCGGAGCCCACGAGCGCAGGCCACGGCCACCCTGGTGCAACCCGCGCTGGTGCTAAGTGCCGGAACCGACCGAACGGTAATCGGGGCCAACGAGAACGTCACGTTGCGGCTGCAGGTACGCAATCAGGGCTTCAGCCCCGGCTACGATATCAGACTCGAACAGCTTCTCCCCGCCGGCCTGACGTTTGTCAGCACTCAGTCGAGCGTGGTAAGCCTGCCGACAAATTGGAGCGGTGCGACACCAGTGATCACAGAGCTCAATACCCTTGGGGCAACGGCGCTGAGCTACGAGCTCGATCTGCTGCCAAACGGTGCCATCTGGACGACCCTGCTTGTGGCGCAAGCTGACGCAGGCATTGCTGCCGATCTGACGCTGACTGCGCAGGCAAGCTTGCCGGTCTACAGCTCGCAACCCGGTGTGCCCGGCGATATCGATGGGGATACGATCCCGGACGAACGAGTCTATCGAGGCAACGTAGCAACCGTGGCACTCGCAACGCCAGGTTCGACGCTCGGCAAAACCGTCACGCTCGACGATGGCGAATTGACCTACGGTGGTACCCTGGTTTATACACTCACCCTTCCCGCCACGCCGATCAACGCGACGCTCTACACAGCCGTCGTGACCGACCCGGTCAATCTGGGCCTGACGATCACTGGCGTCAGTGCCGGCACCATCAGCGGTACCGTGGTGAGTGGTGCCCTCGGCACAATCCCACCGGGCGAACAGCGGACAGTGACGATCAATGCGCGCTTGCCCGAGGCCAGCCTTGCCCGTGACGGCGACGCCGTGCCGAACCAGGCAAGCTATACCACCGCGCACAGTGGACTGCGGACGAGCAACCCGGTGGCGAGCACTGTGCGGGTGCCAGCCCTGGTTGTTTATGCAGCTGCTGATCGGGCCGAAGTCGAGCAAGGCGATCAGGTGAGTTATCTCGTCACTGTCGCGAATGTGGGCAGCGGGCGGGCCGAAGCGTTGACACTGGCCCCAAGTCTGCCGGCGAACATACGCTTTGTCGCCGGTTCGGCAAGGCTCAATGGCGCACCGCTGGCCGATCCCTCGGGTACGCCCTCGGCCTGGAGTCTACCTGATCTTCAGGGCAGCACACTCCTCACCATCACGTTTGATGCCGAGATCACAAGCGCTGAAGCAGGCGTGGGCTACCCGGCCAAGTTCCAGGCCACAGGGCAGGATCTTCGTGGGCAACCCATCCCGGCCGATAACAGCGCCCGCGTCGCAGCCGACGATGATGCTGACGATCAAGCCACGGCATCAGTTTATGGTCCACTGACCTGGACGACCGAGCGCAGCATCGTCGCGTTTGAGGATCTCAAGAAGTTTGATTGGTCTGATTGGGACTACAATGACTTTCTGGTGCGCATCACGATCCGGCGCGGTACGCTTCCCTCGAACGATCTGGCGGCGGTGGAATTGCACTACGAAGCCCTGGCACGCGGGGCTGGCTTCCTGAACCATGCGTTCAACCACCGCTTGCCTCTGACCGAAGGCGGCTGGTATACCCTGCGCGTAGACGACCCAGAAGGCACGGCGGTGCGCACGGAACATGCCGGTTTCAACCGTGATGACCCAACGGTTATGATCTTTGCCAACACGCGTGTGGCCCTGCCGCAGCCAACGCCAACCATGGAACAGACCAATACCCGGATTGACCAGCAAGGCGTCATTGCAGGGCACGCGGCGACGCTAACGGTCGTGTTGAACGATCCCACCGCGAACCCGCTCGATGGTCTGCGACCATTGCCATGGGATCCCTACCTGCACGTCCTGGAGACCGGGCAGACGATTCACCTGGTACAACCGGGGCGGCTCGACAATACGCAAACCGTGAGCAACCGGTTTGATCGCACGGCGCCGCTGATCGGCTACGATCTGCCGCTGGCGCGCAGCTTCCCCGAGGAATGGCGCTGGCCGCAGGAGTTTGCTGGCATCTGGCGTGGCTATCCTGGCTTCGTGCAACACATCGCGAGCGGTGGCACAACAGGCTTGGACTGGTTCTCACTGGCCCGCGCCGATATGGCATGGCTCTGGCCTGGCGCGATCCCCCGCCCAAATCTGGCGGCAA
Organism: Candidatus Chloroploca asiatica; assembly: GCF_002532075.1. Classification (GTDB taxonomy): domain Bacteria; phylum Chloroflexota; class Chloroflexia; order Chloroflexales; family Chloroflexaceae; genus Chloroploca; species Chloroploca asiatica. The sequence goes on along the minus strand of NZ_LYXE01000165.1, from coordinate 1,221 downwards.
TCAACGCCGCTGAGACCGAGCCGGACTCGCGCTACTTCGCCGCACCCATTACCGCCGATCTGACCGGTGATGGCAGGCCCGAGATCATCATTGGGAACCTGCTGGCGAACCGAATTGAGGTGTACGATGCGAGGCTGCGACCGCTCGCCGGTTGGCCCCAGGCGCTCGGCGGCGGTGTGCGTGCAGCAGCGGCGGTGGCCGATCTGGACGGCGATGGGCACCTCGAGGTGCTTGTTGGTGCCGAGGATGGCCGCCTCTATGCCTGGCATCATGACGGCACGCCCCTGGCGGGCTGGCCGATCAGCGTCGGGGTCGAGCTTGACCGAACCTATCGTATCCTGGCAACCCCAGCGGTTGGCGACCTCGACGGCGATGAGCAACCCGAGGTTGTGGTACCACTCTCGGATGGGCGACTCTATGCCTTCAATGCCGACGGTAGCCCGCGCCCTGGCTGGCCCGTGAGCATTGGCGAGGTTCGCGACGCCTACGCAAGCCAGATCCTCAATAGCTCGCCGCGCATCCACGATCTTGATGGCGACGGTAGCCCCGAGATCGTTGTTGGTTCGACCAATGGTACAGTGTACGCCTTTCACGCTGATGGGAGCCTCAACTGGACGTTTGCCACCGATGATATGATCCTGGCGACGCCGATGGTGGCCGATTTCAATCCGACGCGGCCAGGGTACGAGGTGGCGATCGGCTCTGGCGACGGCTACGTCTATCTGCTCGGTGCCGATGGGACACGACTCTGGCGGCGCTCGACGGGCTGGACGGTGCGCTCTTCGGTGGTTGCGGCCGATGTGGATGGTGATGGCGATCTCGAACTTGTCGTTGGCAGCGATGATGATAAGCTCTGGATCTGGCATCACGATGGATCGCGGCTGGCAGGTTGGCCGCAAGCGACAGGCGCTGATATTTTCGGTACGCCTGCAGTTGGCGACATTGACGGCGATGGCATTGCCGAAATACTCGTCGGAAGTGACGACGCGCACGTCTACGCCTGGCATCGTGATGGTCAGGCCGTCGCTGGTTGGCCGCGAGCAATGACGTTTGCGGTGAAGGGTGCGCCGGCGCTCGCAAACTTTGATGCCGATCCTGCCTTGGAGGTCGTGAGCGCTGATATGGGTGGGGTGTTACGCTTGTGGGGCGGCCCGGGGATGCGCGAGATGCTTGCCCCGACCTCGGCCATTATCGGGGCTGGCCTCGGTGATGCGGTTGGCC
>NZ_LYXE01000164.1 GCF_002532075.1 Candidatus Chloroploca asiatica | reverse complement strand
ATCCTCGGCGGCGGCAAGAACCTGTTTGACCGAGGTGATCGGCACAGCCTCGAGTTGTGAGCCGGTGTGGCTGGCGAGATGGGCGGCACAACGGGTGCCAAACCCCATAACAAGCGTAAAGGATATGACGATGAATATCAATCAGAACCAGGCCCGTACCGCTGGCCTGATCTTGATCGTACTTGGGGTAGTGGCGATTTTCAATCTATGGGCGCTGATCCCGCCGGCGTTGCTTGCGCTGGGTGGCGTTGCGATCTATCGCCGCCAGAAGGCCCTCGGGCGTACAGGCGAGGCCGTCCAGGGCATCCTCTGGGGCGTTGGCCTGGCAGCTTTGTTGGGGTTCAATCTCTTCACCCTGCCAGGTGTGTTATTGCTCGCCGGGGCCAGCCTGCTGCTGCGTGGTCGTGAGGCCGCAGCCGAGGCCCGCCTGTTTGCCACCGTCGGTCGGTTGAGCCGCCGACGCGCACCAGTAACCCCGACGGCACAGCCAATGAACGTGCAGCCGGCGCAGCCGATGCTGCCTGCCGAGCAACTGGAGCAGCCATCCCGCACGAATGAGACCGTTCGTCTCTAATAAGAAAGTAGAGAAGCCCTTCGATGGCTATGGGCGGTCGCCCATCCTACCCACCACCGCCTCGCTTTCTACGCCCGCCCCGCCGCCAGCGCCGGGGCGGGCATTGGCGTGCGCGCCATCCGATCCTGGCCTTCTTCTGGCGCCTGAGCCTCGCTTTTGTCCAACTCAGCCTGCTTGCCATGCTCGTGGTTGCCGCCGCTGGTACCTGGCTCTACTATCGCTATGCCCGTGACCTGCCCGATCCCCGCCGCATCAGCGAGTATCGCAGTTTTGAAACAACCCGTATCTATGCCAGCGATGGCACCACCCTGCTCTTTGAACTCGTTGATCCCCAGGGCGGTCGTCGTACCCAGGTCGCCTTTGACCAGATTCCTCCGATGCTCAAAGAGGCAACGATTGCCGTTGAAGATGCTGATTTTTATATCAACCCAGGCGTTGATTTACGCGGAATTATCCGGGCTGCGCTGCAAAATTATCAGAGCGGCGAGATTGTCAGTGGGGCTTCAACGATTACTATGCAACTCGTGCGCAATCTGTTGCTCGATCCAGAGGAACGCGCTGAGCAGAGCTACGAGCGCAAGCTACGTGAGGCGATCCTGGCCTATCGTGTGGCGCAGACCTACAGTAAAGATCAGATTCTGAACCTCTATCTCAATGAGGTCTATTACGGTGCCCAGGCTTATGGCGTCGAGGCAGCAGCCCAGGCCTATTTTTCCAAACACGTCAGTGCGTTGACCCCTGGTGAGGCCACGCTGATTGCCGGGTTGCCTCAGTCACCCACGACCTATAATCCCTTCACCAATTTCGAACTCGCTCGTGCCCGTCAGCGCATTACCCTGAATTTGATGGTGCAGCATGGCATGCTCACCGAGGCCGAGGCGCAGACGATCTATGCTGAGCCAATTACGCTCAATCCACCGCTGACCGATCTCGTCGCACCCCATTTTGCCTTTTATGTGCGCGACCAACTCGAGCGTCACTATGGCCCCGAGTTGCTCTATCGGGCGGGCTTGCAGGTGATTACGAGCATTGACCTCGCCTGGCAAAGCGAGGCTGAGCGGATCGCCCGCGAGCAGATTGCACGCCTCCGCGAGCGCAATGCGTCCAATGCCGCGGTGGTGATGCTGGCCCCCGATGGCCGTGTGCTCGCGATGGTCGGCAGCATTGATTACAACGCACCCGACGGGCAAGTCAATGTGGCAACGGCGCTTCGCCAACCCGGTTCAGCCCTCAAACCCTTTGTCTATGCGAGCGCGTTGCAGCGCGGCTGGACTCCGGCAACGGTGATCTGGGACACGCCGAGTCGCTGGGTCTCGGACGAGGGGGTAGTCTACGAGCCACAGAATTATGATCGGCGCTTCCACGGACCAATGCGCCTGCGCATGGCGCTTGCCAATTCGCTCAATATTCCTGCGGTCAAAGCCCTTGAATACGTCGGCATCGAGGCCTTTGTCGAGCAGATGAGTCGACTGGGGGGGACAAGTTTTGCCGATCCGAGACGCTTTGGCCTCGCCATGGCTCTCGGCAGCAATGAAGTCCGTTTACTAGAGTTGACCGGGGCATACCATGCGCTTGGCAATGGGGGGCGGTGGCTCAATCCGGTGACGGTGCTCAAGGTGACGAATAGCCGGGGCGAGGTGCTTGAGCGCTGGCAACCCGCCCGCGGGCGCCCAGCGTTTGGGCCACAGGGTGAACAGATTGCGTATCTGCTGACGAGCATCCTTAGTGACAACCAGGCCCGCCGCTATATGTTTGGGGCCAATAATGTGATGGAATTGCCCGAGTTGATCGCGGCGGTCAAGACCGGCACCTCGAACGATTTTCGCGATTCGTGGGCGGTCGGATATACGACCGATGTGACGGTAGGGGTGTGGGTTGGCAATAACGACTCGTCGCCGATGCAAGAAGTCGCCGGGGCCAACGGTGCAGGCGAGATCTGGCGTGAGTTGATGCTCCGTTACCATCAAGGGCGACCTGCGACGCCCTTTGCCCGCCCAGAGGGGCTAGAAGAGATGCCGATCTGCGCCGATACGGGCGGGCGAGCCGGGGCCGGTTGCCCACGAACGATCAACGAACTCTTTGTGGCAGGAACTGCGCCTACCGAGGTAGATGTGCTCTATCAAACGGTGCGGGTCGGGGGTGATGGCAGTTGCCTGGCGGCTTCGTATACCCCGCCAGACGAAGTACGCGACGTGCAGTTCCCCGTCTACCCACCTGAGTTCCGTGAATGGGCTGCGCGAAATATGCCCCAGCCACCAACAACGGTCTGTCCACCGCCAACAAGCCCGACCGAGGCAGTCGCCCTGCTCTATCCACCAGGAGCCAGTGGGGTCATCACGACCACGCAAGTCTTTCTCAGTGGCATTGCGCGTGGGCCATTTAGTCTCGACGTCGGCCCCGGCACGGCACCAGCCCAATGGCAACTGCTCGGTCAGAACAACCTGCCCGTCTTTGATGGTCTGCTGGGGGTCTGGAATACTGCGGGCTTGCCAGCAGGCGACTATACCCTGCGCCTCCAGGTGACGACGCCCGAAGGCTTTAACGTCAGTACCACCCAACTTGTGCGCTACGAACCGGGGGGGCCGTAGGGCAGGGCGATTGCATCTTCCGTGTATGCACCCCACCAGGGCACCCGCAAGGGGTGCCCCTACAGGGCCAGGGGCCGGGGGCCGGGCGATTGCATCTTCCGTGTATGCACCCCACCAGGGCACCCGCAAGGGGTGCCCCTACAGGGCCGGGGGCCGGGGGCCGGGCGATTGCATCTTCCGTGTATGCACCCCACCAGGGCACCCGCAAGGGGTGCCCCTACAGGGC
>NZ_LYXE01000163.1 GCF_002532075.1 Candidatus Chloroploca asiatica | reverse complement strand
TGGCGGGCGCGATAGGGCGATGGCATGGCGGGTTGCGGTTGAGGCGTGGCTGGTTCAGGCTCCAGGGCGCGTTGCTGATCGAGCGGTGCGGCTTCGAGCTCAGCGTGGGCAGTCCGGGATCGGCGCGGGGTCGGTTGCCGAGTGCGCTGCTTGGCGGCAACGACCAGCAGGGCAACGATGCCTGCTACGACGATGACCACGGCAGCGATGGGAAAGCCAAGAACGATCAAGGATTGATCCATATGCTACCCCAGATGAGAAAGAGATTGCACGACGCCTCGCTCCGTTTCTGAGCATAGCATGAAGCCATTACCAGGGGCGAACCAGCGTTTGTCGATCCGATGAAGGCTGCGTGTTGCCAAAGCATCGTGATGCACGCATCGACGCACCGGTACATGGAGCCTCATCGCTTGCTCCGCATGGAGCTGCATGCTCACGCCCCACGCAGGGCGTTTTGCCAGCCTGAACAGCCAGTGCCACTGGCTGTTCAGGCTGGCAATGTAGGGCGATTGCATCTTGCGTTCGAGGGGCCGCTCTGCGCACCGATCACGCGCATCCGCCCAGACCGTCGGCGTCAACGCCTCGGCGACGCTGGGCAAAGTCGGCCTTCGTCGGCTGAATCAGGCCACGAAGGTGGCCTTCGCTCCCCACGAGCCGCGCCGTTGACGGCGACGGAAGAAGATGCAACAGCCTTGAGTCTGCCACGCGACCGTCCTTGCCCGCGCACGATGGGTGTGGTATGATACGTATCGTACATACGTTCTTTTCTTGCTCGTTGCGGGTTCACCAGCACGTGACGGGCGTTGTTCCCACTGAGGTTCGCGATGGCGCTCGATCATGATGGCATCTTCAAGCAGTTGCTGAGCACCTTTCTCGTCGAGTTTCTCGACCTCTTTGCCCCGGATATTCTCGCGCTGCTTGACCCTGACACGCTGACCATGCTCGCACCCGAGTCATTCGTCGACTTGCTCGATCCTGACCGCCGCACCGCTGATCTCGTTGTCCAGGCGCAGGGGCGTGAGGGCGTGGCGACCTTCCTGCTTCACCTGGAGCATCAGGCTCAGCGCGATGCTCAGTTGCCGCGCCGGATGTTTCGCTATTTCGCCCGGTTCTATGACCGGTACGACCAACCCATCTATCCGATTGCGCTCTGTTCGTATCCTAGCCCGCGTCGGTTGGCCCCCGACCGGCATCAGGTCACGCTTGGCACCCATGAGGTGCTTCGGTTCCAGTACCTCATGATACAATTGAACCAGTTGGACTGGCGCACCTATCTGCGCAGCACGAATCCGCTGGCGGCCGCGTTGATGGCGCGCATGCGGATCGCCCGTGAGGAACGCTGGCAGGTCAAAGCAGCGTGTTTGCGCATGCTGGCGGGCTTCTCAGTGACGGCGGCCCAACGGCGGATGCTCGCGGCCTTTGTCAGCATCTATCTCCCGCTCAATGTTGAGGAGACGCGTCGGTTTGAGGCGGAAGTTGCCACGTGGCAGACACCAATCCAGGAGGCGGTCGTGGAACTGATCACAGAATGGGAATTGAAGGGGCGAGAAGAAGGGCGCGAAGAGGGGCGGGAAGAAGGGCGGCAAGAGGAACGCCAGGCGTTAATCCTCCGTTTGCTCGAGCGCAAAGTGGGGCGTCTCTCTGAAGTCACCATGCGTGAGGTCTTGGCCTTGACACCCGAGCAGTTACTGACCTTAAGTGAGGCTTTGCTGGAGTTTGGCCCGCTTAGCGATCTGACCGACTGGCTTGTTCAGCAGAAGTCTGACGCATAACGTCTCCTGGGAGGACGAGTGAGGCCAGAAGGTAACGGTCGCCCTTCTGCGCACGGGCTCGTTCCAGGTGTCGTGTGTTTGGGGTTCGCAACGTGCTCCGTCAGCCCCAGCGTCAACCTCGTACGCAACCCCAACGTCGAACCCTGCAACCCCGGCGTTACCCCCAAAGCCAGCCCCTGCGCCCGTGACGCAGGGGTACCACGCAGGGGCCAACGCTGCGGCTCGCGCAGCCCAGCGAGGCGTTTTCTCGCATCAGGACGCGGTGCAGGCGTGGGCGATCTGCGGCGTGTCTGCGCCCACAGCGTCATCCAGCCCCTCCCCGGTGGCGCGTGCGGGATTATCGCATCATTGCAGGTAAGTATAGCCGGTGCTTGATCTGGCTCGATCCTTCCTGAACTTGTAACGATCTTTCCTCGACTGAACTTAAGCCATCGCTTGTGTAAACTGTTAGTCTGACCAGGTAGTTGCCAGCCGATGGAAAGGTGTGGATGGGATTTTGCAACGTGCTTGTCTGATCGTCACCAAACTCCCACAACCAGTGGGTAGCTCCATCTGGTGGCTCGAAGGTGAAATGGACAGTCAGACTATTGGTTTCAGATGGTGTAGCAGTAAAGATCGGTAGTGCAGGTCTAACACGGACTTGCTGGGTCGTGCTATCCGAGTCATACAATCCGCTCACATGAAGTGTTACTGTGTAAATACCGGGCATCACGTAGGTATGCATTGGATGTCGCTGGGTGCTGGTGCCGCCATCACCAAAGGCCCATGTGCGCGTGGTGATCGTGCCGGTCGAGGTGTCGGTGAACTGCACCACGAGCGGGGCCACCCCCTCGGTGGGGGTCGCCGTGAAGGCCGCCACAGGGGCGGGAGGCGTGACCGTGATGGCATTTGGGCGGGTGATGGTGTGCTGGCCGCCGGGCCCATCCACGGTGAGGGTCACGGTGTAACTCCCGGGGGTGGTGTAGCGATGGGCGGGATTCGGTGCGGTGCTCATCCCGCCATCACCAAAGGCCCACGTGCGGGCGGTGATCGTGCCGGTCGAGGTGTCGGTGAACTGCACCACGAGCGGGGCCACCCCCTCGGTGGGGGTCGCCGTGAAGGCCGCCACGGGGGGCGGAGGTGTGACCGTGATAGCGTTTGGGCGGGTGATGGTGTGCTGGCCGCCGGGCCCATCCACGGTGAGCGTGACGGTGTAACTACCGGGGGTGGTGTAGCGATGGGCGGGATTCGGCGCGGTGCTGGTACCACCATCACCAAAAGCCCACGTGTGGGCGGTAATCGTGCCGGTCGAGGTGTCGGTGAATTGCACCACGAGTGGGGCCACCCCCTCGGTGGGCACGGCGGTGAAGGCCGCCACAGGGGCGGGAGGCGTGACGGTGATGGCGTTTGGGCGGGTGGTGGTGTGCTGGCCGCCCGGCCCATCCACGGTGAGGGTCACGGTGTAACTCCCGGGGGTGGTGTAGCGATGGGCGGGATTCGGCGCGGTGCTCGTCCCGCCGTCGCCAAAGGCCCACGTGCGCGTGGTGATCGTGCCGGTCGAGGTGTCGGTGAATTGCACCAGCAGCGGGGCCACCCCCTCGGTGGGCACGGCGGTGAAGGCGGCGACGGGGGGCGGATTTCCACCAGTGGCTGAAAGATCGACGCGCACTGATTGCCAACTATTGACCCAGCTGAAGGTGGGTGTGGCACTTGCGGCAATACTATTGACATAGAAACTCACTGGCTCGTTATTGCGCATCCCCGGTGTGGTCTGATCGCCTAACGTGTCTTCGCCATAGATGTACATCAGGGCATAGATCCCCATGGTGTCTACTGTGATGCAGCCAACAGTGTCTCCTCGGGGGCTACGTGCTTCGATGATTGTGCCAGCAGCAGCTGGGACGCCATTTAACTGTACGTTGCCATAGGTGAAGGTAAAATATTGTGTCGGTGCCACAGGTGGGCATGTTAGTGATGAAGACGCGATCCCTGGGGATGACATGACGAGCCATCCCCAGGCAACCAAGGCAATCACGAGCAAATCGGCCGCCCCAATCAAGCACCAGCGACATATCTTCATAGCACACTCCTACCGGCGGATGAGGGGGAGATAGAGCAACGTCCGGTCGGGTGTCGTCATCTCCAGGTTCAGCCGACGTGTGAACTGATCGTTCTGCCAGATCAGCGGTTCATTGAGTTCGATAGTCACACCGTCGACGCGCAGGTGGATGGGTTCACCGTCCAAGAAGCCGGGCAAACCATCGGCTGTACTGTCGGCACCAAAGATGGTGAGGAAGCCATATTGTCCGGCTTTCGTCACAGTGAAACAGCCTGCCATATCGCCACGCGGTGTGTATGCTTCGACGCGGCTGCCAACCATAGCTGCGGCACCATCAATTGTGAGCTTGCCATAGATCGCGGTGAAGTATGGCGTCGGTTCCACACCGCCGCAGTGAACTGTGATCGGGCCGTCCGCTCCTATCATTGGAGAAGGGTCATCTATGGTGGCGGCAGTTGTTGTTGGGTAAACGAGGGTTGCAGCACTGCTGAGGTGTACGAGATACCCCTGGCCAGGCACAAGTTCCTGCAGGGTGCTGAACTCTGGCTCAGCCGGATCATAGATACGTCCCTGCCCATCCGCTACTTGCAGCAACTGGTCGTTGATGCTTGCGAGCGTAGTGGTGACGGGTTGTCTGGCTGTAGGCAAATAGCCGACCCAGTTTAGCCCACGTTCCAGCGTGATGGGTGTATCAGCCGACAATGGGATGCCCTCGACCACAAGGTTGACGCTGGCACCGCCCGTAATGCGCGTGTAGTAGGCTTTGCCTGGGGTAATCTCTTTCAGCGATTGGAAGCCTGGGGGCAAATTGCAGTCGTAGATTCCCCGCGCCCCAAGTACAAGACAATATTTACCAGCGATCGAGCGAAACACGATGTCCAGGAGAGGTACCGGCGGGGTCATCCGGGTCGATACCAGATTCCAATTTGGCCGTAGCAGCGTATACTGCGACTGGGTAATGCCTGCTGCCAGATCGATGCGCGTGCGTGTCTTGTTGTCTTGCCATGTGAACTGGGGTGTCGGCACTGCCATGGCTCCATTGACACGGAAGACGACTGGTTCACCAGGGCGCATCCCTGGGATCACCGGAGTACCAGTGGCATCCTCGCCATAGACGGACATAAAGCCGTACTGCCCTGTGCTCTCAACGACAAAGCACCCAACCACTTCGCCGCGTGGAGTTTCTGCCGTAATGACGGTTCCGGCTGGTGCGGGTTGTCCGGCTACAGTGACATTGCCAAAGGCCACGGACCAGGAGGGGGTTGGCGTGACCTGGCAAGTCACGGTCTGCCTTTGTGTCAACTCTTCCAGCGCAACCTCATTGATCAGTGCGCCCGTAGCTGCTCCGTCTGCGCGACGCACCGCTACTACGATTGAGCCATCAGCGTAGCTTTCTCTGGGCAGATCGACGCGCTGGTCATTGCGTTGTCCCGCTACCAGCGTGAAATCGCCACTGAGTGGGATGTCGTCGATCCAGATCTGCTGCACACGGTTGTTGCCGCTACCCAGGAAGAAACTAAAATGGACTCGATATGCTTTGTTGGGATCAAGCGCATCGAAGCGATAGCGTACTTCATTGCCTGACTGGTTTTCGCGTAGGCTGCGGTAGGGCAGCGTGCCCCACGGTGTCTGCGCTACGCCGTCGAGCCAGCCGTAGGCACGCGCACCGGTGGGGTAGCGCACATCACTGGCTCCACCAGCATCGGCATAACGGTAATCCACATCCACGAGTGCGATCTGATTGACGATAGCCCCGCCACTGCCATCCACGGTAACAGCGACTTCGATGCTACGGTCAGCGTAGAGCGCTGGGTCGAGCAGCAGCGAGAGATTCTGCACCTCGCCGCTGCCGAGGTCAACCGGGCCGGCGATCTCAATACCGTCGACGCTGACGCGCTGCTGACGTCCGGCGTTCTGGCCGCACTCATAGAGCACCAGGTCGAGGTGGTAGAAATGACCGGGCAGCAGATGATCGAACCGATAGACAACTCGCCCTGATGGATCACGGCGGTAGTATTGATGCGGGGCCTCACCGCAATTTCCTGTCTCGTCAGGCTCACCTCGGTCGACTGCCCCATAGCCCTGTGCTGAGCTATAGACCGTGTCACCTGCCCTGCCACTATCAATGTCAAGCGGGGAAGCAAAGCCGACATAGACATCGAGCCAGCGGTCATTATTGCTCTTATCCGACTCGTTGACTTGAGCATCCCGATCGGCACGCAAGAAGAGACGGTGCATCCCTGGCTCCTCAGGCGTCCAGGTAAAACTCACCGTGTGCGTAGCCTCTCCCTCCACCGAGGCGACAGTCTGCGCTTGAAGGGGAAGCCCGCCTCCATCCGGATTATCGCGATAGAGCGCCACCGCCTGTGTCCCGGCAGCTGTCTGGCCGTGATTCGCCAGGGTCGCAACGATCTCGACAGGCTCACCCGCCATTGGCTCTGCGTTTGAAAGGTTGAATGCCGTAAAGCTCAAATCAGGACGGGTAAGGATAGGGATACCTGCCGAAGCGGTATTGTTGGTCTTGTCCGTCTCGACAACACGGTTGTAGGGATCCACTACAGCGGTGATTGTGACCAGCCCGGTGAAACCGAGCGTGTTCCAATCTAAGATTGTCGGGATACTGCTACCTGCCGAAACATTGGGTACGAACGTGCTGCCAATGTACATGTCCCCCCAGAGTTTTGTGTAGGCATAGAAAGCAACTGTCACCGATCCACTGTCCTGAGAACCTAGATTAGTTAGCGTCGTCTGTACAGGGATCATGTCACCTTCCGTGAAAGAAGGTGACCCAACTTGCTGTACACCAACCGCAATAACCGGACCACCTAAGCCTTCTGGTATCAGATCGATCATTGGTTCTATGGTAATGTTGGCATCATAAAGTTTCACGTCTATATCTGGTGCTACAAAGATGCGTAGGGGAATATCAACCATTCCACTTTTCTGTGCGAGAAAAGCAGAGAGGGCATTGGCAATATTACCTGTTGTCACATGTTTTGGTAACGTTGTATTTACGCTGCCAATCCAGTCAAGTGATCCATCAGCACCAACATCAACGGCAATGCTGACATTCTGCTGCCCACTTCCACCGAAGGCTAGTTCAAGGGTCGCTTCTGTAACGGTGCCCGCATTCATACGAAGGGTGCGTTGCTTGCTTCCAGCCGTAGTGATGTGAAGGTTACTGATCAATACCTGCCCCGGCTGACTCAATGTCACCCTAACTGGCACATCGAGAGATCCAGTTACAGGAGCACCTTGACTAGCCCAATAAGCGTTGAAAGCAGTCGCAAGGTTGGGGCTATTATTGGTACTGATATTGGCAACGGTTCCCTCCCATTCATTACTCCCATTAGCACCGATATCGAGCGCAAAACTGGCATTGGTAGGCAAGCCACTGACAAGAGCCTGCAGCGTAGCTGTGCTAAACATACCCGCACCGACACGCAACGTAGTGGCCTGGCTTGCCGAACCAGAGAAGATGAGGCGGCGGCCATATTGTACCTGGTAGGTTTTGCTGACTGGCACAGGTTCGGGCAGGTTGAGACGTCCAGTGGTGTACGGCGCGGCTTCGGTCTGCTCAGCAACATAGCAATTTATCTTGACTGGAGTGCCACCAGCATCTGCATAGCCAGTAGCACTTGTGCAGTACTCAACGCGGATCCGACCAAGTCCTCCTGCCCCTCCATTCATCCTGGCAGCACCTCCAAGCACGGATATACGCTGTGTATTTAAAGTCAAGTTATCTCCTCGGATCAAAACTGATCCGCCAGATCCACCTCCAGCCCCCCATTTGTTCCCTCCACCTTGTCCACCATTCGCCTGTATCAAACCACTAATAGATAATGTCCGGGCAGATAGCACTACTATGCCACCCCCCCCGCCACCCCCCCCGATGGAATTGCCTGGATTATCGTTTGAACCACCACCACCACCACCAAACACTATATTTGTTAGTTCAGCGTTGCCAGCAACATAGCCACCGACTCCAATACCACCCGCAGTGCTGTTACCACCTGCAGTTCCGTTTCCTCCACCACCACCGGTTCCATAATTCCCAACTTGAGGATTTCCTGAACCTGCAGCTCCCCCATTGCCATTCGGGTAATGAGAATTGCAGTCCGCAATACCGGGAGTACCCTCACCAGCGTGTCCACACCCATAATTGTCATTATAGACGGCATCACCCTGACCACCACGGAAACCAGCACCACTGCCCCCTGATGGGAAGCCATCAGATGCGGTTGCACCATTCCCTCCATTAGCAACAACTCCCCCAGAAATTGTCATTGCCTCATTACACATCACGGCAAATATTCCACCTGAACTCCCATTCCAACCATACAACGGCGTCACTGTGCCCGTCACATTGCATGTCGAATACTGCGGCACACGTAGCACTTGGGCACGGTTATTTCCGCCGCTGGCATAATTGCACTTCAGCGGCTTCTCCAATTGAATTGCTGCCGTGCCCCCTACATAATCAGCCCCTACATAATCAGAGACCGCCTTGTTCATTTCCCAGCAACCAGCGCCTGCCCCCTGGGCCTGGTGAATCAGTACGGCGTCGCCAGGATTGATGCGCCAGCCAGCGTAAACGTCGGTCACGTTGATGCTTGTCGCGCCAGCGCTACCACTGTTAACAACGGCGATACCAAAGCCGTTATTGTTATCCAAATTGCCGCTGCCTGGCATGGCACCATCACGGCCATCGCCAAACATATCGTATGATGCTGTCCCTGCGCCAAAGTCAGTGGCGTATTTGCCTACACCGTAGAGCGTACTATAGTCCTGAGCGTACACTCTGACCGGGTGCAAGCTCTCTGGTGCTGGCCCAAGCGAGTGCGTGAACGGCACCCAATAGCCTTGGCTTAGAGGCCCCTGAACCGCTACTTGTACATCTAATGGGCGTTGCAAGCCTCCAGGGATGTCACCGCTTATTGCCCTCACGGTGCCTTGTATACGTATCGCCAGTATTGGTTGATCGGGATCACTTGTCCTGACAGTGACCACCTGATCATATGGCCCTACGGGAAGTTCAGCGGTGCGAAGGATTAACTCGTAATAACCTAGGTCGGCTGTATCCACAACTTCAGGGCGTGAGCCAAGACTAAGGCCGGGCGCAGATGTGAGATAAGCCTGGAGTGAGCCAGTACCGACGTTTGCCAATGCTAAACGATGTTTAAGCAACGTGCCTTGTGATACTTCACCGAAATCCCAGGTTAGCCTGGTCTCATCCGTAGCCACTTTGGGCGATGGATCAGCCTGGAAACTGGAAAGCGGACGAGCTGCACTGTCGATGATGTTGTTCTCGCTGTCGGTCCAGAAGGCGATGAGTAGGTTGTCGCCGTCTGGGTTGTAGTCGGCGGAGAATTCGGTGACCGACCAGGCTGCGGCAAAGGTCGTCGGTCCGGCGGGAAGGTCGAGCGTATATGATTTCTCTAACACCAACGTGCCATCGGAAACGAAATTCAGGTGTAGGTGACCGTTCTGGATGGTGGCGGGGTGCGGGTTGTAAACAACCAGGTTTGTGGTATTGGTGCCATCAGTGATGAAGGATGCTGTAGAGACAATCTTCAGTTCCAGACCTTCAAGCATGGCATCGATGTGTGGTACCAGGCTGTCGCCCAGCGCGGGAAGTTGTACTGGCGTCACAAAGCGATGGCTGCCCTGGGGGTCGCTGTAGCTGACCACGATCACGGGTGGTATGAAAGGTTCGCTGTTGATGGTGTAGGTGAAGGTGTCCCGCGATGTGAGTGCCTGTACGCTGAAGCGGGCACCGGCATCGATGGTGCCGGTGTTGAAGCCGACTTGTACGCCATGCGCTACGTCCAGGGGCAGTGGCGCACGATAACTGCCGCCCAGTTGCAGCACGCCGCTGGCACCTGCACCATCGTTCCATGCCACGGCGGTGCTGCCTGTGCCGACCACGCCCGGCGTCTGCGCTGTGAAGGTTAAGGTGCGGTCGACAGCGCCGCTGTACTCGCCGGCGGCATAGGGGCGGGCGCGACTGGCACCCCAGTTGCTTAGGTCGGGTGCCTTGATGATGCTGCCCACCGTCACCTTGTTGCCCGGACGCACCTTGCCGTTGCCGCCCACCGTGTTGTTGCCGATGGTGGTCGTCTCGTCAGGCGAGTACATCACGGCGTCAATGCCGTAGGCGTCGAACGTGCCGGTGTTCTCCAGTGCCAGCTTGACCGTGGCGATGTTGCCGCTACGTTCAACCACGTAACCAGCCAGCACCTCGGGCTGCGGGTGGATCTCTGGTCGCAGATGGGCATCGCTACAGCGGGGTCGATCATCATGATTCGCAGGCAACGAGCAATAGTAACGAAACTCGGCGCGATCATTGTAGCCGTCGCGGTCGCTGTCCCGGTTGAAACGGAAAAGGATACCGGAACCAGCGCGGGAGGGCAACTGGTGGAGGGGTGTGTCGCCTGCGTCTGCCTGGGTCAGATAAACATTCCACCAGGCGATGTCGGAGAGATAGTGTTCGTGCCAGGTCGGCGCATTGATGCCATTGAACTCGGGTGTCCACAGGCTGTTAAGATTGCCGTCAACGTCTTCAGCGTGGGGGAAATAGCGCATGAGCACATCCTGGACGCTCTCGGCACCCCAGGTGGGGATGACATACTGGTCAACCGTCTCATCGCCGTCTTCCACCCCATCCTCGATAAAGACCGTGACGCCGCCGTTGATGGCGTCGGTGTAGAAAAGTTCATCGGCGCCGAAGCTGTAGCTCTCCACCTTGACCGTCAATCGTTCGCCCAGGTCGATGCGCTTCATCTGCTCCAGGCTGAGCGGGATCGCATTGGAGGCAAATGTCCGAGTGCTGACTACGCCCGGCGGCGTGTTCGGCCCCACCGGGAAAAGGTTCTCCAACTTACCGTCGGCGAACTGCTGCCACGCCGGATAGGAGATAGTGGGTAGCTTGTCATCGCCGATGTAGATGTTGACGACCAGGTTGGAGAGTTCGCGGGCGTACTCCGTGCCGGCGTTGCGCACCGAATAACGGAAGGTCAGGTCCGCGGCGTGGCTGGAATCGACCGCCCAGGCCGTGCTCCAGTTCTGGCCGGAGGTGAATGCCTCGCCTTCGCTGATGGTATGTTCTTCGTAGACCTCGTGGGTGGTAGTCTGCGCGCCGCCCCAGGATTTGCCGCTGGTGCGGGTTTCGGTGAGACGGGGTTGGGAGATGGCATAAGATATGTCCTGTAGGCCGCGGGACAGGAGTTGACCTTGTTGGTTGATGGCATACTGGACGCCATCAAGTGAATTCACTACTCCTTGCATATCGATATTATTATTGTTTTGAACAACTATTGAAGCACTTGCATTTGAACTTGAAATCGATGTAGATGATGAAGATGTATATTGTGGTGGATATTGAGATGAACCATTCTGAGATTCAACCGCATCTTTTGCCGTCAGATCGGCCCATCCTCCATCGGTTGAATGCTCTGACCAGGTTTCTAGTAGAGCCCCTCCTATATAGCCAGCACCTGCCCCAGCAATACAGCCAAGAGGCCCACCAACTGTGCATCCGATCCAAAATCCTGCCACAGCTCCGCTCTTGGAGGCATCGCCAACAACATCCTTTACGATATTGCCGCCCACTACCTTTGTTGCACCCCAAGTTCGACACTTTAGAGATCCAACCGGCGTGCATTCTTGGATCGCTTGGGATTCAAGTCCATACCTTGCGAGAGGTGTCTCAATCGCCTCTGACACCTCCTCCCACTCATTCCACGTCACCGTATTGGCAATACTCGTACTCTGCCCGCGCGTGACGGCTGTCTCGTAGGAATTGGTCGTCTCGACCATTTCCCCTTGCGAGGTCGTGATCGTCGTCACCCGTTCTACTGTCCACGAGTTAGCCTCAACCGTGACTTCAGGCACTGGAAATGCGGCCACAAATGGGCTATCCCCTGGCGACAGCACCCAGTTGGGCATGGGGGCCTTGATAAAGTTCCAGTACTCGACCGCCGGATAGCTGCCATAGCCGCAGTTGGTCGGCGCACCGGGGCAGTAGGTGACGCCAAAGAGTTCCTGGCCGTCGTCGAATTTGTCGTTGTCGGTGCTCTCGTAGGGAACGCGCGTGCCCACCATAAAGACTTCGGCGTAGTCCGGGATGGTGTCGAAATCGCCGTCGTTGCAGACCTTCACGCCAGTGCCGTCGCGGTTGTTGAAATTGGGCCAGGCATTGGGTGGGCCAAAGGGCGGGCCGTAGCCCCAACGCACGTTACGGGGCTGGGTCACGTCGATCAGTGCAGACACTTCCTGGCCGTCTGTGTAGCCCTGGGCATCGCCATCACTGTTCGCATTCAACGGATCCGTACACCACCACCCCTCCTCCGTATTCGTCAACCCGTCACCATCGTCGTCGAGACTGGGCAATGTAGAGAGCGCAGTGCGCTGTTCGGGACTCAGTTGTTGCACGGCGGTGCGTAGCGGCAGCAACTCTGGCGATGTGGGGCTTTCCCGTGTACTCAACATTGCTAGTGGTGAGTCAATGGCAACCCGGGTGCGTTGTACGCGATTGCTCAATGGACGCAGACTGCCGATCAGCCACGGTTTTTGTTCGGTACCTGCATGGAGGAGGTCTCCATATGCAGTGCTGTTCGTAGGTTGAAAGCGCAAGCGTGCCAGATCTGCCAGTTGCTCGTAGTCAACCAGCACAATCGCGTTCACATCGTGATGGGCCAGTATCGTGACGCCGAGCGTCTCCAAGCGTGCCCATTGCGCTGGGGTTTGCACCGTGATCTCGGTGCGAAAGAGCACATCATGAGGTGCAAGCAGGTTGCTACGAATACCGCCGCCAATCGAGGACATCCTGCCGCTGGTTTTTTGATATGCATCCACCAATGGTACCAGTGATGTGATTACCATCGCCATGGCAAGCATGAGCGAAACAGAACGAAGCAAAAGATGATGGCGCGTCATACAATTCCTCCCAGAAAACGAAGAGTTGGCTCCAGGCGACGGCATACTTCCAGCAAAGCTCTGCCTATTCGATCCAAATCTGGCGTATAGGGTTTGCAGGCAGGCTTGAGCAGGCTGAGACCGGGTGGTGAAATCCCTACCAGATAGGTCGCATAGCTCGTAGAGGTCGAGTTATGTTGATTAAAAAAAAGATCGCCGTTCAGTTGACGACGATCCCAATCGACCTGGTTATGTTTTGAATAGCTTACGTGGTCACTATTGCAAATAGAGGTGGCTATGTAGTGGAAGATCTTGAACGGCTGATGGTCGGAGTGGCTATGCGGCGGTGGAGGCGAATACAGATACTGCAATGCACAACTCAAGAACGGCCTGTTATAACAGCCCTGTGGAGCAATGCGGTCAAAACGGATCTGCATCG
Organism: Candidatus Chloroploca asiatica; assembly: GCF_002532075.1. Classification (GTDB taxonomy): domain Bacteria; phylum Chloroflexota; class Chloroflexia; order Chloroflexales; family Chloroflexaceae; genus Chloroploca; species Chloroploca asiatica. Next base: position 15,408 of record NZ_LYXE01000163.1, on the reverse strand, counting down.
TGTGCCTCGTGGCAGAGTAGGACTATGCATTGCTTCGCAGTGGCTACACAGGAGTATTCATGGATGTTAGGAAGGTAAACTGTGTCATGGCATACTTTGCCATCTACGTAGCTATCATGACATACTAAAAAAGATGAATCTCATAGTTCAAAAGTATATCATGTTCGTGTGCGTATATCAAGTGAGAAAATTAAACCGTAGTATTCACTTTGTTATTTCACCCAGCGTCAACCTCGTATGCAACCCCAACGTCGAGCCCTGCAACCCCGGTGTTGGCCTCTGCGTGGTACCCCTGCGCCCGTGACGCAGGGGTACCACGCAGGGGCCAACGCTGCGGCTCGCGCCGCCCAGCGAGGCGTTGCATCGCATCAGGACGCGGTGCAGGGGTGGGCGATCTGCGGCGTGTTTGCGCCCGCAGCGTCATCCAGCCCCTCCTCGGTGGCGCGTGCGGTGCGTGGGGTGGGTGGGCGCGTGAGTGGTGATCATCGGGTTATCCCGTCGCCTGCGCTGATGACGGTGCTCGCCATCGCCTGCGCTGACGGTGCCCCTGGGTCAGCGGCGCGTGGCTGTGGTCGCGATGATCACTCGCTGCCTGCCGAGGCGCTGCGTCAGGGTGGGGGCGAGGTTTCCCTGGCGCACCCACCGGGCTACGGACGTGGTGGGGACAGGGCGTGCGGGATGGACAGGGCCAGGATGGGGCGTGCGTTGGTGGTGATCCCGCAACCATGTGCCAAAACCCAAGAGTCAAACGGGGTAGATGGGTACTGATAGGATGAAAGCTATGGAATGCGTGGTCGTGGCGTTGGCACGGAGCTGACCGGGCGGCCCGTGGAAGGGGAGGATCTCATGATACATCGTCGTTTCCTGCCGCTTGTCCTGGTTATCCTGTTTGCCCTGGGGGTACCGATGCTGGTGCCCCAGGCTGCGTCGATGGCTGTGCCACCGGTGCTGGAGGCAGCACCGGTGCCATCGTTGCCGGTCGTACCGGAGCAACTGCGTCTGGATCTGCGCCCGCCGACCGCGCTCGGACTCAGCAATACCGCGCTGCCACAGGTGGTTGCTGGTGGTCATACGACCTGTGTGATCAATGCCGCCGGGCAATTGTCCTGTTGGGGGGCATGGTCAGGGATACCGGAGGATCTCGGTCTGGTCAGTCAGGTTAGCGTGGGTATGATTGGTGAACTGTGTGCCGTGATGACCACCGGATTACTACGCTGCTGGGGGTATAGCGGCTATCCGGTGCCAGATGATCTGGGGCCTGTCAGCCAGGTGAGTGTAGGACATCAGTATGTTTGTGCGATAACAGAGGCCGGTGTGCTGCGTTGTTGGGGGGATTCTTTTTATGGTCAGGCGACCGTTCCGGACGACCTCGGTCTGGTCAGCATGGTCAGCGCGTTCTATCGTCACACCTGTGCGATAACAGTGGCTGGGGAACTACGCTGTTGGGGTTTGAACAATGGTAGGGATGGTAATTTCACAGGACAAGCGGAGGTGCCAGAGGATCTGGGCCAGGTTCATCAGGTGAGCGTGGGGATGTGGCATACATGTGCGATCACGACTGATGAAGAGTTGCGCTGTTGGGGTGCAAACGAATATGGACAGAGTACAGTGCCATCTGCGCTTGGTGGAGTTAGTCGCATTAGTCTAGGGGATTTTCACACCTGTGCTCTAACAAACATTGGAACAGTACGCTGTTGGGGTTCAGACGAGTATGGACAAATTACAGTACCCGCTAACCTTGGAACAGTCAGACAGCTCAGTGTAGGTCGGAATCACACCTGTATAGTAACATCCGAGAATACTGTACGGTGTTGGGGCTCCAATACTTATCGGCAGCGTATCGTTCCCACCGATCTTGGGTTGATCAGTCAATTCAGTGCGGGAGCTTGGCATGCTTGTGCAATTACGACAGCAGGTGAGCTTCGTTGTTGGGGTGCAAACGACTATGGACAGAGTACAGTGCCTACCAACTTAGGTACAGTTAGTCAGGTCAGCGCGGGGGTGCATCATACCTGTGCTGTGACGACTGATGGGGAAGTGCGCTGCTGGGGGTATAACGGCTATGGGCAGAGCGCAGTGCCGAACGATTTGGGTTTGGTTCAACAAGTGAGTGCAGGTCGTATTTTCACTTGTGCCGTAACCATTGATGGGGAAGTGCACTGCTGGGGCTACCCCGGCGTTTATGATCCGCCAGATGATCTCGGTTTGGTTCGCCAAGTCAGCGTGGGTGATGAATATGCTTGTGCGATCACCGTTGGTGACACGGTACGTTGCTGGGGTATGAATCAAGCTGGACAAACTACGGTACCCCCTGATCTCGGTTTAGTTCGTTATATCACAACAGGCTCAGTGCATCCATGTGCGATCCTGACAAATGGCTTGTTGCGTTGTTGGGGGGAGGCCCCTATGGTGCCTGATGACTTAGGAACGATCAGCCTACTAAGTTCAGGGTGGGGAGGTCACACATGTGTCGTTACGGACGATAACGAACCTCGTTGTTGGGGGCGAAATGAGGACGGCCAGAGCAGGGTGCCAGCATCAATTGGCACGATCAGTCAGTTTGGTCTAGGGCATTCTCACACCTGTGCGATGACCACAGACAGCAATTTGCGTTGTTGGGGATCAGGCGCGGGTGGTGTAACCTCTGTGCCACGTAATCCATACATGGTGCGTCTGGCTAATGTCTATGGGCGAGCCACACTCAATGGTACTGGACTCGCCGGAGTTCAAGTGTCTGAGGGAATGCAAACTACTTTTACTGACGCAACAGGTAATTACACTCTCACAGATGTGCTCCAGCGTCCAATTGTGCTCACTCCAATGTTGGTTGGATATCGCTTTGTTCCCGCAACCCGGACGGTGGTTCTTACAGAAGATCTTAGCCAACAAGATTTTATGGCGGTGGTGCAGACCTACACGGTAAATGGGCGGGTCACGAGCAACGGCGTTGGTCTGGCGAGTGTCACCGTCACAGATGGCACGCGCAGTGCCGTCACCAATGCGAGTGGTGATTACACCCTCTTTAGTGTCCCGTATGGGACACATGTCTTGACTCCAACACGAACGGGCTACACGTTCACCCCACCCACCCGAACGGTCAGTGTTACGGGCAATCTTGAGGGACAAAACTTTACGGCAACGGCACAGTCTTTCATTGTCGCAGGGCAGGTGACGCTCGATGGTGTGGGCCTGGCAGATGTCGTCATGACCGATGGGACACGCACGGTGACCACGACCGCCACCGGGTTCTACACCTTTACCGACGTCCCGTATGGAACGTATGTTCTGACCCTCTCACGGGAGGGCTATGCCTTTACCCCACCTACGCGCACCGTCACCCCCACCAGTGATCTGGTAGGTCAGGACTTTACGGCTGCTCCGCTCACGTTCTCGGTCGCGGGGCGTGTGACGCTGCAAGGTGTGGGCCTGGTGGATGTGGTGATCAGTAATGGGACGCGCACCGTCACCACAACGGCGAGTGGCGACTATCTGCTCACGGACGTACCGTATGGGACGCACGTACTGACGCCGACGCGGGAGGGCTATACCTTTACCCCGCCAACCCGTACGATCCAGGTCACCAGTGATCTGGAAGGCCAAGACTTTGCCGTCGAGGTTGAGGCCTATATGATACGTGGACGGGTGACGCAAGCGGACGGCGGGGTGCCTACTGGACAGCAGAACGAGACCCGGTCAGCAGCAACAAGTGCGGACGGTCTGGCCGGGGTTTTGGTGAGTGATGGAACCCGCAGTGCAGTGACGGATGCCACCGGAGCCTATACACTGACAACTGTTCCCGCAGGTATCTGGACGGTGGCGCCTGCCCTGGCGGGGTATACGTTCGCCCCACCAGCGCGTACCGTGACGGTAACGGAAAGCATCGTTGGACAAGACTTTACAGCGACCCTGCTCACCTTCCCGGTGACGGGGCGGGTGACAGTCGATGGGGTGGGGTTGGCGGAGGTGGTGATCAGTGATGGGACGCGCAATGCCACGACGGATAGCACGGGCGCGTACACGCTGACCGACGTGCCGTATGGCACGCACGTGCTGACGCCAACGCGGGCGGGCTATGCCTTCACACCAGTGGCACGGACGATCACGGTAACGGAGGCGCTGGCGGGCCAGAACTTCACGGCGAGCCTGCTGACCTTCCCGGTGACGGGCCGGGTGACGGTGGGCGGGGTGGCCCTGGCGGATGTCGTCATTACGGACGGCACACGGAATGCCACGACCGATAGCACGGGGGCGTATACGCTGACCGAGGTGCCCTACGGCCCGCATGGATTGAGCGCAATGCGGGCGGGCTACACCTTCACGCCAGCGATCCGCACGGTGATGGTCACGGAAGCCCTGGCAGGCCAGAACTTTGCGGCGACGCGGCTCACCTTCCCGGTGATGGGGCGGGTGACGGTGGATGGCGCGGGGTTGGCGGAGGTGGCGATCACGGACGGCACGCGTACCGTAACCACAACTGCGGCGGGGGCCTACACGCTCACGGACGTGCCGTATGGAACGCACGTGCTGACGCCGACGTTGGCGGGCTATACGTTCAGCCCGGTGACGCGGACGATCTCCGTGACCGAGGCGTTACGCGATCAGGACTTCGCGGCGGCGCGGCTCACCTTCCCCGTGACGGGCCGGGTGACGGTGGGCGGGGTGGCCCTGGCGGATGTCGTCATTACGGACGGCACGCGCAGTGCCACGACGGACAGCATGGGCGCGTACACGCTGACCGAGGTGCCCTACGGCACCCATGTGCTGACGCCAACCCTGGCGGGCTACACCTTCACCCCGGTGGCACGGACGATCACGGTGACGGAAGCCCTGGCGGGCCAGGATTTCCAGGCGACAGCGACCACCTTTACTGTGCGCGGGCAGGTCACAGCTGCGGGTACCGGTCTCGGTGGGGTGACGATATCGGATGGGACGCGGCAGGTCACTACGGCAGCCGATGGCTCCTATGCGCTCGGTGGACTCCCGGCGGGGACGTATACGCTGACGCCGATCCGCACTGGGTATACCTTTGCGCCGGTGACCCGCACGATCACGGTACCGGGTGATGAGGCAGGGCAGGATTTTGTGGCCTTCCCCGATGGCCCGGGCAATGAGGATTTGGTACAGGCCGTGACGCCGCGTGAAGGCCCGGCCGGGCAGACCACCCGCGTGACGGTGGAGGGGCACGGCTTTGCCCTGGCGCCCCCGCCCAGCGCCCGGTTGGTGGGCAGCGCCGGGTCGTTTGCCTTAACCGAGCTCACGAGTGAGACGACCACCCGGTTCGTGGCGACCGTGCCCGCGACCCTGCCGCCTGACACCTATGACCTGGTGGTGACCTCGGAGGGGCGCACCGGTACGTTGCCGCGTGCCTTTACAGTGCTGGCGCTCACCCCAGAGGTGCGCGAGGTGGTGCCTGCCGCAGCGTTTAACGATGAGGCGACGGAGATCCTGGTGCGCGGGGCCAACTTTGCCGCTGGGGCGGTGGTGCGCTTGGGGACAACCGACCTCGCGACCATGCGCATCAATGCCACGACGCTGCTGGCGGAAGTCCCGGCGGGGCGTGACCCGGCCGTCTACGACGTGCTCGTGCGGCATCCCGGCGGGGCACAGGCGACGTTGTCGGCGGGCTTTACGGTGCTGGAGGCGACCAGCAGCACCTTCGATGACCTCTTCAGTCGCAGCGATGACCTCTGGGTGAGTCCGGTGGTGCCGCAGGCGCAGACCCCGTTTGACCTGGGTTTGGTGGTGCAGCGCAGTGGGGGCAAGCAAACGCTCACGGCGGTGCCGGTCACGTTCCGGCGTGACTCGGTGACCGGCCCGGTGCTGGGCACGGCCACGGTGCCGTTCCTGGATCCAGTGGCGAGCAGCGAGAGCACGACCCCGCTGAGCGTCACGCTGCCGACGGCGGGCTTGGTCACGATCTATGCGCTCATCGATCCCGACGGCACGCTGAGTGAGAGTAGCACGGCGAATAATGTGGTCAGCCGGACGTTCCTGATCGCCACGCCAGCGGCGGATCGCACCCCGCCGGTGGTGACCGCCATCGGTGTCAACGGGGGGCGCCAGACCACCGTGGTGACGTCGGAGGTGACGCTGGACATTCGTGCGCTGGATCCGGGTGCCACGGCCAGTGGGGTGCAGGCGGTGCATCTGATTGAGTACATCTACAACGTGGGGGCGCAACGCTGGGTGCCGGTGGCGAGTTCGGGATGGTTGCCCTATGACGCGACCCCGACGAGCTACCGCTGGTCGCTGGTGGCCCAGCCCGGCCTGCACTACCTGCAAGTTCGGGCGCGTGATGGCGCGAACAATGTGTCGGTGGGGCAGGCACGGCAGTTGCTCAATCTGGAACTGCCGACGGATCAGCTGCGGCGGGGACAGACCCGGATCTATCGCTATGCGGTAGAGGCGGGCCAAGAGTTCCGGGTGAATCTGGAGGTGCTGGACGGGGATGCGGATGTGTACGTCTGGTCATCGGATCCGCAGCAATCCGCGTGGGTGAGCAACCTGCCGGGCAGTGCGGCGGAGCAGGTGGTCATCCCGGCAGCGGCGGTGGTGCCGGGGCTCTACCAGGTGGAGGTCTACGGCTACACGGCGGCCACCTACCGGCTCAGTACGTCGCTGGGCGCAACCCAACCTGCAATGACGGCGGCGGCGCTTGGGGGACTGGCCGACGCGAAAGCGCTGCCGACAGCCCCGCTGCTGGCGGTGGACGCCCAACCCGACGAGCGGGTTGGCAGTGTCCCGCCGTTCGACGATGGGTTCGTTGAACCGGGCTACCGGGTGTACCTGCCGCTGACGTTGCGGTAACATGATCACCGAGAGCCACCCTCAGGTGGCTCTCGGTGATCATGGGCGTGCGCTAGGCCTGGAATGCGCAGTTGACGCGGCCCCACGGTGCCCAGCGCAAGGGCACCGTGGGGCCGCGTTGGCATGGGGCGGTGCCTGTGACGCGACCACATGCAGCACGGCCTCATCATGGGTCACCTCGACACCAGACGGGGTCGTCAGAGTTGACCCGGTCTCCGTTCCCCGCTCCGTCAGCCCCAGCGTCAACCTCGTGCTCAACCCCAACGTCGAGCCCTGCAACCCCTGCGTGGCCCCCAAAGCCAGCTCCTGCGCCCGTGACGCAGGGGTACCACGCAGGGGCCAACGTTGCGGCTCGCGCAGCCCAGCGAGGCGTTTTGCCGCATCAGGACGCGGTGCAGGCGTGAGTGAGCGACCGTACACTTCCGCACGTAGCGTCATCCAGCCCCTCCCCGGTGGCGCGTGCGGTGGGTGGGGTAGGTAGGCGATCATCAGCGGGTTGGTCTAACGCCTGCGCTGATGACGGTGCTCGGCGTCGCCTACGCTGACGGTGGCCCCGGGTCAGCGGCGCGTGGCCGTGGTCGCGATGATCATTCGCTGCCTGCCGAGGCGCTGCGTCAGGGTGGGGGCGAGGTTTCCCTGGCGCACCCACCGGGCTACGGACGTGGTGGGGGCAGGGCGTGCGGGATGGACAGGGCCAGGCCACGCCCGTGGGTGACTCAGCCGCGTGCCTTGGTGGTGATCCCGCAACGATGCGCCAAAAGCCAAGAGTCAAACGGGGCATCTGGGTACCAATAGGATGAAAGCTATGGACTGCGTGGTCGCGGCGTTGGCATGGGGGCTGACCGGGCGGCCCGTGAATATGGAGGCTGTTATGCGCTATCGTCGTTGCCTGCCGCTTGTGCTCTTCATCCTGGTCGCCATGATGCTTCCGTTGCTGCTTCCCCAGGCGACCGCTATGGCTGCGTCGGGGATCGTTGTATCAGAGTCAGCGGCTCCGCCGTTGCCTGTGGTGCCGGAGCCGCTGCGCTTGGATCGGCATTCACCGATGGCGCTTGGGTTCAGCACCACCGTGCTGCCGCAGGTGATTGCTGGTGAAGCACGCACGTGTGTGATCAATACGGTTGGTCAATTGTACTGTTGGGGTGGCTATTCTGCTGTGCCGGACGATCTCGGCGCGGTCAGCCAGGTTAGCGCAGGCGTGGAGCACACGTGTGTGGTGACAGTGGATGGAGCGCTGCGCTGCTGGGGGGACAACTTCTTTGGCCAGGCGACGGTGCCGGACGATCTTGGCGCGGTCAGCCAGGTCAGCGCGGGTGCGGGTCACACCTGTGCGGTGACGGTCGGTGGGATGTTGCGCTGCTGGGGTGGGAACAGGGACGGTCAGACGACCCTGCCGGATGATCTCGGTGCGGTCACTCAGGTTAGCGCGAATTGGAACGCCACATGTGCGGTGATGTTGGGTGGAGCGCTACGCTGTTGGGGCTACCACATCTACGGCCATACGGATGTGCCGGATGACCTGGGTGCGGTGCGCCAGGTGAGCGTGGGCAGTTCTCACACGTGTGCGGTGACGGTGGACGGGGGAGTACGCTGCTGGGGGATGGTCAATTCCAACCAGACGTCGGTGCCGGACGACCTGGGTGCGGTGCGCCAGATAAGCGCGGGTGGGTGGCATACCTGTGCGGTGACGGTTGATGGGGCGGTGCGCTGCTGGGGGGCGAACTGGGATGGCGGCCAGGCGACGGTGCCAGCCGACCTCGGCGCGGTCAGCCAGGTCAGCGCGGGTGGCGTTCACACCTGTGCGGTGACGATGAATGGGGCGCTGCGTTGCTGGGGTTCTGATGAGGCGGGCCAAGTGACCATACCAAGCGACTTTGGGGGGGCGGTCAGCCAGGTCAGCGCGGGATCGGTTCATCATACCTGTGCCGTGACGGTGGCCGGGGCGCTGCGCTGCTGGGGCTGGAACAGGCACGGACAGGCAATGGTGCCGGACGACCTCGGCGCGGTGAGCCAGGTCAGTGCGGGTGGGTCGCACACCTGTGCGGTGACGACGGATGGGGCGCTGCGCTGCTGGGGAGAAAACTCGTACGGCAAGGCAACGGTGCCAGCCGACCTCGGTGCGGTCAGCCAAGTCAGCGTGGGATGGACTCACACGTGTGCGGTGAGGATGGACGGAGTACTGCGCTGCTGGGGGGCGAACACGGATTGGAATGGCAAAAATATTGGCCAGGCGACGGTGCCAGCCGACCTCGGCGCGGTGAGCCAGGTCAGCGCGGGTGCCTATCACACGTGTGCGGTGAGGATGGACGGAGTGCTGCGCTGCTGGGGGGCGAACACGGATTGGAATGGCAATGATTCTGGTCAGGCAACGGTGCCAGACGACCTCGGTGCGGTGCGCCAGATCAGCGCGGGAGATGCGTACACGTGTGCGGTTACGGTAAACGGGATGGTGCGCTGTTGGGGGTACAATGATGTCGGCCAGACGACAGTGCCGGGGAACCTTGGCGCGGTGAGTCATGTCAGCGCGGGTGGACATCACACGTGTGCGGTGAGGATGGACGGGGTGGTGCGCTGTTGGGGGTCGAACACGGATTGGAGAGGCAACGATTCTGGTCAGGCGACGGTGCCGGATGACCTCGGTGCGGTGCGCCAGGTCAGTGCGGGTGGGTATCACACCTGTGCGGTGACGACGGATGAGGGATTGCGCTGCTGGGGGTGGAACGAGTACGGTCAGACGACGCTCCCGCGTGATCCGCTGGGTGAGGGTGGGTCGTCTTCAGGGGTGACGTTGACCACCAGTGCGACGATGGTGGCGGTTGGCAGCACGGTGGACGTGGATGTGCGGGGCGCTCAGCCGGGGCAGCATCTGCGGCTGGCGTTGGGGCATGGGAGCGTGGGGTTGCTTGCGGAGCCACTTGGTACCGCCGATGCCCAGGGGCGCTTCCGTACCACGCTGACATCAGCGGTGCCTGGCCTGGTGCAGGTGCGCCTCGACGATCCCCAGCACGGTCAGCCGCTTGCGCCCGTCGTCATGATCACGTTCACCGCTCCTGGGATCACGCCGACGGATGGGCCGGTCGTGATTACCCAGGTCAGTGCTCGTCATCCGCTTGATGGACGCTATCTCGCAGGGGTGTCGGTGCCGAACGAGATCGCGGTCAGCGTTGACTGGCGCGGCACCACGCCGAGGTGGGTGGTGTTCCAGCTCAATGGCGTGATGATGACGATCCCAGCGACGGCGACCTCGGTACGCCATACGCTCGATATGGGCCGTGATCTGCGTGACGGCTTCAATAGCCTAGAAATCGTGGCGGTGAATGCGGCTGGGCAACGCTCAGCGGTCGTGAGCGCGATGCCGTTCTCCTGGCCGATGCCGGTCTGGATGAACGGCTTAATCGCGACGCGAGGGGCCGCCATGCCGTTCATGGTTGGTTCGACCAGGGGGGAGATGCAGTATGAGTGGAACTTCGTGTACCCCCCCTACGCGTTTGACCTGGGTGCCCCTGGGTTTGGGGGGGACGCGGCGAAGATGAGTTTCAAGCTGGACTTTGAGGCTGGGGTCGGGATCCCGCTCTCCTGCATCGCTCCCATTACCGTGGATGTCGCTGGTGGGCCAAAAGCAACCTTTGGGATGTTTGATCTCAAGGCCACGCTGAAGGCAAAGGGCTCCTTCACGGCGAAGCCGCTTGGCCTCTGTGTCTGGGAACTGCCCCAGGGTCGCTCAACGGTTGAGCTCAAGGCCACCACGACCCTCTGGAAGAAACCGGTCGTGGTGCTGGTGGGGTATCTGGAGCCAACCATCGGCACCACGCTGGATCACGCGATTACGTCCTTACGCTTGGAAGACTATCTGAGTGCGACGTTGGGTGAAGTCTATCTGGATGGCAAGCTCGCCCTCACGGGGTCAACCGGGACGCGCCTGCTGGCCACTGCACCCTACGTGCAACTCTATGACCTGGAGGTCGGGGGCCGTCTTGGCTTGGAAGCGGGCTACCGCCTGGAAAATCCGGTCGCTGAGGTGAAGCTTTGGGCGGGAGCCGATGGTGGCCCGACCTTCCGACGTCCGGGGCCGCTCGCGTGGACGGCGGAGGGTCTCACGTTTGATCGGGTGGAACTGCGTGGCGAAGTCGGGTGGAGTGTGCGCTCTGGGTGGTTCGAGCGGAAAGATAGTGGAACGCTGACCTGGCGCTATCCGGAGGTCGGGCAGGCGGCGCTGGCACCCCTTGCGCCTGAGCTACCGCCCTTCCGCCTGATCCCGGCGGCCACCCCGATGGTGTCGCCGCTTGCCACGAGCAGTCCCTTGCGCGCGTTGCCGTCTGGGGCGACCCTGGTCGCCACCCGGGTCTATACCTATGCCGAGACGACGCTGGCAGCCAGTCCACGCGATGAGACGGCCCTGATGGTTTGGGTGGAGGCTGATCCAGCCAAGTCGCTGGGGCAAGCCCATGAGTTGACCTTCAGCCGCTGGGATGGGACGGCCTGGACCGCCCCGGCGGCCCTGACCAACGATGACCGGCTCGATGGTGCGCCCCAACTCGCCTGGGCTGGTGATGGGCGGGCCGTCGCGGTCTGGCACCGCATGGGGGCCGTCCTTGCGCCGGAGGCCATCTGGGATGCGGCCACGGCGAATCAGGTGGAGATCGCGACCGCGAGCTTTGATCCCGCCACCGGGCAGTGGTCAGCCCTCGCCGCCCTCACCACCAACGCCGTGCTTGACTTTGCGCCGCAGCTCGCGGCGGGGCGCGATGGCACGCTCCTGGCGGCCTGGCGGCAGAACAGCGCGGGCGTGTTGCAAGGCGATGCGACCAACCCCGATACCGTGATGACCGCCTTCTACCGTGATGGGTGGGCCACCCCGGCCCCGGCGCTGACGGACATCCCGGGATTGGTTGACTATGCCGTGGGCGTAGGCGATGGGCATGCGACCCTCGCCTTTGTGCAGACGGCGTTGGCGACCGGGGCGCAGACCCCGACGCTTCAACTCTTCACGACGAGTTGGACGGGAACGACCTGGGCGGCCCCGGTGCAGCGAACCGATGATACGCGGGGCCATCGCATGCCGCAGGTGGTTTACGACGCGGCCAATGAACCGGTGCTGGTCTGGTTGAGCGATGGGCACGTCCGCTCGCTCCACCTGGTGAGTGGGGCAACCAGTAGCATGCCGCTGCCGGAGGGTCAGAGTATTGATCGCCTCCGGGTGGTGCGCGATCCGGCGGGCAACCTGCTGCTGGTCTTCAGTGCGCAGGCCACGCAGCGCGACCTCTTCCTGAGCGTGTATGATGCCACCGCGCACCTCTGGGGCCAACCCCGTCCGTTGACGGCCAATGCGGATGATGAGGTCTACCTCGCGCCGACGCTCGATAGCCACGGGGATCTCTGGGTGGGCTATGCCGCTACCGCACGTGACCGCCAGGAGCAGCAGGTCATGCTGCCGAGTGCGACGACCCCCGTGACCTATACGGTTCCCCGAGACGGGGGCACGGATCTGATCGCCCTGCGGCACGCGCTGGAGCGCAATCTCACGCTGGCCGCTGATGGCCTCAGCGTCTCGGCGACCCATCCCGATCCGGCGACGACGGTTCAATTCATGGTGGTCGTGAGCAACACCGGCGATCTCGCGGTGCATCCGGTCGAGGTGGCGCTCTATGCAGGAGACCCGGAGGATGGGGGGACAGAGCTTGGGCGGCAGCAGTTGGCCGAGCCGTTGGCGGCGGGCGTGACGGCGACCGTGCGCTTTGACTATCGCGTCCCCAGCAGTGGGGGCAGGCAGACCTTCTTCGCGGTCGTCGATCCAGCCAACCGCATCACGGAAGGGGACGAGACCGATAACCAGGCGTCACTGCCCGCCTTTGGCCCCGATCTTGTCCTGCTGGAGGCGGTGAGCGAGCCGTTGAACGGGGATCAGGGACTGCTTCAGGCCGTGGTGCAGAATCGCGGCACCACGCCGAGTGGGGCTGCCACCCTCCGCTACACGACGGGGACAGTGACGCGTACGCTGGTGACGAGTGACCAGGTACCGCCCCTTGCGGCCGGAACGATCTACACGATCACCACGCTTTGGGACAGCCGTGGGCTGGCGGTTGGCACGCATACGCTCACCGCGACGGTGACGCTGGACGCGGAGCCTGACGGTGCGCCTGACGACCAGACCCTGGCGGTGCAGGTCGAGCGCGGGGGCGATCTCATGCTCACTCCGGCCACGCTCTGGGTCGAACCGCTGGCGGAAGGCGGCACGCAGATCCGGGCGCTCGTGTATAACGTGGGGGCCGTCGCGATGCAGAACGTGCCGGTCAGTTTCTACCATGACGGGACGTTCACGGAAGAGGCGGAGCTCTTCACCGTGACCATTGCTGAGATTCCTGCGGGTGGCTACGCCATGATCACCGAGACGACGACCGTGCCGCTGCACCAGGGGGTCTATGCGCTGGCGGACCCAGCCTTCACGCTGAACGACATCAATCGTAGCAATAACCTCGCGATGGTGCTGCTCGCCTTTGAGTTAGCCTTCCCGGTCAGTGGGCAGGTCACCCTGGAGGGCGTGGGGTTGGCGGATGTCGTCATCACGGATGGCACGCGGACGGCAACAACGGATCGTACCGGGGCGTACACGCTGACCCAGGTGCTGTCAGGCACACACGTGCTGACGCCGACGCTGGCGGGGTACACCTTCACGCCGGTCACGCGCACGGTCACGGTGACGGAAGCCTTGGGAGGCCAGGACTTCGCGGCGACGCGGCTCACCTTCCCGGTGACGGGCCGCGTGACGCTGGATGGCGCGGGGTTGGCGGGGGTGGCGATCACGGATGGCACGCGTACCGTAACCACAACTGCGACGGGAGCCTACACGCTCACGGACGTGCCGTATGGGCCGCACGTGCTGACGCCGACGCTCGCGGGCTATACGTTCAGCCCGGTGACGCGGACGATCTCCGTGACGGCAGCACTGACCGGCCAGGATTTTCTGGCGCAGGCGGCGACGCCCGTGACCTTCCCTGTGACGGGCCGGGTCACGGTGGGTGGGGTAGGGCTGGCGGATGTGGTCATCACGGACGGCACGCGCACCGTGACGACCACGGATACTGGCTTCTATGTCTTGATGAGCGTGCCGTATGGGACGCACATGCTGACCCCGACGTTGGCGGGGTACACCTTTAGCCCGGCGACGCGCATGATCACCGTGACCGAGGCGTTAAGCGATCAGAACTTCTCGGCGACGCTGCGCACCTTCCCGGTAACGGGCCGCGTGACGGTAGATGGCGTCGGCCTGGCGGAGGTGGTGGTCACGGATGGTACGCGGAGTGCCACGACGGACAGTACCGGGGCCTACACCCTGCTCAACGTACCGTATGGGCCGCATGTGTTGACGCCGACGCGGGCGGGGTACACCTTTGATCCGACAACCCGGTCAGTAACGGTGACGGCAGCGCTGGCAGGCCAGGATTTTCTGGCACAGGCTGCTACGGTGCAAAGGTCACGGGTCTATCTCCCCCTCGTGCGCCGCTAACCGTTTCGCTGCGGATGCGGGCAGGGCGATCTCCGCCCTGCCCGCATCCCACGGCCTTGTCGGGTCTACCTGCCGGGTTCTCGCTCCCCCGGCTCGGCGAGCCACGCGGGGGGATCTGGTGCGCCCAGGCGCCCAGGCTGGCCGCTGTCAGGGTTTGAGCGCCAGGATCGCCGGGCCGTTGGCGACGGTGTCGTAGACGGGCAAGGGGACGCCAGCATGTTGCCGGGGTTCCTGGGTCGCATCGTGATCATCCGGGGTGCCGACCCAGACAGCGAGCCAGCCTTGGGGCAGGTCGCCGTCGTGCGCCGGGGTCTGGATCAAGTCAGGGGTATCGGTGGACGGGCGCGGGTTTATCCGTATGCGCTGACCTGCTGGCGGCATGCGTGTGCGGGCTTGCCCGCGTGCGCCGTCAGCCCCAGCGTCAACCTCGTGCTCAACCCCAACGTCGAGCCCTGCAACCCCTGCGTGGCCCCCAACGCCAGCCTCTGCGCCCGTGACGCAGGGGTCCCACGCAGGGGCCAACGCTGCGGCTCGCGCAGCCCAGCGAGGCGTTTTGCCGCATCAGGACGAGGTGCAGGGGTGGGCGAGTTGCGGCGTGTTTGCGCCCGCAGCGTCATCCAGCCCCTCCCCGGTGGGGCGTGCGGTGCGTACGGGTGAACGTGGGTGGTGATCACCGTGTTATCCCGTCGCCTGTGACGAAGGCTCACGTCATCAGGGGAAGGCTCGACATGGCGCTACGCCTCACCCGCTTCCAGGTGTGTTCCACACCTTGGGCAAAAGCGTGCGTCTGCGGTGAGTTCAGGATGACAGCCAGGACAGACGTGTTGCTGCGGGGCAGGTTGTGGTCGCTCCGGCTGAGCCTGGCTTGGTACCGGGTTGGGGCGCGGTGTGGTGTTCCCGGTCGTGCTCGTGGACGCGGCACGTTGGGCACGGGGCGGTGCTGGCATCCGGGCGGTCGCCCTGATCTGGGCGGCAAGCTGTTCGCAATCATAGGAGCGTTGCCAACGGACACGCAAGAGGGGCAACCCGATCGCGGCAAAGGTCGTGTCCACAAAGGCGTCCCGTTCCTGGCGATCGCGACGCTGATGCGACGCATC
>NZ_LYXE01000162.1 GCF_002532075.1 Candidatus Chloroploca asiatica | reverse complement strand
GACTGGGACGAAGTCGTAACAAGGTATCCGTACCGGAAGGTGCGGATGGATCACCTCCTTTCTAGGGAGCAATCCCATTATTGCGTGAATGGTACGACCCAACATAGAACCACACTCGACTGTCAAGGTATTGTTTCTAAGGTATCGCCGAGCTTTGCTCGGCGATACCTTTTTTTGATTCGACCTAAACGTTCGCTTGTCAAGGTATTGTTTCATAACGGTATGGCCGAGCTTTGCTCGGCCATACCGTTTTTTTGATTCTGGCTTGGCTTAGAGGTACGGCACGATCGAGTAACGCGCAAGGATGACGATTTGTAGGTCAACCAGGAAGTGGACAAGAAAGGTCGGCCAGAATGAGCGTGCCTGGAAGTACATGACGACATAGCTTAGCGTCAAGAGGGTGTTGAGCGGTACCGTCAACCAGGTTGCACTTGTCTGGCGGGCTTCGGGCAATACTTCAGCCCAGAAAATGATGTGAATGAGGGTTACGAGGGTGAGCAAAAGAAAACTGCCGATGATGAGGCCGAGTTTTTGTTGCCAACCTGCGGACCAACGGTTGCGCCAGGCAAGCAAGACATAGAGCCAAGAGAATTGTTCCAGCGCAGCGTTGAACCCACCCCAGATCACCGCTGTGAGCCAGATGCCCCACCACGGTGCGCCTGCGTCAGCAAAGGCATTCCAGTTGCGAAAGGTGATCGCGCCGGCGAGCAAGACCCCGAGAAGAAACATTGCCCACGGCCAACGTGTCGGGCGGTCATAATCAAGTGAACCCAGTCGCCAACGATAGAGCAAAACTCCACACACGACGTAATATATAAACAGGCTTGTCAGTGCCCCCCCTGTCCAATGTAATACGCCGAGGGTAAGCCACGGTAAGCCAAAGGCGATCAAGAGGGCCAGGATGAGATCCAGGTTTGTCGTGGGCGTGTCGCCGCCAAATGGATGCAGAGGCATTGAACGGGCGGTCTGCGACGTGTCTTGACTGATCTCAATCATGAGGTGCCTCCTTCTTTGCTGGTCGTTGCCATCAGCACGAGCAGTGTTTTTACGGCGTTAGCCCAGGGCATAGTCAGTCCAATCTTCGGCGAGCATGGCGTAGCGTTCGTGGTCGCGCCATTCCCCTGCGATGAAGAGGTAACGGCGTGAGTAGCCTTCACGGGTGAAGCCAAGGCGCTGCACCAGCGCACGTGAGGCGTGGTTCCCGGGTTGGATGTTGGCTTCGATGCGGTGCAAGGTCAAGGGGCCAAAGGCAGCATCGAGGGCCAACGCAATTGCCTCGCGCATGAAGCCTTGCCTGGCATAGGCTGCTCCGATGTAGTAGCCCACGTATGCGCTCTGCAGTGGCCCGTAGAAGATCTGGCTGAGTGTGATCGCCCCCATAACTGCGCCGTCCTCCCTCTGGCAGACGAGCCTGCTCCAGGTATCTGCCTGGGCGCAACGATCGAGATAGGCGCTGAATTGCTCGGCAGTGATCGGTGGGAAGATCCAGGGCGTGTGGTGCGCAATACTCGCCTGGTTGACGTGCAAAAGCGCTGCTTTATCAGTAGGCGTTGGCGGGCGCAGAAAGACCCGGGGCAGAGTCTGTGCTTCCATTCAATGGCCCTCTTTCTCTTCGCGGTATGGATGCTTGCTGACAGTGTTATAGTACCACTGCCCTGTAAGTGTACTTAGGGCGATTGCATCTTCCGTGTATGCACCCCGGTACGGGCACCCGCAAGGGGTGCCCCTACACCGGGCCCGCCCCCACCCCGGTACGGGTACCCGCAAGGGGTGCCCCTACACCGTCCTGTACACCCGGTACGGGCACCCGCAAGGGGTGCCCCTACACCGGGCCCGCCCCCACCCCGGTACGGGCACCCGCAAGGGGTGCCCCTACACCGGGCCCGCCCCCACCCCGGTACGGGCACCCCTTGCGGGTGCCCCGTTGTATCTGGTTTCGTGTGATGCAATCGCCCTATAAGTGTAGTTTGCAAGCCTTGAGGCATATGCTTCGGTATGCTACACTTATGCGAGGAGGGCGAAATCAGTTGCCTTTCACGCTTCAAGGAGAAATTCGCAATGGCAACTGTGCGCGAAGGCAACAAAGCGGTTTTGCTGGTGGTTGATGTACAGGTCGACGTCATGAGCGAATCGTGGGAGGCTCCGAGGGTCATTCAGAACCTGGTCTAGGTTGTCGAATGTGCCCGCGCCCAGGGAGCTCCCGTGATCTGGGTGCAGCACTCAGACGAGGAACTGCTCTATGGAAGCCCAGGATGGCAATGGGTACCGGAACTTGTCCCAGCCAGTGGTGATGCGCTGATTCACAAGCATTTCAACTCGTCGTTCGAAGCGACCGATCTTGAAGCGCACCTTGCCGCATGTGGCGCAACGCATATTGTGCTGGCGGGAGCGGCCACGAACTGGTGCATTCGTGCGACGGCATATGGTGCGCTGGATCGCGGGTACGATCGGAAGCCGTGTCAAGTATTTCCGAGTGATATGCGTGTGGTGGATCTTATGCCCGAAAACCCAGGTATCTCTCGGGAAATTCCCCCTGAGTGAGTAGCATGACCAACAAAAACGTGTTATGAACCGCCGCCATCGCGTCGCCCAACCCAACGCCAGGCAGTTGCAGCGAGCGATCACCGCCCGCAAACAGGCCGAGTTGGCCCTGGCCGAACAGTTTCGCTACGCCGAGGCCCTCGGGAGTTGTTCGCGCACGCTCTTGATGGTCGGCAGCAATGTGCCTGACTGGAAGCCAATCGTCCAGCAGGTTGTCGCGATTCTGCGTGAGGCCGTTGACTGTACCCGCATCGGGTTGCGCATCTACCCTTCGTTCGATCTCATCTCCCCGCACGAAGAGAGCCTTATCTACGCCCAGCAACCCAATACCGAGCCCTTCCTGAATTATCCTACCTCACGCGATGATGCGAGACCAGAATTGGTTGAGGCTATTCTGGCGGGCAAAGTCGTCACGGGGAGCCCCGAAGAGCTCTTTACCCCTGGCAGTTCGCAGGCCATCCACTATGCGCAAAACCATGTGCGCGCCCTGATCTTGCTCGGCGTGCATATTGCAGGCGTCTGGCGCGGGCATCTCGTCGTCTCAGATCGGCAGGAACGTACGTGGAACCAGCCCACCACTCGCCTGATTCGCACCGGCCAGGAGATGATCGCCGCCTTCATTCAACAGTGGGAGACGACCAATGCGTTGCGCACCCGTGAGACCCAGTTGCGCGCCCTGGGCGACAATCTGCCCAATGGGTTTGTCTACCAACTCTACCGCGATGCTGCCTGGCACCCGACCTTCACCTATCTCAGCAGTGGCGTCGAGCGCATCCTGGCGGTTACACCCAAGGAGGGGCAGCGTGATGCGAGCAAGCTCTACGCGAGGATTCACCCTGAAGACCGTGAGCAGATCTATGCCTCCGAGCGCCACTCGGCGGCGACCCTGAGCGACAGCGTCGAAGTTGTGCGCCACATAACGCCCACCGGCGAGTTGCGCTGGCTCTACCTGTGCGAGCGTCCGCGCAGACAAAGCGATGGCAGTGTCATCTGGGATGGCATTGCACTCGATATTACCGAACGTCAACGGGCAGCAGAAGAACTGGCACACGCCCGTGATGCCGCCGAAGCAGCGGCCCAGGCGCGTGCGGTCTTCCTCGCCACCATGAGCCACGAGATTCGCACGCCGCTCCACGCGATGATCGGGATGACGACACTGCTCGAAGAGACACCCCTCAACGACGAACAGCACCACTATACGACGACGATCAGGATGGCGGGCCAGATTCTGCTCGCCGTGATCAACGACATCCTCGATTTCTCGCGCATCGAGTCGGGCCAGGTGGAGTTAGAGTTTCTCCCTTTCGACTTGCCCGCCCTGCTGGTCTCGTCGGTTGAACTCGTGGCCCATAGCGCACACCAGAAAGGTCTGGCGATCAGTTTGAACTGTGCGCCCGAACTGCCCACCTATGTCAACGGCGACGAGACACGCGTCCGCCAGGTGCTGCTCAACCTGCTTGGCAACGCGATCAAGTTCACCAGCGAGGGCGAGGTGATGCTCACGGCTACCGTTGAGCGTACGGCTGCCGACACCGCGCTCGTGAGCTTCAGCGTGCGTGATACGGGCATCGGTATTCCCTTTGCGCAACAGGTGCGCATCTTCGAACCCTTTGTGCAGGCCGACAGCAGCACGGCCCGCCGCTATGGCGGTACCGGGCTTGGCCTGGCGATTAGTCATCAACTGGCTCACATGATGGGCGGGAGCCTGGCATTGCAGAGCGAACCCGGCGTTGGCTCGACCTTCACCCTGCACCTGCCGCTCGCCGTTGTCAGGCAAGCGGCGCTGCCGCAGGCTACCCCCTCGGATCCTGCCTCCATCCAGCCGCTGCGCATCCTCGTGGCCGAAGACAACCTGCTCAACCAGGATCTCATCCGACGCATGTTGGAACGTATGGGCCACAAGATGAGCGTCGTCGCGAATGGGCATGCTGCCGTCACTGCAGTGCGTCAGACGGCCTACGACGTGGTGGTGATGGATATGCAAATGCCCGAGCTCGATGGCACGGGCGCAACCCAGCAGATCCGCGCCCTTGGGCAGACGGTGCATCAGCCGTACATCATTGCCCTGACTGCCAGTGCGTTGGCCGGGGATCGTGAACGCGCTCTGCAGACAGGTATGGATGCGTATCTGACCAAGCCGGTGGTAGGCGCCGAGTTGCGTCAGGCCCTGGCCCAGGTTGTCCCTCTGGTTGCCGCCAGTTCACCTGATCGGTCGCCCCCTTCTTCGCCCCCAACGGGATCCTTCGCAGCAACCCCGAGCATACCAACCACGCCATCCCTGAGCAGAGAGGCCAGCGTGCCCTTGATTAACTGGCGCGTGCTCGACCGTCTCCTCGAGAGTTTGGGTGAGACAGGTTCGATGCAACTTGCAACGCTGATCCACCTCTTCGACGCGACCTTGCCACCCCAACTCGCCAACCTTGCCGAGGCCGTTGCCAACCAGGATCGCGCTCGGGTCAAGGAGCTTACGCACCGTCTCCGCGGCGGCTGCCTTCAACTCGGCGCTCAGGCCCTGGCAACCCTCAGTCATCAGATCGAGCAAACCGGGAATCCGGATGAACTCCCGGTCCTGCTCGCCGAATTGCAGACTTGCTACGCGCAGACCCTCGCCCAACTGCGCGAACGCTATGTCAGGCAAGGAGGGTGACTTTGCCTTTTTATGGTATCCGGCCTTCGCCCGCGCCGCGAGGGTGATAAATCACTTCTTTCCAGACCCCGGTAATGTTGTCAGCAAAGATAATCACGAGTTCACCTGGCTCGGCCAGGTTCATCGCATAGCGCACCGCTTCGAGTTCATTGGGCACGTCGACAAGCTGCGCGGCGGGCATGCCGGCAGCGAGTGCGGCCTCGCGCAAGATGCCGATAACCTCACCGGAGGCGCGGCCACGGCGGTCATCATCTTCTTTGAGGATCAGCAGATCAAACATCGTGCCAAGAATGCCCCCGGCTTCGGCGATATCCTGGGTACGCCGATCACCAGGCGCACTCACGACGCCGATGATCCGCGGATAGGACGGGCGCAGGCGCTCGACCAGGTCGCGCATCGCTGCGAAGGCCGCCGGGTTGTGCCCGTAGTCGACCAGCACGCGGAAGGGGTGCTCGTCGAAGATGTTGAGCCGCCCGGGGGCCTGGTAGAAGCTGGTGTTGAAGGTACGTAGGCCCTGGCGAATATTCTCGATTGTCACGCCGTGCGCATAGGCAATCGCGGTTGCGGCAAGCGCGTTGGCAACATTGTGCAGCGCTTTGCCTTCGAGCGTCGCGGGGATCAGGTGCGTCCAGAGCAAGGGGATGTATTGTTCGGCGTCGTAGATGGCGATCATGTCGCCACGCACGCCAGCTTGCAAGACCACAGCGGTGCCCCCATTGGCGATATGATTTTTGACCAGATCGCTCGCACTCTCGCCGCCGTGCATGCTAAAGTAGATCAGCCGGCCTTCGGCGCGGTCGGCCATTGCCGCGACCAGCGGATCATCGGCATTGAGCACACTCGCGCCATCGTCACGCACGACTTCGATCACCAGACCCTTGATCTCGGCGATCTGTTCGACGGTATGGATGCCCCGCAGACCAAGATGATCATTCGAGACATTGAGCACTGCACCCACATCGCAACGCTCAAAACCAAGCCCCTCGCGCAGAATGCCGCCCCGCGCTGTCTCAAGCACTGCCGCCTCGATCGTCGGGTCTTTCAACACCATCCGCGCACTCCACGGGCCAGTCAGATCGCCTTTGAGGTAGAGTTCACCATCAATATAGATGCCATCGGTGGTGGTGAGGCCAACCCGCTGCCCGTGCATCTTGAGGATATGCGCGACCATGCGTGCCGTCGTTGTTTTGCCGTTGGTGCCGGTAATGCTGAGGATCGGGATGCGCGTCGGCTGCCCCGGCGGAAAGAGCATATCAATCACAAAACGAGCCACATTGCGCGGTGTTCCCTCCGAGGGCTGCAGGTGCATACGAAAGCCTGGGCCGGCATTGACTTCTACGATCCCGCCGCCAACTTCACGCAGTGGCTGCGAAATATCAGGCGTAATCACATCAATGCCTGCCACATCGAGCCCGACAATCAACGCTGCGCGCCGCGCAATCTCGCGGGTCTCGTAGTGAATCTCGGTTGTCCGGTCAATCGCCGTGCCACCGGTCGAGAGATTCGCGGTGGCCGCGAGGGCAAAACGCTCACCCGACGCTAACACGGTCGCAAGGGTATAGCCGGCCCGCTCAAGCAGCAGATCGCTCTGATGGTTGAGTTTGATCTTCGTCAAGACTTTTTCGTGCCCAAAGCCGCGGCGTGGATCGCGGTTGACCAGTTCGATCAACTCGGCAATCGTATGTTTGCCATCACCAATCACATGGGCAGGCACACGCTCAGCGACGGCCACCACCTCGCCGTTGATCACCAGCACACGATAGTCATTGCCTTGCAGAAAGGTCTCGACCAGGACATCAGAGCTATATTCGCAGGCGACTTCAAAGGCGCGTACAACCTCTTCAACCGTGTTGAGATTGAGTGAAACGCCGCGACCATGGCTGACATCGAGGGGCTTGACGACCAGTGGAAAGTCGAGCGCCTCGGCAGCGGCGGCGGCATCTTCGGCACTTCTGACGCGGCGATGGCGCGGCACCGGAAGGCCAACATCGCCCAGCAAGCGGATCGTCAACTCTTTATCGCTGGCCGTCTCGACCGCAATATATGACGTCTGCCCAGTCACCGCCGCCCGAATGCGCTGCTGATACTTGCCATACCCAAGCTGCACGAGGCTCTGGTCATCGAGGCGAATCGCAGGAATGCCCCGTTTACGGGCCTCATCAACGAGCGACGCTGTCGTCGGCCCAAGGATCAGATCCTGGGCCCGGCTGATCAGATCATCGCGTTCACGCCCAAAATCAAAACTAGCCCGCTCGTCACCCTGCAGCGCACTCGGCAGATGCTCGGGCAAGAGCGAACGCACCAGGCGTAGCGCAAGATTGCCAGCCTCGCGGCCGACCCGTTCTTCACGGTACGAATAGATCACAAAGTAGACCCCGGGCTGATCCGGCACCGAGCGCGTCTTGCCATAGGTCACCTCGGTTCCTGCGAGGCACTGCAACTCGAGCGCGATATGCTCAACAATATGGCCGATCCACGTCCCCTCGCGCAGGCGAAGTACAAACCCACCCGGCTCGCCATACGAGCAGCCGTGCTCTTGCAGTGAAGGAATCAACTCGATCAGGCGATCGGTAAAACCAGGAATGCGATCCGAAGGATACTCTTCCAACTCCTCAAGATCGAGGGTCAGACGAATCACCGGGCGATAGCCATAAGGATTTGGGCCACGAAAAATCTGCGTCTCAAGCACCCGCATATACGCCTCCGCATGGGGATTGGCTTCATACAGTGATGTGGCAGCGGTGCTGCCACATTGTTCGTATTATCGCATAGATTCGCTGGGGTGATACACACGAAGCCTGGCTTATTGCGGCGGCACACACGACGGCGGGGCCGTTAACCAGGGTGCGTAGAGGATATTGACCCCAACCGAGTCGCCGCGGCCAAGCGGATTGGCTTCTGGTTCATAGGGGCCGGTGTCACTTCCCCACCAGTTATTGCGCATATCGAGCAAAACTTCACTGGTCGCGCCACGACCGAGGCCATAGCGCAGATAGACGGGAATAATCGGTGGGACGTGCTCATCAATATAGTTATTTTCGATCCGCAGGCGCATTGGTGGCACGCCATTGGGATCAACCTGGGGTGTCTGGGTGCGCAGACCAAACCCTTGCGCATCACCGATGAGGGCATTGCAACCGACCGTGCCAAGCAGCGGGCCATTGGTCGTCAATTGCAGATTCGGTGCGCCACCGCGGATCAGATTGCCTTCAATCGCCAGGTTCAGTGTGTCGAAGGTGCTACGGTTGCTGACGCGCACCTGTGGGGCGCCCTCACTCAGACGATTGCCCCCAAAACGATTATTGGTCAGGGTTACAAAATTACCCCGCCCGAAACTCGCCTCAAGGGCCGGGCCAAAGGGCATATCATTGCCCGTTACCTCGCTATCGCGCATCTCGAGACGGGTATCAGTCAGCAGAATCGATCCACCGTTATCGGTGAAGCGGCTTGCACGGATCGTCAATTGACTGCGCTCCAGCGCCATCACCGTCCCACCAAGCCCGCCCCCGCGCACCTCGGTATGTTCGAGCACCACAAAACTATTCGGTTGCCCAAAGATCCCGCTCCAGCGTGCGCCCGTTGAACCAACAAAACGCACCGGCTGACCAGGCTGCCCAAGGGCAAGCAGTTGACCACCATCAACAAAGATTGAGACGCCTGGCGCAAGACGCACCTCGACCCCCGGCTCAATGACGAGCTCGCTCCCCCGGGCAACCTGAAGATCCCGTTCCAGCACAAGCGGACTCTCAGCGCGTGACCAGCGCACATTGCCACTGACCACATCGAAGGGCGGTGGCGGCGGCGGCCCCGGTGTCGCGGTTGGCAACGGCAGCGCCGTCGGCGCAGGCGGATCGATCGGTACCGCTGGTAGTGATGTCGCCTCGTCGGGTGGGAGTGGTTCAGACGTCGGCTGTGGCACGGCGGTCGGCTGTGGCACGGCGGTCGGCTGTGGCACGGCGGTCGGCTGTGGCACGGCGGTTGGCTGCACCACTGGGGGCGGAGGCACAGCGGTTGGCACAATCGGCGTCAACGCGAGCGTTGGCATGGGAGGGGGCGTCCCCTCACCAGTTGGCCCGGGATACCCGGGCAGCGGCGTCGGTTGCCCACCAGCCGGCCCCGGATACCCAGGCAGCGTTGTCGTAGGTTCGTCAAGATCTGGCCCTGGATAGGCCGCATCAGTTGGACTTAGCGAGGGCGGGACAACACCAACCGCATCATCGGGCGTTGCCGTCGTCTCGAGCGCAGGATCGCCAGTTGGCACAACAGGCATGGGATAGGGATAGGCAGGATCAAAGCCAGCGACAGGCGACGTTGGTTGACCAGGAGAAGGATACGCGCCCTGATCAGGCGTTGGTGAAACAACTGGATACGCAGGATCAGGGATAGTCGTAAGCTCTTCGGTGGGCACGCCAGCCTCTTCACCGGGTTGACCGCCTGGCGTAAAAAGGAAGGTCAATGCCACTGCCAGAATCAGGAACGAAAGTGCCCCAAGCAAAAGGAGCGTATCACGACTGATACGCTTACTCTGGGATTGATCGGAAAACTGCGGATCGGGTGACTGCTGATCGTCCGGTGTCACGCAAAAAGCCTCCCGTCTTGCAGACCAAACCGAGGTGCAGTGTACCACAGGGGCTTGCCTGTCGCAAGCTATACGGGATGTCGGGTAGGGGCGATTGCATCTTCCGTGTATGCACCCCGCAAGGGCCCCCGCAAGGGCCCCCGCAAGGGCCCCCGCAAGGGCCCCCGCAAGGGCCCCCGCAAGGGCCCCCGCAAGGGCATCCGCAAGGGCACCCGCAAGGGGTGCCCCTACACCGGGCCCGCCCCCCGGCCCTGTAGGGGCACCCCTTGCGGGTGCCCCGCCCCGGTACGGGTACCCCTTGCGGGTGCCCCGTTGTATCCGATGTCGTATGATGCAATCGCCCTGAAATCCTTCGCAAGACTCATTGACGTTTGCGCTAGGTGCGTTATAATAGATAGGCTAGAGACGGGGATGACTGGTATCGACAGGGAGTGAAGGTCGTAGATTGCAAGCCGTGACGCCCAGTCACGTAAAAAGGGCAATGCCAATAACTGGCAACAACAGCTACTCGGGCCGCATGGCCCTCGCTGCCTAAAAATAGGTAGTGCGCCCTCACTGACTCGCTCGATGGTCAGTGACCCGGCGTCAACAAGTCGAGTGCTCCCTGGGTGACCACCTGCTGGCCCGGGGAAAAGATAAGCGGGTTTGCCCAAAGACTGCTTTGCTACTTGTGCAGGCGCGGGCGAGCTACGAACAAATGGCTAAGCTTGTAGGATATCTGCGGCGTAGCTTTCTGGACGGGGGTTCGAATCCCCCCATCTCCACCATCGAAGGGTTTTGAGGCTTTAGGCCGAAGCACCCGTTCCGAGGCCCATCCTGCCAGCCGCCGAGCAAAGTCAGGGTGGGCTTCGTCTTGCCTACGTGCGCTCCTCGTCCGTCGGTCGCCCTACAAACTCCAGCAGATCCCCTGGCGTGCAGCTGAGTGCGTGGCAGATTTTGCCGAGCGAGTCGCGGTCGATCCGCAGCGCCGTGCCGTTCCAGATCCCGTTGGCGGAGTTTTTATTGACCCCGCTGCGCTCTGAGAGCTGCAACGATGACTGGATTACGCGCGAACGCGCCACCGCTCATCGCCATACGCAAAAAACTCATACGCCCCGCCAACCAGCGTCACGGTACGTGTCCACTCTGAACTGAACCCATCATCCCAGACGCCAACCTGCCCATTGCCGGGGGCTTCAAACTCCCAATTGTGCGCCACCCACGCATCAGGCACATGTTCCACCCAGGTTGGGCCAGCCTGACGATTCATGCCATTGAAATAGCGCACATACCAGTGCTCGGTCGCTGGGGTCGGCCACGCATACGCCTGGGCGGGCTGATCCAGTTGTACGATCTTCCTGTTTGGACATAGTACTCGTATGATGTAGCTTCCTGGTGGTCATCATGCCTCGATGGTTTGTTGCTCCTCTCTGCGGAGCATTGCGCCGTTGCGCTGTTGCGTCAACTCGGGTCAATCTTCGTTACGAACGCACTGAATTGGCTCACAGGCACAGCAGTGGGTTTGCTGCTCCCTTTGCCCCTGTTTGTTTGGCAACGGATGACAGTCTGTGGTAGGATGCCGCCACATACCCGTAGGTCGCCACTGCAGCGGCTCTGGTCGGATGGCCCGCCAGGCCCAAGACGATGCAACGAAGGTGATTTGTTTGACGCCAAGGTTTGCGGAAGTAGCATCCGCAGCTTTGCGCCTTGCCGTCTTGGCGTCAAGACGGGTCAACCTTTGTTGCAAGCGAGTGATTGCGGGACGAGGTGCGACGACCGGGCCGGTCAGCAACCGAATGGCGTACGTGCGGGCATCGCCCGTGGCAGCGACAAACTCGTCGAGGACAACCGACTTCTGCTGATGGCCAGCCTCCTGGGAACGCGGTGCCGTCTGCGCCAACAACTCACGTTTCGCTCGCTACCTCATCAGGGACTTCACGAGACAACCGACGCTCTCTCGGTTCAATTCCGTCGAGTGACATTCTTCGTGAGGCAACGATCTGGTCAAGGTTGTTCCATCGAACGTGAGGCAATGCGGGCGGTAATTCTAGTTGACATTCAGCGCCCCACCGAACGCGTGCTAGACTGGGGAACACTCTTGAGGGCCTTGATCGGGACCGTCATTCGGACGCTCGCCCGCAGCCTCCCCCCGGCGCCGGAGCCGGATCTTCCGCAGGCTGTCCAGGACGAACTCGCGGCCATGGCGCACCGCTCAGACGAGGCGCTCTGGGCGATCGCACGCAGCACGATGAACCGCGACGCGCTGGCGCTCTCCGATGTACCCCGGGATCGCAAGGAGCAAGGGTCGCTGACTCCCGAGGGCCAGCCGTGGCTCGCCCGCCTCACCCAGGACGCCGACGCGCTGGCCGTGCGGAAGGCGCACGCCTACGCGCTGCTCAAGCGCCGGGGACATCAGGTGCCCACGCTCGCCGAGTTACCTCTGACCGTGTAAACTGCCCTACGCTCGTTGCCGCCCGACGGCGCTGGATGGGTGCCGACTGGTACTGACTGGAGCAAGATCTCGCATTCAACTGACCTATCATCGACCTTGCATGGCTGCAAGGTGGACGCTTATAAGGTTTTCGGCATCTCAAAGCGATAGAACGCGATTTCTCACGTCGCAAAAAAGCCCCCGAATAGAAGAGCACGGGGGCTTTTTGCATGGTCAAAGCATAGCTAATCATGTTCGTCGGACGTACAGCTTGTGATGTTCACGGAAGTCGAATAACCGCGTACAACAGACCGCCGATGGCACGGTATCAACTCGGGCGTGAGTTTGGTTCACAAACCGCACGTGCCTGCGGTTCGTGGCCCCACCAGCATATACGTCCTAGTCGGGGCCATGACTGAACCTGGTACTATTTCCCGAGTACAAAGGACACAAGCTGATCCTTTAACGCAGTTCCCGCAGCACCGAAATAATTCGCGGTGCCTTTTACTCCACCTTCTCTACGGATTTCATCCATCAAAGAGTCGTAGTTGTCAAGTATGGTCGCGCCAGTGACAGTACTGTCAAGCTGAGAATATATTGGAATTCGGCTGACTTGTTCTTCTCCCAAAATGAGGTTTGTAATTCCGGTGGCGGCTCCTGTTAGCGTCCGGTTAATGAAGTTCATATTTGCAGCAGCAACCTCAGCATATATGAGGCGTTCGTCGGGATGGGAGGTTCGAGCATACCGATTAGACGCTTCAAGATAGCTCGCAGAGAAGTTAATCGCTGGGATCAGCTTCTCTTCGATCGTCAGGATTAAGTTGCTCATATTGACGTAAGGCCGAAGTGTAGTAAAAGGTGTGCGATTCCTTGCAGCCCACAGATTTAACTTACCTGCTGCTGGAAGAAGAAGATCTTCGTATAGTGCGTCAAGTCGCCCCTGTAGCCACTCACTATTCATCCAACCTGCTTGAGAAAACTGTCCTTGATTACTTCCCTCCTGTGGTGTTAGGCCCAACGGATCAATATAACGAAGCGGGTTGTTCTGCACATAGATGTAACGGCTTAGCGAAGCAGGGACATACACAGAAGCTGGATAGACATCTCTCGATAAAAATCTCCCCACCTCTGGATCATAATACCTCGCCCGCAGGAACACCATCCCGGCCTCCGGGTCAGCCTGCTCGCCGGTGAAGGTGTAGGCGTTGCCTGCGCCGCCGGTCTGCGTGCGCACGCCACCGAAGGCGTCGTAGATGTACGTCGCGGTGGCCTGGCCGACGCTGTCGCTCATCGCGCGCACGGAGCCCAGGGCGTCGCTGTGGTAGTAGCTGGTGGTGGTGCCAACTTGGGCGATCTGGTCGAGGCCGAGCACGTAGCGTGTCGTGTCGGCACCGCTGGTCTCGACCAGAACCTGCGGAAGGCCGAAGGCGAGATCCTGGAGATAGCTTGTGGCCGTACCATCAACCGTGCGACCCACCCGCACGCCGTCGCCGTTGTAGGTGTAGCTCGCCGTTGTCGCGCCGTTGGTCAGCCCGATCATGCGCCCGGCCACGTCCCAACTGAAGGTCTGATCGCCCTTGCTCAGCATCTGACCATGGTTATCCCAGGTGAGCGTGGTCGTCGTGTTGCCGGTGCTGATCGCCGTCAGCCGGTCGGCGGCGTCGTAGCTGTAGCTGGTGACAACGCTATCCTCGGTCAAGGTCAGCCGGTTGCCCATTGGATCGTAGGTGTAGCTCACCGCTGCCGGCGCATCGGTCGGGTAGCTGACGCCGGTCAGCCGGTAGAGGGCGTCGTAGCTGTAGGTCGTGGTGCCGGTCGGCTCGGTCATCGCGGTGCGGTTGCCAACCGCGTCGTAGCTGTAGCTGATCGAGACCAGGCTCCCGGCGGGGCCAGTGGTGCTGAGATTGGTCAGGCGGCTGGCCGCGTTATAGGTGTTGGTCGTCGTAACTCCATTCGGGAAGGTCGTCGTGCGCAGTCGGCCAGCCGCGTCGTAGGCGTAGTTGGTGATCTGGCCGGCCCAATCGGTCACGCTCACCAGGCGATTGGCGGCATCGTAGCTGTAGGAGGTGGTCAGGCCGCCCGGCATGGTGACTGCCGTTCGGTTCAGCGCATCGTAGCTGTAGCTTACGGTGCCGCTGGGCTGGGCGATGGAAAGCGGCCGGTTCAGGTTATCGTAGCTGTAGGTGGTGGTACCGGTCGGGTCAACCATCGCGAGCCGGTTGCCAACCACGTCATAGGTGTAGGTCACGGTTGAGGATGGATAGACGAGCCCGATCAGACGGCTGACCGCGTCGTAGCTGTAACTGGTGGTCGCGCCATTCGCATCAAGCTTGCCGATCAGCCGCCCAGCTGCGTCGTAGGTGTAACTGCGGGTATTGCCAAGCGGATCGGTCTCAGCAAGCAGACGGTTCAGGGCATCGTAGGTGTAGGTTGTTGTATTGCCGTTCGCATCGATCACCGACGTCTTGTTGCCGACGGCGTCGTAGGTATAGGTCACGGTGCCACTCAGCGCATCAGTGACCGTCATCAGGCGGTCGCGTGCGTCGTAGCTGAAGGTCGAGCTAGTGCCGAGCGCATCAGTGACGGCGAGTGGGTTGCCAACGGCATCGTAGCTCGTGCTGGTGGTATTGCCAAGCGGGTCGCGCAGGGTAGTTAGGCGGTTGAGCGCATCGTAGGTCGAGGTGGTGGTGTTGCCGAGCGGGTCGCGTGCGGTCAACTGGTTGCCGTTGCCATCGTAGGTGTAGGTTGTCGTCTGGGTGAGGGCGTTGGTGCTGCTTACGAGCCGGTTCGCCATGTCGTAGGCAAAGGTTGTGACGTTGCCGCTGGCATCGGTGACGCTGGTCTGGTTGCCGACCGTATCGTAGCCGAAGCTGGTTGTGAAGCTAGCTGCGTCAACGATCGTTGCAAGCTGATCCTTGCTCGTGTAGGTGCGCGTGGTGTCCCGGCCCAGCGGGTCAGTTGTCGTGAGCAGGTTGCCGACCAGATCGTAGGTACTCGTCATCACCGCACCGGCCGGGTCGGTCGTGGTCAAGATGCGGTTGAGCGCGTCGTAGGTGAAGCTGGTCGTATTGCCCAGCGGATCGACCTGGGTCAGCAGCCGACCACTGTTATCATAGGTGCGTGTGCTTACGTTGCCGAGCGCGTCAGTCATGGTCGTGAGGTTGCCGTTTGCGTCATAGTTGAAGCTCGTGGTTCGCGTGAGCGGATCGGTTATGCTCGCTGGCAGGCCAAGACGACCGGCATCAGCGAAGTAGGTGAAGCTCGTGACGCTGCCAGCTGGGTCGGTGCTGGTGAGCAGGTTGCTGCTTGCGTCGTAGGTGTTGGTCGTCGTGCGGCTAAGCTCGTCGGTTGCCGTGAGCAGGTTGCTGCGCCCGTCATAGGTGCGCGCCATGACGCCCCCAAGAGGGTTGGTCATCGTGAGGAGGTTGCCGCGATCGTCATACGTGAAGGTGGTCGTATTGCCGCGGCGATCGATCACGCTCGTGCGGTTGTTGAACGCATCCCAGGTATAGGTCTCGGTCTGGCCGAGGCCGTTCGTCTCGGCGATCAGACGCAGTTCGGGGTCGTAGCGGTAGGTGGTCGTGCTGCCGCGCGGGTCGGTGACGATCGTGGTGCGGTTCGTCACATCGTAGAAGAAGCGGCTCAGGTTGCCATCGGCGTCACGCTGCTCAACGACACGGCCTTCCGTGTTGTAGACGTTCTGGATAAAGCTGTTGCCGTTCGCGTCGGTGATCGCCGTGATGTGCCCGGCAGCGTCGTAGGTGTAGGTTGTTACCGCGCCGCCGAGATCGCTCGCGCTCGCCAAGTTGCCGCTGGCATCGTAGCTGAAGGTGGCGCTGCGCCCGAGCGGATCACCGACCGCGATCAGCTGGCCGCTGGCATTGTAGCTAAGGGCAAGCGCACGGCCATCAGGCGCTGTGATGCTGGTGAGGTTCTGGCCCGTGTAGCCCAGCGTGGTGACATTGCCATTACGGTCAGTGATCGTCGCCAGCCGTCCGCTCGCATCAAAAGCGTAGACCGTCTGATCCTTCTCGGTGAGCGTGAAGAGCCCGCCAGATTGGGTCAGCGTTGCAAAGATACTGGGCGGCGGGATATAGGCAGTGCCATCCCAGGTAAACCGTGCCGTCCGCCCATCGCCGTAGGTCACCGTCGCCGCGCTGTCCTGGGTGCTGGTGGCGACAAACATGTTGTAGTTGTGCGTCCAGCCGGCACCAAGCGGCCCACTGGTATCGACTGCCGCCGAATTGTAGGCCCGTG
Source organism: Candidatus Chloroploca asiatica (assembly GCF_002532075.1). Classification (GTDB taxonomy): domain Bacteria; phylum Chloroflexota; class Chloroflexia; order Chloroflexales; family Chloroflexaceae; genus Chloroploca; species Chloroploca asiatica. Next base: position 12,787 of record NZ_LYXE01000162.1, on the reverse strand, counting down.
TAAAGACCAGCGGGAACGAGCGGGTCGGGATCGAGACATCAGTCCGGCTATAAATGTAGTTGCCATTAGCCGTATTCACCGGATCAGAGACATAGCGCTGGTGGGTCACGTTGCCACCGTTGCTGGCGCCCTTGCCAAGCCAGGGGTCGGCGTCGACCAGGAAGCGGTCGATCACGGTGCAGCGGCAGACCGAGTCGTAGCGCGTGGTGTAGTTGATGCCGTTGCCGCTGCCGTAGGGCGCCGGGCCGTTGTCGGAGCCCCAGTAGTTGTTCTCGGCGTTGATGGTGACGGCGGAGTTGCTGTTGTAGACGGCGTAGCTGGTATTGTTGTAGATTTGGTTGTTCTGGATCGTTGGATTGGCGATGCTGACCGAGATGCCGATGCTATTATTGCGGATGGTGCTGTTGGTGACGGAGAGGCTGCCAGCATCCGCACGAATGCCGGAGGTGCTGCCCAGTTCCAGGGTGCTGTTCTGCACGATCACAGCACCAGACGACCCAATCGCCCCTATTCCCCAATTGTTGTTGCCGGCAAAGCGGATGTTTGCCCACCTTACTGTGGCAGCACCCGTGTTTCGCACGTAGAGGCCCGACCAGTTTCCAGCTGTTGGGGCGGTGGCGTTACCGTCGCCGTTGGTATCGCCCCCGATGCTGTCGTCCGCGACAGAGGTGAACCTTACGAGGTTTGTACTCGTTCCCTGCACCTGAAGCGTACCGGCGACGTCCAGCACACCCGAGATCGGCAGAAACTTCAGTATCACCCCTGTTGCGATGGTGAGCGTCTGGTTCTCAGGCACGTGCAAATACTGCGTAATGTAAGGTAAACTGGTAAGCGGTAGGGTCATCGTGTTCGGACTACCGTTAAGGACCAGGCCGTTCAGGCCGTTCCCCGTCGCCGTAGTACTCATCACCGCAATGGTGGGACTTGCGCCACTCAGGTTCAGATCAACCGCGTTCCCGGTGTTGTTGGTGAGGGTGGTGTTGGTGAGGGTGATCGCTGCCGGAGCCGTTACGGCTACTCCTACCCCGTTGGCGCTAATGGTTGAGTCGGCGATCTGCAGGCTGCCCCGGGTGACCGCCACCCCCACGTCTGTATGACGCCGGATGATACTTCCCGTCAGCGTGACGGTCGGATTCGCCGCGCTGGCCGTCACGGTGTAGACCCCCACACCCAGGCCATCCTCGATCACGCTCTCCACCACGGTCAAGGTCGTGGTCTCAAACCCGAGCAGGCTCGCCCGATAGGACGAACCGCCACCGGCATAGCGCACCCGTGCCTGGGTGAGGCTGGCACTCGCCCCACCACTGACACTGATGAAGGCCCAATCGCCCGGCGCCGGGCTTGTCGCACTCCCGTCACCGTTCGTGTCCCCTCCCACACTATCATCCCGAATCGAGGTGAAATACACTGGCGCAGCAGCAGTGCCCACAACTACCAAGGCACCCTGCACACTCAGTGAACTTCCTGTAGCAAACTTCACGACCGCCCCAGCCTCAATCGTTAGCGCTGCGCCGGTGTTGATCGTCGTGCCATTGACCACGTAGACGCAGCCGCCGATCCAGGTCGTGTTCGCGGCGATCGTTGAAGGCGCGGTGATCGGAGTGGGGCACGAGTCTGGTGGCGGAGTCGGGATACTTGTCGCCGTCGGGGTGTGGGTGGGCGTGCTGGTCGGGGTCGCTGTCTCGGTTGGTGTGCTGGTTGCGGTTGGTGCCTCTGCCGTTGGCGTGGTAGTGTCAGTCGGCGTGGTGGTCGGGGTCGCTGTCGCGGTCGGCGTGCTGGTCGCGGTTGGTGCCTCTGCCGTCGGTGTGACGGTGTCAGTCGGCGTGGTGGTCGGGGTCGCTGTCGCGGTCGGCGTGCTGGTCGCGGTTGGTGCCTCTGCCGTCGGGGTTGCGGTATTGGTCGCCGTCGGTGGGATAGCTGTGCTGGTCGATGTGGTGGTGGGCGTCGCGGTGGTCGTGGGCGTGCTCGTCGAAGGAGCTGTAGCGATCAGCGTATTCGTCGGCGTAGCGGTTGGCGAAGGCGTCGCCGTGGCCGTCGGACTTGGTTGAAGAAAGGAGCGCAAAACCACAATACGCCCGATCATGTGGCGAGCATTCGCCAGCGAGAGCCGGAAGGTGCCAATTGATGAGAAGACCTGCGTGAAGGTCCCGCCTGGGGGCAGGTTCACTCCGGGTATGTGGGGCGGTTGGGCTTGCGCTGGTGTGCTACGCGCCAGACTTGCCGTCTGCGATGATCCGCGCTGGCTGATGAGCGGAAGAAAGATCTGATAGATCTGTTCAATGTCGAGTACCACCGTGGTATCAGTGTCGTTGTGCCAGACAACCATATCGCCTTCAGCCAGGGTCAGTTCAGTAGGCTCAAAGCCAGATGCGGTGATCCGCTGAACATAGGTTGAGGCACTCGCCAGAGCGTGCTGAACGGGTATCCCTGGCCGGTCGAGCCGCACACCCGGGGCTGCCAAGATGGGGGCTATCGCTGCCGTCTCATCCGAACTTCGTTGGAATGATGAACTGGCCGTCGTTGGTGCAGCAGCTACTGTCGCGGTGACGGGAACGATGGGAGGGAAGAGCGCGAGGAGGAGCGTGAGCACGAGCAGATGGGTGAGCAGTCTGCGCCAGGGCGCATTCTGGCTTGCTCGACGATGGTTGGCGCGCATATGGGTTTCCTACACGTGATTGCTCCGCAAGGGGCAACGGAAATCGGGCAAAGGGACGTTATTCGATCTGCTATAATAATGCAAGCACGATCCTGCATGCGCCAAAGTGAATTGGCTTGCCGCGTAGACATTTCTTTGTGCGCAATGACACAAAAAAACAGGGCGAACTATCGTTGCCCTGGTGGTGATGAGATGTGAGCTGTTTTTTGTTCAGGGTTCGTCCATTCTCGCATGGTCACGTTTCATTTGTCACCCCGTAAACTCCGTATTTTTTGTCGTCGTTCCTTCACTCTTGGTGGGGGTGTGTCAACGTTTCCCACTTGAGCCCCAGGAGGTAGGGTCTGTTCCTGTTCAGGCCAAGGCGCAGCCTTGCTGATCACGACGTCTCACCTTTGCAATCTAACCTCTGAAACGGTAGCTCCGTCGATCTATGCATGCCCTGCATGGTATCGGCGTTTGTGGCAGCGAGTTACTCTCTGTGAGAGGTCAGCCATGTCTGATCGTCACCAGCTCGCGATCCTGACCCGCCTGCGCAAAGCAGCGAAGGTTACCCTGGCCGAGATGGCCCGGGCTTGTAGCCTGAACGGGAATCGGGCCTATGAGTCGGCTGGGGCCTGGGAGCGCGGTGCGGCCGTGCCCCGTGCGACGCTGCGCGTGCCTTTTCTGGGTTATCTCGCCCAGACGCTGCGGCTGGCTGATGATCACGCAACCCTGGCGGCGGTCTGGGATGTGCTGGTGCATGCGTGGGGCTGGGAGCCGCTCGATGAGGCTGATTGGCACGTTATTGAGGCGGCAGCTACCTGGTTGGCCGTGCCATCGGATCCCGTGTCAGCGCCATCCGTCTTTCCTTCGCTCGCCCAGATGCCGACCGCTGGCCGTCTGCCGCGCCCTGCGTTGCTCCCCCCTGGCTCGGTGCTGCCGTTCCCGCCCAACCCTCACTTCGTTGGCCGTACCGCCGAATTGTTTGCCCTTGCGGCGCACCTCAAGGCCGGCGGCGCGGTGGCTGGGCCTCAGGCGCCACCCACTGCGCTGGTCGGGCCAGGGGGCATTGGCAAGACCCAACTGGCGATCGAGTTTGCGCATCGTTTTGGCCGCTTTTTTGCCGGTGGGGCCTTCTGGCTGAGTTTCGCCGACCCGGGGGCGGTGCCGGCTGCCATCGCAGCGTGCGGCGGCAGCAGAGGCCTGGGCCTGCGCCCAGACTTTGCCCAACTCAGTCTTGATGAACAGGTGCGGCTGGTGCAGGCCGCCTGGCACGCTGAGGTGCCGCGGTTGGTGATCGTTGACAACTGCGAGCACGCTGATCTGCTGCGCCGCTGGCTGCCCCACCATGGTGGGTGTCGCGTGCTGATCACCAGCCGTCGCACCGGATGGGAGGCCGGGTTAGGCCTGGCGACCCTGCAACTCGGGTTGCTCGGACGCGCCGAAAGCATGCAGTTGTTACGTTGTTACTGCCCAACCTCCCAACTCCGCGACGAAGAATTGGTCGCGATCGCCGCCGAGCTCGATGACCTGCCGCTGGCACTCCACCTGGCCGGTAGCTATCTGGCCCGTGGCGTTGATACGCTCACTCCGGCCCAGTACCTCGCCGAGTTGCGGCAGACTCTCATCACCGCCAGTGCTGCGACCGTCGGCCACCCGTCGTTCACCGGGCGCGGGCCGTACGGTCGCCCGTTCCCCACGCCGACCGGCCACCTCAACCACCTGGAGCAGACCTTTGCCCTCAGTCTCGGCCGGTTGGATCGCAGCACGAGCCTGGATGCGCTTGCCTCTCAGCTCCTCCTGCGTGCGGCCTGGTTTGCCCCTGGCGAACCCATCCCGGTGGCGTTGCTCAGCGCGACGCTGACAGCGCAGCCAGACCAGGCGCTGGTTGGCTGTGCGCTCCAACGGTTGCTGGATACGGGCTTGTTGCTCGCCAACGACCCGGTGGCAGCCGACACGCTCCGCCTGCACCGCCTGATTGTCGCGTTTCTCCGCCGACTGGACGACTCCGAGGCGCAGCATGCGGTTGAAACCGCTTTACTCGCCCATGTTCGCTCCCTCAACGACGCCCTCGACGAGCCGGCCTTGCTCCGTCTCCAGCCGCACCTCCGTGCCGTTACCGCGACCGCGCTGCAGCGTGGCGATGCGCTGGCCGCCGCGTTGAGTTATGAACTCAGCCGCCACCTGGGTGAGGTGGAAGCCTACGCCGAGGCCACGGCCTTCAATCAGCGCTCACTCGCCCTGCGCGAGCAACTCTATGGCACGGATGACGCACGACTGGCTGAGAACCTGCACTATGCCGGTGAACTCCGTGACTGGCAGGGCGATTATTCTGGTGCGCAGCCCTACCACGAGCGAGCCCTGGCGATCCGGCGGCGTACCCTCGACCCACTGCACCCCGCGACCGCGACGAGTCTGCGGCACGTCGGCGAGATTGCCCATGCGCTGGGTGCCTATGGTGTCGCTCGCATCCACTATGAACAGTCCCTGGACATGCGGGCACGTCTCTTCGGGGACGACAGTCCCGCTGCAGCCGAGTTGCACAACAACCTGGGCCTCTTGCTCAACGCGATGGGTGAGCTAGAGGCCGCGCTGCCCTACGCCGAGCGTGCGGTAGCGATCTGGGAAGCGCAGGCGCAGCCCAATCGCTCGCTGCAGGCGATGGCGCTCAACAATCTCGGCTATCTCCACCGGACTCGTGGTGCATATGAAGCGGCGCTCGCACACCTCCACCGGGCGCTCGCGATCCGTGAGGAGGTCTACGGCCCTGCGAATAGCTTCATCGGCGTCACGCGCAATCATATCGGGCGGGTCTATCACTACCAGGGACGATTTGCGCAGGCGATAGACGAACTCCAGGCGACGCTCTGCCTCTTCGACGCCGCCATCGGGCGCGAGCACCCGATCACGGCGTGTACGCTGAGCAATGTCGGCATGCTGGCGTTGGAGACCGGCGCTTTCGCGGATGCACGCCGGATGCTGGAAGAGGCCCTGGCGATCCACCGCCGATTGCTGGGCGTTGAGCACCGCCATGTGGCGCGCGGTCTGAATCGGCTCGGACTCATGCACCAGGCGCTTGGCGAAGCGGACGCGGCCCGATCCTCTTTGCGCGAGGCCTTGGCGATCCGCCGACGCATCCTGGGCGAGATGCACCACGATACGGCCAACACCCTGGGGCACCTGGGGATGCTCCACCTGACCGCCGGACGCCCGCAACAGGCCCGGCCCCTGCTCGCCGAGGCGCTGCGCCGTCACCTGGCCCGCCTGGGCGAGCGCCACCCCTACACGGCGCGCAGCCTGCTGCGCATGGGGCAGGTCAGTGCCGCGCTGGGCGATCAACCGCAGGCCCGTGCGTTCCTCAACCGAGCGCTGCTCATCTACACGGCGGTGCTTGGCCCCGATCACCCCTCTACACTGGCAGCGCGGACGCTCGCTTACGCGGGATAGCCCAAAGACGTGTGGCGCATTGTACGATGATGGGAGCGCAGCGTCGTCGGGCGCATCGTCGCCCTGCTGGTTGTTGCCTCCAAGCAGCACGCTCGGCAACCGACCTCGCGCCGATCCCGGGTTGCCCAAGCTGAGCTCGAAGCCGCACGGTTGCTCACTCACACCTGCACCGTATCCTGATGCGAGAAAACGCCTCGCTGGGCTGCGCGAGCCGCAGCGTTGGCCCCTGCGTCACGGGCGCAGGGGCTGGCGTTGGGGGCACCGCAGGCGTTGCAGGGTTCGACGTTGGGCGTGACGGTGAGGTTGACGGTGAGGTTGGCACTGACCTTGATGGGGAGCGTCGCATGGACTGCGTACCTCCGCGCCTTCCACCATGCCTTCAATCAGGTTAGGAGCGCTTGTGGGCAAGGCGGAAAAGGTTCGTTCACGCTGCGCTATGGGCAGGTGTGACGGGCTTTATTCTGCGAAACGCAATGCAACCCCCGCATTGCACGGCCAGATCTCGGGAACGGTGGCCCCGGCGACGAGCGTGGTGTCGGCCCAGCAGCGCTCACGTTCGGCATTGGCGATACGTGGCACAAACCAGAGGATCGGCGCAGGGCCAAGTGGCTCAGGCGTACCGGGGCCGATGAATTGTTCTGGCCCCTGACGTTCGTCAAGCCCGCAACAACTGCCGATGCTCGGTAGGTCGCCCTGGCCCTCTTCGGGGCGCGCCTGCGTCCAGTAGAGGTACGCTAGTTCTGCGTCGCCCCAGATCGGGGCGACCGTCAGTGGCCCCGCTTCAGTCGCGAGGTCAAAACGCTGTGTGCTCCCCGCTTCCCAGACGGCGAAACCTTCCTGCTGCAACAGGGTGCGTCCGGTCGCCTCCACCAGAGCCAGTTCGGTCGTGACCGGGGGTTCGATCCGTACCACCGGGTGATAGATGCCTTCGGTGCCACAGCCGCGCCCTTCGTTGCCAACCATGACGCTCAAGGTGCCGTCGGGCGCAAAGGTCGCCGTGAAGCTGTACTGGTAGTTGCAGGGCAAGGGCCAGTTGGGGCTGCGAAAGGTCATCGTGAGCCGCAGGCTGCCGTCGGGTTCTTCGCTCAGTTCCGGCAAGCTGTAGGGAATGACGGCGGCGGCGCTGAAGACCGGGCAGCCGACGGCATCCGAGAAGCCAACCCGTTGCCCGTCAACGCCCTGGTAGCCGATGTGCCAGTCCACCACCTTGACCGAGGTTAGCACCGGTTGGCCCTGAAATGTCACGTCACGCAGTTCGAGCCCATCCGAACTGGTCAACAGATAGGCCGCCTGCCACCCGGCGTGCTCCAGGCGTTGCGGCGTTTCGCACAGCGGAGCAAGCGCAGCGTCCTGCAGGGTGGCCTCGCTGACCACAATGCGCCGTTGACTCGTGCCCTGCTCAGTCCAGGTGGTCGCCGCCACCAGGGTAAAATCAGTGAGATCAACGATCGTCCAGAGCGCCAAGCTGCCCCAGGTAAAGACCGGAGCCACACAGAGATGGCGGCTCCGTTCGCAACTCGTCGTCTCAAGCGCGGTTTTGGTGGCCTGCATGGTTGCCATCGCCTCGGTTGGCGTCAAACCCTCAAATGCGGCCACAAGCTGAGGATCGGCAAGGGCAAGCTGGGTAGCGAGTTCCGCCAGATCCTCGGGAATCTCGGGCTGCGCATCGGCAAGGATCTGCACACTGACGACCTGCAAGCGGTCATCAACCAGTGCCGTAACGGTACTATTGGTCGGATAGACATAGAGCACGACGCGCAGACAGCGCCCGGGTGGACACGTCGCCGCAACCTCGGCTGGCACATCGCCGGCCCGCGCCTCGGCCACCGTCATTACCTCGCTGCGCAGCGGCTGCCCGGTGGGGCTGAGCGTCGCCGTGCGTACGCGGGGATCATTGACAGCAGCGGTCTGCGCGGCACCAAGGCGCGGTTCAAGGCCGTCGCGTAGCAACACAAAGGGTTGCGTCGCCAGCGCAGCGGCAATGCGTTCACGCCGCGCCGCCACTGCGGGCAACTCAGAAGGGCGCTGATCACCGAGGATAACCGTCGTCGCCAGCGGTGGCGGGCTCGCGGCAAGCGCTGGGGCCGCCGTGGGCTCGGCACGCTGCGGGCCAGCTACGCATCCAACCAGGCTGAGGCAAAGCAGAGCAAGCAAAAGTGGAATGAGCACATTCCTGCGCATACGAGAACTCTCCCAGGCAAAAGCTTACACAGGTCTTCAAGACCTCACAAGTCTTGAAGACCTGTGAGGTCTCACGGGCGCTACCTTGCACATAAAGCGGTTTTTTGACGCAAAGGCGCAAAGGCGCAAAGCTGCGTGTGGGTCTACCTCAAACCTTAGCCGCTTTACCTCAACAACGCCCTAGCCTCATCGAGATCGAGCAAACTCGCCGGGCCAGCAATGCGCCCGCGCACCGTCTCGAGCCCCAGGCCGAGTCCTTCCACGGCGTCCACCACCGCATCTTCGTGGTCGCGATGGGTAAGCAAGACAACCGTCGGGCCAGTGTCGGTGCTCGCATAGACCGGAACACCTCTGGTGCGCAGGTCATCACACATGCGAAACAATGTGATATTTTCTGGTTCCCAGCCGATCAGTTTATGCTCACGCGACCCGGACATCGTGACCCCGTGCAGCCGCATGCTATCGAGTTCGGCAAACTGCCCTACCACACGCCAGTCACCCCGGCGGACGGCAGCGAGGCACTCGCTAATCTCGTCGCCACGACTAAGCATCCACGCTTTGAAGAAACTACTTTGCGGCGCATCGTGGTGAGCCTGCTCGGTCTTCAGCCCAACCCGCGAGTCGATGGGCACCGTAATCAAGCGCACGTCCGCAAGCTGATCTTCGCCATCGAGGCGCACGGCAAAACTATCTTCGTGCGCGAGGCCAGGGTAGCTAAGCCAGAGCGCTAGGCCACCAGCGGCAGCGCGGCACCCCGAGCCAGCGAGCAAGCGCGCCAGGCAACTGAGAAAGCGCGTATTGGCGACAAGTTCTGGCCCAAAGAGCGCCCCGACGGCGGCGGCGGCGAGAGCCGCGGCCCCGGCGGCACTCGTGCCGAGGCCCTTGCCGGCCACCCGGCTCTTGAGCAGATTACGGGTCGTCACCCGAGCGGCGACCCGCACCCCCGCAAGCGAGCGGACGGCATCGAGGATCTGGCTGATGCGTTCAAGCTCGCGCCCAACCGCCGGGGCATCGCCAAAGAGCGCCGTATCAGCCTCAAGGGATGGATCAAACTCAACGATCGTCACCGTCTGGGCCGCATCGTTATTCACCGAAATGCTCGGCAAAAACGCAATGCGCTGCTGCCAATCGGCCAGGCCGTGATACTTCAGCACCCCCTGCATCGGATAGGCCCGCGCCGCCGCGATCCCGTGCAGGTTAGCGGGCGGCAACTGCCGAGGGTAAGGGGCCACTGCGACCCCATGATCATGCAAGGCGTGCAGAATTTGCCGATACGACACCGCCATCGCGGGAACAAGCTCGGCAAAGCCATCAGGAATAGTTGTGTGTCTCATCAGCGTCGTTCGTAATTGGGGGCTTCTTTGGTGACCACGACATCGTGCGGATGGCTCTCGATCTGGCCGGCCATCGTCACGCGGATCAGGCGCGCGTCGCGGCGGAATGTCTCGATATCGGGCGCACCGACATAGCCCATACCGGCCCGTAGCCCACCTACCAGTTGAAAGACCGTATCTTGCAGTGATCCCTTGAAAGGCACCATGCCCTCGATACCCTCGGCAACAAGTTTGCGCGTCTCATTGACATTCGTCTGGAAATAGCGATCGCCACTACCACGCGACATCGCCCCAATCGAACCCATGCCACGATAGGTCTTATACGACCGCCCCTCGTAGAGAATCGTCTCACCGGGGCTCTCTTCGGTACCAGCAAAGAGCGAGCCAATCATGACACTATTGGCTCCTGCGGCGATGGCCTTGGCGATATCGCCGGAATACTTAATGCCACCATCGCCAATGACAGGGATGCCAAAATGTTCGGCAGCGCGAGCGCAATCGGTAATCGCCGTCACCTGGGGCATCCCCGAGCCAGTCACCACCCGGGTCGTACAGATCGAACCAGGACCCTGGCCGACCTTCACTGCATCAACGCCACGCTCGGCGAGGGCAACCGTGGCTGCGGCGGTGCTGACATTGCCGGCAATCAACTGCACCTGCGGAAAGGCCTCGCGCACACTGAGCACCGCATCAAGCACGCCTTGCGAATGGCCGTGAGCGGTATCAATCGTCAGCACATCCACCCCGGCACGCACCAAAGCCGCGGCACGCTCAAGGTAATCGCCGCCGGCCCCGATGGCCGCCCCGACGCGCAACCGGCCCTGATCATCTTTGCAGGATTGGGGATGCTCGATCTGCTTCATAATATCCTTGACCGTAATCAACCCGGTCAGCTTGCCGCGATTATTAACCACCAGCACCTTCTCGATGCGATGGCGATGCAACTGCTCCTTGGCCTGCTCAAGCGTCGTGCCTTCGGGCACCGTCACGAGGTTCTTGCTGGTCATCAATTCATGGATCGGTCGTGTCCGGTCAATCTCAAAACGCAGATCGCGATTGGTAATAATGCCAACCAGATCGCCCTCATCGGTCACAATCGGTACACCCGAGATCTTATACTCGGCCATAATATCGAGCGCATCACCAATCGTGCGGTCAGGAGGCAGCGTAATCGGATCGGTAATCATCCCGCTCTCCGAACGCTTCACCTTGCGCACACTCTCGGCCTGCTGCTCGATGGTCATATTCTTATGCACAAAACCGATGCCACCCTGACGAGCGAGGGCAATCGCCAGCCGATGCTCGGTCACTGTATCCATCGCCGCGCTAACAATCGGAATATCTAACCGGATCGATCGGGTCAACCAGGTGGTCACATCTACTTCGGCAGGGATCACCTGTGAATGTGCCGGGATCAGCAGCACATCATCAAACGTCAACCCTTCACGGACATATTTTTCGTCCCAGTGTGTCGTCATAAAGCCCCCTTATTGGCGTAAGACCACCAGAACAAAGGTGGTGCTCCATTATAGATCGTTGCGGCACTTGTAACTATGCCAGCGTAGCGAGCAGAGTTACAAGCGGTGCAGAAAACTACGCACCCATGTTTCAGCTTCTTCACGGCTTGCCACGATGCCATCAAGCGTTGCCTGGCGCAGGGTATGCAAGATCTGGCCCAGCAGAGGGCCAGGCGCAACGCCAAGGCGTTGCAGGTCGTTGCCATCAAGCGGCGCACGCATCGTCCGCAATTCACGAAGGTAACGGGCGGTTGCAACCCGATCGGCAGGCACAGCATAGTGGTGAACTATGATTGTCGTGGGATGCCATGGGCGTAGCGTCTCGTCGAGGGCGCTATTGCTCAGCCCGGCGAGGGTGCCGCCGAGCTTGCGTAGCTCAGGAAGTTGACGGATCAGCGTGGCTGCATCGCCGGGCAATGGATAGCGCTGCGCCAGCGCATCGAGGGTCGCCTGCGAACATCCATAGAGCAACAGGCCCGCCCAGACCAGAGGGGTCAGGGGAAGATCGGGGCGAACCGCCGCCGCCGCCTGCGTACAACGCTCAGCCAGGGACGCTTCCCAGGCCAGGCCAGGCAGAATCTGCGGGGTCACCGCCCACTGGTCGGCCAGGCGCAACACCTCTGCCGGGTCAGGTTCCGCAAGCGCCAGGCAGATTTCGTGCAACACCCGTTCGGGGCTCAGCAGCGTCAGATAGCGTTGGGCGACCGCATCGGCCACCTGGTACCGGGTCGTCGGTTCAGGGTGGAGACCGAGGCGACTGGCAAGGCGCAGCCCGCGCAAGATACGGGTCGGATCGTCACGCAGACTCGCCGCGTGCAAGAGCCGGAGGCGGCCATGGGCAAGATCTTCTTCGCCCCCAAAAAGATCGAGTCGCCGCCCAAAGTGGAGACCGCCCGCAACCAGGTGCAACTCGACGGCGAGCGCATTCACACTAAAATCGCGACGCACCAGATCATGCTCAAGCGGTGCTGGCGCAACATCGGGCAGCACCGCCGGGGTAGGATAGGTCTCGATGCGCGTCTGGGCAAAATCAACGACGATCGCCGCGCCATCGCTGCGACCGGGCACCAGCACCGTCGCCGTGCCAAACGCCGCGTGGTGGGCCGTCACCCTTCCGCCGGTTGCCGCGGCGACCTGGGCCACCAGCGTCGTCACCTCACCTTCCACCGCCAGATCAAGATCGCGGCTCAGCGACTGCTCAAGCAAGAGATCACGGATCACACCACCAACCAGCCAGACCGGCACACGACAAGCCTGTGCGCAGTGCGCAACCAGCGTCAACAGATCCGCAATCTCGGCGGGCAACGCCGTATGCGCTAACTCGCGTAAGATCCTGGGCCGTCCCTTATGCATCACCGTCCTTGCCACCTCGGTTCAAACTGAGCAAACAGGCAAGCCGCCTCGCGACGGATCGCCTGCTTTCTATTCTACCACCGCTTCAGATACAGGCGGCTTCGCATCAACATCTTGCCCAGGGCGATTGCATCTTCCGTATATGCACCCCACCAGGGCACCCGCAAGGGGTGCCCCTACAGGGCCGGGGGCCGGGGGCCGAGGGCCGAGGGCCGAGGGCCGGGGGCCGGGGGCCGCTTTTGGGGGTAGGTTTTTCAGATAATGTGCGGGTCATGACCATTTCTGCTACGATTATGGTAACAAACACCGATCGTAGAAAG
>NZ_LYXE01000161.1 GCF_002532075.1 Candidatus Chloroploca asiatica | reverse complement strand
CAGGCCTTCTTCTCCCTCGTCCAGCCGCAGATCTGGCTTGACCACAGCCACGTCCTGACGATCGACCCGGACGATCCTCGCCGCGTGCTTCACCCAGCGTTGAGCGACGACGAAGCGATCAGCGCCCTGGAGGAATTTCACGGCTGGGGCCTCGACAAGGTCTGGCCCGAGGTCTACGGGCTCCCGACCGAGCAGGACGAGCTGTTTGGCGAAGGCCAGAACCTGCTCGTCGCCGTGCTCTGGTTCATGGCCGACCGCACCGCCTGGAGCGCGACGCTGGGCGATATGGACGACGTCATCGCCGCCTGGGGCGACCAGGTGGCACTCAGCCCAGCGCATAGCGCAGCCCTCGCGAACCTGCCGCACCTGGAGCCAACCACGGATATGGAGGCCCTCTGCACCGCATTGAGCACGCAGCCATTCCCGCTTCCCGACGGAACCGCCATCGATCTCGGCCAGGTCGTCCGCTTCGTCTTCAGCCGCACCGACAACTGGTTCGCCGATCTCAGCTGGGACGAACTGGCCGACATGAACGGCAGCGGTCTCGACTGGTGGAGCGACGATCTGATCGCCATCGCTGCCGATCAGACCGCAGCACGCGGCTGGTTTGAGCACTGCCACCTGCTGAACCGCGTTGTCACCGCTGAGCCAGCCGTCCTCCGTGCCGTGATCATGGCCGTGCAACAGGCGGCCACGGCACTATGCACCGCCAGCCCTGCCGCACCGTCGGCGTAAACGCCTCGGCAACAACGGGCAAAGCCGGCCTGCGCCGGCTGGATCACAGGCCTCGCAGGTGACCTTCACTGCCCAGAAGCCGCGCCGTTCACGGCGACGACAAGCTGCTGTCATCGCCTCCACCGCCGTTCAGTGATCTTGCAGGGCTGCAAGATCAACCCTGATCAGCCGATGGCGTCCCAATGCCCTCAACGCCCTCAACCGGATCTTGCATGATCACCCCCGATTCGGGGACGATCAACACCGGTTGGCATGATCAACCGCCGCACATCCCTGCCCGCTGGCACACCCCAAGCGCGTGAGCCAGCCTGACCTCAGAACATACCTTTGCACCTCTGCGCCTCTGCGCCTTTGCGCCTCTGCGTTAAAAAAACCGTCTTCTCTGCCTACGGGATTATCCCCACGCACCAAAAGGCACCTTTGCGCCTTCGCGTCACACAACCACCCCATTGCCTATCAAGGAGCTACTTCATGGATCTGCCTGAACAACCACCGGACGAACTTCGCCGCCGCCCTTGGCTGCGCCGGACGCCGCGCCCGATTCGCCAGGCGTTGGTCATCGACCGCACACCGACTATCCAGATCGGCATCTTTGCCGACGCGATCTACCTAACGCGCCGCCAGGGTCGGGGCTGGGTCTCGTACCCGATCAGCGCCGAGGATCTCGCCGCCGCGCTGGGCAAGCTCCCGACGAGCTCGGGGTTGCTCCCGCCGAACACGCTCGGCACCGGCACCGTGAACGGCCAGCGCTTCTACGTCGTCGCCGTTCCGCCACGCCCGGCGGCCCTGCGCATCGCTGGACGCACACGCCCGTACACCATCCAGACGCCGCCGCTCATCTGGGCCGGTTGCGGTCAGGATTACCGCATCTTCGCCCTCGCGACACTCGACTGGCCGCAGCGGCAAACACCGCTCGCCCACGCGCCCTTTCCGAACACCTACGCGTCTGGCGCGATCTGCTGGGGCAGCACCGAGCCGCGGCCGGTCGCCGCACCCGCGACCATGCTGCACGTCCTCGACCTCTACCTGGAAGGCTCGTGCTTCAACCACCACCTTGCGCAGCAGCGCAGTCGCAGCAAACCACGCAACGTCATGACACGCTACCGCACGCTCAGCGTCGCGACGCCCTACCCGCTCGACGATCTCGTCCCGGCTGGACACGACCTTGCCTGGCTGCTCGCCGGCGAAGCCTGGCGTGGGCGCGGGGTGCAATGAGAGGATCACGCCATGGACACCCTGAACATCGACGCGCCCATCCCCTACCTTGTGCCGCCCACCCAGCCCATCCAGATCGGCCTGGTCGGCTGTGGTGGCACCGGCTCCCATCTGGCCGTCGCGCTCGCCCGTATGACCTCCCACCTCCGTGAACGTGGCGACCCACCGCTGCACCTCATCTTCATCGACGGCGACCGCGTCGAGGCACCCAACATCGGGCGTCAACTCTTTGCCCCCGCCGAACGGGGCCGCCACAAAGCCCAAACCCTGGCCGATCGCCTCAACGCTGCACTCGGCCTGGACATCATCGCCGTGCCGGAGATGGCGACCGCCGCGCTGCTGCGCGAACTGGCCCCGCCCGCCCAAACCATCGGCATCCTCGTCGGAGCCGTCGACACCGCCAGCGGACGGCGTGCGCTTCACGAAGCCCTGGCCCGCTCACGCTGGCAACTCTGGCTCGACAGCGGCAACGAACACGACTGGGGCAAAGTCCTGCTGGGCACCATCACCGAGCAGCGCCAACTGCACGGCGCCCTGGCCCTCGGCGGGATCTGCACCGCCCTGCCGGCGCCAACCCTGCGCTACCCGCACCTGCTCCACGACGAACCGGCGAACCAACGGGCAGGCGACGCGCACCACCGGGGCGGGGTGACGCCAACCAATCATCGGCCCACCACACCGCCGGATCGTCCCCCACGCAACCAGCACCACCAGGGCGAAGTGACGCCAATCAACCGCCTGTCTACCACACCGCCTGATCGTCCCCCACGCAACCAGCACCACCGGGGCGGGGTGACGCCAACCAACCACCTGCCCAACGCCCTACCTGACCGTCCCCCACGCAACCAGCACCACCGGGGCGGGGTGGCAACAGCCAGCCGACTGCCCAACCAGCCCCAGGGCGACTGTGCAGTCGACATGCGCGACGGCCTGCAAAGCCTGATGATCAACCAGACCATGGCCGCCATCGCCGCCCAGTATCTCCACCAGCTCATCAGCGCCCGACGCATCACCACCTTCGAAACCGCCCTCGACCTGGCAACGCTCACGATGCGCTCGATCCCGATCACCGCCGCGACCCTCGCCGACGCCAGCGGGCTCACCATCGCAGACATCACCCAGACCGATGAACCCGGCCATCACCGAACGAGAGGACACCCATAAACTCGCCCCACGACCGTGCCCATCCGATTGACCCGTGTTGACGCGAAAGCACACCGGTGCACCGGTTGTCGCGCCGGTACGCGACCCCTTCGCGCCTTCGCGTGAGCTTCTGTGAGGCGCGAAGGGGTGATGGATCTCCAAACGCACCTTCGCGCCTTTGCGCCTTTGCGTCAAAAAAACCACCGTACCAATGAATCGACCAACCAATGGAGGACACCCAATGACTCAGACCATACCACCACCCACCGACAGCACCCAGACCCCATCGTTCATGCCCTTCGACCTGGGCGAAACCATCGCCCCTGATCAACGATAATTAGAATTGCCGGTGGTGATCTTTAGAATTGCCGATCCCATCTGCCTCCGCGATGACCTACCAT
>NZ_LYXE01000160.1 GCF_002532075.1 Candidatus Chloroploca asiatica | reverse complement strand
TGGGCGTACGTTTTCGAGTGCAGAAGTGCGGGCGAAACTCGGATTGCATTCCGAGGTCGCTTCACCCAAAAAAGCATCCTAAAGAGGATTAAAAGTACCTCAAATCATCCTCCTGCCGCTCGCTCTGCCATGTGGTATACTGCTGTGCAGATACGACGGAACAATGAGTTAGCGCACAGCAGAGGCATCTATGACGACACCGACTCTCGAACGAATCGAGACTGACATCGCGCAGTTGTCGCTTGCCGAGCAGCTTTGGTTGATGGAACGCTTGGCCCATCGCATTCGTCAATTCAGTCTACGCCCCTTGCGCGTGCAGGAAGCTGACTTAGCAGCCATGGCTGCCGATGAGTCTATCCAGCAGGAGGTTCAGCATATCGCCGCTGAGTTTGCTGTGACCGAACAGGATGGACTATGAGCGATGAGTATCCAACGCGGTGACATCTACTTCGTCAATTTGACCCCCGTGCAAGGGCGTGAACAAGCGGGGCAACGTCCGGTGCTGGTGATCTCCGTTGATGCCATCAATCGTCTGCCGTTGGTTGTGACCGTAGTAGTCGGCACCAAAGGGGCCAATGTGCCACGCGATTACCTGACCAATGTGCGGGTTGCACCAGCAGAAAGCGGGCTGCCGATCGAAACTGTCTTCCTGGGTTTTCAAATCCGCTCGCTCGATGCGAACCGCTTTCCGTCAACGCGGGCAGGCAAACTCAGTGGGCAAGCATTGGAACAGGTTGAAGCTGCGGTGCGCTATTGCCTGGGTTTGTAAAGCGATCTACTTACACTCGCCCCACGTGTGATGGTCGGGAAACCTCGTGCTTGTCTCCTGTTTGCGACTAAAGCGCTCGCAACAACCACCTTCATGCTCTTGGCAACGACGGAGGGGTAGATGCGCTTCTGGGTAACTGCCTGTACTGGCCCGCCTGCCCCAATCCTTTGCAAAGAAGACCGGTTTTTGACGCAAAGGTGCAAAGGCGCGAAGGGTTGTGTTTCTACTGTTTGCTGGCGATGACGTGGTCTGATTCCTCTGTCCATTCGTGCCATTTTGACGCACGACGAGTATGACCAGGGGAAAGGGAAGGAGGAAGCGATGACGACGCATGAGATGGAAACCATCCGATCCGTCTGGCCATCACTGACGAAGGTGCTGTTTGTCCCCCGTACCGAACAGGACTACGAGCGCCTCGTCGCCATCCTCGACACCCTGATTGATGTCGTTGGGGAAAATGAGGCACACCCGCTTGCTTCCTTGATGGACATCATGGGAGTGCTGATCGAAAAATACGAGGATGAGCATATTCCCGAAATATCCGATCGCTAAATCCAGCAAACGTCCATCTTCTCCCAGCAAGCACGCGAATACGTCAGCCGCATCGAGCAAAAGATCGTCCTGATCGACGGCGAGACGCTGGCCCAATCCATGCTCGACGACGACATCGGCGTCACCGAAGTAAGTCGCTACGTCGTCAAAAAGATCGACCTCGACTACTTCGAGGAGGAATAAGCGATGGAGGAGGAGCAGACAAAGCGTGAGTGGCTGCGTTTGCCTCAATCCTTTGCAAAGAAGCTCGGTTTTTGACGCAAAGGCGCGAAGGCGCAAAGCGATGCATCGAGCGACCTGAGAAAGTCATAGCGAGACGAAAGATGATACCATCGACTACAGCTGAAACAGTTGCCCAGCTACTACAGAGCCGTTGGCAGGGAGCACCATCGCCGAAAACACAGAAGTATATCAATACCTTCTTTGACATATTCACGCTTCGAAATGGTCTCTATGCCAAAGTGCAAGGCAATCATGGGGTGTATCGTGTATCAATATTCGAGTACAATGATCAGATCGATGCCACATGTAGTTGCTATATTGGCAAGCATGGATATTGCCATCATTGTGAGGCACTTGCACGAACATTCCTCCTTGATGCAACCACTATTCCCCCCGTTCCGGCATACCATATAGCGGATGTTCGTACTGCTACTACACCAGAACAAATTAACCAGTACATACGAAGTACAGCTCTTGCTGAACTCCTTCAGGAACTCGAACGCAACAGGATAAGTATCAAGAGCGTTGCGGCAAGTCTGGGCGTGAGTCCACAGCGTATTCGCGCGCTTATCAAGAAAGAACAACACCAAGGTGTTGTGGATGAATTAACGCCAATCAAACTATCGTGTCTTTGGTTGTTAGACCAGCTGAACAGAGAAAAACCAAGGTAAAGCATGAACAATGACGATGAGATGCAACCAGAATACGATTTCAGCAAAGGCGTTCGGGGCAAACACTATCGGGCGTACCAGCGTGGCTATAAAGTGATGATCCATAAAACGGATGGGACAACGGAAGAACGTGATTATACATTGCCTGCAGGGGCAGTTATCCTTGATCCTGACGTACAAGCCTATTTTCATGAT
The DNA here is from genome assembly GCF_002532075.1 of Candidatus Chloroploca asiatica. Lineage (GTDB taxonomy): Bacteria > Chloroflexota > Chloroflexia > Chloroflexales > Chloroflexaceae > Chloroploca > Chloroploca asiatica. Next base: position 1,174 of record NZ_LYXE01000160.1, on the reverse strand, counting down.
AGTGAGGCGGTCAATACTGCCTTGCGCGGGTTGATCAAACTGATCCCGCACCGCTCAAGCTAAGGTGAGCGGTGCGCCATCGGTACACGCCCAAGATGGCGCTCCGACTGAGCGACGGCGCGGCGCCTGCCCCGATCCTTTTGCAAAGAAGACCGGTTTTTTGACGCAACGGCGCGAAGGCACCAAGCTACGCATCGAGCGACCGCAACCCTTTGTGCCGGTGCATCACCACGATCGAAGATGGCGCATGGCGGAAGGCAGCCCCGGTAGGGGCACCCCTTGCGGGTGCCCTGGTGGGGGACGCAATGATGCATGGTGGCGCATGGCGGAAGGCAGCAGCGGCAGTAGCTACGCCGCGCACCGCGCAGGGCAACGAGCGACGACGATGATCCTCATACCCAAAATAAGAAGGAGACCGAATGATGTCCAGTTTTTGGATGGAATGTAAGGCAGAAGTCATTGCGCAGTACCAAGAGCAGAAACAAATGGCGGATGCAGCCTTAGGCCGCATCGATGACACGACGTTTTTTACCCGCCTGAAACAGGGTGGGGACGCTGAAAGCAATAGCATTGCTGTTTTGATCAAGCACATTAGTGGCAACTTCATCTCGCGTTGGACTGATTTTTTGACCAGAGATGGTGAAAAGGCTGACCGTCACCGCCCACGCGAGTTTGTGCATGAGGCGAGCGACAATCGCCCACAGATCATGGAACGTTGGGAGCAAGGCTGGCAGATCCTCTTCGCAACCCTCGAATCGCTCACAGAAGAAGATTTTGCCAAAACCGTCTCCATTCGTGACGAGGCGCACAGCGTGATCAAAGCTATCCTGCGGAACCTGCTCCACACCACCCATCATATCGGGCAGATTGATTTGTTGGCGACAGTTTTGAAAAATCAAGATGGCGAAGAATGAGTTTTTGATCTTATTCACTTGGACTATCACATACCGCTGAAGATCGGTTTTTGACGCAAAGGCGCGGAGGCGCGAAGGCGCAAAGCTACGCATAGAGCGACCGCAAACCTTTGCGCCGGTGCGTCACCACGATGGAGGGATCTATCGATGACCAAACTCATTCGCGTACAATCAGCTACGCCACTCATGCTCCCACGCATCCGTGTGGTGTTCACCAACGGCGAACAGCGCGAGATTGATCTCACCCCCTATATCGCGAG
>NZ_LYXE01000159.1 GCF_002532075.1 Candidatus Chloroploca asiatica | reverse complement strand
GCAACGCCCGCTGCGGGCACAAGGTCAGCCGTGAGGACGCGGACATCGCGGGTACCCCCAGTGACGATCGCAGCGACACGCTGGGTCGCCTGGGGTGAACGGCAACAGGGGCAGATAGGCTGGCGAGACATACCGTACCTCGTTCTGTTCTGATAGACGGAAGTGCTACCGCTATCGTGTAGAACAATTGTACGATATGTGTCAAGATCCCAATCAACGCTTCCCTGCGCGACGATCATTACCTCAACCCTGAGCAATCCGTAGTAGCCGACCCTGTGCTTCAAGCTGGCTCCAAATCGCCTGATGCGCCCGCCAACCCTCCCAGGCGGCATCGACGCTGCCGATGGGACGGGCACCGCAATCGTGGCGATGCTCGGCGAGGACGTCGCCCACGCCGTCCCGACCAACAATCACACACCCGAGCTGGTGGCGCGAGAGCATCACGCACCAGCGACCGGGCTCGAGGCCGAATGCACCGATCTGGCGCTGGCCGCTCAGGGTATGCTTGACGACCATCAGCGGGCGCTCCTGGCCCTGCCATAGCTCTGGGGTCTCGACGACGCAGGCATCGGTCGGCACATTGTATAAGCGGAGCGAGCGGCGCACGGCCGCGCCAGAGGCCACATGCGCATCGATGGCACCGATATCGCCAGCTGACAGCTGGCGAACCCCTTCCCAGCGTGGTTGTCGCGCCAACAGGCGCGCTGCGATCGCTGCCATCGTCTCGGCAAGCTCGTCATCTACTTGCTCGAGCCCGAACTCGGCCGGTGGCAAAAGAACGCCAACCAGGGTCGCACCGTCAGCCAGCATATCAAGCGCCCGGTCGATGGTATCTCCTTGCGTTGCTGCATCCAGCTGCAGGCGTCGTTCTGCGGGTGCTGCTGCCGAGCTGAAGGGGAGCTTCCGGTAGAATGCCGGCTGCACGAGGTTGACGGTGTCCTGAGGCAAGCGGCGTGACGCCGGGAGACGCACCACGTCAAGCTGGGGAAAGCGCCGTAGCAACTCGCGGGGTGCTGGCCAGTGGATTCGGTAGCGCGCCGTCTCAAAACGTTCGGTGTCGACGGTGATCAGCGGTGGCAACTGGCCCGGATCACCCACGAGCAGCGCGCTTGGCGCCAGCTCAAAGAGCGGGGCCAGGGTTGCGAAGGTAAGTTGGTAGGCCTCATCGCAGATCAGGAGATCAAAGCTTTGCGTGATTTTCGTCACCGCAAACAGGAGCTTGTCTGCAGTAGCGATCGTCACACCTGCTACGCCGGGAAGCGCCGTCGCGTCGTTGCACACCAGGATCCGCTGCGTTTGCAGCAGATCATCGGGTAATTGGCGGTGTGCAGACATCAGCGCGGTGATCGGCATCGGGTCAAAGTTGACAACAAGCCGCCGCATCAGGTCGTAGGTCTGCTCGGCGCGCGGGGCCACCACCGCGACCCGCAGGCCCAGATGGTGCACGGCCACGGCAATCACCGATTCGACCAGGTAGGTCTTGCCGGCGCCGGGGGGCGAGGCGACGATCACGAGCGGCTCGCGCTCCTGGAGGGTACGCCGTAGCACCTCGCGATGCGCCGCGTCGCTGCGCCGCCGGGCGTCGAGATATGGTTGAGCGTTCATCGGCGAAGCCTCCGTGCAATGGTGGCGAGATCATCATCGGCAGGTTGTGGTCGGGCAAGTGGCAGCGTATCGCCCATCACGCGTGTGTCGGCCGAGGCGGCCATGCGCTCGTACACCTGGCGTTTCTGGTACCGGAGATCCGCCGGCTCAGGCTCCATCCAGTCGGTGCGCTGGCCAGGAGCCGGCAGATGGGGATTGCGCACCCCAGTGGTGATTACCAAGGTAAGCTGGACTGACTGACCTGCATTGAGCTCGCGTACCTCGGTGATCCGCCCGACCACCCGGGCTCCCCGCAGCTGCAGCTGCGTGCCGGCTCGGACTCTCAGCACCTGCTGGCAGGTCTCGAGGGTGAGGGTGCAGGGTTGGAAGCCTCGCCGCGGCTGATCACGATTGATGATCGTCGCATCCAGCACCCGGCCAGCGCTCAACGCTGTGGCGCGAACAATCGGATCGTCGGCCACGTCGGCATACGCGGCGAGCTCCTGGGCATAGGTCAGCTCGTCAAGACGCTGGGCCAGGCTGCGCGGCCGCGCCGGGCTGCCGTAGTTGCGGTCGATCTGCCAAGCGACCCGTTTGAACGACTCAGCAGATAGCTTGGTGAGCTCCGGACCCTGTGTCAGCCCCAGAGTCCAGAAAGCTCGCCGTGCCTGCACCAGCAAGTTCCACTCGCGCAGTAGCTCTGCACGAATGATTGCCTCTGCCTCAACTCGGGCGGCTGGCTCACGCAGACGGCCGCTGGCGACACGTGCGCGCAGTTGCTCGACCCGATCATCGGCAGCCCGGGCCAGCATCGCGGCCGCAGGCGCAAGAGCTGCCTGCGCTGCCGCATCCACAACCGCCGTCCCAGCGGGCGGATCGATCCAGGCGAGCAAGGCGCCCAGGTGCAGATCTTCGCTCGGCGATTGGCCGGTAGCGACGTGCCCGGCGAGCAGGCTGCCCGCGACCGCAACGATCTGCTGCCCGGCAAAGGTGGTCTCCTCGGCCAGCAGCCGACACTGCGCCCCCATGCGCTGCAGCTCAGGCCCGACACTGCGGTTCGTGCGATAGCGGTGCCCCAGCAATTCGATGACTTCGAGTGCAGCCGTATGCGCCAGCCAGACCCGTGGCATCTCCCCGGCGGTCACGCAGTCGCTCAGGTAGCGGTCGAGCGCAGCCGCGAATGGCTCCAGAAAGCCGGCATCACGGTCGAGCGGGTTCCAGGTCAGCACGATTTCCGGCTTATCGTCGGGGTCGCCATAGGCCAGCGCGTAGACGACCTGTTCGGCTACCATGCGAATCGGTGCGATCGCGAAGGCCGGGATCGGATCGGCCATCAGGGCCGAGCTGCGCCTGGTCGGTATCGCCCGCCCGGCCTGGTAAGCCAGCAGGCGGGCGGCGAGGTCGAAGATGGTGCTCATGCGGCCCTCCCCTGGACAACGGTTGACCAGTCGAAGCGGGCGGCCGCTTCACGGAGCGCCGGCCCCAGCCAGGCTTCGCGCTCGTCGGTCGCCGGAGCGCCGTGCAGCAACGCAAGGGCACGCGGGAGATCGATGGTCTCACCGAGCGTCTGGGCAGCACGGTCACCCAGGATGGTAGGCTGGGCAGCGGCGTGCTGCCGACAGATCTGGGCGAGCAAACAGCCAGCGACGCAGGACTCCTGGTAGGTCGTTGCGAGCCGGGGTGCTGCCAACGCTAGGGCTTCAGCGTCAGCGATTGCGTCCGCACCTAGGGCCTGCAGGTGGGTGCGCACCTGAGCCATCGTGTCTAGCACGCGGCGCATTTCAAACAGCTCGGCCGACAGTTGTTCGGCGAAGGCCGGATGCGGTCGCATGCCGAACGGTGACGCGAAGATGAATATCGCCGCTTCCGGAAGCCGATCGGCAATCCCGAGCGGGATCAACTCCTGCGCAAGGGCGAGAAGCTGGATTGCAGCCTGACGTCGTGCGCCGTCACGGTCACCCTGGGCCACGACGCCGTCGCGAACAATGAACGACTTGATTTCCACCGGCAGATAGACGTGTCGCTGGCGATCCAGGGCCAGGACGTCGGGGGCGATGAAGATGGCGCTTGCCAAGTTGCCGGCAAGCGTAAGCTGTAGCTGCGGCTGGATCAGCAGATCTGGCACGATCCTGTCGGCAGCCAGATCCATGAGGATGCGATCCGTGCGCCGGGCACGCTCTTCCATCGCCGCTGTACTCGATCCGCGAACCTCCTCGGACAGATCGCGCACGGTCAGGTCATCGGCCGCGACGCCAAGCAGCGGGGCAAGCGTCCCCCGGAGCACGGCCGCGCCATCTTGGTAGAGATTTTTCTCGAACTGGGCACCGCGTCGGCGCGCTGAAACCCGCTCACCGTACTCGCCGGGATAGGCGGTACCCGCCAAGGCAAGGTAGACATCTTGCTCTCGCACACGTGTCAGCATCATTGCTGCCTGGAGCTCACAGGTTGGGTTATGTGCGACGCGGATGAGACCACGCGCTCCAGAAAGACTCATGAACGACCTCCGATATCCAAGCCTTATGCACGCTTCGCAGGTACTGATGGGCCCGTTGTTCACCGATAAGGGAACGTTCGTCGCTCAATTTCATAGAACATTGATCCTCGAAGGTATCTTCAAGACTCACTCCGCAAGTTGGTTACACTGCCGTGGTATAGTTGAAATGGCATTCATTATGCCAGAGTTGTTGACTGCGAATTGACGATGAGATGAGAGGTTCATTGATGAAGCTCCAGCATTCATGGTATGACGTAGTTGTCGCGTGTCAGGAGCGCGTTCAGCGCATCCGTGCCAGCTTGACCAGTGGTGGCACGCTCACGCTTGAGCTTCAGGCGGATCGGGAGGCCGTCATCCTGGCGATACGCAACTGGGTTCTTGGCCGGGCGAAGCACTTCCCTGAGCTTGATGAAGATGGGGTTAGCGAGGTGTTGCTCAAGACCATCCAACAACTCGATCGCGATCTGCGCAGCCCCGGCTTTGGTAGTATGGAAAGCATGTTTGGCTCATATGTGAAGACTACTGTTCATCGGATTCTTTTTGAAATTCTTGGAAAAAACAAAGAACAGCGCACCTTATCTGCAAGTGAGCGCCTGGATGCGCAGGTCGGCAAGGGCGGCCTGGCCCGCCACGAGGTGATCGAAGATGTCACACCTGAGCGCCTTGCTGACGAGTACCGCGAAGAGCAGCTTCATGCGCGGCTGCACGCGGCGATTGCCCAATTGCCGCCGCACGATCGCGAAGTCATCAACCTGCGGCTGCAGGGCGTTCCGAGCATCGAGATTGCACGGCGTATGAACCTGTCGCCAGTCAACATTACCCGGATCTACAATCGTGTCGTCGAGCGGCTGCGCCAGATCTTGACCGTTGAGGAGCATTGAGTATGGAAGAGCGATCGTATTTTATTGAAGCGGCGCTGCGCTACGAGACATTGATCGAAGCTGGCCAGATGCTTGGTCTTGATGCCTTCGTGATCCAGGAACCAGAGGCGACCCGTGCGGAGTTGCGGGCCTTCCTGGAGTTCAATCTGACCCATGGTGAGTTGGATGAACCAGCCGTGTTGACCGTTGATCAGGCGGCGCGTGCCGACCACGTGATTGCCCTGGTGCGCGGCGCTTGGCAGCACGAGCTCAGTGGTACGCCCGTTCAGAACCTGACACAATTGCGTCAGGCGCGTCAGCTGACCGTCGGACGGCTGGCCCGCCAACTTACCCTACCGGTGGATCTGCTGGCACGCCTAGAACGGGGGAAAGTATTGGTAGCGAGTGTGCCCAACCGACTGGTCGAGCAACTCGCCCAGATGCTGCACGCATCGACCAGCGCGATCCAGGCGGCGCTGCTTGCGCCGCCGCCGACCACCGCCACAAGCCGCCTCAGTGCGGTTGATGGCATTGTCGAAGGCGAGGAACCGTTGGTCAGCTTTGCGCGGGCCTTCGCCGCGAGTGAGCCGACGGACGAAGAGCAGGCCGCCTGGGCTGCTGATCTGCCATGAGTGTACGCTGGCAACAGATTCGCGTCGCCGCCCACGCCGCCCGGCAGGCGTACGTGACCCACCACCAGGGTTCCACCGTACAACCGCTGGATCTCGACGATCTTGCCGAATGCCTTTGGCAACTCACGGTTGTGCGCACCGGAACCCTGGCCGAAGGCATTCAGGGCAAGGTCGAGCCGGAACTCCAGGTCATTCGCGTGCGGCGCGAGCTTGCGCCAACGCGGCAGCGCTTCGTCATCGCCCACGAACTGGGCCACGTAGCCCTCGAGGGCCTGACCGCCGGTCCGTTCCTCGATACCGAGGCGACGATCGACGAGCGCTCGGCGGGTGAAAGCGCCGATGATACGGTGGTACGCACCTACAATACGCGTGAGCGGCACGAGCAGGAGGCCAACCTCTTTGCTTTGGAGTTGCTGGTACCGGCTGATGAACTCTGGCGGGCGATCCAACAGCCGGGTTGGTCTGTCGAAACCCTCGCTGTATACTTCGGCGTCTCGCTGGACGCGATCCGAACCCAGATCGTCAATGTGAGTTGTCTTGAGCCGCTCGCCCCACCGAATCTGACCAGTGACAGCGTAACGACCACGCTCACCCCTGATCCAGAGCAACAGGAAGCGGTAGATGCGCCTCTGCCACTGCTCCTTGCCGCCGGGCCGGGCACCGGGAAGACGCGCAGCATGGTGGCAAAGTACCTTGCCCTCGTGCGCCAGAGCGTCGATCCGGCAACTATTCTGACTCTAACCTTCTCGAATAAAGCCGCCGACGAGATGCGCGGGCGGATCGTTGCGGCGCTGCGCCAGGAATTCCCTGACCTCGCCGGGCGCGTTGCGATCAGTACGTTCCACGCCTGGGGCCTGAATGTCCTGCGCACCTATGGCGCACGGCTGGGCTTGCAGGCCAACGTTCGCCTGCTCGATACCGGCGACCTATTTCTCCTGCTGACGCGCCACCTAGCCGATCTGCACCTCGACCATTTCAAGGACATCCGTGACCCCTCTCGCCATCTGTTAGCGATCATCAAGGCGATCAGCCGGATCAAGGATGAGTTACGCACCCCTGAAGAGTATGCGCAACTTGCCGAAGCAGAAGCGCAGCATCTGGTTGTCCAGGCCGAGCAGAACCATGCGGGGACCACGAAGAAAGCGGCGGAAGCTCGGCAACGAGCGGCTCGCCAAGCAGCCGCGCTCCGTGAGTTGGCGCACGTCTACCCCCGGTACGAGGCGGTCTTACGGCAGGCAGGTGCTCTCGATTATGGCGACCTGATTGTGCAGACAGTCGCTGCGCTACACGATCCGATTGTGGCTTCCGATCTACGCAAGCGCTACCAGTATCTGCTCATTGATGAGTTCCAGGATATTAACTACGCCTCAGGCGAACTGGTGCGCTTGCTCGATGGTGGTCGTGGACGGGTGTGGGCGGTTGGCGACGCATGGCAGAGTATCTACCGTTTCCGGGGTGCCTCGGCGGCCAACCTGGACGAGTTCACCACGCACTATCCGACGGCTCAAAGCTATCATCTCACCCGCAACTATCGTTCGCTCCAGTCAATTCTCGACGCCAGCGCAGCGGTGATGGCTCGAGATACGCGATCGCCCCATCGTCCCAGGCTCGTAGCCCAGCGCGGTAGCGGGCATGGCATACACGTTTGTGAATGGGTTGGACAGAGCACCCATGACGAGTATGCGGCGATCGCCCACGACATCTTGCAGCGGGTCGGCGCTCGGGTGTCCTCGGATCGCCCATGTATCCCGCGTGGCCGCACTCACGGGAGCACCAAACCATATCGCCGACGACCGCAGCCCCGATGCCGTGCCATGCGAAAGATCCGTCACTGGCGCTTTCGCGACCACGCCGTACTCTGTCGGAAACACGCCCATGCGATACAGATCGCCACAATCCTCGAGGCGCATGGCATCCCGGTTGATAGTGTGCGCGACATTTATGAGACGCCTGAAATCAAGGACGTGCTGGCAATCTGTGCCCAGGTACGTGCGCTCAACAGCGCCGGTCTCCTCCGCGCCCTAACCATACCCGAATATCGGCTCGATCCCCGAGATCTCAATACCTTAGTGAACGAGGCACGTTGGTCGAAACAGGCGCTGCCGCGTGCGGCTCGCGACGCAGCGATCATCGCCCGGCTGAGCCCTCAGGCGCAGCAAGCGCTCACCCGGCTGCAGGCCATCATCGAGGCGCTGGCGGCTGAGGGTGATGCTTGGCAGGTCTTGGCGAGCTACCTCTTTCAGCACAGCCAGCAGATGCGCGAGTGCCTGACCCGTGCCGGTCGCGGTGAGGGTGCGGCCAAGCGTGAACTGGCCAATCTTGGCCGGTTGCTGGCGACCGCCCAAAAATTTGTGCGCCAGGCCGAGCCAGGCCAACGGCACGCTGCCGACTTCATTGAGTATATCCGCACGCTGCGTGCCGCCGGTGCAAGTTCCAGCCAGCCTCTTGGCGGACAACCCGACGTGGTGCGGGTCATGACGGTGCATGCGGCCAAGGGGCTTGAGTTCCCGATCGTCTACGTGCCGCAGCTCCAGGAGGGCCAGTTCCCAGCGCGGGGCGGCCAGCGCGGCCTGCCGCAGCCGTCCGGCCTCATCCGCGGCCCCGTCGAGAGCGAACTGCAGGAGGAGCGCTACCTACTCTATGTCGCGATGACCCGCGCCCGCGACCGCCTTGTCCTGACCCGCTCGACTGCTGGCGGGCGCACATCCAATGGCGAGCCAAAGGTGGCCGAGCGCTCCTCGTTGCTCGCCGGGGACGGCGCGCAGGCGAACACACCATGGGCCACACGCACCCTGCCAACAGCCCATGGCTGTCCGGTGCCAGCGCCAGAGATGCGCTTGATGGACACACCACCACCACCGATGCCTTTGCCAGCATCGAGCATCAACCTTGATGGCTGTCGGCGCCGCTTTCTTTACCAGTACGTCTACCAACTCTACGACGACCAGTCACCCTTCCTGCGTATGCACCAGGCCATTCGTGCGAGTGTGAAGCAACTGGTCGTGCAGGCACGTGACGGAACCCTGATGACTGATGAGCAGAGCCTCCGCACGCTTGTCCATGGTCAGTTGCAGCGCTACGAACTTGACAACGTGCTCTACGCGGCTGACTACGCTGCCGAGGCCTGGCGGCACGTGCGTGGCGTCTGGGACGATCTGTGTGCAGCCCGCCTGGTGCCGGAGCGAGTCGATCGTCGGGTTGTCGTGCACCGGCCAGCCGGGGCGATTGAGGTGCGGATTGATCGCGAGGAGACCCATGACGGATGCACCCGCTGGGTCTGGACGCGCTCAGGGCAGCCCGGCGACGATGATCATCTGTCGGAGCGGGTGATGCTCTATGCCCTAGCCCACCAGGAGATCCACGGTACTCCCGGTGAGATTGCGATCACCTACACCGCAACCGGCGACCTGCGGCTAGCGACACCAAAAGACAAGGTGCTCGCCAACCACAGTGCCAAGATCGATAACCTGCTGGAGGAGATGCGAGCACGGCGCTGGGAGCCTTCTTTTGGGCCACACTGCGCTACGTGCCCGTTCAATTTGATCTGCCCGGTGTGAAATTGCGGGCGACGATGTGTCTTATCTGAGGAGTAGCGCACAGGAATACTAAGCAGGATCATAGCGAGGTAATCACGCTTTCGTGCAAGCTTTAAAGGGGCAACCAGATGAGCGTCCAAGACCACCCTTACTACGAGCACATCTCCAGACAGCTCACCGATACTTTTGCCTGGATCGGCAAGCGACTCGATGAACTCGAGCCGCCGATCGCCTACGGCGGTGATCGGTATGCGCATCGTGCGCTGCAAAAGCAGAACCTTGAAGAGATCGAGAAGCTAAAGCTAAGCCGCCAGGAACTGTTTAGTGCGCGCATTGACCTCGAAGATCCTAGTGAGGGCCAGGAGACGATCTATGTAGGCAAGGTTGCCCTGCCTGATCGTCGCATCTACTCCTGGGCAAGTCCATTTGCCAGGCAGTTGTATTATCGCCCCGATGAAACCACCGACACAGCCAAGGTTCGGCTTATCCTCAACATTACTGTTGACAATGACAGGCTGTGTGAAATCTACAACCAGTATGTAGATGCCAGTGTTGAGGATGAACTCGTCCAGGCGCAGTTCACCGACTCGCTGCTGTTCAGGCTCTTACAGGAAAGCCATGGCAAGCTTCGCGATATCGTTGCGACGATCCAGGCGCGGCAGTATCGCATTATTCAGTCGCCGCACGATCAGGTACTTGTCGTCCAGGGAGCTCCGGGCAGTGGTAAGACATCGATCGCGCTGCACCGGGTTGCGTATCTGCTGTACAACTATCAAAGTGAGACTTTCACGGCCCAAAACATCCTCATCCTCGGCCCCAACCGGCTTTTCCTCGGCCATATCTCTGGCATTCTCCCATCACTCGGCCAGCGCCGGGTACCCCAAAAAACCGTTGACGAGTGGACAACAGAGTTGCTTGGTGACAAACTGGTGTTTGAGTCCCAGGAAGAGTCGCTCGAAGCCCTTCTCGACGTGACCCAGAGTGCTGCGATGCGCGCGATGCGCTACCGAAACGCCCGTAACAAAAGCTCGCTTCAGATGGGGGTGCTTATTGATCGGTATATCCAATCGATCTACGCCGCCATATTGGGGCGAATCACGAACACCTTTACGTGCAACTGCCAGCTGCAAGGGCTCAGAGGCGCGAACGCAACGGTTGAACGATCGGCTGATCACATTCGCGCCCTTCTGGAGTCGGTTCAGAATCGTCCCTTGAACGTGCGCCGTGAGGCCGTTGAAGATTTGCTCCTCCGCGATCTTGGCCGCGAGTTGCTCGATCAGCTTGGGAGCTACCTCAATAGCTTAGACGCGCAGAGCAGACAAGAACGTGAGAGAGAAGTTCGTGAACAACTCCAGCGCCAATTGCGGCAGTACTTCAGCGGTTGGAATAAGGAGAACGTCGCAATTGCCTACCGTCGGCTGCTACGGACGCCTAGCTTGCTCCGCCGACTGGGTGAAGGCCTTTTCAGCGATGGAGATCTGGAGCTCCTAACTCAGGATGCCCCAACGAACAAGACCCCATTTCAGTTTAGCGATCTCGCTGCGCTGATGTATCTGAAGCTGGGTCTTGAAGGTGCGGACGGGGTTGGCTATGCGCATATCGTCGTGGACGAAGCGCAGGACCTTACCCCACTCCACTTCAGGGTGTTACAGGCCTATAGCCGCAGTTCCTCGATGACTCTGCTCGGCGATCTTAGCCAGGGTATCTATGGCCACCACGGCATTGAGCATTGGAGTTCTCTTCTTGATGCGCTAAAGGTTGAGAATCTCGTCCCTGAGAACTTGCGCGAGAGCTACCGCTCAACGCGCCAGATTATTGAGTTTGCGAATGGCATGCTCGCACGCGTCGGCGTTGCCGCAGAGGATCTCGCTGTCCCACTCAGTCGCCCCGGACCGACGCCGACAACCCACCGCCTTCAGCAGCGATCGCAGCTTGTTGCAAACATCATCAGCACCGTGACGAGCGAGCCACAGAAGTGGTCGGCAATTGCGGTCATCTGTAAGACGGCCGCCGCATGTCGCTTGCTGGCGAGTGATTTGACCGCTGCCGGCTTCACTGACTATCAGTTGCTGGTGGATCGCAACAGCCAGTACAAAGGCGCGATCGCAATCATCCCCTCGTATCTCACAAAAGGTATGGAGTTCGATGTCGTCCTGGTCGCTGATGCGGACGCCGAAACCTATCCCCCTGATGCTCTGCACGTTAAGCTGCTCTACGTTGTACTCACACGCGCCGCGCACGCATTGCATATACGCTGGCTCGGCGCGGTGACGCCGCTTCTCGATCAGCAGCATCCCCACGTGCCGTTGCAGCCAGTGCTCGAAGGTGCGCTCAATCCGCAACTGCAGACCATCAGCGAGTACGCAGCGGTGCGGCCGGGGCGACCTATGGACTGGTATGTCGAGCGGCTGGCACAGATGGACAAACTGCGCTTGCTCCATACAGGCAAAATTGATGCTCACCTGATGGATGTGATCATGGCGGGGTATACCGCGGCATCAAGCGCCAATGATAACGGTGAGGCGGAGTCGGCCATCGAGTTGTTCGACGAGGATGTTCAGCAATTCCTGACCCAACAGGCTGAGCTACTCAATCAGTCGGATGAAGCAGCGGTGCAAGACGCACTGGCAATAACCCAACTGGTCTACGGCCTCCTGCGCAACCAACTGCGCAGCGCTGGGCTGGAGGTTGCTGATGAAGGGCAGGTTCCATTGAGCCGACAGGTGATCATGCTCGCAACGCTGGCTATGGCGATACAGCGTGGGCGACTGATCGAGAGCGCCGGTCGTTGGACGACCCGCCAGGTCGTTTTGCAGTCAGTTGACAAAGGCCGCAGGGCCGTCGCAGAACGTTGGCTGGCGACGCTGGAGCAGCATGGGATGATCGAGAGCCAGGAAGCCGGCCAGCGCAGGCAGATCCGTATCGTCACAACCTGGGTGCGACCGGTGCTTGAGCTAGGCTTAGGTTTGCCGACTGAACTCTGGGATCGCGAGCTCCTTGACTCCATCCCGCACCTGCCAAAGCCGTTTGACGTCGCAACACCACAAGCAACGAGGTAGAGCCATGCACGGAAAACCTGTCACTACAAGTTTTGCCTCGATCCACCAGCGCCGGGCAGCTGCAGAGCAGCAGATCCAGGATCAGCTACAAGCATGCCAGGAAGAGCAGGCGACAGTGCGGATGACGCTCAGCGAGCTCCAGCAGCGGCTCGACCATTTGCTGAACTACCAGTCTCGGCTTAACACTGAGCTTGCAGAGGTGGCACAGCGCAGCTTCGCCGAGGAGAGGGCGGCAGCAGTCACAGCACTTGATGCGAGCTTCGCCTCGTTCCTCCAGTTGTGCGCCTACTGGCTGGCGCAAGCCCGATTTGAACGCCAGATGCAGGCACTCTATGCGCAGGATCCAGCCTTGGATAAGAAGATCGAAGCGCACCAGAAGGCCGCATCGGGGGTCGAGGCGTATCTGGAGAGCATTCCAGAGATGCTTCGCCTGGCGGTAACCCAGGCGGTACAGACCGAGATTGAGAAGATCAGGCACCAGCTTGCCCCGTGGCTGGATCTGCAACAGCAGCGCCGCGATCTGCGGCCGGATGGTCCGCTTGCGATCCAGCTCATGCTGGTTCAACCTGCGGAGGATGAGCTCCTGTACTGGGTGCTGCCCTTTCCGGCAAGCCCGATGAGCCTGGCGCCAGAAGTCGCACCGATTATGATCCAAGCCGCAAATCTCGTTGTCCAAGCCCTGGGTGGCTTCGGCAAACATACTGACTGGAGCATCGACGACCTCGATCTCGCCTCATGGGATGGCTCCAGTGTGCTTGTGGCGCTCGCCACCTACCGGGGCGAGGTGTCGATCGAGCAATCGGCTGCAAATTTGCTCAAGCAGCAACTGGCAACTGAACCGCTCTTCCAGGATGTCTTGCTGAATCTGCGGATCGAGCGTATGTCCCAGGAGGCGTGGCAGCTCGGAGCTTATCAGACAGCTACTCTGCCTTCAGTGGATCTGGTACAGACAACAACGCCGGAAGCCATTGGAGCGGAGAAGGCTGATGAGGCAGATGATCAGGCACCAGAAGGGGAGCTAGCGAGTGATTGGTTTACGAGCAGCGATCTCAAGCTGTGGAGCCGCAAACAGTCGGGCAAGTTGACGCCGCAAGAGCAACGGATGCGCACACTCGCCATCCGCATGATTGGCCGCGGCCTGCTCGGAGAGACCGCAGTCAGTGTTGGCAGTCTCTGTCAAGGCCTACCGGCTACTCACGCTGAGGCGCTGCGCCATGGGATTGAATTGGGCACGAAGGCAGGCGTATTGCTGAAGCTGGAGGTGGCGGACGGCGCAGAACCAGCAATCACGTTGAACCCAGCACTGCTGACTGATGTGCAGAGCCTGATCAACCGTGAGCCATCGGCGCTGTGGGCTAACGAGGAAGATGGGAATTAGAGAACCTGATGTTATGGTTCAGGCTTTATCGTCATTATCATCACGAAAGGATCAGTACCGATGCAGACCTCGCTGGGTGAACTTCGCAGTCGCGTTCAGAGTCTCGCTGATCGCTTACAGGTTGCACAACAGCAACAAGAGCCCGATGTGCAGTATCAGGCGCTCTTAGCTGATCAGGTCGAAGCATTACGCTCCGCTTTACAGCAAGCAAATACGCCGGAAACCTATCGTGTAGCAGTCGTCGGTTCGTTTAAGGTTGGTAAATCGTCATTCGTAAATGCGCTATGCAATGTTACCAAACTTGTCTCGGTTTCCACGAACCCGGAAACAGCAGCGGTAACTACTCTTCGTTACAGTGAGCGTCCTTATGCCAACATTCGTATGATTACGCGCGGCGATTGGAACGCCATGCGTGAAGCCTACGAGAATGATCCACGTGATCCGGCCGCTGTACGTTATGCAGCCTTGTTGAAGAAGGAGATGACAAGCGAACGCGCAAAAGCGGATAAGGCAGTTGATAAGGGGCCAGTGCAAGTTTCACGTGCTGAGCTTGAGCAGCAGCTATTAAGTGATGAAAGTGTAGTTATTCGGGTAGATGGAGGCGATTGGACAGATCCAAAAGCTAGACGAGTCTTTAGCAACGAACTTATGCAATATACTTCGCAAAGTTCGTCCGCTCACTTCTTCGTGGATCAACTCGATGTGTATGTTCCAGTTCCATTCCTTCGCGAAGGGATCGAGCTGATTGACACTCCCGGTCTTGACGATCCTGATCGCTACCGGGTACGCATCACCGAAAAACTGGTTGAAGATGTTGATGTCATCCTCTTTCTCACACAGTCCGGCAAGTCATATTCTCAGCAAGATAAAGACTTTATCACGACCCAGTTGCGACGTGGACGTCTCAAGCACTTAATGCTGATCGTAACCCGCTGTGATGAGACGTATGAGAACGCTTGCAAAGATGCCGAAGACAGCGATGAAGAGGAACCTTCATTCCAGGATCATCTCGCAAAAGAACGTAAGCGTCTGCACGCACAAATCAATGACACGCTTGATGAATTGCTCAGTGATCCACAGATTCGCGATGATCTCGGCATGTACTATTTGGAGAAACTGCTCGATATTCCGATCAATTTCACCTCAGCCGACTACTATCGCAAGGGGAACAAAGAAGAGTCAAAGTCACCCGAGGCTGCGAAGGCTCTGTTGGAGCAATCGGGCATCGAGCAATTGCGCGATGATTTGCGTAACATGCTGGCAAAAAGTGAGCGCATTGAGCGTGCCAAACGCACTTTGAGTGATGCACTTGATCGAGTGATCGAGAAAACCAGACGGATGCTCGTAACACGCCACGAATCGGTGTCTACAGAATTCAACCCGGATAGGGTCAAAGCCCAACTTGAACAACTCGATGCTGCGCTTACCAGTAAGTTGGCGATGTTCGAGAGCACCATAGCTGAACAAGTGCGCCTTTTTCGAGCCGGCAACGAAGCGATAAGTGCTGCAACACAACTACAAATCGAAAAAGCCGGACTTCTTACGCGCGAAGTTGTGACTCGTGAATACGAGCTTCGTGATATTCAGCGCCATTGGAAGTCACGCCGCTACGGTGGATGGGGATCGCTCGATGACCTTCAACAAAAGATCGCAAATAAGATCTTTCCTCAAGTGGAACAGTCGTTGCGGAACTATATAGTGCGCTTCAATGAGCTATTGAGTCGAACCCGTGGCGATTTGGAGCGATTGGAAATAGCCCTTGGCGAAATCGAAGTAACTGCGACTGTTTCAGGAACTGCGCAGGCCTTTGGCCTCATCGCTGTCTTTGATCAATCTTTTCAGCAGAAGCTAGCGGATCTGGAGGAACTTGTCACACTTCAGCGTGACGGGATTGTAAGTCGCCTCGATAGCTTTATCTCAAATGAGGTTGAAGCGAACATTGACGCAGCGCGTTCCAGGGTTTCAGGTGAGTGGGGGCGTGGCACAACGGGGCGTCAGAATATACACGTGACTAACTTCTACTCATTCCTTAACCGTGAAATTCAGAGTCAACTGGAACAGTATCTTCGACAGTCGATCACTGCATTTGTCGATAGTCTTTCCAAGAAGGCAGAACTGCTTTACCCTGAACTCAAGCACGATCTCTATGAAGTGATTGAGGATCATCGCAAGGCGATTGAGTCGAGCCTTGCGGCACGCAATGAGCAGCAGAAGGACGAGTTACTTGCCTACGTAAGCGAGCTAGTACATGATCTTAAGGCTGAGACAGCGCATTGACTCATCTTCGATGGAACCTTGACAAGATGGTTCTCACCCGAGATTCGTGTCACCAGCCACATAAAACGCTCGCGTGTCGCATCGCGGCCATCGTGAATGTTTGCATGTCGTACCAACATGATCTTGCTTTAACCAGGTGGCAGGAACGAACGCAGTTCATCGCATCGATATGCTGCGTCCGCATGCGCATTACGTTCAGTACCCCTAACGCACCGTGCACCAAGATCAGACGAAAAACTCGTACCAGAAAGGCCCAGGCTTGAGCCAAACCTTTACAAGCACGTTCTATAATAAAGAATTGGAAAGTGCTACAATATTGCTATCCATTTCTTGTCTGCATGGGAGACAATCATGCGCTCGTCACTGATCGCCGTGTTCGCAACACTTATCATTCTTCTTTCGGCCTGCGGTTCTACCCCTGCTAGCACACTGACCGCACAGGCTGTCGTTGACAGCTTCAACACTGCTGGCCTCGGTCTGAGCGATGTGGTGGCTCCCGAGCGCAATCCCAGTGCGCCACTGCCCAATTCATATACAGAGCGGTTGGTGTTCACGATTGCCGAGGTGTCCCCGAACGGTGGGCAGGTTTTCGTGTGCGCCACCAAACAGAACTGTGATGCGATTTATGCCTACTATGAGGCGCTCGTTGCCCTGGCCGGCCCTTACCTTTATCAGTCACCGAATGGACTGGTGGTGGTCCAACTCAACAGCGGCCTTGCCCCAGAAACGGCCGCCAAGTTTCAGCAAGCTGTTGGTGTTTTCAAATAGTAGTGTGTGAGGAAGAACATGCAAGCTATCTATACAAGCCAGACCCACGACGGTATTTACGTGACTCTGGATGGTGTGCAAGTCAAGATCTCGGATGCGAATCTTCGGGACGCCATCACTGTCTTGGCTTTGCATGGGACGATCTCAGACGGTATCCATACGATTGCTGTTCCCGATGAAGAGCGGACTCGGGTCATCCAGGATCTCGAAGCGGGGGTGACGTCGAGCCAGGATAACAAGTAACCGCCCCTATGCCAGGACGCGTGACACCAGGGCTGACACTCCGCGATTGGTTGCACAAGGCAGTGCCCAGCATACGCGGATGTGAGCGATCTATATCATGGCCTTGACCTGAGCTTTGTGTCACCAGCCGCATGAAGCTGTAAACATCCGTGACCTCTTGAAAGCATGGTGTCCATGCCACGCTTGCTCCGATTAGGCCATGTAGGCCATGCGGTATCATGGGGAAACAACGACGTGGGCCGTTGACGTACACATTGCTGATCATGACCCAGCTCCGCGCAGCTGTCGTCGGCGCAGACCGCTTGTGCGTTCAGGCGTCGTGCGCAACCGTGGAACCCGAGGACACCGCCCGTGCCTTCACCACGCTTACCCCAGCTCACCACCACGCTCCCCAATGGAGTCGTGGCAACCGTGGAGGCCGCGCCGCACGACATTGATATGGCGCACTGGCACCGCAACCGCGCCGTGATCATCACGGACAACACCGCCATCACCCTGCACCTGCGCCGACGCGACCAGCTCGCGCTCACCGCCCAGCACGCCGGGGCCTGGCTCGCCGCCAGTCAGGTGCCCATGACGCCGCTGCTCGCCCTGGCGCTCAGCACCCTGACCGGCGAACTGCCCGAACCGTGGCACCTGTCCATCCTGCGCTTTGTCGGGGCGACGCTGCCCCCGCTGAACGTCCCCGCCCACGAACCCGCAGCGCTCCGGGAGATCCGGGCGCTTGTCCACGCGGCCCTGCACCGCCCGACCGACGACCCCGGCCTCGATCTCGGGGGCGACCGTTGGGTCGTCGCCCGCATGCTCGGCTGCTACGGCGAAGCCCTGTGGGCGCTGCGTGGCGCGGATGCCCGCCGCTGGGGGTCCCTGCCGCTTGGGGTGCCGACCGACCCGCCGTTGCTGCGGATTCTCGTGGGCATGGCCGGCGTGATGCACCGCACCGCGCAGCGAGCGGGCCACGTGACACTGCCCCTGGCTGATGGCGGGCATCCCACCGATGCGATCATTGATTGGCTGGTGCTCGCGGCTGGGCCAGCGCCGCCACCGGCCGCGTTGCTCCCTGGCGGGTTGGGCCGCGTCAGTACGCATACGCTGGTCGTCGGCTCCGCGACCGAACCCCTCACCCTTGACGCCACCCGCGCCGAGGCGCTGCGTGACCTGGCCGCGATCCTGCTCGCACGGGTGAGCCGCCCGGCCCCCCGCTACCTCGGTGAGGTGCTCGATCTGACCATCCCCCCAGGCCTGATGGCGGAAGTGACCGCCTGGAACATCGCACGCGTGCGCGTCATCCCCCACCCCGAAGGCCTCTGGGTGGCGGTGGGCGGGGCCGATGACGAGGCAGCGGCGGTGGCCTGGTGGGCGGCCACCCCAGCCAGCAGGGAGCGTTTCCCGATCTCGTTTCCGCCGGCGGCCTGGCTGCTGATGCACGCGATTCTGGCCGCCCTCTGGCACGATCTCTGTGCGGACGCCACCCCGCCCGCCCGCTCGCCGGGGGCACGTGCGCCTGCGGGCCGTGGCCCCGGTGGAGGGCGCAGCGTGCGCTTGCCGCCGGTACGGTACCTGGCCCACTGGGGTAGCGACGAAGATCGGGCGCTGATCAATGCCTATGTCCTGGCAGGCCATGGTTATCGCCGCCTCCCGAGCGGATGGGAAGCGCGGCAGGACAGGCGCGACTTTCAGCGACGCACGGCTGCCGCCGCCGACCGCGCCCACGCGCACGGGGGGCTGGATGCCCCGCCGCCGGGCTATACCTACGTTGCGCCCCATCAGCGTCCTGCGGGGCGCAGCCCGACCGACGAGGGCCTGGCGGCCCCACGGCAGGTACAGGCCCGCGGGCTGTTCACGCTGCGGCTCGGGCTGCGGCGGAACGACGACGAGGCTCCGCTGCGAGCCTAGGGCGCGCTACGCACCGTCCGGTTTCCTGGCTGGCAGTAGACCATCGGCGGTGAGCGCGAGGTCAAGCAGGCACTTCGCAAGACTCTGCTCAAGTACAAGCTCCACCAGGAGCAGGATCTCCTTGACCGGGCGTACGCATACATCGCGCAGTATTATTGGTATTATTGAACGTGAGGGGAGATTCAGTTGGAGAACGGTTGCGCACAGGCTTCCTTAATGCTTACGAACGATAGCGGCGTTTGAGCAGAGCACTTTCGATCAATCCACGACCAGAGGTGCGACAATGAGTCGTCGTTTGCCCAAATCAGATCCTTCTGAACAACAGCTTTCGCTCTTCAGCACTGATCAGGTCGCGGAGCAAGCACCGGTACCCGAGGTGCCTGCTCCGCGCCGTTCGCGCCGGCGCACTGCTGACCCCGCGTGGCCGCCCCACGAGCGCTTCCCCTATAACAATCCGCGCACTGGTCAGACCGTGGGATCGTGCGTTTTGGAAGAGCTTCGTACCTCACGCCGCCCGTTGATCATTACTGGTTACACATCGCTGTCATTCGTGATCAATCTTCTTGCCCATTATCGTAGTCAATCAGGCGCAATGCACGTGCGCTTACTCCTAGGCCATGAGCCGCTTGTCCAGGGGCGATCAACCTACCGTGTACCGGGCCGACAGTCCTTTGCGCGGGAACTGGAAGACTACTGGCTTGCCCAAGGGGTCTCAGTCTATCAGAGCTTGGCGATTCTAGCAGCAATCGATTTTCTCCAAACTGATTCAATCGAGGTTCGCATCTCCGGCAATCTCGAGCGACCAGTTCATGCCAAGATCTATCAGGCCGACCACGCAATCACACTGGGATCGAGTAACCTGAGCAACAACGGCATGTACACGCAGTTCGAAGCCAACGAACGCCACGAGGTCTTCGACGGGGAACGTTTCACTGAGGCTTGCACGCTTGCCGAACAAATCTGGGCAACTGGTCGCGATTACCGAGAACAACTCATTGCGCTCCTAAAACGACTCCTACGTGCCGTTAGCTGGCAGGAGTCGCTGGCACGCGCTTGTGCCGAAGTGCTGGATGGGCTCTGGGCGCGCCGCTACACGCTGGTGGATCCGCTCGTGAACGCGCCGCAGCTCTGGCCTGCCCAGGAACAGGGGGTGGTTCAGGCCATCTGGTTGGTCGATCAGGTTGGCAGTGTGCTGGTGGCTGATGCGACCGGTTCCGGCAAGACCCGCCTCGGCGCCGAGATTCTGCGTGCGATGACGAACCGGCTCTGGGAACGTGGACGGGTTCGCAACCATATCCCCGTTATTGTCGCACCACCACGGGTGCTGACTGATTGGGAGCGCGATACGACGTCGATTAACCTGCCAAGCGAGCGCTATCCTCACTCATTGCTGAGCCGCACGCCAGGCGAACAGCGCCAGACGCGCCAAGACGTGCTTCAGCGCGCGCAGGTGCTGGCGATCGATGAGGCGCATAACTTTCTCAACACGACCTCCAATCGATCGCGTGCGCTCCTCCGCTGTGCGCCTGAGCACACTCTGCTGTTGACGGCAACGCCGCTGAACCGTGAACTCTCCGATCTCCTGACGATCATCAACCTCCTAGGGCCGGACAACTTTGATGATCACATCATCGACCTGCTGCTTCAGGCCGCACAGGTTCGCCCGTCAGCCCGTGGGAAGGCCACAACAACAACGTTGCCGATGAGTCCTGACGACATTGGGCTCTTGCAGCGCGCCATTCGGCAGTTTATGCTGCGCCGCACCAAGCGACAGTTCAACGCGCTGATTGACCAGGAGCCAGAGGCGTATCGGAACAGGTTGGGCAAGCTGTGCCGCTACCCGGAAACCAGGGCTCACTATTATGAGACCGGCGAAACGGCCGATGATCAGCGCTTGATTACAGCGGTTCGTCGTGCGCTCGATCAGATGACTGGTATGGCCTTCGTACACAAGGTGTTGCGCGTGCCCGACTCTCCGCGCTGGCGCAAACACCCCGATCCCGAACGCATCTGGGTCAACAGTATGTTGCAGAGCGCGAAGGCGCTGGCCGGTTATCATGTACTCGCCGCCCTGCGTTCGTCACGAATCGCCGCGCTTGAGCACCTGTTTGGAACACACGCTGCCTGGCGGGAATGTGTCGGCGAACCTGTGCCGCTCAAGCAAGCGGCGCAGACCGGCAACCTCTACGAGCGTGTGCAACACCTTGGCGGCAAGCTGCCGGTCAACATGCTGGAGATCACCGTTCTCCCTGCCATCCTCACCGACCCGGAGAGCCATCGACGAGCCTGTGAACGTGATGCCCAGATCTACCATACAATCGGTAAGATTATCCGCACGATCTCGGATCAGCGAGAAATGACCAAGGCTCGCCTCATCGCCGATGTGATTGAACGCCATAGCCTTGTCATCGCGTTCGATGCCCGACCCATTACACTGCACGAGATCGCTGGGCGGCTCGACAATGATCGTATCCAGATCAGGATAGCCACTGCTGAACGGCCTCACGATTGCCGGAAGGTCATGCAGGAATTCCGGCTGGGTTCGCAGGCTTCACACACGGTCGCGCTATGTACCGACGCGATGTCGGAGAGTATCAACCTGCAGGCGGCATCAGCGATTGTCCATCTCGATCTCCCTACCGTGGTGCGGCGTCTCGAACAACGCGATGGGCGCCTCAATCGCATGGACAGTGATCACCATGAAGTAGAGTCCTGGCTTCCGCAAGACAGCCCGGCATTTGCACCGACGAGTGGCGAAGAGTTGATCTACCGCCGCTATCGCATGGTCGAAACCCTGCTCGGCGGCAATGTGGTGCTGCCGGATGATCCGGCCCTGGCAAATCCAGAGGAGGAAGACCCCGAAGCAAATGATGCGCCACAGGCCACCTTGATCACTCCAGAAAGCATTGTCCGAGATCGTGATCAGCGCGAACACATCTTGGATGCGATCCCAGATGCGTTCTCGCCAGTACGTTCGCTCGTCATCGGCAACCAGGCGCTAGTTGCTGCTGCTACCTACGAGCACTATCGTCGTGGGCAAGCACGCGTTGTCTCGTCGGTGGCGGCGGTACGGGCAGAAAAGGCGTGGGTCTTTCTTTGCCTCGCTGGATCAGATACTGGGGCACCGCGCTTCGTACTGATGAGCTCGGACGCTGCAGTGCCACAGACGGGCCTAGAGGAGATATGCGAACAGCTACGCTCGTGGCTCGGGCCACATACGCCCCAACGCTCATTCGACCACGCGGCTGCTGAGCAACTGAAGGCTTACCTGGAGCAATTGAATACGCACGATGAGTTGCTTCTGCCGCGGAAGAAGCAGCGTGCGCTTGCCGAGATGCGCATAATTCTGCCGAAATATCGCCCCAAGCCTCAGCGACGCCGCAGCAAGGCTGACGAGACATCCGAACTCGACGATGCATTGACAGGCCGCACTGAGGTGGTTGATACGCTCCTTGATCTGCTGAACAACCGAGGCGAACGGCACGCCAGCGATGGGCGGCGGATCACGCCGGATCTGGGCATCCTTGCCGACCGCTGGCTTTACCTTATTCGGCCTGCCTGGGCAGAAGTCGCCCGATCTAGCCGCCGTAAGATCATCCTCTTGCGCGACCTGCGGGAGTATCTCGAGAAACACCCGCCAGAGACCACCGAACTGGATCAACTTCTGTACGAAGAGGGATTATGGGTCAAGCCACTCGATGAACGGGTCGTTGCCGCGATCGTCGGCGTGCCCGACAAAACCTTGGAACTTTCTCATAATGCTTTCGGTACATAGGTGCGGCTTTCAACATAGACTCGCATAACCTTTGATTATACGAGTCTATCCACCCTTCCCATCATCGTGTATACTACCTTACACATGTTCTATTCCTGATGGTGGGGAGAGATGCTCATGGACGACGCAGTGGAGCCCGTTGACCAGGCGCAGATGACGGCGTTGGTTCCGCGTGAGCCGACGAGTGCAGCGCTCAGCCAGGCCGCGGCCGCCGCTGACCGCGCTGCGTCGTCGGCGCTGTTCGCCGAGTACCGTCAGCAGCTCGCGGCCCGCACGCGCACCGCCCATGATCAGGATCTCGCTCGCTGTGCGCTCTACCTCGCTGATGTCGGGGTGAGCGTTGGGGCGCTGGCCGTCGAACCAGCGGCCTGGGCCGGGTTTACCTGGGGCCTCGTCGAGGGCTTCAAGCGCTGGATGCTGCGCGAGGGCTTTGCGCTGGCGACGCTCAACCGGACCCTGGCGACAATTAAATCCTACACGCGCCTCGCCGCGCAGGCCGGGGCGCTCGCCGCTGAGCAGGCGACGCTCATTGCGGCGGTGAAGGGCTACGGGCGCAAGCAGGGGCGCAATCTCGACGCCGAGCGGGCCAAGATCCGGCGCAGCACGAAAAAAGCCCAGGCGGTCAGGCTTTCGCTTGCCCACGCCCGGGCGCTCAAGGAGCAGCCCACCGCGACGCCGCAGGGTCGCCGCGACGCGCTGCTGATGTGCCTACTACTCGATCACGGCCTCCGCGTCGGTGAATTGGCCGCGCTCACCGTCGGGTCAATGGATCTCGACGCCGGCACGCTGACCTTCTACCGTGAGAAGGTTGACCTGACGCAGATCCACCTGCTCTCGGCGGCGACCCTTCGCACGGCGCTGGCCTATCTTCGGCATGACCGCGCCGGCGCGGCGACCGAGGAAGCGCTGCTGCTTGGCAGTCGCAGGAGCGGCGCGTTGCACGGCACGCTGGGCGTCCGTTCGATCCAGGCCCGCGTGCAGGCGCTCGGGGTGGACGTCGGCCTCACGCACCTCTCTCCGCATGACCTGCGCCACTATTGGGCGTCAGCGGTGATCGCCGGCGGCACTGACTTGCTCGCGCTCCAGGAGGCCGGTGGCTGGGCGTCGCTCGCCATGCCGCGTCGCTATGTGGAGCGGGCGAAGATTGCGAATGAGCGGGTGAAGTTACAGACGTAATCTGCGGTTGAGTGGTGGTGGGCAGCGCCATCACCACGGTACGCCAACTGGCCGCGAAATATGGCGTGGACGGGTAACGTCCGGCGCGCTGGGAGGAACTGATGGCTACGACGCTGGTTGCGACGACCGAAGCTACGTTTGCCCGGCAGATCCTCCGAGCCGATTGCCCGGTGCTCGTCTGCTTTGGCGTGCGCACGTGTCCTGCCCGTCGCGCTTTGCTGCCGATCCTGACGCGCATCGCGGTCGCGTTCCAGGGACAGCTCCGGGTCGCAACGGTGCTGCTTGACGATGCCCCGTTGCTCGCCGAGCAGTATGGCATCGTGGCCTCCCCAACGCTGGGGGTGTTCCACCACGGTGAGCGCCAGGGTCAGGTCGTCGGGTTCATCCCGGAGGGGTTGGTTCAGGTGCTTGCCGACGAGGTGTGCCACGGTGCGGTGAGCGGCGACACGCGCTGGAGCCCGTGTGAGGAGCGGTTTGAAACGGCGGTGATCATCCCGTTGCTCGCCCAGTGGGGTTTCACCGTCGAGCGCCAGGTGCCGTGTGTGCTGCCGAGCCACCCCACCGCACACCGTGGCCGGATCGATCTGCTGGTCTACGAGCATCCATCGAGCCCGCCCGTGACCCTGATCGAGAGCAAACGACAGATCAGGCATGCCCAGGATCTCCGGCAGGCCGTCAGGCAGGCAGCGACCTATGCGCACAGCCTGGCCCTCGCCTCATTTGTCATCGCCGCGCCGCGCGGCCTGTGGATCTATCGGTGTGGCGACGCCGGCGCGGTCTGCGAGCGCCACGTCACCAGTCTCGCGTTGCACCAGACGCCAGAGCTGCCGCGTCACCTGCTCCTTCAGCTGCGGGCTGGGGGCGCGGCAGCATAACGGGCACGCATAGCTCGGCGCACGACCGTGCAACGAAGGTGGTTCTTTTGACGCAAAGGCGCAACGGCGCAACGGTTTTCGCGGAGGTGCGCGAACCCTTCGCGCCTTCGCGTGAGCTTCGTTGCACGGTAGGGTGGCTCGGCGACGAGGCCAGTTCGCTGGAACGATGGATCAAAGAATACCCGCTCCGGCTTTCATCTTTCATCTTTCATCTTTCATCTTTCATCTTTCATCTTTCCCTTTTCCTCTGCTATACTTAGAGGCGATTTCGCTACGCTGCAATTCGTTGTAGCGGGCAGGCCATAGCCAGGCAATTCGCCGCAGTACCACGGGTGTGATGCATGTTCTTGCAGCGCATGGTGATGGGGTAATATCAACGCATGATCACCGAAGTTGTCATCGCAGCAGCTACCGAAGCAGTTTTTGGCTATCTGTTGAGCGAGAGCGGCCTGGCGACCCAGATCCGCCAGCGCCTCCAGCCTGACCCGCTCAAGGCGGCCTTTAAGCAAGCCTTGACCGACGCCTTCCATCAGTTTGCCCAAACCCATCCGGATCTCGTTGCGTCGCTCTTCGATGAGCACCTGCTCACGCAACCCGCCGTTGCGAAACTCCTGGCGCAGAGTCTCCGGCGTGACAATGCTCCCGATGGGGCGGCGTTAGCGGCACTCTATGTCGAACATGTTGGATCACGACCCGAGCGCCGTGCGACCCTCCAGGCCGCAATTGAACCGGCAGCGGACGATTTATTGACTGCGCTGCGTGATGAGTTGCGGACAAAGGCAGAGTTCCAGGCGCTCTTCGATAGCCAGGCGTTTGACCAGATGGCCAAGGACGCGGGAAAAACTGCCATTGAGGTGGCGGCAATGCGCCAGTTTCTTGAGCAGATCGTCGCCCTCCTAGCGCAACCTTCTCCCACTCCAGAACCGACTCAGCCCAATCAACCCGTCGTACCAGGCACGACGCCAGGCCTGATCGGGCGAGCACCACGCGACAAACCAAACCCCTTTATCGCTGGCATTGCCGTGCCACCCGAGCGTTTCTATGGGCGCGCCCACGAGCGCCAGGCGATCAGATCGCGTATCGGGGCAGTGACGGCGCAGTCAATTTCGTTGGTCGGCCACTTCCGTAGCGGCAAAAGTTCGCTGCTCGAATATATCGATCAGCGCATCACCGAGTTCTGTTCAGCCCCACAGAGTGGGGTGGTCGCCAGGATCTCTCTTGCCGATAGCCGTCACCGCAGTGCGCAGGGCATCAATGAGGGCTTGCGCCGAGCAATCTTGAAGGCCACCGGTGAAGCACCGTGGCAACAAGACGAGAACAATGATACCTACGCGCTCGAAGATGGCCTTGAACGCCTGGCGCGCCAGGGACGGCGGACGATCTTGCTCATTGATGAGTTTCAGGCCTTTGACGACAAAGAAAAGTTCTACGAATGGGGCCGAAATTGGCGCTCGCAGGCCGAGAAACCACGCCTGGCGCTCGCCCTTGTGGTCGCTTCTCACCGCCCGATCCCCGAGATTTACAAGGAACGACTTGTCGATTCGCCGTTTGGCAACCTCTTTACCCAGGAGCGTCTGCACCCGCTTGAGCCACACGAGTGCCTCCGCCTGCTGCGCGATGGTTTTGCGACCAACAACGAACAGCCGAGTGCTGCCGATGAGGCGCTTGTCGCTGAGCTAGCCGGTGGCTGGCCCTTCTATATCCAGTTGGCCGCCAGCCTGCTCTGGGAGCTGAATGACCACGCCGCGGTGCGCCGTGAATTCGCATGCCAGGCCAGGCCGCACTTTGAACGGCTCTGGAAATACCTGCACCCCACCGAGCAAGCGGCGCTGCGTGCCATTGTGAGCGGTGGCAGCGCACCAGGCACAGCCCTTCAGACCGAGTTAGCCGAACAGTGCCTGCTGAGCGAGGACGGTCAGATTTTTAGCCGGGTGTTTGCTGAGTTTATACGGGGGTTATGATGAGACAGTTCCTCCGCGAAACCTGGCAGATCTGGTATTGGGCCTACTTTCAGCCGAGTAGGTTGCAGGCGTGGATTAACGAAGTAGCCAATGACATGCGACGGCCACGAGTGTACCCGTCGCGTGGCGATCCTGAGTTGCAGGCGTGGATTAACGAAGTAGCCAATGACACGCGACGTCCACGAGTGTACCCGTCGCGTGGCGATGTCTTTCGGTTCGAGACCGGCTTCGCTCTGCTCGCCCTGCTCCTGCTCGCCCCGATGATCAGCATGATGGCGTGGCAGGGGCAACCGTTCGATTGGGTGTTTGTACCGATGGCATTGACCTGCCTTTATGGGTTAAGGGTTTTTCCATTGGCCATCAGTCTGACTACTCCCTGGCTCTTTCTAATGGTCTATAGGCTTGATCCAGATCCCTTGCGCCAGGCTCTTGTGGTGACGACGGGTGAAGCCCTGCCACCATGGCCCCAACTCGTGCTGGGGATCGGCGTCTACACCCTTGGTCTGGTGGTGACAAGCCAGCTTGGTACATGGCTTTGGCAGCAGAAGCGGGTCTGGCTGGTGCGGCTGGTGCTGGTGGTGGGGCTGACCTGCAGCGTCCTGCTGGGTGCCTGGTTGGCAACAAACATCTGGGAGTTTACCATTGCTTTGGCACTGCTCTCCAGTATCTTGAGTATCTGGGCTGTTCGTGATGAACCTCGTCTAGTTGATTTGCAAGAGTACGGCGTGGTGTTTGGCGTGGTGTTTGGCGTGGTGTTTGGCGTGGTGTTTGGCGTGGTGTTCGGCCTGGTGTTCTACGTGGCGTTCGGCGTGGCGAGCGTAGTGGCGTTCGGCGTGGCGTTCGGCGTGGCGTTCGGCGTGGCGAGCATAGTGGCGTTCGGCGTGGCGAGCCTAGAGGCGTTCGGCGTGGCGGGCCTCGCGGCGGGCCTCGCGGCGGGCCTCCTGGCGGATTTCGTGGTGGGCCTCGCGGCGGGTTTCGTGGCGGGTTTCGTGGCGGGTTTCGTGGCGCTCGGCGTAGCGCTCGGCGTAGTCGTATTGTCCAGCCTCGCGGTGCCCTGGCAAGCGCTGGCGGGTTGGCTGTTAGGGACAGCCCTGGCGGTCTGGCCTTGGCGTTGGGGTGGAGTGGTGTTAAGTGTGCTGGTCTTTGCCCTTGGTGTTGAAGCGCATGGCTTGAATGCCGCGTGGGTGGCGGTAGCAGCGCTGCTTGGGTACTCCCGCCTGTTGCCCTTTTACCTGGGGCAGGCGTTGGTGAGTGGGTTAGCGGGCCAGGCCTATGCCAACCAGCGCAGCTTCTTGCTGGATCTGAACATCAACCCGGTGGCCGTGCTCCGTCGTCTGCCGCCCTACAGCAGCGAGATGCTCTGGTTCACCTTGCCGGGCCATGATCGGCTGCTCAGTGCCGCTTTTGCGACTGATCACTCAGTTGGCATGCAAGCCCTCGATCTGATGCGCGCCTCGCCCTATCCCGGTTTTCGCCGCACGGTTGAACGGGCATTGCCAACGCTCGTCGCCACCGAATGTTCCCAGGTTGCCGATCTCGCGGCACTCAAGCTGTGTGCCAGTTCGCAGCATCCGCGGCTACCGCTGTTGGTGCCCAGCCTCTACCGTGAATATGATGCAGAGGCGGAGGGACAACAACTCCGCAACCTTGGCCTTGGCATTGATGTCGAGAGTACGTTGATCGTACCGGATCTCCAGGCGATTGTCCGTGCGCTTGAGGCTGCCCAGCAACAGAGTAGCCTCACCCTCCAGGCGCGCTCGCTGGAGAAGTTGGTCATCCGCCTTGACCGTCTGAAAAGCGAAATCAGTACCCTCAAATCGCCCATAAGCCGCAACCGTTGGTATGCAGTGAGTGACCGTTGGCGGAGCCTGATTGAGGTGGAACAGCAGTGGGTAGAGCAGCGTGCCCAGATCGAACCGGAACTCCAGGCGATTGCCCGTGCATTTGAGGCTGCCAAGCAACAGAGCAGCCTTACCCTTCAGGAGCGCTCGCTGGAGAAACTGCTGATACGCCTTGACGGTTTGCAGCGTGAGGTGAGTACCCTCGAACCTCCTACTAACCGCAGCCGCTGGCAGGAAGTGTGCGACCGTTGGCGCAGCCTGATTGCGGCTGAGCAGCAGGCGGTGGAGCAGCGTGCCCAGGGCGAGATTGTCGCTGCCTTCCAGGTTGGCAACCCGGTTGGGCGTGAGCGCGCCGATCTCTTTAAGGGGCGTGAGGAGGAGTCGAATGAAATTGTGCGCCTGCTGCTTGATCGCGGTCGCCCGACCGTGGTCGTCTATGGCCCCCGGCGCTTTGGCAAGAGTAGTTTTCTGCAGCAACTGCCTCGCCTGCTGCCCATTGATGTCGTGTATGCCTTTGAGAGTGCGCAGAATGGTGCTTTTCGTGAGAGTGATCGCGGCTTCTGTTTTGGCCTTGCCCGTGCCCTCTACCGCGATGCACAACAGGCGGCGGGTATCCGTCTGCCAGAACCGCAACGGCCTGATTTCCACGAGGCCCCCTTCGGTACGCTCGATGATTACCTGGATACGTTAGAGCAGCAGTTGGGTGATCGCTTCCTGCTCCTGGCGCTTGATGAGTTTGAATTGATTGGTCAAGCGCTCCACACGGGCAGCCTCTCGCTGCGGGTGCTCGACCACCTGCGCTACATGATCCAGCATCGTAGCCGCCTTGCCCTGATCTTTGGTGGCCTTAATACGCTCGAAGAGCTTGGCCCCAACTGGACGAGCTACTTCATCAATGTTCAGCCGCTCGAAATTCTCTACCTTACGCCCGAAGCGTCGCGTGAACTGCTCGAAAACCCCGATCCCCAGTTCAACCTGCGCTATGAAGCCGGTGTGATCGAGGCGATCCTCACCCTCACTCGCTGCCAACCCTACCTGCTGCAAGCCATGGGCGCGGCAATGGTTAACCTTGCCAACCGCGAGGGATGGCGTGCGTTCCCGCTGGATCACCTGGCCGTAGCCAGCAATGAGGCCTTGAAGGGCGGGGCGATCTACTTTCAGGACCTCTGGAATAACTACACCGGCACCAACCCAGACGAAGTCCGCGCCGGGCGTGCGATCATGCGCGCCCTGGCTGAGGGGCAACAACCAGTGGTGCCAGGCGATCCGGCAGCATTGACCATCTATCAGCACGCCCTGGCGCGTCTGGTACGGTATCATCTGGTTGAACGTACTGCCAGCGGTTACCAGATCGAGATTCCACTGGTTGCCCAGTGGGTACGCGAACGAGCGATTGACGATCAATGAACAACCCTGAACCCAGTTACCACCATCTGACGCTCACCTTCGCTCTTGATCCGCAGCACGTTGTGGTGCGTTGGGAGGCGGCGGTGATTGGGGCGTTGGAGACGCGGATGCAGTCGCCTGTTGCGTTTGCGGATCTGCCGACAGTGCTGCGTGCGCTCGATTGTCTGCAAGATCCTGGCTATGGGGCATCTGCGCGTAGTGCGCATAATCCGTGGTGGCAGTTCAGTCCTGCCGAGCAGACGGCCCTGACTGGCTATGGGTTGTGGGATGCTCAGCGTCAATTGGTGGCGCAGGATGCCGATCAGCGCGTGGGGCGGCGGCTCTTTGCGGCACTGACTGCTGATCCGGCGGCGCAACAGGCGCTGGCGACGGTGCGTAACCACGCGATTGCCAGTGGCGCGTTGCTCTGGCTGGCGCTGCGCTTTCCGCCGCACGCGACGGAACTCGCCGCATTGCCGTGGGAGGCGCTGCGTGATACCCTGGAGCAGCCGCTGCTGCTCAGTGGTGGTCAGCAGGCGATCTGTGTGCGCCATCTCGATCTGCCGTTGGCTCTGCCGCCTCTTCTGCCGGTCACCCGTCCGCTTGATGTGCTGGTGCTGGCACCCAGGGCGCAGCTTCCTAGCACGGTGCGCCAGGCCGAGCGTGCGGCGCGTCGTGCGATCTTTGCGAAGCTGGAGGCCGATGGGCTGATCAGCGTGCGTGAGCTCGAGCCGGCCACGCGCACGGCGCTGGTCAATGCCATTCACGAACGCCCTGCCGATCTGGTCTATTTCTACGGCCACGGCCACTACCGCAATGGTCGCGGTGAACTGTTGCTCGACGGCGAACAGGGTGGGGAGGCCTGGACCTTTTGGGGGTAGGTTTTTCAGATAATGTGCGGGTCATGACCATTTCTGCTACGATTATGGTAACAAACACCGATCGTAGAAAG
>NZ_LYXE01000158.1 GCF_002532075.1 Candidatus Chloroploca asiatica | reverse complement strand
TGCCCTTGCGGGTGCCCTTGCGGGTGCCCTTGCGGGTGCCCTTGCGGGTGCCCTTGCGGGTGCCCTTGCGGGTGCCTACACGGAAGATGCAATCGCCCTGGACGGCAGAAGATGACGGATTGACAAGCGCCGCCCCGTGTGCTACCTTTAGCTAGCCTTTAACGCAGCCCCGTGAGGCTGTAAAGGAGTGCTTGTGAGCAAGTATTGCGCGTCATTATGGCGCGAAGCGAGCCTGACCCGTGTACCCTGATCCCAGGGTGGGGTCAGGTTTTTTTGTGTTTCCGGGCATCTGATGGGCGGGCGGTACACCGGTATGGTGACCGACCTAAGCGAGGCGAATGATGAGCGAGCAAAAGCAGATCCTGACCCCTGACGACATTCGGCGGGCGCTGGTACGCATTGCGCACGAAATTGATGAGCGCAACGGAGGTTTGCAGGAGGTCATCCTGGTAGGAATTCGGCAACGTGGTGTGCCGCTCGCCGAGCGGATTGCGGCATCGATTGCTGATTTTGAGGGTATTCGTGTTCCGGTTGGGCAACTTGACATTACCCTCTATCGTGATGATTTGCGGATGCGCGGGCCTACGCCCCTGGTACGCAAGACCGAGATTCAGCATGATCTGACCGACAAAGTGGTCGTCCTGGTTGATGATGTGCTCTATACCGGGCGGACGGTGCGGGCGGCACTTGACGCGATTGCGGATCTTGGGCGACCGGCGTGCATTCAACTGGCCGTGCTGATTGACCGGGGGCATCGTGAATTGCCGATTCGGGCTGATTTTGTCGGCAAGAATGTGCCAACTTCGCGGAGTGAACGGGTAGCGGTGCATGTGCGTGAGATTGATGGTCAGGATGGGGTGGTTATTTCGCGTGCGTAGTTGAGGCGCGGAGGAATTTAACGCAGAGGCGCGGAGGCGCGGAGGGGGAGCGAAGATGGAGATGGTGAGTAGACGGCGGCGGCATGTCATTGATCTTGATGAGATGACGGCGGCGGAGATCGAAGAGATCCTTGAGCTTACCGAGAGCATGAAAGAAGTGCTTGCGCGTGAGATCAAGCAAGTACCGACCTTGCGTGGGCGAACGGTCGTCAATATGTTTTTTGAGGATAGTACGCGAACACGGATCAGCTTCGAGTTGGCGGCGAAAGCCTTGTCGGCGAATGTCGTCTCGTTTAGTGCGCGGGGAAGCAGTGTTGAAAAGGGTGAGTCACTGATTGACACCGTGCGCACCTTGCAAGCGCTAGGCGCTGAGATGGTAGTCATTCGACACAGCCAAGCGGGGGCCCCGTATCTGGTGGCCCAGCATTTCGCGGGGGCGGTCATCAACGCGGGCGACGGACGGCATGCGCACCCGACGCAAGCCTTGCTTGACCTCTTTACGATCCGGGAGCGACTGGATCGCATCCGCGGGTTGAAGGTCGTGATTGTTGGCGACATCCTGCACAGTCGGGTCGCCCGTTCGGATCTGTGGGGATTGACCCGACTGGGAGCGCATGTCACGCTCTGTGCGCCGCCAACGCTCCTGGGGCCGGCCCACTTTTGGACAGCGACGTGGCCGCAGATCAGCATCAGCCATCGGCTTGACGAAGCGCTCGAAGGGGCCGACGTCGTGATGGTGTTGCGTCTGCAGAAAGAGCGAATGCAGGCGGGCTTATTGCCTTCATTGCGCGAGTATAGTCGGGCCTATGCGTTGACCCCTGAGCGGCTCGAGCGGCTTGGTGCCGAGACGTTGATCATGCATCCAGGGCCGATGAACGAAGGGGTCGAGATCTGGCCCGAGGCAGCGACAGCCCCCAACTCGGTGATTGAAGCCCAGGTAACCAATGGGGTCGCGGTACGGATGGCGTTACTCTACTGGTTGGCAGGATAGATGAGGTGAGCAATGCGCTATATTATCAAACACGGGTCAATCATTGATCCTGCCCGTCGGGTCGCAACGGTGGGCGATGTCGTTATCTGTGATGGCGTCGTTGAGCAAGTAAGCGAACTTGCCGATTGGCATGCCGATAACGAAAGCATTGGGGATGATATCGAAATCATCAACGCACGTGGAGCGGTCATCGCGCCAGGTTTTACCGACTTGCATACGCATTTGCGGGAGCCTGGCGAAGAGCAGAAAGAGACGATCGCGACGGGCACCCTAGCGGCGGCGCGTGGGGGTTTTACGACCGTTTGTGCGATGCCGACGACGCGGCCAACCCCTGACACGGCAGCGGTCGTGCGCCATGTGCAGGCACTGGCGCGACGCGAGGGGCATGTACGGGTTGATGTGATTGGTGCGTTGACCCAGGGATGCGCGGGCAAAGCGCTGGCCGATATGATCGAACTCAGCGAAGCGGGGTGTATTGCCTTTAGTGATGGAGGGCACCCGGTGGCTGATGCTGGTTTGATGCGCCAGGCCATGACCTATGCCGCAGCGCTTGGTGTTCCGGTGATGACCCATTGTGAAGAACCTGGTCTGACGCGAGGATGGGCGATGCACGAAGGGATTGTCAGCACCCGTCTGGGTCTGGCCGGCTTTCCTGCGGCAGCGGAAGAGGCGATGCTTGCGCGTGACATTGCGCTGGCGGAATTGACCGGGGTGCATCTGCATGTCTGCAATGTGAGCACAGCGGGTGCGGTTGCGCTGCTGCGTGCAGCACGGGCACGAGGGGTACGGATCACGGCTGAAGTCACGCCACATCATCTGACCCTCACTGATCGCTGGGTTCTGGGCAAACTTGTCCCGCACGAAACCGTGGCGGTACCTGCTGGGCCACCGCCCCCGCCAGCATCATCGCGCAAAGGGCGACGAAGTGCGCCTCCGGAACAGATCATCCCCTCGTGGCTTGATCCAGCCCTGTTAGAACCATACGACACGAGCACACGGGTGTGCCCACCGTTGCGTACGCAGGCTGATGTTGATGCGCTGGTCGCGGGGTTACGGGATGGCACGATTGACGCGATTGCCACCGGGCATGCGCCGCAGGCGCGGGTGGATAAAGAGTGCGAATATGGGGTTGCCGCGCCGGGGATCAGCGGGCTTGAAACAGCGCTAGCGCTGGTGCTCACGCTGGTACATCGTGGCGAAATGGATCTGGTCAACCTGGTCGCCAAACTGACGGAAGGACCGGCGCAGGTACTTGGGCGTTCGCCGGCGACGCTGCATCCTGGAGCGCGGGCGGACATCGTCATTTTTCAGCCTGATCAAGCCTGGACGGTTGATGCAAGCCAATTTGCCTCGCGGGGGCGCAACACACCGCTGCATGGACAGCACCTGAAGGGCCAGGTCATGCTGACGATGGCGGCGGGCGAGATTGTCTTTCGGCGGGATCATTTTGGGCGGAGCGGAGAGCCTCGGCGGGCAACATCACGCCTGGACGGGTTTCTGGACTAGGCCCAATACCTTGCCCATAAGGCGGTTTGTTTGACGCAAAGGCGCAAAGGCGCAAAGGTTTTCGCGGAGGTGCGCTCACCCTTCGCAACTTGGCGGCTTGGCGTGAGCTTCTTTGCATGGTATTGGGACGAGGCCGGATTTAGTTGTTAAGTCCAATAAACGGCTTACACGTATTGTGCAGGAAAAGCGCCTGGGCGAGCCAGCGGGCGAGGAAAAAGGGAGCGCAAGGATCCTGGTGGTAGGGCTTCTTGAGATACTGTTGGCGAACCCCAGGCTAGGAGCCACGCAGGCGAACATTGCCCTACCCAAACGCGGTTGCAGCGGGTAT
>NZ_LYXE01000157.1 GCF_002532075.1 Candidatus Chloroploca asiatica | reverse complement strand
CTGGCCGCGTTGCAGCGGTCGCTGGCAGCCGCCATCGACCGCCTCCTGTTCCGTCGCTGACTTTGCATCAGCCCTGGGCGGGGAGTAGGGCGATTGCATCATACGAAACCGGATACAAAAAGACGCTCTATCAGGGCACCCGCAAGGGGTGCCCCTCCAGGCTGGGGGCCGGATCCGGTGTACGGGCACCCCTTGCGGGTGCCCTGGCGGGGTGCATACACGCAAGATGCAATCGCCCTAGGCGGGAGCCTATAGCATCAACAGAAACGCCCCGAACTCACACAAGGCGGTGCCAACAATCAGCCCGATACTCCAGAAGCCGAGGGCATTCCAGGTGGCCGGTTTGTACCACGCCCCACGGATCACCTGAAAGCCGAGCCAGAGCGCGATCGGTGCCGTGATAAGCACTGCAAGCGCAACGGGCCATGGCAAGCCAGCGACAACCAGCAAGGGCAAACTCAAGTAGGCGAGGGCGAGCATCGCCAGATAGGGGCCACGCATACGATCTGGGCCAAGCCAGACGATCAGCGTATGTTTGCCTACCAACCGGTCGCCTTCGGCATCGGGCACATTGACCGTCACCAGTTGCCCAAATTGCATCAGGCAGAGCGGAATCGCCACGAGCAGAGGCAGTAGTTCGAGGCTGCCGCGTTGCACCACAAAACCAAGGAGCAACGTAGAACCAGGCACGGTCACGGCACCAAAGAGCTCGCCGAGACGACGTCGATTCAACCAGAGTGGCGGGCTGCTGTAGCTCCATGCAAAAAAGGCCGCGACAAGAAAAACAACAACCGTCAGCAGAGGCGCAGGCGTTTGTGGGGCAAACCAGAGAATCAAGAGCAGACCGAGCACTGCGAAGACGAGCGACGCAATCAGGGCAACCTGCGGGGGAAGGTGCCCCGCCGGCAAGACGCGGCTCCCCCCGGACCACTGGGTCGGGTTGGGATTCGCCTGATCGGCATCAAAGTCAAAGAAATCATTGCTGTAGTGGGCCATCAACTGGGCCGCAAGCATCGCCAACAGACCCCCGAGCGCTGTAACCCAGCTGAGTGTAGCCCCGGCATAGATCGCCGTCACCGCCCCCAGACTATAAAAGAGCGCACCGCCAAGCAGATGCAATGGGCGGCCCAGGGCAATGAGACTCGCCGTTTGCTTCCAGAGGGTGCGTGGCATCATTATGAATTCACCCGAATTAATTCATAAATACTTAACACAATAAACTCAGCATAAAAAATTGCCCAGATAAGCATATAGAAACGCGTGATACTTTGATTGTCGCCCAGATCTACGCGCAGACTACCCCACCAGAAGATCGCACTCAAAACGATGTGGCTCAAGAGCAAAAAGAAGGGGGCGGCACCAGGCATCCAGACGAGGGCAAGCAGCATCGGGATCGCATAACAGACCGTCAAAATCACCCGCCCGCTATTGAGTACCTGGCGTGGCCCGAGGCGGGTCGTAAAGGTCTCGATCTGGTGCAACTGGTCGCCTTCGCGGTCGGGCAGATCTTTGTAGATCGCAATGACAAGGGCAAAGCCAAAAAAGAAGAGCCCGAGCAGACTCAGCGTCACCACCGGGATTTGGCCACCAAAAACTTGATTGTAGTGCAGCGCAAGACCGAGGTTAGCGATCAAACCACGGGCCAGTGCAATGCTCAGTGCCGCAGGAATAGGAAAGCGCTTGAGGCGCAACGGCGGCACCGAATAGATCGTCCCGATCGCCATGATTAGCGCAACCGTCACAAAGAGATAGGGGCCAGCAATCAGCGCCAGCACCAACCCGAGCGCTCCGGCGGCAAACGTAATGCGTCGCCCCTCTTGAGGGGAAAAGTCGCCCGCAGCCAGGGGCAAATGAGGCTTATTGATGCGATCAATGCTCACATCGGTCAACTGATTGAGCCCAACGACATAGAGATTCAGGGCAAGACATGTGATCAACGCCAGGCCAACCGGCCCCAGCGCCGCTGGCAGCGCCTGCAAACTCCCAACCACAATCAGGAAAATCGTGAAGACCTGTACACTCGTGGCAATAATCGTATGCGGTCGTGAAAAACGCAATAAAGTACGCAGCATATCATTTCCACAGAGGAGCCAGGCCCCTCCGCACCTCCTTATCAAGGGTTACCAGACGAACCTATATCAAGTGTAACGGGTTGCTGCTTGGTTTGTTCTTCTTCGATCAGCAACCGTCGGAGCACTTTGCCCACAATCGTCCTCGGCAAATCATCGCGGAACTCGATCTCACGAGGTATCTTGTAATGAGCAAGGTGCAATGCACAAAACGCACGAATCTCCTCAGCCGTAGGATTGGTATCGGGCTTGGCTACAATGAACGCCTTGACCGTATCATCGCCGCGCGCAGGATGCGGAATCCCAGCAACCACCGCCTCCATCACACTCGGGTGCATATAGAGCACCTCTTCGACATCACGGGGCAGCACCTTAAAACCCGAGGCAATGATCATATCTTTCTTGCGATCAACAACATAGAAATAGCCTTCGGGGTCAGCTTTGCAAATATCACCGGTATGGAGCCACCCCTCAGCATCGATTGCCTCAGCGGTCTCTTCTGGGCGTTGCCAATAGCCCCGCATGACTTGCGGGCCACGCACACACAACTCGCCCTGGGCCTGGTCATCAAACGGCAAATTGGCACCAGTTTCAAGCTCAACCAACCGGGCATCAGTATCGGGAAAAGGCACCCCAATGCTGCCCACCTTGCGTCGGCCATGGACAGGATTGCCGTGGGTCAACGGGGAAGCTTCAGAAAGACCATAGCCCTCCACCAGGCGGCCTCCGGTCAGTGCCTCGAAATGTTCTTGCACCTGCACAGGCAGCGGTGCCGAGCCACTGACACAGACCCGCACCGAGCGCAAATCATACGATGCAACATCTTTATGGTTAATGATGCCAATATACATGGCCGGCACACCCGGAAAGATTGTGCAGCGCTCGGCGGCAATAATCCGCATCACATTCTCAATTGGTCGTGGATTCGGCACCGTCACTATTTCAGCACCCAGGCGTATGCCATATAGCATCGCCGTCGTCATGCCATAGACATGAAAGAACGGAATCGCCGCAAGCAACTTCTCGCGCCCCGGCTGCCCATCAACCACCCACGCATCAACCTGAGTCACATTGGCGATCAGATTCTTATGCGAAAGCATCGCGGCTTTGGGAAGACCCGTAGTACCGCCGGTATACTGGAACAGCGCAACTTCATCAGGATCAATGTCCACCTTGGGCGGTGTCGGTGGATAGCGAAGCAAGTCGCTGAAAAAAAAGATGTCCTGTTCAGGACGCACTTCGACCCATTCTGCCGAACGCTGTTGACTCCGCTTGACCAGCAAGCTCGAAGGGAACTTGAGGGTATCAAAGACATGCGCAATGATCACGCGCTTGACTGACGTTTCAGGACGAATTTCGCGCAGGCGCGGCCAGAAGAGGTTGAGCAAGACAATCGTTTCGGCGCCTGCATCAGCGAGTTGCTGTTGCAACTCACGGCTGGTATAGACTGGATTGATATTGACCACCACCGCCCCGATCCGCATCGCGGCAAAAAAGGTGATCAGGTAGTGCGGTGAATTGGGCAACATAAGCCCAACCCGCTCGCCCTTGCGCACACCCAGTTGATACATGGCTGTCGCCATACGATCCACAAGCGTATCAAGTTGCTTGTAGTTGAGCTTCCCGCCAACCGTAAAACGCCCTCCAAGGATATATTTGAGGACGAAATTAGTCGCAGTATGCTCAGGATAACGTCTCGCCGTCTCGCGAAGCAGATCACTCAGGGTTTGTTGAGGATAGGTGAGGTTTGGCGCAACACCCTGCTCATATGCGGCCAGCCATGGTTTTTCCATTGTCGTGTAGATCTCCTTAGATGAACGGCTCTAGGGGGCACATGCCGCATCTATTTCAGTATACCACTGCATCAAAAGCACGGTATACTGCCTTATGATGAAAGTTCTTCCCCACGACAATTGTTACCTGGTTGCGCCCCAGTTGATTGCGGGCGAGTATCCAGGCGCGGCGGTGCCGGATCTGGCGCAACGACGTCTTGCG
Source organism: Candidatus Chloroploca asiatica (assembly GCF_002532075.1). Lineage (GTDB taxonomy): Bacteria > Chloroflexota > Chloroflexia > Chloroflexales > Chloroflexaceae > Chloroploca > Chloroploca asiatica. The sequence continues at coordinate 162,061 of NZ_LYXE01000157.1, read as the reverse complement.
CTGCACCTCGATGCCGGCATCACCTCGTTCCTTGATCTCACCGAGGTCGGCGCGCTTGTGCCATACGAGGCGCTGCTCGCCACCGAGGCTCAGTTCCGCCAGATGACCGTGCGCTACCGGCGGATGTCGATTGATGACGGCAGCATTCCGCGTTCGCGGGACGCGATGGAGGCGATCCTGGACTACCTTGATGGCGAAATCGCCGCCGGGCAGACGGTCTATCTGCACTGTTGGGGGGGCATTGGGCGAACAGGCACCGTGGTTGGTTGCTGGCTGGTACGTCGCGGGATGCGCGGTGAAGATGCGTTGGCAACGCTTGCCCGTCACTGGCAAGGGGTCGCCAAACGCATCTACCACCCCCACAGCCCCGAAACACAGCAGCAACGAGACTATATTTTGCGTTGGTAAGGCTTACTCTTCAATGCGCGGCATCAAGGGCAAATCGGCATCAACCCATGCTTGCCAACCACCAACGAGGGCACGGGCACGGGGCCAGCCTGCTTTATGCAATTCTCGCGCCACCCGGGCGCTTGTCTCTTCGCTTCCTCAGGTGCAATACGCCACCACCCACGCCTCACTGGGCACGCCGTGCGCTTTGAGGGTCGCTACGGCACGGTCGGGTGGTACGCGCAACGACCCATCGGCCATTGTCTCGGTTGCACGATAGCTGCGCTCGGTACGCACATCAATCAGCACCACTTGCTCACCACGCGACTGATGCAGGCGCAACTGCTCAAGGTTCATCCGTTCCGGCAAACCTGGCGCAGGCATCAGCGGGATCGCTTCGATCTGGCCCGAAGCGGGCATCAGCGGGATTAGCTCACCCTCGGTTGGGCGCTGAGGGGAAGCAAGCACCGGTGCTGGCGCACCTGACGGGGTGCGTCGCCGACGCCGAAGCAGCGGCCAACCGCCCTGCAGCGCCACTGACACAAGGACAACCAGGCTCGCTAGGGCGACCACTCGTTCGCCATCGGGGAGGTCGCCAAAAACAGCGAGTAGCGCCAACAGCAGCGCTCCGAGGCCACGCGGCCCGTACCATCCCAGGGTCAGACGCTCGCGGACCGTCAACCCGACCGAGCCGAGGGCCACGGCAAAGATCGGCAGACGCACCAGCAGTACGATCGCCACAAAGAGCAGCGCCGCCGGCCCGATCACCCCGAGACCACTCCAGATCGGCGATGTACCGAGCAAGACATAGGTGAAAAGCAGCGCCATCTCGGCAGTAACCTGCCCATACTCAAGAAAGCAATCGCAGAGTTCAACGTCAAGCGACGAGACCACAAGGCCAGCGGCGAAGGCCGCGAGAAAGCCACTGCCACCGAGGGCTTCAGCGGCAGCAAAGGCAGCCAGCGCCACGCCGATCACATAGAGCGACTCATACTCGCGGCGCACCCCAAAGCGATCCCGCACCAAAACAAGCAAACGCACTGACGCCACGCCAACAAAGATTCCGGCGAGCGGCCCAAGCAAAAAGAGGCTGACCAGCAGACTCACGAGCGTCCCCGCAGACGGCGTTCCTCCGGCGATCCCAAACGCTAGTGCGATCATCACAATCGGCAAGAGCAGCACATCATTCATGCCGCTCTCGAGGCGCAGCGCAAGGTGCATCCTGGGTGGCATGCCGCTGCCCTGAAGCATGCCACGCAAGACCACCGGATCGGTCGAAGCCACCGCAGCACCGAGAATGATCGCGGCAACGAGCGGGAGATCGAGCAGCCACCAGGCTGCGCCGGCAAGGCCAAACGCAGCCAGTAGCGTCCCGGGGCCAAGAATCAATGCAGCGAGCGTCTTATTGCGCCGCACCTCACCGAGATCGAGCGTCATCGCATCGGTAAAGAGCACCAGCACCAGGCTGAGCGTTGAGACAACGCGCAAAAAGGGATCATCGAGGGTCATATTGACCAGGCCGAGGCCAAACGGCCCGAGCACAAGGCCCAGCAGCAGAAACACCGCTAGCCCCGGCAAACCGGTACGCTCGGCAGGCCCGGCCATCAGTGCGCCACCGATGATCACCGCGCCGATCAACCCGAACATCGCGATCAGTGTTTGCGTGTCAAAGATCATATGTTTTTGTGGTTCCTAGGTTACTGCTCGTGAAAGCTGCCAGCAAAGCTGGCAGCTTTCACGAGCAGTAACCTGTTTCCTGGCGCAACAGGCCCTCTTTTTCCGCATCACAACGCACGCCGCGCTGCCAGTTCCTGAGGGAGCAGGCAGTGGTAGATGAAGTTGTTCGTCGGCGTAGGAACCCCTGCGGCTGCGCCGAGATGAACAATGGCACCATTCTGAGCTTCGAGTTCCGAGGGGCGGCCTTCCATCATATCGCGCTGCATTGAGGAGGTACCAGCAGCGGGCATTTCGTCAATAAAGTTCATGACGGTGGCAACTCGCTCCATATTTAGGGCAACCCCACGGGCCTGGCCTACAGCAACAACTTCGGTCAAGACGGCTTCGGCAATCGCGCGGGTACCGGGCGCGGCACGCCATACACCAATCGGTGCGCGCGTAATCGCCCCCAGGCCACTCCATGTACAGATTAACATAAATTTTTCCCAGGTTGCCACCTGAATATCAGGCGGAACCGAGGCGCGGATCCCGGCGGCTTTAAAGGCCGCCGCGAGCGCTTCAGCGCGGGGGGTACACCGGTTATCACGCTCACCAAAAGCGAGTGACGGCTCAATGCCGCTATGCTTGATCAGGCCAGGACCCCCGATTGACGCCAGGATCCGACAGAGCCCATCCATCGCATGGTCGGGGCCAAGGATTTCGGCAAGGGTATCGCTCGCCTCAATGCCGTTGAGCAATGGCACCACCGCCGTTGTGGGGCCAAGCAAGGGCCGCATCGAGGTCGCTGCCTCGGCGAGTTGCCAACTCTTGACACCGACCAGCACATAATCAACGGGACCCACGTCAGCCGGGTTATCGGTTGCATGCACAGGCTGGATCGTGAAATCACCCAGAAAACTCGCGACCCGCAAGCCATGCTCGCGGATAGCCGCAAGATGGGCACCGCGGGCAATAAAATGGACCTCGTGACCAGCCTGCGCTAGGCGTCCACCAAAATAACCGCCGACACCACCAACGCCAACGATGGCAATACGCATACCACTTCCTTTTTCTGCTGGCTTCGTGTGTATGAAGTTGAGGGCTGCCACCCTAGACCCAATACCTTGCAAATAAGGCGATTGTTTTGACGCAAAGGCGCAACGTTTTTCGCGTACGCGAGCGAACCCTTCGCGTCTTCGCGCCTTTGCGCCTTCGCGTGAGCTTATTTGAAAAGTATTGGCCCTAGACTCCGTGCTTATACTGGCGAGAACATTGCAAAGCTTAACCTCTTACGAGCGCTTGCTCGCAATGGCAGCCATCACCATACCACCTGCAAGGCCAGGGTAGCGACGTAGCTGAGCCCGAAGAACCTGGCTTGCTGAGGCTCCGCCGATGAGCCCCCACCATGCGTTGCCGGTCAGACAACGGCCTTGCGCGATCGTACCGTGTGAGCGCATAAAGTCTAACACGTTTTTGTCGTCTGTTGTCAGTGCCGGCACTATCTGATTCTGTTCAAGCACTTGTCGCGTCTGGCTCTCGATGCTTTGCAGGCTGCGTGCGAAGGTTGCAAGATCATCGGCGGCGGCGGCGGCAAAGAGCTGTTCGCCAGTTTCTTCTGGATCTTCGCTGGAGGCAGACACACGGGCGATCTGGGCAAGCAAACCGCGTTCGTCGGGCAGCGCGGCACCAGGGGCGAGACGCGGCAAGACGAGGACAAAGACCCATGCATGGCGTTCGGGATGCGCAATAGGCTGCTGACGCACAAGGACTGGCAGGCCAGAAGGTCGGGGCTCATCACCCAGCGCAACCTCGACACCCAGCAAACCACCGTGCATTGCACCATAGATGGCAAGCGCATCAGTTGTATCGAGCCCCACAGCAGCCGCGAGACTCGGGAGATTGTCAGCTGGCAACGCATAAAACTGGGCAAGTGTTTGCGCCACCGTCAACGCCAGCGCGGCATCAGAGCCAAGCCCCTGCCCAAGTGGAACAGCCAGTTCAACCTGAAGTTCAACCTGCGCAGGGAGTGCGTAGAAACGCAGGAACGCCTCGGCGTACCGCAGCGCCGCATCAGCACGCGCCCCGGTGACGAGTAACCCATTGCAGGGCTGCGCAATAAGATGCACCGGCGGATGTTGCAACGAAAGCCCAACCAGGCATGGCACTGGCTGGGCTTGATGCGCCACCTTCGCCACACCAAAGGGCAAAAGAGCAGAGCCAACGACACTCGTTTTCATGACTTCACATACGCATAGCTTGCGGTCTCGCGAATATCCCGTAACACCTGGCCGTCAAGTTGCGCAATCGCGTCCACCAGTTCTTCGCGGGTACACCCCACGACCTTGAGCACAACATCCCAGTCATCAGGTTTCTTGGGGGTACGCACATTGCCCAGAGCCATGATCGTCCAGTCCCGATCAGTCACAGCACGAATGAGGCGGAGCAAATCACCGCGTTTGCCCTTGATCCGCACGGTGACGCGCCAACCCGGCTCGAAGGCACCGAGGAGATTGCTCAACTCGACCAGCAGATGATTGTCAGTAATCAGGCCAAGCACAACCGGGCCTTCAAGCACCGCCAGGCCACCGACTTTTGTTTTGATCATGAGCTGCGATGCTTCTTCAAGCGTAGCATGCGGGCCAATCGTCGGCAAATCTCGGGCCTTCAGCATTACCTTTTCGACCGTCAAATTGGCGAGATAATTCGAGATTTCCCACACATCCAGACTTGCCATACGCTCGGGGGGTATCGCAAGACGTGGAGGCGTGATCATTCCAAGAAAGCGCTTGCCATCGCCCACCACAGGTAGATAATAGATCTCATTTTCGACGAGCAACGCACGCGCATCGGCAAGACGTTTATGCGGTTCAATCATAATCGGATGCTGGAGCATATAATCCTTAACCAGCATAAGGCTCCTCCTGCGCCGGGGGCGCTATTCCTGGGACATCTTGACCGCAGGTTCAAAGGCACGCAGTTGATCGAGCGGAATATGACAGAAAATCCGATGTCCATCACCGGCCTCTTGCCATGGCGGCACGGTCGTTGTGCATAGTTTACCATCATCCGGCAAGAGGTGGCGGCGGGGGCAACGTGTGTGAAAACGGCACCCCGACGGCGGATCAAGCGGGCTCGGCACATTCCCCGAAAGCCGCACATGCGCCTGCTCAACCGTGGGATCTGGGATAGGCACCGCCGCCAGCAGTGATTCAGTATAGGGGTGGTACGGAGGCGCATAGATCGCCTCGGCAGGGCCAATCTCGACGATCTGTCCAAGGTACATCACCGCAATCATATCGGAAAAGAAGCGTACCACACTCAAGTCATGGGCAATCATCAAGAGCGTCGTGTTCTGCTGTTGCTGGATCTCGGCGAGCAAATTGAGCACTGCGGCCTGCACCGAGACATCGAGCGCCGACACGGGCTCATCGCAGAGCACAAGATCAGGCCGTCCGGCAAACGCACGGGCAATGCCAACCCGCTGCTTTTCGCCCCCACTTAACTGATTGGGCAAACGATCATAGTAGTGTTCGTCAAGCTTGACCGCTCGCAACAGGCGCACAACCTCGGCCCGGATCTCACTCGGGGGGACAATCTTGAAGCGCCGCAACGGGCGTTCAAGCTGGCGTCCAATGGGATAACTGGGGTTCATCGTTGCATTCGGATTTTGAAAGACCATCTGCAACTCACGGATCGTTGCCATGTCGCGTTTATTGACCTTGCCCCCCAGATCAACCCCCATAAACTCAATCTTGCCCCCCGACAACTCTTCAAGCCCAATGATTGTCTTGATCAGCGTGCTCTTGCCGCAGCCTGATTCGCCAACAACGCCGAGGGTGATGCCTTTCGGCAGGCTAAACGAGACATCATCAACTGCTTTGAGATAACGTGGTTTGGCGAGACCAATCAAGCTCAGCGCCGACGAACTGGCCTGGCGATAGTAGGTTTTGAGTGAGTCAACTTCAAGGATCGGCTCGCTATCAGGTGAAGCCTGCGCGAGGGGGATCAGCGCTTCACTGGGGGTCCACTGTGAGGCATCGATCTCTTCGGCGAAGAGGCAGCGTACACGATGGTTGGGTTGAAACTCGCGTAACGGTATGCGCTTGGCGCGACACGACTCGTGGGCATAATCACAGCGCGGCTCGAAGGTGCAGCCGGCGGGTTGGTTATCGGGTGAAGGCACACGGCCAGGAATTGGATAGAGGACACTGCTTGCCTTGCTGCGGCCAAGCCGCGGCACACAGCGAATGAGCCCCTGCGTATAAGGATGGCGCGGGTTGGCAAAGAGTTCGTGAACTGATGCGATTTCAACCACTTCGCCGGCATACATCACGGCAACCCGATCACAGACACGTGCAATCACGCCGAGGTTGTGGCTAATAAACATAATTGCCGTATCAAACTCGCGCCGTAAATCATCAACGAGATCGAGTACCGTTGCCTCGACGGTGACATCCAGGGCCGTCGTTGGTTCGTCCATCACCAACAGCGCTGGATTATTCAACATCGCCATCGCGATCACCACGCGTTGCTGCTGACCACCTGAAATCTGGTGAGGATACTTTTGCAACACCAGTTCTGGATCGGGCATATTGACTTTGCGCAGCATCGTGACACAGCGTTCGCGGGCCTCTTCCTTCGCCATCCCTCGGTGCGTCATCAACACCTCGGCCATTTGCTTGCCAATGCGCAGCACCGGGTTGAGCGATGTCATTGGATCCTGGTAGACCATAGCAATCTGGTCGCCCCGCAAGCGGCGCAATTCTTCGGGGCTACGCCCAACCAGTGATTGCCCCTGGAACGAGATCGAGCCATGGGCGATCTTGCCATTGCGCCCAAGATAATTGACCATTCCAAAGGCTACGGTACTCTTGCCGCACCCCGATTCGCCCACAATGCCAAGTGCTTCGCCTCGAAAGATCTCGAACGAGACATCACGTACCGCCAGCACATCGCCGGCACTTGTCTCGTAAGCGATGCCAAGGTTTTCGACTTTGACGACTGGGCGATTGGCGATGTCTTCTGACCTTCGCATAGCTATTCCTCTCTCTTCGACACGGACATTGATCGCAAGCCCTTAGCGATAGCGCCGCGTTTCCTCGGACATGCCATCGGCAATCAGATTCAGCCCGACGACCACCATCGCAATCGCCAGCGAACCCCAGAGTGCTTCCCAGGGGCGTCCGGCCTGGATTGAAGAACGTCCAGCCTGGACGATACTGCCCCAATCGGGCGAAGGCGGGGGCAAGCCGAGGCCAAGAAAGCCGAGCGTTCCAATTGAAAAGACGGCATAGCCTACGCGAAGCATCGAGTCAATAATGATCGGGCCACGGGCATTGGGCAGGATCTCAAAGACCATGATGTACCATGAGCGTTCGCCCTGGGTCTGGGCGGCAGCCACATAATCGCGGGTCTTGATATCGAGGGTGAGGCCACGCACCAGACGGGCAATGCCTGGTGCCCCGGCAATCGTGATGGCGATCAAGACATTGGTTGCCGACGCTCCAAATGAGGCAATAATGACGAGGTAGAGCAAGATCTGCGGAAAGGCGATGATCGCATCAAGAATGCGCATCGTCACCTCATCAACCATGCCGCCATAATAGCCCGCGAGCAAGCCAAGCGTGCCACCAACCAGCAAGGCGACCATCACCGAGATGGGGGCCAGGGTTAGGATCAGCCGTGACCCGTGGGCCAGACGCGCCCAGATATCACGCCCACGGGTATCGGTGCCGAGCCAGTGATCCCATGAAGGGCCTTCACGGGTACGTCCACGAAACTGCTCAACCGGTGAATAGCGCGAAAGCCACGAGCGATACTCGTCCGAAGTTGCCCAGGTCGTAATGTCATCGCCACGCACAATACCCGCATAACATGCCGGTGTAACGAGGCAATTATCGGCAAACAGGGCAACCACTACCCAGAAGCCAACCAGACAGAGGCCAACCAGAGCAATGCGTGAGCGGCGAAAGAGACCGAGTTGCGCCCCAAGGCGCTGCCAGCGCGACGTGCTCGTCGCTGGAGGGCTGGGCAACTGGTCACCAGCGGTCTGTTCTGCAGTAGCCATAGGCAAGTTCGCTCATGTATAACGAATACGCGGATTCAAATAGACATAAATCAGATCGGCCAGTAGTTGCGAGACGACCGCAATCACGACCAAGATCATCGTTGCAGCCTGGAGGGCAAAGACGTCATTGTTGAGGGCCGAGGCGAGCACATAACTACCCAATCCGGGAAAACCAAAGAGGGTTTCGACCACCACAATGCCCCCGATCAGCCAGTTGATATGCAGCATAATCACCGTAATCGGGGCCAGCAACGCATTGCGCAGTGCGTGGCGCCAGATGACTTGCCAGTAAGGCAAGCCCTTGAGCACAGCGGTACGAATATAGTTTGTGCGCAAGACTTCACTCATACTGGCCCGGGTGACGCGCAACACATAACCCAGTTCCACCAGCATCAAGGTCATAATGGGCAAAATCAGCATCTGGGGTTGCTCGAAAATCGAGGTTCCTGGTGGAATAACAACGGCACCAGGGAACCAGCCAAGCCAGACGGCAAAGATGACGATGAGAAAAACGCCGCTGGCAAATTCTGGGGTTGCCGTCGCAATCAGGCCACCAACCGACAAGATACGGTCAAGGGGGCGGCCTTCGTACAGACCAGCAATGACCCCGAGGAAGAGCGCTAGGGGCATGATGATCACAAACGCAATGCCGGCAAGAAAGAGTGTATTGAGCAGGCGCGGCACGAGCGTATCAATCACAGGTTGACGCGTAATGAGCGAAATACCGGGATCGCCCCGTAAAAGCCCCTTCTGGAGCGGAATATACGCGCTTGGGGCACCAGCCGTGCTAATCCAGCCGGCCCGGGTTAAGCGTTCCTCACTCTGGTTCAAGCCACGGATCCACATCGCCGCACGGCCATCTTCATTGACGCCCCAGAAGATCTCTTCGCCTTCGTCATTCGTCACCCAGATCTCATCGCCGAGGGTGACAATGCGTGATGGGCCAAGCTTGCCATCGGGCAACGTGTCCCGTTCAAGCTGTAAAATCGTTTCACCATCCTCTGAGCGATGACGATAAATCGTCCCCTCGGAACCACCCACCCACCAGCCGGTCTGGTTATTTTCAGCATCGTAAAACCGATCGACCGGGGCTCCAATTAGCCGTGCCGCTTCACGGTCACTGCCTAGCATCCAGCGCCGATAGCGGGTCAGGGCCGGTTGATCGAGCCCGTTCTGGGCATTAAACGACGCCCGCTGATCCGGGGTAATCGTATTACCCAACACATTCGTTGCCATATCCCCTGGTGCCAGTTCTGAGATCGCAAAGACGGTCACGGATACGGCAAAGAGCGTGACGATCAAGAAGAGAAAGCGGCGTAAGAGGAGTTTGAGCATAAAAGATCCTCTTCTAACGCATACGGTGCCTATGGCACCGTATGCGTTAGGGTTGGGGTTGGCGGCTCCAGAGCTTATGCCCTTGGGTCAAGGTCGGGATCGTACCAGACCCGCAACCACTGATTGTGCAGGGTGGGATGGGCGACCACGCCCTGGAAGGCCGGGTTAAAGACTTCCCAGACACGCTGCCAGACCGCGATCGCTACCGGGCCACGCTCGTTCTGGATACGCTGCAGGTCAGCCATGATCGCCCGTCGGGCTTCGATATCGAGCGTGCCCTGGGCTTGGCGCAGCAACGTCGAAAACTCTTCATCAACCCAGCGCGTCTCATTCCACGGCACGGGACTGCCCGCCTCATCGGCAATATAGGCCAGCGGCAAGAGCATCACCGCCAGGGGGCGATGCGTCCACGGGGTAATGCCAACCGTCGTTTCGGTCCAGATATCCCAGTAGGCATTGTTGGGCATCGTGTCGAGGGTAATATTGAAGCCCCCAGGCTGCGCATCCTGCTGAAGCGTCTCGGCATACGCAACCACATCGGCCCACCCCGTGCCAACCGAAAGATTGAAACTGAGCCCATCGGGGAAGCCGGCCTCGGTGAGCAGTGCTTTGGCTCCTTCAGGATCATAGACAGGGTCGTCCATCGGGGCAAATTCCGGCTGAACCGGTGAGACGTGAACATCGTGACCAATCAGACCCTCGTTGTTGTAGGCGACGCTGAGGATCTGTTCGCGATCCTGACACATCTTGAGGGCAGTGCGTACCCGATTGTCATTCCACGGCTCTTGATCAACCCGCATACGCAGCACGCGGGCCTGCGAGGTGTCAATGCTGTAGACGACAATATTGGGATCATCACGCAACGAGAGGTAGTTCTCGACATTGGGCTCGTACATCGTGTGGATGGCCCCAGTCTGCATTGCCGCCACATACGAGGTGCGGTCGGTGCCAAGATCGATGAATTCCACCGCGTCCAGGTAGGGCAACGGGTCACCATCATCCCCTAACTGCCAGTAGTCGTCACGACGGGTAAATTTGGCCCGCTCGTCAACAACATACTCGGTGAGCGTATACGGACCAGTGCTCGGGTTGGTACCAGTCTTGACGTCACCATTGAAACTGGGGTGCATGATCACGGCTGGATAGTGGTAGAGGTTTTCGGGCACATCCAGTTTCGGCGCGTTCAGATTGAGGCGGATCGTATAATCATCAATCACCTCGACCCCGTCGATCGTCAGGAAACCTTCCCATAGACCAAGGATCGATGAACCAACATCTGGGTTGAGCCACTCACCAAAGTTATAGCGAACATGGTCGGCGACCAGTTCATCACCATTCGTCCACTTGATCCCCTGACGCAACTTGAGGGTCCAGACCGTCAGATCATCGCTTGCTTCCCAACTCTCCAGCAACAACGGGTGCGTAATATTATTCTCATCGGTCTCAGTCAGATACTCAAAGACATGACGAAACGCATTGGCGCTCTCAGTCCACGAGAACCGTGCCGGATGATCAACCGCCTGCACAGCAATGCCAACCCGTAGTACACCGCCACGCTTGATTGCGCCAGGGGTCGGCTCCGCAGGAGCCACAGGCTCAACTGGAGGGGGAGCAGTTGTGGTCGTGCCGCCTCCACAGGCAGCCAGCACTGACGCAAACGGAAGTGATGCGCCGAGCAGCGTTGCTACACGCAAAAAATCACGCCGACTGATGCGGCCCTGTTGTAACTGCGCTTGAGCCTGTTCGATCCCCGGGTGAATGCGCGGAGTGGTATCTTCCTTCATCAGCGTGTGTTCCTCCTTACAATTAAGGTGTCTTCTCTCGTTACCACCGTCATAGTCTATGAACCTGCGCTTGTACGAGCAATGGTGAAGATCAAGATGAAGCCCACAGCAAAGCCCGACCTGCTGTCCTGCGATCAGCATTGCAACATACGCACTTTGCCACAATCAAGGGAAAGACACGCGAGGAAAGAGACAACACTGAACACTACCAATCAATAACTGGCAGGTGCAGGAGCTTATGAAATCAGACGATTAGGGTAATTTAGGTGGAAGAGAAGGAGTAACCACTGCAGGCTACATCTGCTCAACTTTGAAATCAGACGCCATGCATACAACAACAAGCTAACACGAATCAGACTGCCTATGGGTATGCTACAAGCATTGGAAAATCATTCCTTGGCTGTATGCAAAAGCGCAAAATGTACCCCTTTTTGCATCTGTTGGTGCCCAGTATAACACACGTATGCAGAAATGGAACCCGCAAATTGCTGCGAATTTTAATGAATCGGCCGTGACTTCAGGGCTACCGGCCTAAAAACCCGGCGTTCTTCTGACGCACGCTGCCAGCGTGCGTCAGAAGAACTCTTCCCATTCCCCTACAACTGAATGGTGATCACGAGCCGTCCCAGGCGCAATTCGTCACCGTTGATGAGCGGCACCGGCTGGCGAGGGGTAAGCCGAGCGTTGTTGCGAAAGGTGCCGTTGGTGCTGTCGAGGTCTTCGAGATAGATCTGGCCGCCATGCACAAAGATGCGCGCATGACGCCGACCAACACCATGCTCGACCGCACCGTAGGGGGTCAGATCGAGATCGGGGAAGAAGTTGCTGACCGGGTCGGCTCGCCCAAGAAGTGCTTCAGTCGCAGGGGGCAGCGAGAGCCGGGCGTTGTTTGCCCGCATGATCAAGACCGCCGGGGCAAGCATGGCGCGTGGCGGCGGCGGGGCCGGGCGCACTGGCGGCGGTGAAGCAGGAACGACCGGTGGGGCCGGGCGCACTGGCGGTGGTGGCGGCGGTGGTGGAGCCTGGGGCACCGGACGCGGTTGTGCAGCCGGGGTGACTGGTTGGGGTGGAGGGTAGGTTGGCTGTGCTGGGACGCCACCAAAAGGGAGCACTGGGACTGCCGCAGGCGCACTCGGGCGCATCGGGCCAAGCAGGGCCGCTCCACAGTTATCGCAGAACGCCTCGCCCGGAATCACCGATGTGCCACACTGCGGACAGACACTCGGCCCCGGTGAGGCAACCGCAACGCCCCCTTGCACTCCAGGGCTCGCCGGTACGACCGGAGGCACCGGGCGCGCTGGCGGTGGGGCTGGCGACGGTGCCGGTGGCAATGTCTGGGCGGGCAACGGAATCATCTGGGCACCACATTGGTCGCAAAAACGTGCTGAAGCAGGGTTCTGTGCCCCGCATTGAGGACAAAATGGCATTGGTTGTACCTTCCGTTCATTTGCTGGCACGAGAGGCCAGCGCCGCTGGCCTCTCGTGCCAGCAGATGAACGCTTCTGAAGACGTATCTCCCACGAATATTATACGTCAGGCAACCGAGAAATGATGCATCTCGCTTGCCTAAAAGCGTCTGACTGATAGGCTAAAAAGTGGTACAATCAACCCCGTTAGGGAACAGTCATAGCAGCGCACATTGTGCGCTAGGACATGCAAGGAGTTAGGTATGCACATTGTCGTGTGTATGAAGCAGGTACCACGCGATAACTCGGTCAAGATCAATTCTGACCTCAGCATTAACGCCGATGGGATCGAGAAAATTATCAATCTCTTCGACGAGTACGCCATCGAGGAGGGGCTGGCCTGGAATGAGAAGCACGGTGGCAAGTTGACGGTGCTCTCGATGGGGATCGATGAGTGGGTTGAGCAGATGCGACGTGCATTGGCCATGGGGGCAACCGATTCGCTGCTGCTCAAAGATGCGTCGTTTGCCAACCTTGACACGCTCGCTGCCGCCAAGGTTGTTGCCGCTGCCATCAAGAAACTGGGTGATGTTGACCTGGTCTTCTGTGGCCGCAATAGTACCGATGATGAGAGTGGCGCTTTTGCGCCGGCACTAGCGCGTGCCCTGGGATGGGCGCAGTTGACCTATGTGGGCAAGGTGCTCGAAGTTGACCCCGCTGGCAAGAAGGTGACCGCTGAACGCCATCTCGAGACGGTGATCGAGACGGTGACGGCAAGTCTACCGGCGGTCGTCAGTGTGATCAAAGATATTAATAGCCCACGGTATCCGTCGTTGTTGAAGATCAAGAAGGTGGCGAAGATCCAGCCTCCGGTCTGGACGGCTGCTGACCTCGGGGTGAGTGGGTTGAGCGCAGCAGCTACGATTTCGAGCCGCGTTCCACCGCCTCCACGGCCTTCGGGTGAGATCATTGATGGCCCTGATGCCGCAGCAAAGGTTCGCAAGCTGGTCGATAAGTTGCTCGAGAATCAGATCATCTAGAAGGAGCTTCCCAATGGCGGGTGTTCTCGTCTATATTGAGCAGGTCGGCGGTGATGTCGCCGCTGTCTCGCGTGAGTTGATGGGCAAGGGTCAGGAACTGGCGGCAAGCCTCGGCGGGCCGCTCAATGCCCTGGTGGTCGGTGGCGATGTGGCGGGTCTGGCAAATCAGGCCGTGGCCCTCGGTGCAGCAACGGTCTATACGGTGAGTGATGCATCACTGGCGACCTATACAACGGATGGTCACGTCGCCGCCGCCATCGCCGCTGTCGGGGCTGCTCAGCCAGCCTTGATGCTGGCGAGCGCCAGTTTCCAGATGCGCGATTTCGGCGCAGCGCTGGCCGCCGATCTCGATGCCGGGTTGGCCGTTGATGTGACCGATTTGAAGGTTGACGGTGGGGCCGTCAGCGCAGTGCGTCCGTCACACGGTGGCAATGTCATCAATACCTATAGCTTTGCCGCCGGGCGTCCGGTCGTAGCGCTCGTGCGCAAGCAGAGTTTTGCCGAGGCAGCAGGTGGCGCAAGTGGCGGTACGGTCACAAGCCTCCCGTTGCCTGCTACAACGATGCGTACTCAGGTCAACAATGTGGCCCCGAAGACTGGTGCCGTCAACCTAACCGATGCGGCAATCATTGTCAGCGGTGGCCGTGGCCTCAGCGATAAGGACAATTACTACAAGCTGATTCCACCTCTTGCCGAGGCGCTCGGTGGGGCGTATGGCGCTTCGCGTGCCATCGTTGACGCCGGTTGGGTACCCTACGAGCACCAGGTCGGGCAGACAGGCAAGACAGTCAGCCCCAAGCTCTATGTCGCCGCTGGCGTCTCGGGTGCGATCCAACATCTTGCGGGAATGCGCACCAGCCGCAATATCGTCGCTATCAACAAAGACCCCGAAGCACCAATGTTCCGCGTGGCGACCTTTGGCCTCGTCGGCGATGTCAATGAGGTCTTGCCCCTCCTCACTGCCGAGTTGCGCCAACGCCTCGGGCGTTAGTGCCTATGTGCAAACACAAACAGGCCAGCATTGCTGGCCTGTTTATTGTTGTCCTGTAAAGAGCAAGCATACGGCGTTTTAGTTCTGCCGTTACCTCCTAGGCCAGATCCCGGATCAGAAGCGTGCTTGCATGTATTGTTCCGAGTCGGTGCGCATGTGGTTGATGTGAGCTTGCTAGGCATGATTGTCCTCATTGCTATGGCTCGGCTGGTTGATCGTTCTGATCCCAGCCTACCTCAATGAGGGTTCACAAATGCGCACGCCTAAAATCGGGGCACCGCAATGCCCGATGCCTGTGCCCGAACGATGCCCCGCTGCCCGTGCTCCGCTGCCCGTGCTCCGCTGTCGTAAGGCCGAAGCACGCGCCCCATGCGCTGCGTTTGCCCCACGCGCCTAGGGTGGCGCGTGCTTCGGCCCCACGATGCCGCCGTACCGCTTTCCCGCCCCGCTGCCCGTACTGTGCTGCCCGTACTGTGCTGCCCGTACCGCTGCCCGTGCCCCGCTGCCGTAAGGCCGAAGCACGCGCCCCATGCGCTGCGTTTGCCCCATGCGCCTAGGGTGGCGCGTGCTTCGGCCCCACGATGAGGTTCTCTGCACTATGAAGCGGTAGGCTCTCGGTCGATGTGCTGGCGGAATGTGTTTCGCCCACACCCCGCGCCGCAGAACAAGCCCGTCAGGGCACGGCAGCGCCGTGCCCTGACAGGTGCGTGCGCAGAGTCGGCGCAATGCTGTCAGAATCTCTGTTGTTGCAACAACGCTGCAACAACGCCGCAACAACGCTGTAACAACGCTGCAACAGTGTCTGATAATAGGGGAAACGCGCAAGCCTGGGCGCGAGGGCGTCTCGCCTTGAGCTGCGGCATTCCTCCAGAGTTGAGCGCAGTGCCAGTGCAGACGCCAGGTTTGGCTGCAACAGGGGTGTTGACTAGCGTGGAACTGCTGGATTTGAGCATCAATCAGCTCACGCGTGAGATCCCGGCGGAATTTGCCACCTTGACAACCCTGACGAGGCTCGATATCTCTTACAACTTCCTGAGCGCAACCGATGCCGATCTCATCACGTTCCTGAATACAAAAGATCCGGATTGGGCTGCCCAGTAGAACGGCGGTCGCCCCAGCAACACCAGCATGGTCTACCTGCCGCTAGTTGTACGATAAGCCAGCGCCGCGATCACGCGGCGCTATGCCCTCGGCATAGCAAAGTGCAGTATAATCAACCCTGTGCATCGAACTGGTCTGGAGACATCATTGGCACAGGGGTTGTTTCGTCGCCATCAGGCAAAACTGCGCAAACTGGCCGCGCTCTCGTGGGCCGACCGCTGGTTGCTGGTCGAGGTCTTTGTGTTGCTGGGCCTCGCACGCCTCGCCCTGCGCGTCGTTCCGTTTCGCCGCCTCGCCCGCGTACTCGGCACGTTGCACGTCGAGATGCCCACCGAGGCACTGCCTGAACACCTTGCGCAGGCCCGCCGGGTGGGGCTAGCCATCGCTCGTGTGCATCGCTTGACCCCCTGGACAAGCAATTGCTTTCCGCAGGCGCTGGCGGCCCGATCCTGGCTCGCCCGCCGCCAGATCCCCACGACCCTCTACCTCGGCGTCGCCCTGAACAAAACTGATCCCGCCACACCGAGCACGATGGAGGCCCACGCCTGGCTGCGCTGCGGTCCGCTGATCGTCACCGGGGGTCGCGGCAGCGAACGCTTCACCGTAACGGCTTGCTTTGGATCATAACGCGCCTTCCGCAGGCGCACGATCGGGGCACGGCGCCGCCGTGCCCCAACAAAAAACAAGCGCCCAGTTTGCAACTGGACGCTTTATCTTGAACTGGCGACCCCGGTGCGATTCGAACGCACGGCCTTTTCCTCCGCAGGGAAACGCTCTAATCCACTGAGCTACGGGGTCGTATTTGCTCAACCAGCAAGAGTATACCACGCCTCTGGTGATTGTGCAACTGTTGTAAATTCTTGACAGTGTGCCGTGCTCGTGGTACGATCCATCAACACTAGATTTAGGCAAAACGAATGCGCCAGCAAAGTTGCTCTCTCTCGATCCTGGCATGATCGCCAGGCGGTGGTATGCCATACCACCGTCTCTCTTTATGTGCTACATCTGGATATCCAAGCGAGGATAGCGATGGCCCCATTGCTTGAAGTTCGGAACCTAGAAACCCATTTCCATACTCAGGATGGGGTGGTCAAAGCGGTTGATGGTGTCTCGTTTCATGTCAATCGTGGCGAAACCCTCGGTATCGTGGGCGAGTCGGGATGTGGCAAGAGTGTCACTTCGCTTTCGATTATGCGCCTTATTCCTTCGCCTCCAGGCAAGATTGCTGGGGGCCAGATTCTTTTTGATGGCGAGGATCTGCTGGCGTTGAGCGATGAGGAGATGCGCCATATCCGAGGTAATCGGATCGCAATGATCTTTCAAGACCCGATGACGTCACTTAATCCGGTGCTGACCATCGGGCGGCAGATTACCGAGTCGCTCGAATTGCATATGAGACTCTCGCGCAAAGAGGCGTATAATCGGGCTGGCGAGTTGTTGCATATGGTCGGCATCCCCAGTGCCTCCAAACGCCTCGATAATTATCCCCATCAGTTTTCAGGTGGAATGCGTCAGCGCGTGATGATCGCGATGGCCCTCTCGTGCAATCCCGAGTTGCTGATCGCCGATGAACCAACGACGGCCCTCGATGTGACCATCCAGGCCCAGATTCTTGAATTGATCAATCGCCTGCGGGAAGAACTCCAGACGGCTGTGTTGATGATCACCCACGACCTTGGGGTAGTTGCCGGGATGACTGACCGTGTGACGGTGATGTATGCGGGCAAGGTGGTGGAAGAGGGCAGCACAAGAGAGATTTTTGCGAACCCGCGGATGCCCTATACGATTGGTCTACTCCGCTCGATTCCACGACTCGACGAAGAACGCGGCCACAAGCTGAATCCAATTCGCGGGTTGCCGCCCAATCTGATCGACTTGCCCCAGATCTGTCCTTTTAGCCCTCGCTGTGACTATGTCCAGGAACGATGCCTGACTCAGACACCCCCGCTGCGCAATGTTGCCCCCGATCATCGTGCGGCATGTCTCTTTGATATTTCGATGGAAACACCAATTCCTGAACTCAAACTTGAGGATCAGGCTGCGTGAGAAGTCTGTGAACGAAGGTTTGCAAGCGATCACTGACGGTTGCTCTAGAGTGAAGGAAGACCGCGCATGACAGTTTCTGCCTATGATAGCACCAGTGGCGAAAATCTGATTGAGGTGAAGGATCTGAAGATGCATTTCCCCGTGACGCGTGGGATCATCTTTCAGCGTCGCGTTGGTACGGTCAAGGCAGTTGATGGCCTGAGTTTTACGATCAAGCGTGGTGAGACGCTCGGGCTTGTGGGTGAGTCAGGTTGTGGCAAAAGTACGACCGGGCGCGCTATTCTGCAACTCTATCGGCCTACCGAGGGCGAGGTGCGCTTTCAGGGTACTGACCTGACGGCGATACGCGGTGATGCCCTGCGCAAGATGCGCCGTAAGGTGCAGATGATCTTTCAAGATCCGTATGCCTCCCTCAATCCGCGTATGACGGTGGGCGATATTATTGGTGAGCCGATCCGTGTCCACAAGTTGCGTGAGGGGCATGCCGTCCGCGAACGGATCGAAGAGTTACTTGGTCTGGTCGGGCTCAATCCGGCCTTCGCCAGTCGGTATCCCCACGAGTTCTCGGGCGGTCAGCGTCAACGGATCGGCATTGCCCGCGCTCTGGCTGTCGAACCTGAGTTTGTGGTCTGCGATGAGCCAGTCTCGGCGCTCGATGTCTCGATCCAGGCCCAGGTGGTTAATCTGCTTGAAGAGTTGCAGGATAAGCTCGGGCTGACCTATCTCTTCATTGCCCACGATCTGAGTGTGGTTAAGCATATTTCGGATCGCGTGGCTGTGATGTACCTCGGCAAGATGGTGGAACTCGCCGAAGGCTCGAAACTCTATAGTATGCCGTTGCATCCCTATTCCCAGGCGCTGCTCTCGGCAGTACCAATTCCTGACCCAAGGGTGGAACAACAGCGCCGCCGCATTATTCTGCAAGGCGATGTGCCGAGCCCCCTTAATCCACCGCCCGGGTGCCACTTCCATACCCGTTGCCCGATTGCGATCCAGAAGTGCCAAGAGGAAGAACCTCCTTTTGTTGATTATGGTGATGGTCATTTTGCTGCTTGCTGGCGGGCGCGTGAGTCGGGTGAATTGATGCCGGCTGTGGCACGTCAGCAGGCCGAAGAACTGGCCGCTCGCATTCACGCCGATATTATGAAGGTGAAGGGTGCGGCAGATTAGTTGTGGATCTTGTGACGTTTTCCTGGCTGCTGACCAGCACAGGTCAGGCCGTGTTGGCTGAATTGACACCACGCCTGACCGGTGAGGCGACCGTGTTGCCCGAGCTTGAGCGGCTGCGACGCCTCTGCACCCCTGAGCAGGCTCGTGCAGCAGTCGAGACGGTGCAGTTGCGCCAACGTGCGCGTGCCAAGTTCTCGCAGGCTGAACGGCTCTATTTTACCCGTGAGGCCCTTGAACAGGCGAGTGCTGCCTCTGTCGCGGCTCATCGTGCAACCCGCTTGGGCAGGTATCGCCAGGTCGCGGATCTCTGCTGTGGCATCGGGGGTGATGCGCTGGCTCTGGCAACGGTCGGGACGA
This sequence comes from Candidatus Chloroploca asiatica, assembly GCF_002532075.1. Classification (GTDB taxonomy): domain Bacteria; phylum Chloroflexota; class Chloroflexia; order Chloroflexales; family Chloroflexaceae; genus Chloroploca; species Chloroploca asiatica. Next base: position 142,721 of record NZ_LYXE01000157.1, on the reverse strand, counting down.
TGGTTACGGCCGTTGACCGCGATCCTCTGCGCGTCGCGATGTGCCAGGCGAATGCCGAGGCGCTTGGTTTCGGCGCACAGGTTTCGGCGCGGGTCGGGGATCTGCTTGCAAGCCCGCCCCCGGACGCCGAGGCGCTCTTTTGCGACCCCGGACGTCGCCGCGGTGACCGGCGCCTCAAAGATGTCGATGCCTACGAGCCACCCCTGAACCATGTGCTCGGCTGGCAGAGCGTCACCCCAGCGCTGGCAATCAAGCTGGCCCCGGGGGTTCCACGTGAAGCCTTGCCCGGTGACGCCGAAGTTGAACTGGTTTCACTTGATGGCGAATTGAAAGAGACGACGCTCTGGTGTGGCCCCCTGGTCTCCACCCGCCGCCGCGCAACGGTACTGCATCACCTCGATGCAACGGGCGGCTATCAGGTGGCAACACGCAGCACCGAACACCCCTCGCCGCCTCCAGGCCATCGTCTCACGCCACCTGCGACCTGGCTCTATGAGCCCGATCCTGCGATCATTCGTGCAGGGATGGTGACCGATCTTGCCGTTGAACTTGATGCCGCGCAACTTGACCCACAGATTGCGTATCTGACCGCGCCTGTCCATATGCCAACCCCGCTGGCCCGTGCTTGGCGTATTCTTGCCTGGCTTCCGTTTCAACTCAAAGCCTTGCGTGCCCATCTGCGTACACTCGACGCCGGTGAAGTGACGGTCAAAAAACGCGGCTCACCCCTTGACACCGACCAGTTAGCCCGTCAATTGCGGGGCCCAGGCCAACGGGCACTTGTTGTTGTGCTTACCCGAGTCGCCGGACGTCCGGCGGCGATCATATGCGATCCGCTTCAAGTTTGAAAATGTTGTAGGAGTAGACCATGCCAGCCAACCGCTTCGCGTTTTTCAATGGTGCCATTGTTCCGATTGAAGAGGCTCAGATTAGTGTGATGACCAATACGTTCAACTACGGGACGGGATGTTTTGAGGGGATTCGTGGGTACTGGGTTCCCGAGCAAGAGCAGTTGTATGTCTTTCAGTTGCGTGCCCATATGGAACGACTGCATCGTTCGAGCCGCATTCTCTATATGAAGTTGGCCTATAGTGTTGACGAGTTGTGTGACATTGCCGTGGAACTGCTGCGGCGCGAGGGCTTTCGCGAGGATGTCTACATCCGCCCGCTCGTCTACAAGAGCGATCCGGCGATTGCGGTGCAGATGAACGGGTTGACTGACGCCTTTACGATGTTTGCCCTTGGCTTTGGCCAGTATATGGCCGGCGACTCGGTACGTGCCTGTGTCTCGTCGTGGCGACGCATTGACGACAATATCATCCCTTCACGCGCCAAAGCGTGCGGGGCCTACATCAACTCGGCCCTGGCCAAGACCGAGGCGCTTTTGAATGGGTACGATGAGGCCATCGTTTTGGGTAGTGATGGCCAGGTTTCCGAAGCAAGTGCGGCCAATCTCTTTATCGTGCGTGATGGCAAACTGATCACCCCTCCACTGTATAGCGACGTGCTCGAAGGCATCACCCGCCAGGTCGTGGTCGAACTGGCCCGCGAGCACCTCGGTGTGCCGGTTATTGAGCGTGCCATTGACCGCACCGAACTCTACGTTGCCGATGAGGCCTTCTTCTGTGGTACCGGGGCTGAACTGAAACCAATCGCCGAAATTGACCACCGTACCGTTGGTGACGGCAACGTTGGCCCGATCTCTGGCTTGCTGGTACGGCTCTATGCCGATCTCGTGCGCGCACGGCTTACTGCCTATCGCCGCTGGTGTACCCCGATCTACGCCTAAACCTCCAGGCCAACCTGAGGCCCTGCGAGGGCTCCCACACGTCAGCGTAGCTGACGTGTGGGAGCCCTCGCAGGAATAACGTAACCTTAGAAGGGAATATCCTCGTCATTTTCGATTGGCTGGGGCTGGTTCCGCGCAATGCTGCGGCTAGCCGTTGCCCGACTGCCATTCGATGGCGCCGCCGCCGGAGTTCGCCGTGGCGGCGCTTCCGCAGGTGGCGGTGGCGCTTCCTCGAACTGCTCGGCATCACCAAAATGCTCGTCACCTGCAGGCATGCCGCGTTCACCACGCGTCGAGAGCATAATCATATCCTGGGCAATCACCTCGGTGATGTAGCGGTCTTGATTGTCACGATCAACCCACTTGCGCGTTTGCAAGCGGCCCTCGATGTAGACCCGCGAGCCTTTGGTCAGGTACTGGTTGCAGATCTCGCCCAGTTTGTCCCACGCAACCACACGGAACCATTCGGTGTCTTCGTGCGCACCACCGTCACGGTCTTTCCAGGTGCGGTTGCTCGCCACCCGAAAGTTGGTGACGGCACTCCCCTGAGCAGTGTAGCGCATCTCAGGGTCTGCGCCAAGATGTCCCGTAAACTGTACTTTGTTCAGATCCTTTGCCATGATGGCTTCCTCCTCGTTGTCTTGTGTTTGCCTTGTCCGCCGTAACGAATACCGAGCAGAACTGAACTTATGTGCTGATTTTACCACGATTATCCTGGTTTGTCAAGAGAAGGTGTGATGAATTTCAAGGCTTGGCTGGATGATCTCTACCGTTTTGTGCGTTTTTCGGCGAGCGGCGCAACGATGGTGCTGCCGGTGCTCGGGGCAGTCAGTGTTGAGCCGCGGTTGTCACCTGGTGTAGTGATAAAGCTGATAGGTATGGGTGCGGCTTTTCATGTTTTTGCATATGTTCATAACGATCTATGTGATCACGAGCTTGATCGTACGCAGCCGCTTCGTGCCGACTATCCGTTGATCCAGGGGCGGATTTCACCACTCCAGGCCGGGGCCGTCGCTACCCTTGCGGTGCCCGCAGCGTTCGCATTGCAAAGCACGGGTATGGCATCAACCACACCGCTGCGACCTGCTCGGCTGGCCCTTGGGCTGGCTGTGCTGGCACTAGGAGCCTATAATCACTGGGGGAAGCGGGTGCGCTGGCCGATCCTCACCGATCTTATCCAGGCCCTCGGTTGGATGGCCCTGCTTGCGGCCGGGGCGCTCCAACGTGGCAAGCCTACGCGTCTCACGGCCCTGCTTGCCCTCTACGAGAGCCTCGTGATCATGCTGGTCAATGGCGTCCACGGTGCGCTGCGCGATCTCGCCAATGACCGCGCCCGTGGGGCGCAGACTACGGCGATCATGTTTGGGGCAACCATAGATGCCCATGGCAATCTGGAAGTTCCTTTGTTCATGAAAATATATGCCCTGAGCCTGCAAACATGCCTACTCCTCCTGCCTCTCTGGGGTGCCTCTACCAACCAGATGGCGCTGACACCAGCAGTGCAACGCGTGGCTCTTGGTACGGTGAGGCTTACTGCGCTGCTCACCGTTGCACTGCTTGGACAAGGGCTGCGCGGCAAACTCAGACCCGCCGATCTTGGCATGCTCCATCTGATCCTGTTGCTCTCGATGCCCATTGCCCTCGTGAGTCCCGGCATGGCCCCGACAAGTCGGGGACTCTTGCTCACTATCCATATTGTGCCGCTGCTTGCCAACGGGATGACATGGCAAGCGCTGCAGCGCCTTGGGCGACGCTAAATCCTGCGACAACATTCGGCCTCCGGCTGAGGATTTGCGCACCTATGGCCCGCAAATCCTCAGCCGGTAATCAGACCTCTCTCTTTTGTGACCGAATCTCTCGTTGCACTGAAACGGTCTGATCGGGTACACTGAGCAAAGAAGAGAGCTGAGCAGTTACACGAGGAGGTGTATGATGCGCGTACGTGATCATTTTGATGCCGAACTTGCTTCGTTGCGGCATCAGGTGCAAGATCTTGGTACCCAGACGAATATCGCCATTGAACGTGCGTTGACGGCGCTGACAAATCAGGATCGTGAACTGGCACAAGAAGTTCAACAAGATGATCGCCTGATCAATACGGCCCAACGTGCGCTGGAGGATCATGCCATCGCCCTGGTTGCCTTGCAACAGCCCGTCGCGCGCGATCTGCGGAGCATCCTGAGCATTATTGCCATTGGGAGTGAACTCGAGCGGATTGGCGATTATGCCAAAGGCATTGCCCGCATGGTGCTTGGGGGCGAGGAAGCCGAGCCACTTGAGCCACCAGCCGATCTGATGCAACTTGCCACGATGGTACAGGGTGTTTTTGGGCGTGCGCTTGATGTCATCAGTAACGGCGATTTCGCGGCGGCCCAGGTGCTGGCTGCTGAAGAGGCCGAAGTCGATCTGCTCTATCGGCAGGTGAAGCATACCCTGGCCCACGGTCTGGCAAGCCATCCCAATCCCGCCCGGGCGGCCGATTTCTTGTTGATCGCACATAAACTGGAGCGTATTGGCGATCGCTCAACCAATATTGCCGAGCGGGTTGTCTATTGGCTGAATGCCCAGGTTGTTGAACTGAACCCGTGATCTATGGGGTTCTGCTGGCCGCCGGTCAGTCACGCCGGATGGGGTCACCCAAACCGTTATTGATCTGGCAGGGGCAGCCGCTGGTTCGCCACATCGCCACGGTTGCTCTCGCCAGTCACCTCGCCGGGTTGACGGTGGTGCTGGGGGCCGAGGCCACGTCCGTACGGCAGGCCCTCGGCGATCTGCGCAGCCGTGTGCATGTTGTAGAGTGTGCCGCCTTTGCGACTGGGCAGGCGGCCTCGCTCATCTGTGGGCTGGCAAGCTTGCCCACCGAGGCAACCGGAGCGGTGATCATGCTCGTTGACCAACCCCTCGTCACGCCAGGGTTCATCAATCAACTGATGACCACATTTGCCGCTCACCCCGAGGCTGACGCCATTGTGCCACGTTACCAGGGACAGCACGGCCATCCTGTCTTGCTTGCCGCCACGCTTTTTGCCGCTGTTGCAACCCTTGAAGGCGATACAGGCGCACGCGTACTGCTGCGGAAGCCAACCACACGCGTCCACTGGCTTGATGTAGCTGATCCTGCGGTCTGCATTGATCTTGATACTCCCGAAGGCTATCAAGCCTTTGTGCAAGGCTAACATCCTGAAAACCAAGGGTGCTTCGCGTGTAAAAGCCCAGCTTTGCTGGGCTTTTACACGCGAAGCACCATGTTTCTTACGGGTTGCTTCTTGACAGCTTTGCCGCCAAATCAGGCACCAAAGAAGGTGCGGTTCTTCTCGATATAGCTCTTCCACTGCTCAGGCACCGAGTCGTCAGCAAAAATAGCCTCAACTGGGCATTCTGGCTCGCAGGCGCCACAGTCAATGCACTCGTCAGGGTTGATGTAGTACTGATCTTCGCCCTCGTAAATGCAATCAACTGGACAAACGGCTACGCACGACGCGTCTTTGGTTCCAATGCAGGGTTCGACAATAATGTACGGCACAGGCTTGCTCCTCATTAGCTCAAACTGAAGAAAGAGTGGTTCGTAAACAGATTACTATAATGCCTATGCCCTCGTCTACCACTAAAGTCTCATAACTCCACAAACCTTTCGTATCGCAAACTTTATTCTTCGATCACGCGTGCCAGGCCCTCGGGGTCAAGCACAATAACGCGCCCGCGTTCGAGCCGTACCATGCCCTCTTCGGCCAGACGGCGGAGCGCCCGTCCGGCGATTTCGCGCACGGTACCAGCACGTTCGGCCAGTTCTTGATGGGTCAATTCCGCCGCACCGCTACCCGCTTCGGCCAGCAGTTGCCGCGCCATCCGCGCCCGTACCGAACGAAAGGCCAGGTCTTCAACGAGGGTGACAAGCTCACGCAATTGCCCGGCCATCGCGTTGAGCGCCGCCAGGGCAAAATCGGGATGCTGACGGATCAGGGCAATCAGGTCTTCCCGTGGCAAAAGCAGGCAGATCACCGGGCTCATCGCGCGGGCCGAACTCGGGTTGGGGTTGCCATCGAAGAGCGGCACGGCGTTAAAATGTTCTCCAGGGCCAACCATCGCCAGAACCTGCTCACGTCCATCAGCCGCCATGCAGGAGAGCCGCACACGCCCACGCTGCACAAAGAAGAGCCCAGGCGGTTGCTCACCTTCCTGGAGGATCTGCTGTCCGGGGCGAAAACTTGAACGATGCATGCGACGGGCCGTATCGGCAAGCGTTCGGTCATCGAGCAAGGCAAGGAGCGGAATGGCTCGCAACTCATCAATCGTCATGGTCATACTGCGCTTCGGCTATAATAAGAGGGTGCTTGTTACTATTATAGGGGAATTTATATGCACCACGTTGTGCTTGATGATCTGAATCTTGCCTATTATGATGAAGGTGCAGGCCATCCCTTGCTCTTGTTGCACGGCTTTACGGGGACGGCACGTAGTCACCTGGGTGACTTGATTGATCATCTGAAGACAAACTGGCGGGTCATCGCCCCCGATCTGCGGGGCTATGGGGCAAGTCGACCCCCGTTCCGTGACTTTCCGCCTGATTTTTACCAGCGTGATGCCGACGATATGATCCGGCTGCTCAATCATCTTAATCCGGGGCCAGTCGTCGTACTTGGCTTTAGTGATGGGGCCGAAAGTGCATTGCTGGTGGCGGCAACGAGGCCCGATCTTGTCTGTGGTGTGGTTGCCTGGGGTGTCGCCGGGGTCATCTCGGCCCCAATGGCCGCAGCGGCTCAGCAGTGGCTCCCGGTCAGTGCTTGGGATGCCAGCCGTGCCAGTTGGCGTGACGAGATCATTGCCAACCACGGCGCAGATCAACTCGCTCCGTTGATCGAGGGTTGGGCGGCAGCGGCGCAGGCGATCTATGCCGCTGGTGGCAATATCTGCTACGACCAGGCCGACCGCATTGCCTGTCCAGTGCTGTTGCTCAATGGCGACGGCGAAGTCAATAATCTGACAACCGATTTCTTTCGGCTCGCCGAGCGCATTGCGCACTGTCGCGCCACCATCATTGAGGCAAGCGGTCACGGCATCCAGTTTGACCAACCAGCACAACTGCGTGACCTGATTCGGACGTTTCTTGAAGAGGAGTTATGCCTGAACTAGAGGAATTGGAAACCGAACTTACTGAATTGCTCCAGCCAGTCAATGAGTGGATGACGATCTTTGGCGATCTGACCGCGATCTTTACGGCCAATTCACCAACACGCTGGCTGATTGCCCTGATCATCATGGCCGTCATCTTTCTGGCGATCACGCTGCTGCAACTTGGCTTGCGGTGGCGCTTTGCTCGTCATCCCGAGACAACCGACACCTTTGTTGATGACGCCATCGCCATTGTCACCAAAAAGACCAAGGGGTGGATCAAGTTTGTTATTGCCTTCTATCTTGCTTCAACCATCCTGGTTCTCCCTGATGGTTTCGCAGATATGATCAGGACGGTGGCCGGGATCGCGTTTCTGATCCAGCTCGGCATCTGGGGCAATGCCCTGATTACGGGATGGGGTGAGCAGTATACCCAGCGTCATCTTGAACTTGACCGTGGGCGCGTGGCGACCGCCCAGTTGCTGACGACGATTGCCCGTCTGGTGCTCTATTCGATCGTTCTGCTGCTCATCCTCGAGAATCTGCCCGGGATCAATATTACGCCGCTGCTCGCAAGTGTGGGGATCGGCGGCATTGCGATTGCCCTGGCCGTGCAAAATATCCTCAGCGATCTCTTTGCGTCGCTCTCGATTACGCTCGATAAGCCCTTTGTGCCGGGAGAGTTTATTGTCGTGGGGACGATGTCCGGTACCGTCGAGCGCATCGGCATCAAAACTACTCGTCTCCGGAGCATCTCGGGTGAGCATCTGGTCTTTTCCAATGCCGATCTGCTCAATAGTCGCATTCAAAACTTCTCGCGCATGCAAGAACGGCGGATCGTCTTTTCGCTCGGGGTTATCTACGAGACGCCCCCCGAACTATTGCGCAAGATACCCGTAATTATTCGCGAGTCGATTGAAGCCCAGGCCCACACCCGCTTTGATCGCGCCCATTTTCAGAAGTTTGATAACTTTGCCCTGACCTTCGAAGTGGTCTATTTTGTCCTCTCCCCCGAGTTTCTGGTCTATATGGATACGCAACAGGCGATCAATCTAGCTCTTTTTGAGCGGTTTGCCGCTGAAAATATTCAGTTTGCCTATCCAACCCAGATGCTCTATGTCAATCAGGCCAACCATGATCCTCTCAAGGCAGTCCCAGAACCTGTGCGCTCGACGTAGCGCCGTGGCCAGGAGGAGTTGTGATGCGTCACGTTTTCATCTTCGTGTTTGCGTTCGTTTTGAGTGCCTGTGCCCTCATCCCGCCGGCCACGGAGGTGCCATCCCCCGAGCCGCCACCAACGGTCGCCCCTTCGCCGACACCCATTGTGCTGGCGAATACGCTCACAGCCGAGATTCAGGGTTTCCGCCTCAGCTACCCGGCTGGCTGGGTCACGCGTCAGACCGATCAGGTGCTGCAACTCGCTCCTGACGAGGTGACCCTCGATCGCGCTAGTCCCGGGCCTGCGTTGGTGTTGAGCATTGACGCTATCCCTCTTGATGAACTGACCGGACGCTTTGGTGCTGCGATTGCCGAGGATGCCGAGGCCCTGTTTGCTTGGAGTAGCGTGGCCGCCCAAGAGTCCGGCTATGTTATCAGTCCGACGCGGGCGCTCATGCTTGATGGCGGGGCGGGCGTCACCGCCGAGTTGCGTGCGCCAGGTGCAGCCGGTCAACTTTCTGCGGTGTTGGGATCGCAAATGGCTCTGCGGGTGCTTGGTCAGGCTTCAGCCGAGGCGTGGCCTGCCGAGGCCTCCCTTTATCAAGCGATTCTTGAGAGTATCCGCTTGATCCCGTTGCCAACCCCGACGCCAGTGCCGATTGTTGATCGTGCCGAGCAGCCGGTGGTCGTTGATCGTGGCCCCGACGGTTTTGTTTTACGGCTCGGCGGAAGTGCTGGTCCACCTGATGGGCGTTTTGTGGCTGCCCGCGGGCTTGCGACCGCCCCTGATGGCACGATCTATCTCGCCGAGAGTCGCCGTGGCGTCTGGATCTTTGCCGCCGATGGCGATCTGATCGGCACGTTTGAACCTCAGACACTCCTTGATGCGTATGATGTCGCCTATGGATCCGAGGGCGATCTCTTTGTTGCCGATTTTGGGCGCAATGCAATTGCTCGTTTCACTGCCGATGGCACGTTTGTCGAACGCTGGGGCAGCGCCGGCAGTGGCCCTGATCAGTTTGGGTTCGCCTCGCCGCAACGCATTGCGGTTAGCCCCGAAGGCAATGTTTATGCGCTGGATGCTCGCCCCGGCCCCGAGAGCGGTCGGATCGTCAGCAGCATTGTGCGTTTTAGCCCCACAGGGCGTGCGCTTGGGCGCATCGAGTTACCGCCTGACCTCTCGCCGACCGATCTCGCGGTTGATGCCAATGGCAACGTCTATCTCGCCGATACCTTTGGCGGCGTTGTCAAGCTTGGGGCCAACGGGCAAGAATTGGCACGCTTTGGCGATCCGGCGCTCCCCGAACAATTTGCCGCCGGTGCCATTGATGTAGATGCCGATGGCTTCATCTATCTCGCCACCTACACCGAGGGCATCCTCCAACTCGCTCCAGGCGGAAGGGTCGTCGCCCGGGGCGGCCAGCCCGTCACCCGTGGCAATCTGCCCGCCCCCGGCGAATTCAACCTTCCCAATGGCCTTGCCGCCGCACCTGGCGGCATCGTCTGGGTTAGCGACAATAGCGGCGAGTATAGCGCCATTACCGCTCTCCGCCTCCAGCTTGACCAGGAGGCCCTTGCGGCTGCCGACGAAGAGACCAGTGCGACGGCTGAAAGTTTGGGGGAAGAAGCCGCTCTCATACCGACGCTCAATCCAGAAACTCTGATCCGTCAGTGGGCCAGCGAGGCGACGGCCTCAAGTTTTTATGCCCCCGATTACGATCCGGCAGGCGCTACCGGGCCGCCCGATGTTGTCGGCTGCCAGGATAGCCCCAACGCCTGGGCTGCCGCGACCCCTGATACGCTTGAGACCCTTGAATTACGCTATGCAACCCCGGTCTTTGCGGTTGGTGTGGTGATCTATCACAGCTTTAACCCGGATTTTGTCAACCAGATCGAACTGATCGACGAACGTGGCGAGGTCTTTACCGTGTACACCGGCGAGCCAGGCCCATCTGAAACGTGCCCCCTGGCCCGCGAAATCACCTTTCCCCAGACGCTCACCCGGATTGTTGGCGTCCGGCTCACCATTGACCAGCGGAGTGGGGCCAACTGGAACGAAATTGATGCCGTCGAGTTGCTTGGCGTTCGCTAAAGCAGGCGAACTTGGCAACAGTCTTGTGAGCATGCTGCGGCTTGGGGCAAGGCCCCAGTCGCAGCATGGTATAATGGCGTGTTGATAGTGGCAGCGTCACCGTAGCGTGACCAAGTTCAAGGATCTTCTCATGCCCAGCACTTCTCGCTCGCAACAGCGTCGTCGGCAGCCGATCCGCAGCCTTCAGCAGCGGCGTCCAGGGCCAACCACTGTTACGCGCCACCATGCGCCTGCGCCTGACTATACGCAGGACTATATGTATGTCCGGCGCGATTTGCGCCTGATCACCATCCTGAGTTCCGTCCTGTTTTTCGGCATGGTTGCCGTCTCCTTCGCCATCTAAATGCGCCTGGCTGGGCGAACAAGTCAGCGCCGTTGGCTTGTTCGCCCAGCCAGGTAGCACGGATTGGGAGTCGCACGATGCACAAGCTCGATGACGCTGCAATTGCAACCTCAGCCGTTCAGAGTAGTTATGCCGAGGAGGAGGAGCATCGCGTCGCCAGCAAAGCGGCTCGCCTCCGCCGGATCGAGCATCGGCTCTACAATGCACCCGAGGGCTTGCGCGTCAGTGATCTGGCCCGCGATTGTGGGGTGACCCGCCGCACCATCTACCGCGATCTGGAAGCCCTTGAATCAATGGGTGTTCCGATCTGGGAGGATAGCGGACGTTTTGGCATCAACCGTGCCACGTACCTCTCGACGATCCGGCTCAACCTCAATGAAACGGTTGCGCTCTACTTTGCTGCCCGCTTGCTGGCGCATCATAGCGACGAACATAATCCGCACACGGTCTCGGCCCTCGACAAGCTCGCCGCAGGCATGCCAGCAGGTACCGTTGCTGAGCACATTGCCCGGGTTGCCGATCTTGTTCGTGAACGCCCCGTACGCACTGCCTACGTACGCATCCTCGAAGTCCTGACCCTGGCCTGGGCCGAACAACGCATGGTCCGGCTCCGTTACCGTGCCCCCAATCGTGAACTGACCGAACGTGACGTAGCGCCCTACTTTATTGAGGTTTCACGCAGTGCGCCAGCGGCCTATGTGATTGGGCATGATCGCCTACGAGCGGCGATTCGCACCTTCAAAATCGAGCGCATTGAGACCGCCGAGTTACTTGATGAAAGCTACACGGTGCCTACTGACTTTGACCCGTACGCCTTTCTTGCCCGTGCATGGGGCGTGATGGACGAGACTGAGGTAGAAGTGCAGGTACGCTTCAGTGCCCGTGTGGCCCCACAGATCCGTGAGAGCCTCTGGCATCACTCGCAGCGACTGACCGAACTAGCCAACGGTGGATGCGAACTCGTGATGACCATTGGTGGCATCCGTGAAGTCTTGCCATGGATTCTTGGCTGGGGTGCCGACGCCGAAGTCCTCGCCCCACCTGCCCTGTGCGCAGAGGTGCAAGCACACGCCAGGCGCATGGTGGCCTTATATGACGGCGGACAAGCGTCCTGAGGCGCGTTGGATAACAAGAAGCGCACTGGCCTGGCCAGTGCGCTTCTTGTTATCCAACGCAAGCGACGCGAATTACGCGTCGTCGCCATAGAGCTCTTTGAGCAAACTCTTCTTGGGTTGGGGCTGATTTTTGACCGTGCGCTGCTTTTCGATGGCGGCCTGGCGATCCTGCGAAGCACTGAGGCGCTTCATAAAACGATCAACCTGACCGGCAGTATCAACAATGCGCTGCTCACCGGTATAAAACGGGTGGCAATTCGAGCAAATCTCAACACGCAGATTCTGGCGTGTCGTGCCAATTTGCCAACGGGTGCCACAGGTCGTGCAAACCACGCCATCGGTATTGTACTTGGGGTGAATACCCTGCTTCACAACTACGCTCCTCGTTACGGAAGGCGAGAGCTCAGCGCTCTCATCAGGCCTTCCGGGCTATCTCAACGGGCCCTATGCGCTGCATAGAGCCAACAAAAAGCTGGTTAATCAGCGCTCGCAGCAACCTCGAAGGGGATGACACTCACCATCTTTTGGTTGCGCGAATAGGGCTGAAACTTGACGACACCCTCGATCATTGCATAGATCGTGTAGTCACGCCCGAGGCCAACGTTTTTGCCAGGCTTAATCTTGGTGCCGCACTGGCGAACGATAATATTGCCAGGAGCGACGCGCTGCCCGCCATACATCTTGACGCCACGCATTTTGGGTTTGCTATCGCGGCCATTGCGCGAACTGCCTACACCCTTTTTATGTGCCATGACTTGTTCCTCTTCTAGATCGTAATCTCGTTAATTTTGATCTGTGTATAGCGCTGGCGATGGCCGGTGCGACGGCGATAGCGCTTCTTGTTGCGGTAACGGAAGACGACAATTTTGTCGCCCTTGACATGATCAAGCACCTCGGCCCGTACGATAGCCCCACTGACCAGCGGCGAACCAACCGTAACCTTTTCACCATCACTGACCAGAAGCACTTCGCCAAGCTCAAGCTCAGCACCAGCTTCGGCATGTGCTACGAGATCAATGGTAAGAACCTGACCCTGCTCAACGCGGTACTGCATTCCGCGATCACGGATAATCGCATACACGGCAACATTCTCCTTCGACAGCTGCATGACGAGTAGCAGGAGCCCGCTGCAGGTCTGCTGGTGCTGCGGCCAACAACTCGTTTCTCGACAACATGAAAATAGAGCGGGAACACCGCCCTTAACCCCGTGCATTATAGCAGAGCGTGAGGGGACTGTCAAACGTGGTGCAACGGCACCGTTGTACCACGTTTGGGCAACGACGCCTCCGGCGGGGGATTTGAGGGCCTACGGCCTCCAGGAAGCTTTCTTTGCTGAAAAAACAGCCAGCTACGCTGGCTGTTTTTTCAGCAAAGAAGCCGGGTGTGGGAGCGCAGCCCCTAGCGATAGCAGCTCAACCGTAGGCAGAGACGTAGTACAATACCCTACGTGTACCGCAGGCTCTAGTGTAGCGAGGATGTGCGTTGCAATCGGTCGTTCAGGATCTGCGTCAGCAGCGACGCTTGCTTGTGGTGGGGGTGGTGCTTGCCCTGGTCGCAGGACTGGCTGCACCGCAGGGTCGGCTGGTTGTCGCTATGGCCGTGTTGCTCGTTGCCCCGGGGTATCTCGTGGAACGCTCTCTGGTGCGGGCTTCGTTGCCATGGCTGCCCCGTTTGACTATCTGGCTCGGACTCAGTGTGAGCCTGGTGGCGTTGCTTTACCAGTGGCTGTGGCCTCTTGGTCTGCCCGTCAGTACCCCGATGCTCTGGGTAGGTAGCCTTCTCTTGGGAGGCGCTACCCTTGTGACGGTCTGGCGTGGTCGTGATGCGGTTCCCCCTTCGCCGCAATGGCCCTTGATGGCGCTGTTGACGCTCGCGGTCTTTGGCTTCACTTTGCTCCAGCGCATGACCGAAATTGATGGCATGGCCCTGCCTCCCTGGGTTGACTCGGTGCATCATACGTTGCTGGTGCGCATTACGGTCGAGACCGGGATGGCTCCGCATTCGCTTGAGCCTTATCTGCCCGTCAATGACCTGCCCTACCACTGGGGTTATCACGTGGTCATCGCGACGCTCGTGCGCCTCAGCGGGGTGGCCCCAGTTGAGGCGATTCTGCTGACTGGCCAGATCTTCAATGCGCTTCATACGCTAACGGTTGCCAGCCTCGCACTGGTGCTGTGGCGGCGTCCCGTGGCGGCACCAGTGGCTGCCCTGGTCGTAGGGTTGCTCTCGTTGATGCCGGCCTATTATCTGTCGTGGGGGCGCTATACCCAACTGGTGGGTTTGCTGATGCTGCCCGGTCTGGCGCTGGTGTGGCATCAGGCATTGCGTGGGTATGGGCGTGGATGGTGGGTGCTCGTGGCCCTGTTGATGGCCGGCCTCAGCCTGGTGCATATGCGGGTTGTCTTTTTTGCCGGGGCGTTGCTGGTGGCCCAGGCCCTGCTGTGGGCCAGTATGCGCCCGTGGCCTGTCGTGCGCAGTGCGCTCAGGGACGCGTTTGTCGCGACGGTTGCCGCAGGCGTCTTGACGCTCCCCTGGATCCTGCTGCTCGTGAGACGCACCCTCTTGCCCGCTGCTACCTCGGGTGGGCTCGCTGGCAACGAGGATTACAATGCCTTGAATGAAGGCTTGCTTTGGGTTGATCATACCCGGTTGCTGGTTGCCCTGGCCCTGAGCAGTGCGCTGATTGGGCTCTGGTACCGCCAGCGTGCTGCGGCGATCGTGGTGCTCTGGGTCGGGTTGCTGGTGGTGATGGCGAATCCCTGGCTGACGCCCTATCTCTTGCCGGCAATGGGCCTGGTGATGTTGCTCAATGGACTACGCGTACGTCATCTCGCTTTGAGCCTGGTTGGTCTGGGCTTGCTGCTGCTCAATCCGTTTTTCGTTCGTCTGCCCTACCTCTGGCTGCTGACCAACGATGCCGTGGTGATCTCGCTCTTTCTGCCCCTTGCCGTGCTGATTGGCGGTGGGGCGGCACTGGTGAGTGAGCAACTGGTGAGGGTGGTGCGCCCGGTGTTACGGCCTGCCATCTATGCCACCGGGCTCATCGGCCTGGTGGCGGCAGGTATCTGGGGGATACAAACAATGAGTGAGGTGCCGAATACGGTGACCGTCCTGGCAACCCCTGCGGATCGTGTGGCGCTTGACTGGGTCGCAACCAATACGCCATCCGAGGCGCGCTTTCTCGTCAATGCGGCCCCCTGGCTGCCCGCCGCACGACGGGGGGTTGACGGCGGGTGGTGGCTCTCACCGCTCGCCGGGCGTTGGACAACGGTGCCGCCAGTGCTCTTCAGCTATGGCGATCCGGCCTATGTCGCCCACATGCACGCCCTTGGCGACCGCATTATTAACCATACGCCCGAGAACCGGCAGGATATCTTTGATCTGATCGCCAGCGAGTCGATTACCCACATCTATCTGGTTGAAGGGCGCGGCCCTCTTCAGCCGACGCTCTTTGCCAATACGCCCGGGTTTCGTCAGATCTATGCCGACAATGGGGTGTTTATTTTTGCGGTTGAGTAGGAATATTTCTGGTGAACGAGGCTAGTTTTGCTAGCCTCGTTCACCAGAAGCAACGTTCACCCCCGTGTCAGCCCGGCCATCCACCAGTCGCGGGCACCATACGCCAGGACGAGGTAGCCAAGCAGGATCAGGAGCAGCGCCAGATCAACCTTGCCAGGGCGCCAGCGACGGCGTGGTGTTGCCAGGTGCAGGGTTAGCCAGAAGAAGATTAGGCTCAACCCACCATAAAGCATCCAGGTCGCTCGGTAGAGGGGCAAGACACCCTGCGCACCGGCATCAATCACGCCGCGGGTAAGCAGGTTGAGCAGCACCAGCGGGCGCAGGCCGCCCGTAAAGGAGATAATGTCGGGTGGGCGCGCCGGCACCAGGGCCGCAGCCATCGCCGACAATGGGTTGGCAAAGACGTAGATCGCCGGAGCAGGCAGCATGCTGTTGAGGAGTGACCAGAGGTTGGCCGCGAGCAGGGTGCCACCCACAAGGCTGATCAAGAGCGCATAGCAGAGCAGGGTAGCACTGTAGGTCTGACGGGTTGCCGCCGAGCAGAAGAGCCCGAAGACGCTGCCGAGCAGGGCCGTGATCAGCATCGTACTCAAGACCCGCCCGAGATCCGCAAGGCTTACCCCGCCAAAGAGCAGCACGACCGCAAAGACCGGCAAGACCGCCAGGATCAGGATCAACAACAGGGCGAAGGCGGCGATCAGTTTGCCAGCGACCAGTTGAATCGGGGTCATCGGGGTCGTCTGGAGCATCGCAAAAGTACCACGCTCGTGCTCGCTGCTGATCGCATTGACGGTTGTCGCCGGGGCGAGAAAGACGATCAGTGCCTGGATGACCAGACTGAGTGTAATGAAGAGAATTTGCCCGATCTGGGCACTGACGAGCGGTGCCCCACGGTCAAGTTGCCCCACAATTGCGCCGTAGATCAGGCGGGCCGCAATGGATGCCAAGCCAATCAAGAGCGCCAACAAGAGTGCCGAACGGCTGCCCCGCATCTGCACGGCAAATTCTTTGAAGAGAATCGGCATCGACGGGCCGCGGCTCATGGCAAGACTCCTTGCAAGCGTGCGCTCAGATAGAGGCAGCCAGCTTCGACAATGCGGCCATCGAGCCGCAGTTGGAAGCGGCCATTGCGCAAAAAGGGTGCGGGGTTGGCGAGTTGCAACTCACCAGGGCCATCAAATGACTGTTCCACCCAGCGTTCACGCTCCCAATCATAGACCTCGGTGATCACGCCCGCATTCGGCCAGGTGCGCTCACTCTCGAGCACCAGACTGAGTCGTTCAGCGCGTAGCTCGGCCAGTTCAACAGGAAGCCGCAACTCCACCATGGTGGGTGCCATCGTCGCCGGGACACCCGCCCCTCGCGAACCAAAACATTGCGTCTGCTGTGAGGCCACCCAGTCTGGTCTGAGCCAACCTTCGTTGAGCAAGATTGGCCCGCTGCCGCGGAAGACCGGGCGCAGTGACAGCAACGTCACCTCCTGGACGGCAGCGGGAGCATTGACCTGCATACCGAGTGGATTCTGGTCGAGCCACGCGAAGACGAAGGGGCCTTCTTTACTGAGCACATTATTCTGAATGACCGCCGCATTGAGCAGCGCCTCGCGTGCCAGAACATTGCGACTCGCCGCCTGCCCCGGCCCCTGGCCGGCCTCCAATTCTTCGCTGAGCACCAGGAAACTGGGGGCCGTATTGCGTGCGACAGCTTCAGGTGGATCGAGGGGCCACGGTTGCGACGCTGTTTCACCTGGATTGAGCGTGCCTAGCCTGACAACCCGCTCACCAAAGACGGCCACGGCGTCGCGCAGCACCAGATCGCTCGTGTTGACCACCTCGATCTGCAGCATACCATCAACCAGCAGCATCGTCGCCTGGATGCCTTCCAGGGGTATATGGGCTTCCGCCATCACCCCTTGGATCTGCCAGGCCTCAAGCGGCAGCGGAAGCTCGGGGCTCAACTGCGCCAGATCGCCAACGACACCATTGACCTGCCCAAACACACCTGCGGCGGGACGAACAGGGCGGACGAGGGCTTCAGCACTCGTTGCGAGCCGCACCTCTTGTGGTTGAGGCACGAGTATGCCAACAAAACCGCGCACCCGGGCAAGGTCGGGTGCGGTCATTTCTACCAGGGCTAGACGGCTCACCAGCCGTTGTTCGGGTCGAATGGCGAGGGCGAGGCCAACAACCAGTGCCCCGGTTGCGAGCGCAACCCCTGGCACAACCACCCAGGCCCAGGCCTGGCGATCGAACTGGCGCAAAATGAGCGCAATCCCCGGCCCAATCAGGATGGTATAGAGGGCCAGTACCAGAAACATGAGATCAACTGGTGGTAACGTCAGCGCGGGCAGATTCGACAAACCGGCGGTAACGACCTGTTCTTGCAGGATATCAACGGTGCTCTGTGTGCCAAACGGTGTGGTAATGCGTTGCTCAGGGCGCAGTAGATTCTGCCAGAAGGCCGGGGCTTGTGCCCAACGAACCAGGGCAGGCGCGCCAGGATCAAACGCGAGTTGGGTCACACTCCCACGACCGACTTGGCGACTCACCCATGCCGGAGCGTCAACAGTGCCAGTCGCAATTGCTCCAGGCACAGGCAACAACGCGAGGCCAGGCAAGGCACCGGGGCCAGGTGCGGTACTCAACGCAACCAGCGGTGCATCATCGATCTGGCGCGTTGCGCCGAGCGTAGCAGGCAAGAGCGTCGTCGGCATACTGGCGATCGTACGGGCAGCCGTTGGCCCACCACCAAGCAGCAGATGACCACCGGCATAGACCCAACCGATGAGCGCCTCCTGCTGGGCAGGGCTCAGATTCGCGAACGGAACATCGTGAAGCAGCACAAGATTCAGGCTACTCAAGCCTGCCATGCGGTCAGGGAAGAAGGCCGGGTCGAGAAGGAAGGTATTGAAGGGAAAGGTTGTGACATCTTGGCGACGGGGCAGGTTCAACTGGGGATCAGACGCGACAAGCAAGCCGAGCATCCGTTCATCGCGACGGGGCCGCAGCTCAAACTCAGTTTCAGCGAGCACCAGATTCTGCTGCTCAACCTGCACCACCAGTGAGCGTACCTCTTGATCGAGCGCAACGTAGAGCGTCAGTTGCTTGACGGCTCCAGCGGGCAATTCAACCCGTTGCCCATGGCGCAGCGACGAGCCAGTGGCCCCGGCCACAACCAGCACATCAATGGCTGGGCCATCGTTGCGCAGTTCAAGTTGCACCGGCAACCAGGTGCCAGGTGTATAGTTGCCCTCAAAAGCAGGAACAGCCGTCAGGCTCAGGTTTGCCTGAGCAGCGACTGGCGTGACAGAGAACACCCCACAAAGGAGCACGGCCAGGAGCAAGAGCAAGCGCCGCACAAGCATCTGGAAGGAGGGCATCACCAGGATAACACCATATCCTTTCCTGAAAGAGCCCGTAACGCCCGTTACAACTCACGAATGCTCAAATTGCGAAACAACGCAACAACTTCAGGCTCACGGGCAAGGGCAATCATCCCATAGCGCGAGGTTGGCGGTGGCGCCTCAACAACGAGGGTTGCCACGGCTTGCCCATTGATGCCCAGGGCAACCTCAAGCCCAGCGAGGCGGGCAACAAGACGGTTGGTCGCCTGTGGTTTAGTGGCAATCGCGGGATGCGCCTCATCGCGTAGGCGGTTATCATTCCCGTTCACCCGTTGCTCAAGTCGATACCGGCCTGTCGCGGGCTCAACAAAAAAGGCCAGAAAATTGCTTTCGGCAAAGCGCAGCATCAAACCGGCGGCCCCACCGGTGACCGTCAGATCAACACCGATCAGGTAATCCATCCCGGCCGGTGAGGTATTGAAGGCCCAGATATTGCCGGCGCCACGGACGGCGGTAATCCGATAGCCATCCTGGGCAAACCCGACATTCCACCCACGTCCACCGACTGAGGGCCACCCCTCACCCGACGTGAGATCGTTGGCATAGGCGATTGGCCCTGTTTCCGGCAAGGTGACGGGCGTGGTCGTCACGGGGGGCGCGGTGGGTGCGCTGGTTGGTACCGGTGCGGTCGTTGTGGTGGCCTCGGGCGTCACCGGCGCGGTCGGCACCGTGCTGGTAGGGGGTGACACTGGGATCCCCGTTGGCGCAGGCGAGGCCGGTGGCGTTGTTGGGGAGGGCATCACATCAGCTTGTGGTGCCTCGGCAGTTGCATTGCTACTGAGCCGGTCGCGCAATCCCCAGCCAAGCGCTCCAAGGCCGGCCATCGCCAGTGCACCGACACCCCCGAACACCAGTGTACGCCGACTCTTATCAGTTTTTTGGGTTGGGTGAGCCTTGGAAGCGGCCCGCGTAGCCTGACGGAGCGCGGCCTCGGCCTGAGCCAGCAACACCGCACTATCACGATAGAACGGGTTGATCTGCTGGATGGTACGGAAATCAGCAATGGCCTGCGTGTACCGTCCGGCATCAAGATGGTCACGCGCTTTGTCGTATAGGTCAGCGAGCGTATCACGAGGCGGGGTTGGAGGTGGCGCGGCCGAGGCACGTGTCGGTGGCGCGGCCACAGGCTCAGGGTTCACAGGGGTCAAGCGACGATTATAGGCCGTACGTGCCACAAAATCACTCAGCACCTGATAAGCCTCATTAATCCGTTGCGCTCGACGACTCGCATACGCCTGCTCATCTGAGTTAGCATGGACGTACCGATCAGGATGGTAGAGTACCATCTGCTGACGGTAGGCTTTTTTGATCGCATCGATCTTGGCATTGCGTTCAACGCCAAGGAGAGCATAATAATCAAGGTGCTCGAACTCTTCCATTCCGGGTTTGATCCTGAAGCTTACCTAGGTTGCAGTATATTTTTGTATTATAGCATAGAGCTACTTGGGGCTTTGCCTCAATCAGCTGCGTGAGCGATCGGCGCAAAGTGAGCTAGACTGGCAAGGGTGGCTGGTTCACGCGAACGCTGCTGGACACTATGGCCCCGCCAGATCTCACTAGTCTCGGGAAAATCGCGGCGAAAATGCCCACCCCGGCTCTCCTGGCGCAAACTGGCCGCCCGGATGATTAAACGCGCAGTTATGGCTGCATTGACCGCAGTAATGGCCTCAGGATCATCGGCGGCTGCCTGCACGGGCCACTGGGTGAGTTGGACATGCCCTTCGCCGAGGCCAGTGCCATCACGCAGTGGCCCAGCATAGCTCTGCATAAGCGTAGCCAGACTGTCCCGCCAGGCGGCTGGCGCAGGTGACGAGGCGAGGACAACAGTGCGTTCGGGAAGCAATTCTAGATGGCTCCCTTCGCGGTGTAAGCCCTCTGTATCGGCCCATTGCAGCGCAGCTTGGCCTGCCCGTCGTCCAAAGACGATGCATTCGAGGAGCGAGTTGGACGCAAGGCGATTGGCCCCATGCACACCTGTACAAGCCACTTCGCCAGCGGCAAAGAGACCAGGAAGACTCGTCGCGCCGGTGAGATCGGTACGCACGCCACCCATCAGATAGTGAGCTGCGGGGGCCACGGGGATAGACTGACGCACCGGATCAAGGCCATGCTCACGCAGCCGGGCGCAGATCGTGGGAAAGTGCTGTTCGATACGGGCCGATGGCAGATGTGTCAGATCAAGCAAGACATGGTCGCTGCCAGTGCGTTGCATCGCAGCATAGATCCCGCGCGTCACAATATCCCGCGGGGCAAGTTCGGCCCGTGGATCATAGGCTGGCATGAAGCGTTCGCCGGTTGTCGCAAACAAGATCCCGCCTTCGCCACGGGCCGCCTCGGTAATCAAAAAGCCCTCGCCGGTCGGCATACGGTAGACCGTCGGGTGAAACTGGACAAACTCCATATCGGCAATCTCAGCCCCGGCGCGATAGGCCATTGCAATGCCCTCACCGAGGGCGGCTGGTTGATTGCTGGTCAACCCATAGAGCGCCCCGGCCCCGCCACTTGCGAGCACCGTGGCGCCAGCCAACAAACGATGCCACTGGCCCTGCGGATCGCGGGCAAGTGCACCAATGATCTGGCCCTGACGATCAAGAAGATCGACCGCCTGCCAACCTTCGAGCAGATGAATACGCGGATGCGCCCGTGCCTCGGCAATCAGCGCAGCCGTGACGGCCCAGCCGGTCGCATCACCGACATGCACAATGCGACGGGCAGAATGGCCGCCCTCGAGCCCAAGGGCAAAATGCAGCGCATCGGCGCGCTCGAAGGGAACGCCGCGTGTCGCCAGTTCGCACATCAAGGCTGGCGCCTCGTTGGCTAACACGGTCGCCGCAACTTCGTCGGTCAGCCCGGCCCCGGCGACCAGCGTATCCGCCACATGCGCTCGGGGTGAGTCAGCGGCATCAAGGGCTGCCGCAATGCCTCCCTGGGCAAGGGCTGAATTGCTCTCGAAGAGTGGCCCTCGCGCCAGCACGAACACATCGGCATGAGCCGCTGCCGTCAACGCGGCGGTCAAACCTGCCGCCCCCCCACCAATCACCAGCACATCAGTATGCCGGTTCAAGAGAACGCTCGGCAACGCTGCGAGCGCATAACGCGGAAGATTATTCATAATACGCTCTCCCCATCTTTGCTTCTGACACGGCTGGAGCCGACGCCAGCAGACCAATTTCAGAGCGCCACCATGCGCTCGATGGCCGTCCGTGCGCGTGCCGCGAGTGTCGGCTCAACCGTCACCCGATGGGTCAGGTCGCGTAGACTATTCCGCACCTTTTCCAGCGTAATCATCTTCATATATTTGCAACTAATCGACTCATCAATCGGTACAAATTCCTTGGTGGGGTTGGCCTTCCGCATCCGGTGGAGCACGCCGATCTCGGTGGCAACCACAAACTGCTGCGCTGGGCTCGCAGCGGCGTGGCGGATCATGCCCTCGGTCGAGAGAATATGGGTTCCCTCGGGCTTCAGCGCCCCAGTGGCAAGGTAGTGCATCGTACTGCTCACACAGCCACACTCGGGATGGATCAGAAAATCGGCACCGGGCAAGGCTGCGCGCTGGCGTTCAACCATGGCGGGGCGAATCGCCGCGTGAACATGGCACTCGCCGGCCCAGATCTCGATGTTGCGCCCCGTTTGTTGGCGCAGATAGCTGCCAAGAAACATATCAGGCAAAAAGAGGATCGTCTTATCTTCGGGGATCGCCCGGATCACGCGCTCGGCATTGCCCGAAGTACAGCAATAGTCGCTCTCCGCCTTGACTTCAGCCGTAGTGTTTACATAACTAACGACAACAGCGCCGGGGTGCTCGGCCTTCCAGGCCCGCAACTGATCAGCATTGATCGAGGCTGCCAGCGAACAGCCGGCCTCAGGATCAGGGATCAAGACGATCTTTTCGGGCGAGAGGATCGCCGACGTTTCGGCCATAAAATGAACCCCACAGACCACCAGCACCGGGGCCTCGCTGCGGGCAGCGTACTGGGCCATGCCCAGCGAATCGCCGACATAATCAGCAAGATCCTGAATTTCACCATACTCATAGTTATGCGCAAGGATCACCGCGTTGCGCTCGGCCTTCAACGCAGCAATTTCTTCGATGAGCACCGCCGCAGCCTCGGGCGGCGTATGATAGAGCGACACTGACACCTCGGAACCTCCCTTGCTTAACACGTACTTATTAGTGTACATTAAACACTATCTACACCGACAAAAAGAGCCATGCGACCGAACGGGGTATTGTCATATCGACACTAACAGCCCGTAGCAAAAACGGTCGCACGGCCTGTTGTAGATCTGACACTAGTATACGCCCTGAGTGAGGCTATTGTCAAGGAGACACTAGTGCTTTGGCAAAGGTAGGCAACTCAAGCGTTCCTGCCGTGCCAGTGATCCGCACACTGGTAGCCGCATTGTCTGGCCCTGGATCAACGGTGGCCCCTACCCATGATCCCGTTAGCAGAACGGCGACTGAGCGTAACGTCGGGCCATTGCTTTGCACCATGATGCGTTGTGGGCCGTCATGTTCAATCCTCGCACGGTCCAGCGGGATCAGAACGAGTTCGGCATGTTCCGTGAGCCTGATCCGTCCGGCCTGATGTGTCCCTAGAGTGGCCAAATTCCACATCAGGGCCGCCTCGTCACCACGCGCACCTTGTGCTTCATCAACAATAAGCGTGGGTTCCCCTACACAGAAACGTATCGTACGGTGGTGATCCCATCCGCGCCAATCAGCAAGGCTCGTTGTGCTCACCGTACACTGTTCATCAGTTGTAAACTGGTCAACCTCGGCAAAGAACGGCGGATCCTGGGCCCATCTACTCCCAATGCCACTCAATAGGGCTTGCACAGCGTTGATGCCACTCTGGCGTACCACAAGGCCACTCACATGCTCACGCGGAATGCGCTTGTCGCGTAATAAGCTGCGGCCACGAGGCAACCACGGCACATAGTGCGCCTCAAGCTGATCAGCAATCAGATCGCCCTGATAATAGGCCAGGGTGATGGTATTGGTGGCTTTATACCGATGCCAGCCTGTAAAACGTAAATTGAGCATGACATAGGTTGCATCTTGCTCCCAGCTGTCACGAAAGACAATTTTGTCGGGAGCCAGAGGCCCAACCCGAATGGGGGTGCCCGTATCACCGTAGATCAGACAAGACCCTTCTGTTGGTGATTGTGCAATCAGCGGCAGCGCCTCGTTCAC
The DNA here is from genome assembly GCF_002532075.1 of Candidatus Chloroploca asiatica. GTDB lineage: Bacteria > Chloroflexota > Chloroflexia > Chloroflexales > Chloroflexaceae > Chloroploca > Chloroploca asiatica. The sequence continues at coordinate 118,993 of NZ_LYXE01000157.1, read as the reverse complement.
ACCAGGCTGGGCGACGATGAAGTCAAAAAAGCGCGCCTCGCTCATTGCTGTTCGCCCTGCTGCCCACAAATAGCGGGGATCGTTCAACAGGGTTGCGCCCAACGCCAGGGCACCCTCACGGGTGATCGGGTAAGGATTGTTGTACGAAACTGGACGACCATCAGGAACCATCTGCAGCAGCAACCATTCGAAAGACTGGCGTACCTCTTCAGCAGGGATAGTACCATCTCGGAGTGCCTGAAAATAGGCATTTGTGACCCATTCACTCTGATAGTAGTACGTATCATCAGAGTTACGCGTGCGCCCTTCCCACCCACGAGGCCGTTGGTCAAGGTACTGCTGCCCGGCCTCGACAAGCGCCGGATCACCCAGTCCGGTTGCCGCAAGCAGGGCCAGCAGGCCAGCGCCATTTTCCTGGTTTTCATAGGGGCCAGCAGGCCAGTACGCAAGTGCCAGCGCATAGAGCCAGTCAACCCATTCGACGGTCAGGGTACGCTGATTGATGGAAGCAAACCAGGTCTGAATGGCTGCATCCTCATCGCTGCTGAAAAGTTCCGGATACCTTTCACGCATATGGACATAATAATAGACCCGTTGGGCTGCGTACCATTGTCCGATCTTGACACTGTTGGCTGGTTCAGTAAAACGCCCCGCGCTCATTTCAGCCAAGAGCGATGTGCGAAACAGCTCGATCCATGCGGGGTCACCACTACCCAGCGCTAGCATGCCATATTCGGGCGGCCCTTTTTGCGGATGCGCCTCAACCAGGGCAAGCATCTGGGCAAACACCTCTTGCCCGGTGTAGGTCTGCCCTGCGGGAGCGATCTGCCCACAGAGCACTGGCTGTTCGGCACTGATCCCAGGATAAGGCGCCGGTGGAACTGGAAAAAAGCTTTGTTGATAGGCCCGTACGAGAGCGACCATCGCAACAAGCACGCTCAAACCAAGGCTAGCAGCCACCCATCGTCGCTTGATTGCTAGCCTCAGCCCACCCTGGCGAAGCCTCGCAGACCACGTTGCCAAGGCACCCAGATCAACTGCCTCTTCATCTACGTGATGGGTTACAACCAACCTAGACAACCCTTGATAGGCCCTGAGGGTCAACATCCAACCACCGGCCATACTAAGACCGGCCAGCGCTACAAAAAACTCCTCTTCACTGAAGCGGCTCTCCAGCAAGGCAAGGGCGACCGTTGCCCCCGCAGTTATGCTTGCCAGCGCTGTGGCAATGCTGACCCGAATGACACGTGACCGACGAACGATCAACACGTCATACAACCAGAGCGCGAGCACCCATCCAGTTAAGGTGAGCACCCATGCCGCCACTGTATGCTGTGTCACATAATAGAAGCCTCCGGCCACCAGACTCGTGACAACAAGCATAACGCCGGGCCAGGGCAGGCGCCAACGCCGCCCCCTTTCGCAGACAGGTTGACCAGCCACCGCGGCAGCGAGCACCCCACCAAGAAAGAGCACACGAAAGATGGTTGACTCTGGCCCCGGTTGATCCGCTACGCGGGCAATGCTCTCGAACCAGACAAGCGGCAGCACGAGGCGGACAAGCAGCCTCACAAACGAAGAAGTGCGTTGCATCATAATGCAGGCCTGCGCACCGATCGCCCTTCGCGTGAGGAGCACACCGCTTGATCAAAAGCAAAAATCGCGACCTCATCCTGCGTATGCATCAGGGTAAAATACGGACTAGCGTGCAGATCATCAAGCCGAAAGAGCGGTTCAGCGCCAAAACCAGCTTGCCCCTGCCGTTGACCATAATAGGCATAGGTGACACCCCATGCACACAGCTGATCGATGACCTCTGCATCATCCAGGGGCCGAGCCTCCATCAACAGCACAAGATCAACCACACGCTGGGTATAATCGGGTGGGTCAGGCCGTTCACTCAACATTGGATACTGCGGTGGCATCGTATTTTGTCTGCCTGTCAGCAATGGAATCCACCAACCGGCATCAGCCCCCACCGCCGACGTTCCCTGAAAGATCGTAAAGCCTTGCACAAGAAAGAGATCGGTTGGCTTCGTATTCCGCTTAATCCAGTCCATTGCCTTCATATCGGGTTGCGTGACGATAGCATAGAACGGGTCAACTATGTGGCGTTGCTGCAACGCTCCCCAAGCAGCGAGCAGCACTACAGCAATAAGGGGCAGAACCGCTTTGAGGCGAGGTGTCGGTAAGAAAGCGATCATCTCGGCGGCTAACCATCCACAGAGCAGAGCGACAGGCATATAGATTGCAATCATGACCGAGAAGCTTTGCAACATCACAGCCCCGGGGAGACCAACCAGCGTCCCAGCAAAATACAAAACCAGTAAACCGATCCAGAGCACAAGACCCACGATCATCCACGCCCGACGCACCAGTGCCCAGGCCACAGCCAACCCGCTCATCCAGAGCAAGAGCGGGGCAATATACGTTGTCACTTCTTGCCAGTTCTGGTAATCATGCCAGACAAAACTCGTAGGCACACCTGTGGTTGACGCTACAGACACCATATCAGCAAGAAGGCTATTGGTGACCCGAAAGACCCATGGCAGCAACAGTCCGGCGGCAACCAGAGCCGCCAGAATCAGTGGTGGCAAGGCCTGTAGCCAGGTAGAGCGCTTCGTACGCCAATGCGGTAGAACCCAGCAGAGCACGAGTACCACGATAAACGCGGCATAGAAAAACCCCATACGATAATAGCTCAGCGTCATCCCAGCCACAACCAACCCCAAGAGGCCAGCACTACGCCACGGAGGTCGTGGCGCAGCAAACATCTCCCAGGTCAACACCATAGCAATAGGTAAGATGACCTGCCCAGCAAGTTGAGCATACCGCCCCCAGTTGACATAGAAGCTTGGCACGACCGTCAATAGACCAGCGACCAACACCGCGACCAGACCCGCGACCCGGCGTCCATCAGCCAACCGGACGGCCAGGGGATACAAGACCAGGGCTGCTGCGGCATTCAGCAACTGACCCGTGACAAGCACCGCCTCAACAGTTGATATACCAGTAACCCAGGGAAACCCTGCGACCATGGCAGGAAAGCCAAACTGCACCGTGAACGTCTGATACGGGGCATATGGTTCCCACGAGCGGAAGAGGCCTCCATTGTCAATAATCAGCTGAGCGATCATCGTATGATGGTACGCATCACCCCACATCGGAGCCTCAAGGGGCGCAACGATCGCCAGGCGGACGACAACAATGAGCAAGAACAAGGCTCCAAGTGCTATGTCGTAGCTATCCAAAGGAAGGGGCGAGGAGTTAGGTCGGCGTTGATGGCGTCCGTGCCAGACCAGCACAACAACACTGAGCAAGGCTGGCAGCCAGACATTCATTGCTCCGAGGTGCCATCCAAGCATATCTGTCCAGAGCAGCCAGACAGGCAGCCACGCCAGACTGATCCCAATCGCCAGACTAAGCTGTTCAAACCAGGAACGGCGACGTTCAGGTCGATCGAAAAGAGCCAGCAACGCCAGTCCGGGTAAGACCAAGACCATAAAACCAGTCATCATCAGCGCAATAATCAGCCATACGAGAGAAATGTACGACATATGCATGCAAGCAAAACCTTAATGGCTACACCAAAACGACTCGTGACAATCTACGCACCCACAGACCCTGACAGATCTCCAAAAAACGCGCATAATCCATTATAATGGAACAGAGGCTATCTTTTTGTGAGATTCCCAACTCTTCAAAGGAGCGTATCTGTGCAGCGTTCGCACACTATTCGTATATGGGCCGTACCGCTCGCCATCGCAAGCACCTTTCTCTTGCTTGACCAGGCGACCAAGTGGTGGGTTGTGCAAACCCTTGGCCCCGAGACCATGGCGCGGTCGATCACCCTACCTGGTGGATGGATTCGCCTCGTCTATTCACATAACACCGGGGTTGCGTTCAGCATGTTTCAGGGGCACCCCGAACTACTCACCATCGCGGCTCTCTGCATTGTTGCCGGGGCGATCTATTTTTATACCGCCCATCTCGATCATCACCAGCCCCTTATTCAGGCGAGCATGGGCTTGATTATGGGGGGGGCCTTTGGCAACCTGATTGATCGTATCAGGCTCGGGTATGTGGTCGATTTCATCAGTGTTGGGTGGTTCCCGATCTTCAATGTGGCCGACAGTGCGATCACCATCGGGGCAGTGCTGCTCATCTACCAGTTTTTGCGTGAAGATCTGGCCGAGCGCCGTGCACGCAAGCATGAGACGTTGACCAGTCAGTGAGACAACCTTGAGAGCATCAGTATCTCCATCTACCCAGACGCAACGCTGGCTGCTTCCACTGCTTGTGGGGGTAAGTATCTTTGTCCTTGATCAGATGAGCAAAGCCTGGGCGGTCAATGTGCTCGGGCCAGAACCCCATCAGCGTAGCCTCTATCTGTTTGATGACTGGTTGATACTGATCTATACCCGTAATACTGGCGTGGCCTTTGGTCTTTTCCAGAACTTATCAGCGCTCTTTATTGTGACATCACTGCTGATTACCGGTGGCTTGATCTACGCTTATATCGCCTATCTGCCCAATCAACGGCGGCTCATTCAAGGTGCAACGGGCCTGATTGTCGGGGGGGCCCTGGGCAACGTGCTGGATCGGATCCGTCTTGGGTATGTGGTCGACTTTATCAGTGTTGGGTGGTGGCCGGTCTTCAATCTGGCCGATAGCGCCATTACCGTTGGCACGCTCACCCTTGCAACCTATCTGATCTTTGTCGGCGATGAACCCGCCCCAGCGCCCCTGCCCCCTCCACGTGATGATACGCTGCTGGGTGAGTTATTGAGCAAAGATGTTGAGGTATAAGTGCCCTATGGATAACGTCACAGAGCCTGATTCGTTTGAGCTCTTTGTCCCTCCTGATGGCTCTGGTGAGCGGCTTGATCGCTTTGTGGCGCGGAGTGTCGCGGATCTGTCGCGGTCATATGTGCAACAGTTGATTGACGAAGGTCGCGTGGTTGTCAACGGGCGGATGGTGCGTGCGAGCCACAGTTTACGCGGGGGCGAACGGGTGATGGTAACGGTACCGCCACCGCAGCCAACAAGCCTGGAACCCGAGGCTATTCCGCTGTGCATTGTCTACGAAGATGCCGATATTGTGGTGGTCGATAAACCAGCGGGGATGGTTGTTCACCCTGCCCCCGGACATCCCGGGGGCACCCTGGCGAACGCCTTGCTGTCACGCTACCCCGAGATGCAGGTCAATGGCGGGATCCGCCCGGGCATTGTCCATCGCATTGACCAGGATACGTCAGGGTTGCTGGTGGTAGCGCGCCATGATCGTGCGATGCAAGCGCTGACCGAGCAGCAACGCGCACGTCAGATGCTCAAGATCTATTTGGTTGTCGTAGCAGGGCGCTTCAAACAGCATGAAGGCGTGATTGATGCCCCCATTGGTCGTCACCCATCTGACCGATTGCGTATGACGGTCACCCACCGGCCAACCGGGCGCGACGCCCGTACCCATTACCGTGTACGCGAAGAGTTGGGGGATTATACGTTGCTTGAAGCACAGTTGGAGACCGGGCGCACTCATCAGATTCGGGTGCATATGTTGCATACCAACCATCCCGTGCTCGGTGACCAGACCTACGGCGGGAGGCGTTCGCGCTCGAGTTTTGGCTTGAACCGCCAGTTTTTGCATGCGCATCGCCTCGGTTTCTGCCACCCCCGCGATGGCACCTGGCGCGAATTTGTCTCGCCACTCACCGATGATCTCGAAGCAACGCTGACGAAACTCCGTGTTGCCGCCGGTTCGCATCGATGAACGCCAGGTTGCCCGATCTTTCGTCCAGTGTGCTACAATGCACACGTATCATTTGGCTCTTGTTGTGGTACAAGGCATCTGCTATCCGAGCGCTCAGCGCAGAGGTTTAGGAGTAAGCTATGCGAAAAAAGATTAGCATCATTGGTTCCGGGTTCGTCGGATCGACCACCGCCCACTGGGTAGCCGCCAAAGAGCTTGGCGATATTGTCCTGCTCGATATCGTTGAGGGTATCCCTCAAGGCAAGGGGCTTGATCTCTATGAGGCCGCGCCAATCGAAGGCTTTGATTGCAAGATTCTTGGCACTAACTCGTATGCTGATACGGCCGACTCTGATATCATTGTGGTCACCTCGGGTGCACCACGCAAGCCAGGGATGAGCCGTGAAGATCTGATCAAGGTCAATGCCGATATTACCCGTAGCTGTATCTCGCAGGCCGCCCCGCTCTCTCCCAATGCCGTGATCATTATGGTCAACAACCCGCTTGATGCGATGACCTACGTCGCCGCAGAAGCCAGCGGTTTTCCGAAAGAACGGGTGATGGGGCAGGCTGGCGTGCTTGATAGTGCGCGCTATCGTACGTTTATTGCGATGGAGACCGGAGTGTCGGTCGAGGATATTCAGGCGATGTTGATGGGTGGGCACGGCGACGAGATGGTGCCTCTGCCCCGCTTCTCGACGATTGGCGGTATTCCTGTCACCGAGTTTATTGGCCCCGAACGCCTCGCGGCCATCGTTGACCGCGCACGTAAGGGCGGCGGCGAGATTGTCAATCTGCTCAAGACGGGTAGTGCCTACTATGCACCCGCCGCCGCAACGGCCCAGATGGTCGAGGCCGTGCTGAAGGATAAGAAGCGGGTCATTCCCGTCGCTGCCTATCTCACCGGGCAGTATGGGCTCAATGATATCTATTTTGGGGTTCCCGTGATTCTTGGGGCCGGCGGCATCGAGAAAATCATCGAATTGCCGTTAAATGAAGAAGAGACAGCGTTGCTCACCAAGTCGGCCAGCGCCGTGCGGAGCACGCTCGATATCTTGAAGACGCTCGGCTAGTCTTTGCGCCACGAGAGGGGGGGCCTGGATACTCCACGGTCTTCCGAAACGCCGGTTGTTGGTAGCAAAGCTGCCAACAACCAGTACATAACCCATCATATGGGGCAAGCACCAGCGCCGCACATATACGTCCTATTCTGTCAATAAAGATGGTTCTTAGATGTGAAGGCCACCACAACAGCGAGTGAAATGTCTGGTTCGCAACCTCTCCAGACGAAGCAGTGGATCCTGCCTGGGGGCGAGCGTTTTTATGCGCTCGCCCGCTGGTTGACCATCCTGCTGCTCTTTTTAATTACCAACTTTCTCACTGATCAACCTGTATGGCCTGTCTCTAGTGCCAGTCCTCCCCTGGTTGTTGTCTTCTGGATCTATGTTGCGGTGAGCGTTCTGGCAACGCTAGCGCTCTTTATCCCACCGCTTGCTACCCGGCTCGAACTCACGTATCTCATCGACATTGGCTTCATCTCTCTGATGATGTTTTTTGGTGGCGAGCAGATCGTCATCTTTTTCCCCCTCTATCTTGTCCCATTGATCAATGCGGCCATCCGCCAGACAAAGCTTATCAGCTTGCTCTCGGGGATTGTCGCTGCCCTCTGCTATATCGCTGCCTTTATCGGCTGGCGGCGGATCTTTGCCGCTGACCTTGAGACAACGTTCCTTGAGTATGTCGCCCTCTTCTTGCGCGGTTTGACCTTGATCTTTGTGCCCTGGATTACTGCCGGGCTGGCTGAACGCTGGAGCGAGAATAACCGGGTGAGTGTGCAAAATGCCCGCCACGAGGCTGAAAAGGCGCTCGAAGAGGCCCATGCGTATCGCGCCCAGAGCCGGTCGCTCTATGAGGTGGCCTATACCCTGTCGAGTACCGTAGACTATGGGCAAGTCCTTGAGGTGACGCTCCGCGAGAGTTATAAGCTGACCCCCTATACAGCAGGCATGGTGCTGCTTTCGGCGGGGGTGCCCGACGAACTGTATGTTGGCGCAAGCCATCGTTTGAGCATCAGTGATCAGGCGCGGCAGATCAAGGTCACGGCTGGGCTCGCCGAGGCGTTGCATAAACCGAACCCTCACATTCTTGATCTTGCCACCCCCGATCCCGACCTGCTGCTCTTTGATAGCCTGACGAACTGTCGGTATGCCTGTCTCATCCCACTCCGGGCCAACTTGCGCACCTATGGCATTGTGGTCTTTGCCATCGAGCGGGCGGAAACGTTTGCCGAAGATGAGATCGCTGGCTTGACTGCCCTGGTCAATTACGCCATTATTGCCCTGCATAATGCCCAGTTGATCTTCGATCTCCAGGAAGAGCGGAATAAGCTTATTTCGAAAGAAGAGGAAGTTCGTCATCAGCTTGCCCGTGATCTGCACGATGGGCCGGCCCAGGCCGTTGCGGCGATCACGATGAATGTCGAGTTTATCAAGCGGTTGCTTGAACGCGACCCCGAGCGTGTACTCGATGAACTCGATAAGCTGAGTGCCCTGGCCAAACGTACGACTTACGAGGTACGTACGATGCTGTTTGAATTGCGCCCCCTAGTGCTCGAAACACAGGGCCTCAAAGTGACGCTCGAACAGTACTTGCAACGCTTTCAGCAGAATAGTACCGGTACCAAACTGGTGCTTGAGGCTGATGGGCTTGATGAGGTTCACCTCGAAACGAAGACCGAGGGGACGCTCTTTAATATTATTCAAGAATCAATTAATAATGCGCTCAAGCATGCGCGAGCCAAACATATCTGGGTGCGTCTCCAACGTGATGGCAATAACCTGATCGCCGTCGTGCAAGACGATGGAATTGGCTTTGATCTGAATGAAATTATGCGCTCATACGAAAAGCGTGGTTCGTTTGGGTTGCTTAATATTGATGAACGTGCCCGCCTGGTGAATGGGACGGCTGAACTGGCCTCTACCCCAGGGCAGGGGACAAAAGTTACGATTACGGTACCAATCAACACCAATGGCTAAAATGAAAGGAACAACGGGTCTTCCCTATTCTTCATGAAAACATCACCACCCGAGCCTGATGAAGTGGCAACAAGCATCGCCCGTGTCCAGCGTGGCTGTCTCTTTATGGCAGCAATTGTGGTGGCACTTGCGATCTTGTTAACCAGTTCAACCGGCAATCTCTTCTTTCTGACGCTGCTCGTTGTTGCCGCTGCTATGGTCATTTTGCCCCGTCTGCTGAAATAGAGCGTCGGAGGAACTGACCCATGTTTTGTAGCTCGCCCGAGGAGTAACCGATGCGTGTGCGCTTCAGTGCCCGTACCCATGTTGGTATGCGGCGCGAGGTTAACCAGGATGCTTACGCGAGTAAGCAACTTGGTTCAATCAACCTGCTGGTTGTCTGTGATGGTATGGGTGGCCATGCTGCTGGTGAGGTTGCGAGTGAACTTGGGGTAGAGACGATTATCTCTGCGTTTCGGCCCGAGGTCGAACCTGAGGATATGCTACGTGAGGCCTTTATCGGGGCCAATCGGGCGATCTATGAAGCAGGGCGTGGCAGTATGGGCACCACCGGCGTGGCGGCCCTCTTTACCCCTGGTGGTCTCTATGTCGCGAATGTTGGGGATAGTCGGGCTTATCTTGTCCGCGAGGGCCAGATTACTCAGATTTCGCATGATCATTCGTTTGTTTCTGATCAGGTGGCAGCCGGCCTGATGACTCCTGCTCAGGCCCGTTCTTCCAATATTCGCAATATTATTACCCGCGCTCTTGGCCATAGTTCCGAGGTGGAGGTCGATCTCTTTGCCCTTGCCCTCCGCCCTGGTGATACCGTGATCCTTTCGACTGATGGGATGCATGGCTTGATTACCGATGAAGAGATTGCCGAAATCGCGGGGATGCTGCCGCCTGATGCGGCCGTCGAACGCCTCGTTGATCTCGCGAATGAGCGGGGTGGCGTTGATAATATTACGGTGATGGTGGCTCAGGTTGATACCCTTACCGGCGATGATGATGAGCCACGCACTCATACCGCTGATGCCCCCAGCGTCGTGACTGCCCCCCGCAGCGCACCGGTCGAACGCCCTCTGAACCCGCTGGGGGGCCTGCTTGCGCTGGCGCTGCTCTTGCTCCTCGTGAGTACGGTGAGTTATGTCTGGCTCTCCCTTCCGGCTGGAGAGCTCCCCGCCGCCCAGCCCTCACGTGTCCCTCCTGCCGCGACCCTTTTCCCTCTCCCTCCCTCCATGCCTACCGCTACGCCCTTGCCAACACCTGCCAGTAGCCCGACCCCAGATTTGTAGGAAGGTATGCTGGCGCAAACGGCCAGTTTCGCTGGCCGTTTGCCAGGGCTACGTTGAAGATGGGGGAACTTGGTTCCCCCACGCCCCTGTTTTCCTTAGCTTCTTGGGGTATGGTATACTAAGCACGCAAACATGTTCGCACAAGGAGGGTGTGATGCCTATTCGGCTGCTTGATGCGACGGTTGCGGCGCAGATTGCCGCTGGTGAGGTAGTTGAGCGCCCGGCCTCGGTCATCAAGGAACTGGTGGAGAATGCGCTTGATGCAGGTGCGCGCCGCATTGCGATTGAGGCGCGTGGCGGTGGCCTGCGTGAGTTGAAAGTGCAGGACGATGGGGGCGGGATTGCGGCCCACGAGCTGGAACTCGCCTTTGAACGGCATGCAACGAGCAAGCTCACTACCTCCGAGGATCTCTGGCGTATTGGTACCCTCGGGTTTCGTGGTGAGGCCCTGCCTTCAATTGCCAGTGTCGCCCAGGTCATCTGTGTGAGCCGTACCGCTGCCGAAGAGGTTGGCACTGAGTTGCGCCTGGCCGGGGGTGAGGTGCAGTCGCGTACCCTGCGGGGTTGCTCGCCGGGGACGAGTTTCAGTGTGCGCAATCTCTTCTACAATACGCCCGTGCGTCGTGAGTACCTGCGGAGTGAGGCCACCGAGTTGAGTGCGATCAGCGCGGTGGTGCAACAGTATGCCCTGGCCTATCCCGAGGTGCGCTTTACGCTGCAGCTCGAAGGACGCCTGGCCTTGCAGACCAGTGGTGATGGCGACTTGCGTGCTGTGCTGATCGAGCTCTATGGCCTTGATGTCGCCCGCCAGATGCTGCCCGTCGCCGCTGAGGTTGGTGAAGGTGAGCAGGAGATCCGGGTGGATGGCTTGATCTCGCCGCCCGGCCTGACCCGTGGCTCGCGTAGCTATCTGCATCTCTTTGCCAATCGGCGCGCGTTGCAGCCACGCGGGGCGTTGCCTGCGGTGGTTGAAGATGCCTACCATACGATGTTGATGCGCGGGCGCCATCCACTTGTGGTACTGAATCTCTTTGTGCATCCTCTGGCGGTTGATGTCAATGTGCATCCCACCAAGAGTGAGGTCAAGTTCCGCTATGCGCCAAAAGTGCATGGTACCCTCGGGCGGGCCGTGCGCGAGGCGCTGGTCGCCGGGGCCGGGGTGCCAACATGGGAGGTTGATGAAGCGACGGCGCAGCGCCGGTTCGAGTTGCGCCAGCTTGGGCAAGCGGCCCCGAGTGAACCTGAGCCATCAGCGTGGGGGGTTGGCGCATCGGCATGGGATCGCGAGCGCAGTCGTTGGGATGCCGGAGGGGACGAAGCCCCCTTCTCATCTGGCGAAGCTCCTATTCCCTCAGTTAGCCCACCGCCAACGGCAGGCTTGCAAGGCGATGCTTCCGGTCAAGCCGCAGATGACTGGCAGGGCTCCCTGCCGCAGCCCCGTACGGCAAACAATCTTCCCGCAGCCGAGCCGCTGCGTCAAAGCGGTAAGCTGCCACCGTTGCGTGTGGTCGGGCAGGTCGGGTTGACTTATATTATCGCCGAGGCCCCCGAGGGGATGTATCTGATCGATCAACATGCCGCCCACGAACGCATTACATATGAACGCCTGATGACCCAATTTGCGGGGGGCAGTGTTGAGTCGCAGGGCTTACTGATGCCTCGTTCCGTGCCCCTGATCCCGGCGGCGAGTGCGCTCCTGCTTGGCAATCCTGAGCGTCTGGCCGAATGGGGCTTTGTCCTCGATGAGTGGGGCGAAGGTGTCATGGTCCGCGCTGTGCCCGCCACCCTTCCTGCCGATCAACTGCCCCGTGCCTTGCACGAACTGGCCGATCATCTGGCTGGGCGCGGCGGTTCGACGCCGCTCGACTGGCGCGAAGCGATGCTGACCACCCTTTCGTGCCATACCTCAGTGCGCGCCGGGCAGACGCTCTCGCTTGAAGAGATGCGCCAACTTTTGCAGCAACTCGAAGCCTGCACCAGCCCGCGTACCTGTCCGCACGGTCGTCCGACGATGATCCTGATGACCCCGACGCAGCTTGAACGCCAGTTTGGCCGATGAAGGGCCTCTTCGCCGGTTCAAAGGCCAGCCTGGCTGGTGTTGGAACCGGCGAAGAGACGGATCACGCCAAGGTGACCGCCGTAAAAGCTGCCTGACAGGGCGCATCAGGCGCCACATAGATCACGCCGTCGTGAGGATCAAGCACCAGCCCACAGATGCTCTCGCCCCGGTCAAGTCGGGGGACACGCATATCGGGGAGGCGACAGATGCAGCGCGGTGCATCATGGCGGTCGCGCAGGATCGCTTGAAGGGTCAGTACATCAAGGGCACCATACCCCATCCGCAGCAACTCCCAGGCGCGCCCCTGGCGTTCACGCGAGGTCGAGGTTGCCTCGAGCGGGCATTCGCCAGCGGCGGCGGTTTGATCAACGCAGTGGTTCGCGTGCGCCAGCAAACCATCTTTGGCCCAGACCTCAGCCACACCAGTCGGGCTTATTTCGAGGCTAACCAACTGGCCCGTGGTACTCGCAATGGTGACACAGGATGATCCGCCAGCGGGAACGCGATCGGCCAGGGTACGAGCATCCGCAAACGTCGTTGCCTGCAACATCTTGCGGAGCAAGATATGGACAGGCATGCCAACATGTTGCCCGTCACTCTGCGAGCGTAAGAGATTCAACCCGACCACCAGGCCAGCGCTATTGAGCCCAACCTTAGCCAGCATCCCGGCTTCGGTCATCGTCAAAATTGCTGGTTCACCCGGTGCATGCACCCGCAACATAAGGCACGCAGCGCGCTGATCACCCTGCCAATCCCAGGTTTGGGCCAGCAACATACGGCCATCAGTCGTAGCTGGGCCATAGGCAGCGGCGGTCGTACACTCGCCGGCATCACGGTCGAGTTCAGGCGCATCGGCGACCATCCCCCGGTTCAGCGGCTGCTCGTCGGGATGTTCGGGCACTCTGGCGGCGCGATTACGCGCCATCGCGGCAGCGCCATCGGGGTGATAATAGCCAATTGGGATGCCCGCCATCAACTCGGTACGCACATTCAGTGCCACAATCTCGGCCAGCGCGACCCCGGCACCATCGGCAAGCCCACGCATCTCTTCAAGCAGATCAGGGGCCACCTCGGTCAACAAAGGCACAAAACGCAGTGCCTCGGCCTGGCTTGCCGCCCAATCGAGGGCGCGGCGATAGGCAAAAAGGCGCGCATAGCTCGCGATACTATGTCGGATATGCGAAGGAACTGCCGCACCGTACATATGCCCACGTTCATAGGGCGTACCAGCAATGGTAATTTCGGGAAACATGAGGGCCGCCTTCATCACGCTCTACCCTTCATTTGCTAGCTTCAAGATGGATGATGGTGTATTATACGTCCAAACGTGAGGGCTACGGCCTCATCCGCCGTAACTTTAGGGCAGTCACCCTAACAGCCCGCGCCTGTCCTGGCCATTTTCGCCAACACAAGCGCAAGGCTTGAGAATTCTATGGCCCCCAACCCCCGCGAGAGGCCTATGCTCAACACACGCGACCGCATCTTGAAATTAGTCGAAACGGGCCAAGTCTCTTCGGATGAGGCGGCGCAGTTGCTTGATGCACTGGCAGCCGAGACAAGCTCAGTACAACAGGGGCAGACACGTCTGGTACGAGTGCGTGTCACCGATCTCCAAACAAGACATCAGAAGGTCAATGTAGCGATCCCTGTGGGCCTGATCAATGTCGGCCTACGGCTGGGGGCACGGCTCATCCCGCATCTCAGCGAGGCCGCACGGGACGAATTGCTGGGGAGCATAGCCCGCGGTGCGACGGGACGGTTGCTGGTATGGAACGACACTGAAGAGGGAGAGCAGATCGAATTGCTGGTTGAGTAGCTAGGGCATAAGCCTCGGCTGACTAGACATGAGAGTGAGGGGCATGCTATATTGCAAGTAGGCAATGAGTGGTACTCAGCGTAACAGCATTCCTTTGGCGGTCGTGCATACATAGTGTTATGAGGGGCAGGTGTAAGCAGCGTGGCAGTGGCAATACCCTTTCAGATCGCCATTAGTGGGCAAGGAACGACTGGATATACCCTTCGTGCAACGAGTCCGGGCGGAGATATTGAAACCCTGATCGAGTTGCCCGTGCTCACCAATGATATGGTGACCAATGGTGAAATGCTTGGGCCGGTGCTTTTTCCCCCGCCGGTGCATCAATTGCTACTTGAAGCCGCCCACACAGCCAGCGAAGCGGGGAACCACGTCCAGATTCAGTTGCACATGGCCCTGCCTGAGGTGGCGATCCTGCCCTGGGAATGGATCACGCTGGGGCGTTCAACCCCGTGGCAACCAGCGATCCGTGACGATTACCCGCTGATTCGGGTTGGCCGCATTACCCGTTCGCGTCCCGCTTTGCCTTTGAGCGGCCCGATACGTCTTTTGATTGCGTGCGCACCAGGGGCGGCAGCGGCAGCAGCGGCACCACTGGGCCATGCCCTGGCGCAACCAGTGCGTGAGGGCCGCCTGGTCGTTGATCTGTTGCGCGATGCTGACCCGTTCATGCTGCGTGAGGCCCTAGCTGAAGAGCCGTGCCATGCGCTCCACCTTGTTGCTGCTGATGCAACGGGTCAGGGATCAACAGCGCGCCTGCGCTTGGGCCGTGCGCTTGATGCGGCAGGGTTGGCCGGGATTATTGGTGATTACCAGGAGCTACGCTTGCTCACGCTTGCGGCTGATCTGGGGGCTGAAGCGGTAGCCCTGGCGAGCATTGCAGGGGCAGTGCATGACCGGCTTGGCATTGCCACCCTTGCGCTGGGCGACCTGGATAATGCAGGTGTTGCCACCTTTTGTGGGCCATGTTATGAAGCGCTGGTGGCCGATGAACCAGTTGATCTGGCCACAACCGATGGACGAGCAGCGCTTGCGGAGGCTGAGGATGCCTGGGGATCGCCGCGTTTGTGGGTTGTTCCTGGGAGTGAATATCTCTTTAATGCCCGCATGGCGAGCGTCGCTCGTCAGTCTGTGCCCGCTGATGCGGTTGCTGGCGAGGCTGCGCCGGTGGGCAAGCCACTGCGTACCGAGCGTACGTTCGCCGGGGCTGGGCAAATGGCTTCGCGGGCCTTGACGAGCGCCAAAGCCTTTGTTGTCGGGACGACGACCGTAGGTGAGCCGGCCCAACGCGCACGTAACGAGGCCCCGCGCAAGCAAGGCTTTTCACCAAAACTGGTGGCGCTGATTATTGCCGTCCTGGTGCTCATCTTGCTGATCAGCCAGGTGCTGCCCTCCTCTACTCCTCCGCCCCCTGTGCCAACTGTAGTACCCACGTCGGCGTTGCCACTGTTGGAACCCTAGTCGGGGAGAAGGTGCGCGAAAACCCATTCCTTCACTGACCAACAAAACTAGCATAGCTAGTTTTGTTGGTCAGTGAAGGAATGATTCTTGAGGCCGCAGGTTGGCAAAAAGCGTTACCTAAATCCTCAGAAAACGGTATACTAAGGGAGAACCATTTTGACTGAGTGAGGAGTGGCTATGGAATTGCCCCAGCCTCAGGCGACAACGATCTTGCGCCCTTTGTTGATCATCGCTTCGCTGGTACTGATCCTGGGAGCTATGCGGGTTGCAGCGCCGTTGCTCAATCCACTGCTGCTAGCCCTCGTGATTACCTTGTTGTGTAATCCAATTTATCTCTGGCTGCAAAAACGTGGCATCCCTTCGTGGTTTGCGCTGCTGATCATGGTGTTGGGCATGATCGCGTTTGCCGCGATGTTGACCACCGCACTCGGGATATCAATTACCCGTCTGACATCACAACTTGGCACATATCAACGTCTCCTCGCGCAACAAGAGCATGTGCTCCGTGAGTGGTTGGCAAGTTATGGGTTTGTTGCCAACGAGTTACAATTTTTTGGCTTGCTCAATAGTGTTTCGCTCGTCGGAGTGTTGGGATCGATCCTGGCAGGCATCGGCAACGTGCTGGGCAATTCGTTGATCGTGACCGTGCTGGTACTCTTTTTTCTCATCGAAATGCCGTCGCTCCGCAAGCGCCTGAGCTCGGGTCTCGGTGAGCAAAGCCCCCTGCTGCATCGACTTGCCACCTTTGGAGGCAGTGTCGTACGTTATTTTGGCGTGCGTACGTATATCAATCTTACGGTTGCTGTTGGCTCAACGATTGGGATGGTCTTGCTCCAGGTTCCATTCTCCTTGCTCTGGGGGGTCTTGATCTTTGTGTTAGGGTATATTCCCTATATTGGCATCCCAACGGCAGCCTTGCCAGCCTTTTTGCTCACCCTGGCTGAACACGGCTTCGTGCGAGCCCTGATTGTGCTCTTGATTATTACGACGATCAATTTGACGATTGAAAACCTGATTGCCCCATCGTTGATTGGACGCGAACTGAGTCTGTCGCCAGCGGTTGTGTTTGTGGCTTTCTTTTTTTGGACGTGGATTCTGGGGCCGCCCGGCACCTTTCTCTCGATGCCAATTACGGTTCTGGTCGTCGTGCTGCTCGATAGCTATGACGAGACACGCTGGATGGCGCGTCTGATGGGGCTGTCGCTCACGGATAAATTGGCGGAACAGGTCGAAGAATATGCGACGGGTGCAGCCTCGACGACTGCATCCTCACCGTTGTCTGATCATCAATCGTAGGGTAAATCCGACGCATGCGTTGGATGCGCAAAAAGCCAGCTTAGCTAAGCTGGCTTTTTGCGCATCCAACCACATGCTTACATCACTGTGCCTCGGGCTCTTTTTTGCTTGTCTTCTTGGCGACAAAAAAGCCCAGGCCGAAACCGATAAGCAAGCCAAGCAACGTGGGCATAATCCAGCCACCGGGCTTTTCAGGGACTGATTGCTGGCTGATCGTGGCGATCTGCTGACCACTATGCTCAAGATTTTCGCCCACCTGCGAGGCAAGCTCTCGTGCGTCACGGGCAACTTTACCGCGGGTCTTTTCGAGATCCTTGATCGCCCGATCGACCCGACGGCTCGCCTTTTTCGCCGCTTTTTCCAATTTTTTTCGCCGTTGCGCAACCTGGTCACTCAAATCGAGTTCATCAACCCGACGGGCGAGCTGGTTCAGGTTCGCGGCTACTTCTTGGCCTACTTCGTTATCAAACCGACTACGGATCGTGCCGGCAAGCTGACCAACCGCTTCAGAGGCCTGTGTTTCAAGCGTATCCAACTGACGCTCAAACTTGTTTTTCCGTCGCCACATTTGCTTCTCCTAATCACTACAACGCGCATGTGTGCTATACTACCATCTTGAGGGATCGCCACGCGGCGAGGAGTAAAGATGGCCGCACAAGGCAATAAGAAACCATCCACTGGGCGCAAACCTGCTACCCGTACCAGCAAAGCACCGCGAAAAAATACGCGTGCTATGCCTCCCCCTATTTTGATGCGTCCTGAACATCAGCGCGACCTCTTTGCGCTTGGATTGTTGACACTGGCCCTGGTAACCGTGATCTTTTTTACGACTGGGATTGCCGGTAGGGCTGGGGCGCTGTATGTTGAGGTGATGCGCCAAGCCTTTGGCGGGGGCGCTGTTGTTGTACCAATTATACTCGGTTTGTTGGGTATTGCGATCTTGATTCAAGAGCAGTTTCGTGACTCGCGGCTTACCACAACCCACCTAATCGGGACACTTCTCATTATTGCCTCGATTCTCAACCTGCTTGAGTTTCCTGTGCATGATGTGGCATTCGAGGCTCGGCTCAAGAATGAGGGGGGCGGTTGGGCCGGTTTCTGGCTGGTGCAGGGCTTTGATAGCATTATTGGGCGCCCGGCCGCCGTGCTCGTGACGGTTGTGATTGGCCTGATCGGTGTGCTACTGACGTTTGATCTGACGCTGCGCGAGTTGCTCGGTGGGACGGCGGCACGGACGGTGGCGTTCTGGCAGTTGCTCTGGAGTGCGCCGCGTCGTTCGCCCGTTTCCCGTCGGCCTGAGCCTACGGCACGTGCCGATACCGATCTTCCGTTTACGCCGCCACCTCAGGGGGCCGACGATTCGATTGTGCCCACGCCAATTGCGGCCCGCCCGACGCGCGCCAGCCTCTTTCAACGACCCGGGACGCTAGCCAAATCCGAGCCAGCGATCACCGTGGTGCCTCCTCCGGCTCCTCCGGCTCCACCCGCCCCTGGGGTGCCTCCGGTTCTGGCCAAACCGCCGGTCGAACTGCCACCGGCCACGCCACACGAGATCGTGCAAGAGGCCCTCGATGGCTTCGAGCCAGCCTCGGTACATCGAGCCTGGCCCCTGCCTTCGCTGGATCTGCTTGATCCGGTCACGATCGTGAGTCAGGTTGGCGATGATGTGATTCGCCATCGCTCACGGTTGATTGAAGATACCCTGGCGAGCTTCAAGGTTGAGGCGCAGGTCGTTCACGTTAATCCTGGGCCAGCAGTGACCCAGTTCGAGGTGCAGCCGGCGGTAGGGGTCAAAGTCAGCAAGATTACCTCGCTCGAAAAAGATCTCGCGCTGGCGCTCGCCGCCTCGTCGATTCGCATTGAGGCCCCGATTCCTGGCAAATCAGCGGTAGGCATCGAGATTCCTAATTCCTCGATTGCGATGGTCAGCCTGCGTGAAGTGATGGATGGCGAGGAGTTTGAGCAGAGCCGCGGTCGGCTGAAACTTCCGCTTGGCAAGGATGTGAGTGGGACGCCGGTGATTGCCGACATGACCCGTATGCCCCACTTGCTCGTCGCCGGCGCGACCGGTTCGGGCAAGTCGGTGGCGATCAATACCTTCCTCTGCGGGCTGCTGCTGCGCCATACACCGGATGAACTCAAGCTGATCCTGGTTGACCCCAAGATGGTCGAGATGATTGTCTATAATCATATCCCGCATCTGCTCTCACCTGTCGTCACCGAGCTCGAACGGGTGGTGCCGACGTTGAAGTGGGCAACTCGTGAGATGGAGCGCCGCTATAAGATTTTTGCTCGCCACGGGGTGCGCAATCTTGATAGCTATAAGCAACTTGCGCGCAAACGCGCTGACCTCGAGCCAATGCCCTATATTTTGATCATTATTGATGAGCTTGCCGATCTGATGATGATGGCCCCCGATGAGATCGAGACCTATATCTGTCGCCTCGCCCAGATGGCCCGTGCGACCGGCATTCATCTCATTATTGCGACGCAACGGCCCTCGGTTGATGTCATTACAGGGTTGATCAAGGCCAATTTTCCTTCGCGCATTGCCTTTGCCGTCACATCACAGGTTGATAGCCGGGTCATTCTTGATGTACCTGGGGCTGATCAGTTGCTCGGACGCGGCGATATGCTCTATATGGCCGCTGATGCCGCCAAACTGGTGCGCATCCAGGGTACCTATGTCTCGGATCGTGAGGTGGAAAAGATTGTCGACTTCTGGCGTAAGGCGTTGCCTCCTGACGAGGCTTCGGCTGATCCGACCCAGAAGCCCGGTGGTTCGCTCGGGGTCAATGGCCCGCCCTTTAGCGGAACCTTGCCCGGGCCACGTCCGGCTGCGACCGGAGCGCAAGCGGCCGGAACATCTGATGAGACGTTCAAGCCCCCCGCCGAATTTCTTTCGGTTGATGAACAGGACGCGCTCTTGACCCAGGCGATCGATCTGGTGCAACAACATCAGCGTGCCTCGGCCTCACTGTTGCAACGCCGCCTCCGGATCGGCTATAGCAAGGCTTCCCAGTTGATCGATCTGCTTGAACAACAGGGCATCGTCGGGCCAGCCGAAGGGGGGCGCTCACGCGAAGTGTTGCGCTCGTCGTCGCCTGAACGCGAGCAGCGTTAGGGCCAATACCTTGCACATAAGACGGTTGTTTTGACGCAAAGGCGCCAAGGCGCAACGTTTTTAGCGTAGGTGAGCTAACCCTAAAAGCCACAAAGTTCTCCCTGCCGTCGTATAATGAAGAGAGTACGATCAGGGAGGTTGTTATGTCGATTGAGTCTTTCCGCGATAATGCACGCGAAATCCTTACCAATATGCTGGCCGAAACGCCTAGGGCCGATCGGCACGAGTTGATCGAGGTCTATACCGATGCGATGACCCGCCTCTATGCAGTCGAGGCCCATCGTCTGCTCAGCGAGGTCATTGAGGATAGCCGAACCCGTCTTGATGCACGCCTGTCGCCTGACCCGGTGCGCCAGACGATCGCGGGTGTCCAGACGACCATTCAAGACATCTGGGATAATCTGTGGAAGTAGTTGCTGTTGAGCCCGGGGCCTTGCTTGTCACTGCCCCTGCAACCACGTTGATCGCGAGGCTGCACGAGGAGCTTGCGCCTTATCGGCTTGCGTTGCCGATCTTTCCGCTTGTGCCTGGTCTGACGCTGGCCGATCTGGTCGCCTGCAATGCGGGCGGTCGCCGCCGTTTCGGCTATGGAACCATTGGACGCTATCTACGTGCGGCGCAATTGATGTTGCCCGATGGCACAAACCTGAGCATTGGTGGACCGACGATCAAGCGAGCCACCGGCTATGGTCTGCATCGGGCACTCGCTGCAAGTCAACTCGATCTGGGAATTGCCCACGAGTTTACCTTTAGCCTGCGGCCACTGCCCGCTGAGCGTGCCTCAACGCTTCTGCATTGCCCGTCGCTGGCCGAGGCATGTCGCCTGGCTGCCCAATTGGTGAACGCGGGGCTTGCGCTCAGTGCCCTGCCAGTTGCCGAACAACCGGATGGCAGCGGAGTGTTGCTGGTTGAGCTTGAAGGACTGTCAGCACTGCTGGTGCGCCAGGTTGGTCTGGTGAGGGAGATCGCGGCTACCACTGCCGCAACGGTGATGCCTGTCGGCGAGGGCGATCCGTGGCACCAGTGGTATGACCTGGCGGCTGCGCATCTGCATCCGGCAGCGCTGCGTCGTGATCTGACGCTCCCCCGCTCTGCCTTGCCCGCTTTTGTGGCCCGCGCCCGCACGCTTGCTGTACGATACCGCCTGCCCCTCACGCTCTGGGGCGATGCCGGAGTCGGGACAGTACACCTCGGTCTCGCTACGCCAACTGATGAAGCTGAACAGTTGTTACGCATTCTGCAGGCGCTTGCAACCGAGGCCGGTGGTACGGTCACCACCGAGATGGGGATGCCACCACCAGAGGCCAAGCACGACCTGATGTTGGCAGGCTTGCGCGAGACGGCCCTCGCTCCATTGTCGCCATTGCTAAGCTCGTCCGACCTGGCGTTGCACGAACGCCTGATGCGCCAAACTGGTCGCGAGCAGATCCTGACAACCCTGCGCTCGGTGGTTGGGGAAACTTATCTGCTGACGCGCAGGGAAGATCTTGCCTGTTACGACCAGGATGCCTCGATTGCACAACCGCTTGGACAGGCGCTGGCGGTTGCCTTGCCAGCAACTACTAGCGAGGTCGCTGGCTTGATGCGTGCTGCGGCAACCTACGGCTTGCCAGTTGTCGTACGCGGGGCGGGCAGCGGGCTCGCTGGTGGATCAACGCCAACGCCGCATGCACTGATCCTCGGCCTCAATCGGCTTGACCAGATCACGCTTGATAAAGAGCAGATGGTTGCCCACGTCGGCGCAGGCGCGATTACCGCCGAGATCCAACGGGCCGCCGAGACACTGGGCCTCTTTTATCCACCTGACCCCTCCAGCCAGACGGCGTCGACGATTGGGGGCAATCTGGCGTGCAATGCCGGTGGGCCTCGTTGTGTCAAATATGGCGTGACGTCTGACTATGTACTGGCGGTCACGGCGGTGCTTGCCGATGGTACGATCGTGCGCTGGGGTGATGGTCTCGCCGGGCAAGGAACCGAACAGAGCCTTGCCCAACTGCTGGTTGGCTCAGAGGGCACACTTGCCGTGATCACCGAGGTGACCCTGCAGCTTGTGTCGCTGCCGCCTGCCCGGCGCACCACGATGGCCCTCTTTGCCAAGCTTGAGGATGCCTGCGCAACCGTCGAACAGATCATGGCCTCGGGTCTGGTGCCGTCGGCGCTTGAGTTGATGGACGATACGACCCTCGCCGCCGTCGAGGCGTACCTGCACCTTGGCCTGCCCCCCGAGACGGGGGCCATGCTGTTGATGCTCAGCGATGGTGAGCCTGAAACAGTAGCGCACGACGCCGAGGCCCTCGCCACGCTGGCCCGCGCCGGGGGCGCCCGGCTCGTCCAGGTTGCGCAGAGTGTCAGCGACGAAGCGAAACTCTGGCAAGCGCGCCGGGCCGTCTCGATCGCGCTGGCCCGCATTCGCCCCAACCGACTTGGCGAAGATATCGCGGTGCCACTGACGCGCATTGCCGAGAGTGTGCGTTTGATCAAAGCACTCGCTGAAGAACATCAGTTGCCCATTGTCGTCTTTGGGCACGCCGGTGACGGCAACTTGCACCCGAACATCCTCTTCGATGCCCGTGACCCTGCTGAGAGTGCGCGTATCTGGCCGTGCGCCGAAGCAATTTTCCGCATTGCGCTCGCCGTGGACGGCACGCTCTCGGGGGAACATGGCATTGGGACGCTGAAATTAGCGTTTATGCACGAGGCGCTGGGGGCAACACAGCTTGCGGTGCAGCACCGCATCAAAGCCTGGTTCGACCCGGGGGGGCGCCTCAACCCTGGCAAGGTCTTGCCCGCGCTGTGACGAAGGAGTCTGTAGCGTACGTTTTCTGCTCTAGGTATTGGCTTCGACAAGCTCAGCCAACGGCGGACGATGGGCGTTGCGAACGGACGGAGGCTGAGCCTGTCGAAGCTTCCGCTGGGATCAAGAAACGTAGGTTACACACTACTATGTGCGGGCCCCGCGAGTCCCTCATACACACGGAGCGTGCCAAGGGCCGTGCGGCGCCACGAAAAGTCGCGGGCACGCCGGGCACCGCGGGCCGCGAGATCGCGGCGCAAGAGCGGATTGTTGAGCAACCGCCAGAGGCCTTCGGCCATTTCAATCACATTGAACGGATCCACCGTGAGCGCGGCCTCACCCACGACCTCGGGCAGACTCGAAGCGTACGCGCAGATCACCGGCACACCACAGGCCATTGCCTCGAGCGGGGGTAGCCCGAAACCCTCATAATACGACGGGAAAGCAAAGACAGTCGCACCACTATAGAGCGCGGGCAGGTCTTCATCGGCCACATTGGGCACAAAGCGAACCCGGTCGGCGAGACCACGCTGTTTGACAAACTGGTGCAGACTCGTCTGCCCGCGTTCGGCATGACCGGCCAGCACCAGCGTCCAGGCACCGGGGGTCTGGCGCGCTTCAAACTCCAGCATCCGTTCCCACGCCCGCACAAGGCGTTCAAGATTCTTGTGTGCCTTCTGTGAACCAACATAGAGCACATAATCGTTGGGGAGCGCATAACGCTGGCGCACCTGGGCGATAACTTCTGCTGGTTGGGGTTGAAACCGGCGTTCGGCGGCGAGCGGCGTCACCACGAGGCGACTGGCGGCACGGGGGTAGACATACGCAAGATCGGCGCGCGAACTCTCCGAGATCGTCAGGATGCGCGTTGCGGTGCGCAGCGCCAGATCCATCGTCAGGCGGTAGAAGAGCCGCCCCCGTGCCGAGAGCGTGCGCGGATAGCGCCAGCCGATCAGGTCATACACGGTGACGACCGACGGGCAAGGCAGGCCAAGATACGGTTTGACCACATAGGGCGAATGCAACACATCCAACCCGAGGCGACGAGCGAGGGATGGCAGCGCAACATGCTGCTTGAAACTAAACGGCCCTGCCGCCAGATGCGCCGTCTCGACCCCGGGCATCGCCGCGATCGCCGCCAGATCATAACGACTCTCGCGCAACTGACGGGGATCAACAATGAGCACCAGCGTATGGCCGTGGCTAATCTCGGCGAGCGCACGGGCGAGACCGATGGTATACCGGCCAATCCCTGGAAAATGCTCGGTGGCATAGCGCGCATCAAACCCAATTCGCATCCATCACACCCTTCCCCGGCGCTCACCGCCCCGCTCACGCAGCACCTCATCGATGCCTCGCAGGCGGGTCTGCAGCAACGCCTGGGCACGTGTAATCGCGAGGCGACAGTTGCGGGGGCGCCGGATTGGACTCGTGGCACTGAGGCCGGCGGGTATGCCGGTGGGATCGATCTGCCACGCTTGTGCGATCAGGCAACCCATTGCATAGCGGCTGACACAGCTTGCCCCGGCGATATGCAACACACCCTGGTAGGGGAGTGTAAGCAATTCGAGCAAGGCAGCGGCGAGATCTTCAACAAAGATTGGGCAACGGTACTCATCGGTGAACAAAGCCGCAGCGACACGCCCCGCGGCGACATCGAGGACAAAGCGCGAAATCTTATCAATTGGGTCGAAGCCATAGATCAGTGACGTGCGGACAATGGTTGCCGCGGGATGCGCCGCCGCAACCAGGACCTCAGCGTGCGCCTTGGCGCGCCCGTAGTCAGTGACGGGATCCGGCGGGTCATCTTCGGTATACGGGGTATCACGCTCGCCATCGAAAATAACATCACTCGACAGATGGATCAGGCGTGCGTTCACCGCAGCAGCCGCAACCGCAACATGGCCGGCCCCTTCGCCGGTAATTGCCATCACCTCAGGGCCGTTCTGCAAAAAAGCCGTATGGATAACCCAGGCGGGCTGCACCGCTTCAACGAGCGACCGCACGGCGTGCGGATCACGCACATCCAGCGCGGCCCAGGTCACCCCAGGCACCGGCACAGGTGGCTGCGTATAATGGGTCGCGACCACAGCATAACCTCGTGCGCATGCCTGACGGATCAACTCCTGCCCAAGATAGCCCGTACCACCCGTAATCAGACCTCGCGTCATGCTGGATCATCCTCAACAACAGCAAGGCGCTGCAACGCCTCCTGGGCAGCGGTCTGCGCTGCTGCTTGCTTATTCAAGCCGCGACCAATGCCGAGCACCTGCTCACCAAGGCGAACTTCCATCGTAAAGACACGCTGATGGGCCGGCCCATCCTCATCAATCACCCGGTACGTAGGGGTCTGGCTATAACGCGCCTGCGCAACCTCTTGCAATTGGGTACGATAGTTCACCTCGCCGCCGCCCTCTTCAATTGTCTTCATCTGGCGTTCGAGGAAGGGCGTTACAAAGAGCGACACCCCTTCAACACCCTGGTCAAGATAGATCGCCCCGAGCACCGCCTCAAAGATATCGGCCAGCAGCGCATCACGGTTCCGTGCCGCAGGCGTATCTTCGCCACGGCTGATGCGAATATAGGTGCCAAGATCGAGTTCACGCGCAAACCCGGCCAGGGTTGTTGTCTTGACCAGCGCCGAACGAAGGCTGGTCAATTCACCCTCGCTGCGATCTGGGTAGCGCACAAAGAGCCACGCCGCCGTCAGGAAATTGAGCACCGCATCACCAAGGAACTCAAGCCGTTCATTGGAAGAGAGCCCCGGCACCCGTTCGGGATGTTCATGCATGAACGAACGATGCACAAACGCACTCTGCAACAACAGTGGATCGTGGAAGGTAACGCCAATAATCTCTTCTAAGCGGCTCGGCATAAGCATGATTACCTGGTGCATCATAGAGGGCTACCGCCCGCCAACATCGAAGCGCGACACTTGGGGGCTACGCCCCAAACCTGGCCCGAAGGAGTGTATCAACGAACTCCTTCAGTCAACAAAACGCTTGAGCACGAGACACACATTATGCCCACCAAAGCCAAACGAATTGCTCAGTACAACATCAATCTGGCTGGGGCGGGGCGTATTGGGAACATAGTCGAGATCGCAGGCAGGATCGGGACTAGTCAGGTTGATCGTGGCAGGCAAGAGCTTATGCTGCATTGCCAGCACGCCAACGACCGTCTCGATCGCCCCGGCGGCACCCAAGAGATGGCCGAATTGCGATTTGCTCGCACTGACGGGCGGGGCGGTTTCGCGTCCGCCAAAGACCTGCTTGATCGCCCGTGACTCGACCGGATCGCCCGCGGGCGTGCTCGTCGCGTGGGCATTGATGTAATCGACCTGATCAGGGGTTATCTCAGCACGCTTGAGGGCCAGGCGGATCGCACGGGCGACGCCTTCGCCATCCTCAGACAGGTTCGAGATATGGTACGCATCAGAAGTCGAGGCATAGCCGGCCACTTCAGCCAGAATTGTCGCCCCCCGGCTGATCGCCTCTTCGGCATCTTCCAGGATGAGCGAGGCGGCACCTTCACCCATCACAAAGCCGTCGCGGGTCGCATCAAACGGGCGTGAAGCCGTCGCAAAGTCGTCATTATTGGTCGAAAGCGCTCGCATCGCATTGAACCCGGCAATTCCGATTGGCGTAATGCTCGCCTCGCTGCCCCCGACGATCACCGCCTTGGCCCAACCCCGCCGAATCGTCTCGGCAGCCTCGCCAATCGCATGGGCTGAACTCGCGCAGGCCGACGTGAGACAATAGCTCGGCCCACGTGCCCCGGTGACAATCGAGACCTGGCCTGCCGCAAGATTGGTAATCATCGAAGGGATCAAGAATGGGCTGATCCGCCCCGGACCGCGTGCCCGCAACACATCAAGTTGCTCGCTGAGGGTGCCAATGCCCCCAATGCCACTGGCGATAAAGACCCCAATCTCATCACGGTTCGCTTCAGTAATCTTCAAGCCTGAATGATGCAGTGCCTCATTCGATGCGGCGACGGCCAGTTGCACAAAACGATCAGTCCGCCGTGCCTCTTTGCGGTCCATAAAGTTCGCCGGATCGAAGTCCTTGACCTCAGCAGCAAAGCGCGTGTCAAAGCCGGTCGGGTCGAACAGGGTCAACGGGCCAACGCCACTGCGCGCCTCAACAATGCCCTGCCACAACGCGGGAACACTCAGACCTAGCGGGCTGATCGCCCCCATTCCCGTCACAACGACACGCCGCTCCTTCATAATGCTCTCCTCACCTGTAGGCTGATAACCTCAACGTGCGGAATTATACCATGCCTGCTTTGCCCGAGATGGTTCATTCGAGGTGATGGTATACTATCAGCAATAAGCCTCTGTTCTCGCCTCTGCGGGGGCGAGACTTGGCAGTCTACGGTTGCCAAACATCTTTGCTGGTCGAAAAAGCCAGCGTAGCTGGCTTTTTCGACCAGCAAACTACCGGGTTTTAGGGCGACAGCCCTGATCGTGATGGATATGAGCCGTAGGCCCATATCCATCACGATCGAGGAGAAAAACATATGCTTGACCGTGCCAATGCGCTCGCCGCTGAACTCGTGCGTCTCCGGCGGGATCTTCATACGCACCCCGAATTGAGCTTTGCTGAGACACGGACGGCGGCCATGGTGGTCGATACGCTGGCCGAGATTGGGGACATCACGATACGCACGGGTATTGCGCGCACCGGCGTTGTCGGCGAACTTGGTCCCGGTGGCGGGCCAACGATTGCGATCCGCGCTGATATGGACGCCCTCCCGATTATTGAGGCCAACACAACCGCGTATGCTTCACAGAATCACGGCGTGATGCACGCCTGCGGCCATGATGCGCATACCGCCATGTTGCTCGGAGCGGCCCATCTGCTCCGTGAACAATTTGCCAATGAACGCCTCCGCGGGCGCGTACGCTTCATCTTTCAGCCCTCAGAAGAGAGTTGGGATGACGAAGGCAAGAGTGGTGGGCTGCGTATGGTTGAAGAAGGGGTGATGGAGGGCGTCGACGCCGTGATTGCGCTCCATGTTGATTCGACGTTGCCAATGGGCAAAGTGACCATCCGTGGCGGCTGGACCTCGGCGGCCGTGGATGATTTCACCGGTTCCTTGCTTGCCACAGGTGGCCACGGGGCCGCACCCCACGAGGGCACTGATCCAATCTATATGCTCATCCCGGTGCTCACCGCACTCTATGGGATCAAGGCACGGCGCATTGATCCCGTCGAGCCAACGGTGCTCAGCGTTGGTGTCGTCGAGGCGCAGGGGGCATCGAATGTCATTCCGAGTGAGGTGCGCCTGCAGGGAACCTTGCGCAGTTACAATCCGCGGGTGCGTGAACAGTTGATCAGCGAGGTCGAGAAGGCGTTTGCCGTGACCCGTGCCTTCGGCGGTGATTATCGCCTGAAGATCGGGCGCGGCTATCCTGCAGGCTGGAATGACGAACGTGTTGCAGGCTGGCTCGAACAGGTAGCAGGCGCGATGCTCGGCAGTGATGCCTTTGACCATGCCCCGGCAGGGCTTGGGGCCGAGGATTTTGCCTATATGTGCCAGAAGGCTCCTGGAGCAATGTTGATGCTCGGGGCCGCCATTGATGATGGTGTGGTACGTGCCCATCATACGCCGATCTTTGACATTGATGAGCGCAGCCTCCCTCTTGGCGCGGCTATCCTCGCCGAAACAGCGTTGCGCTTCCTCCGCGGCACCGTACGGCTCTAAGACGCATACCTTGCAAAGAAGGCGGCGGTTGTTTTGACGCAAAGGCGCAAAGGTTTTCGTGTAGGTGCGCTCACCCTTCGCGCCTTCGCATGAGCTTCTTTGCAAGGTATTGGCCTAAGCCCCCACACACAGGTCTTCAAGACCTGTGAGCACTCCTCTCTAGATGGAGCAAGGTGGCTAGGGGGTTACCTAGCTACGTTACCTGTGCTTTTTCCACCTTCCGGCTGATCGTTTTTACGTCATCACCGCGTTATACTTGTTGTGCGGGCAGTGCCGGGCGAGTTGTTCGGGCCTCAACGTGATGCCGATCGCATCCAGATGCGCTGCACCCAAGTGCAAATCTGCAACCGCACTAGTGGCATGACACGATGATTCTGCTGGATGCCCGCGTGCGCGGGCATAACAATGGAACTGACTTGGCGCATTGGTCGTTCCCGCGTATATGGAACTGATTTGGCGCACTGGTCGTTCCCGCGTATATGGAACTGATTTGGCGCACTGGTCGTTCCCGCGGATGCGGGAACCCAGCCGCCTCCATCACCTTAAGTGGCTCGAACCACTAGGAAGAAAAACGATGAAAAGAAAAGACACCTTTCTGATCGGCATTGTTGCCGGTATCATCCTGCTTGTTGTGGTTGCGTTTGTCGTCGCGATGATGCGCCCCGAGCCAACATTTCAGCCTGAAACAACGCCCGAAGGGGTAGCCCATAACTATTTGCTTGCCCTGCAACAGCGCGATCTGTCGCGTGCGTATGGCTACCTTGATCCTGGCTTGCCCGGGTTTCCCGCAACGCTCGATCTTTTTACCCGCGATCTTACCCGCTATACCGGCGCTCTCGATACGAACCAGGGTTCATCATCCTGGGATGTTTTGTCGAGTACGGTGACGAATAATCGGGCATCGGTGGATGTGCGCGAGACCTATTTTTCGCAGGGGGGGCTCTTTGGCAGTGGTCAGTATAGTTCTACCTTTGTCATGTCACTCGTGCGCGATGCCTCCGAGGCAAACTGGAAGTTGACCGGTGCTGATCGCTACTGGGCTTGGTGTTGGAATGAGACGGAAGGATGCAACTAACGATGGCTACCATTCGACGTTGGTATATCCTGCTCGTCTGCGCCGTCAGTCTTCATGCGACCACCTGGGCCACGATTGCCCTGCTGCGCGGAGTTTTGCAGACCGATGGCCGCGATCCGGTGGCTGCCGTCGCCTTTCAGCTTGCCGTGATCATTATTGGCTTGCCAATCTTTCTCGGTCACTGGATCTGGGGGCAACGCCTCGCGAGCGGCGATCCGGAAGAACGTGGCAGCCCCGAGCGCCGTTTTTACCTCTATGCAACGATGGCCGCGCTGCTCTGGCCGGCAATTTTCAATGGCGTGAGCCTGGTGCAAGCGCTGCTCACCCTTATTTCAGGTGGTTCGGGGTCCGACTTCATCGGTCGATTTACCCCAATTGAACAATTGCTACGTAGCATCATTGCGATCGTTGTCCTTGGCTTGCTCTGGTGGTACCACCACCGCATCGTCAGCGCCGATCGTGTGGAACTCCCCGAAACCGATCTCACGGCTGGTTTCCGCCGGTTCTATCTCTTTGCCTTTAGTACCACCGGCTTGATCATGGTCGCCTTTGCGGCGACAAGTCTGCTCCGCTGGCTACTCTTTCAGTTCGGATCGGGGCCAGGCCTGACAGGCTCGCTCCCCCTCTTGAGCCTCTATGATGACATTGCCCGCCTTGCCATCGGCGTGCCAGTCTGGCTCATCTTCTGGAGTTGGGC
Organism: Candidatus Chloroploca asiatica; assembly: GCF_002532075.1. GTDB lineage: Bacteria > Chloroflexota > Chloroflexia > Chloroflexales > Chloroflexaceae > Chloroploca > Chloroploca asiatica. Next base: position 88,901 of record NZ_LYXE01000157.1, on the reverse strand, counting down.
ACAGGCGCTCTTTGACGGGCCAGATCAAGACGAGCACGCATCGGCACTGCGCAAGCTCTATCTCTATGCGATTGTCTTTGTGACGGTGCTGGCGGCGGTGACCAATGCGACTTTTATTCTCGCCGGCTTGTTGCAGCAGCTGCTCGGTCTCTCACCCGAAGGCGATCTGCGTGAGCCGTTGACGATCATCATCGCGTCTGGCGTCTTCTGGGCCTATCATGCGCGTGTGTTGCAGCAGGATGCCACACGATCCAGCGAGGTTCCGCGCCAGGCGGCAGTGCGTCGTACCTATCTCTATCTTGTGGCCGCGATTGGCCTGGCCGCGGCGCTTGTGGGTGGGGGCGGCATCCTCAGTGTGATCATCCGTGCCTTTGCTGAACGCGCTTTCACCGATCTGCTCAGTACCCAACTGGCATGGTTCACAGCGGCACTGATAGCTGGCCTTGCCGTCTGGATCTGGCCCTGGCGCCGCATTATGGTGGCAGCCGAACTCTCTGGGCCAGTGGGAAGTGCCGAACGCACGTCGCTTGTGCGCAAGATCTATCTCTATGGATATCTCTTTGTGGCAACGATGGTGGTGCTCAGCGGGGCGATCTATGTCATTGCCCGCCTGCTGCGCCTGATTCTCGGCGACCCGATCGAAGGCAACTTGTTGAGCGATCTTGGTCAGGCAATTGCCTTTACCATCCTCGCTGGCCTGGCCTGGCTCTACCACGGATCCGAGGTGCGTGCCGACGGACGTGCCCAGCGGCGCGAGCTTGCGGCCCGCCTCGCTGCTTTGCGCGTCGCTATCATTGCGCCAGGCGACGCTAGCTTTGGGCAAGCCGTCGCTTCCCGCTTGCAGCAGGAACTTCCTGGCCTTCAGCTGGATCTGATCAGACCTGATGGTGAGGTCAGCGTTGCCGCCGCTCAACTTGCCGAGGCAGGCTTGATTGTCGGGCCGTGGACGATGGCAACAAGTGGCCCAGAGGGTCTGTCACCCGAACTTGTCCAACTGGTGCATACCAGCCCGGCCCGCAAACTGGTTGTCCCTACTCGCAGCAATGCGTGGCAATGGATTGGTGTCGAATCATCCAGTACCGAAACCCTGATCACGCAGACGGTACGCACCGTCCGGCAGATCGGCGAAGGCGAAGAGGTTCGCTCATCGCGGTCGCTCAACCTGGGCAACATCCTTGGCCTTGTCGTGCTCGGGTTGGTGGCGTTATTCATTCTTTTGTCGCTGGTGCTCGGGTTTGTGGGGAATTTGTTGTTTTAGGATCAGCGTACCGAAAACCGCCAGTGTAGCTGGCGGTTTTCGGTACGCAATGAATGATCGGTCGTTGCTAGGTTACAAGCGCTCAAAGATTCCGGCGGCACCCATGCCACCACCGATGCACATCGTGACCATGCCATAGCGCCCGCCGCGCCGCTCGAGTTCGTCGAGGATCTGAACGGTGAGCTTGGCCCCGGTGCAACCCAGCGGATGCCCGAGCGCGATGGCGCCACCGTTGACATTGAGTTTCTCCATGTCAAGGCCAAGTTCACGCGCAACGGCCAGCGCCTGTGCCGCAAAAGCTTCATTGAGCTCGATCAGGTCGATCTGGCTCAATTCAAGCCCGGCCAACTTGAGCGCCTTGGGAATCGCGACGACTGGCCCGATGCCCATTACTTCCGGGGCCACGCCGCCCACGGCGAAGCTGAGGAAGCGTGCGCGAGGCTTGAGCCCCAGGGCATCCGCTTTGCGCCGACTCATCACCAGCACGGCGGCGGCCCCGTCGCTTGTCTGCGAGCTATTGCCTGCCGTCACGCTACCAGTCGCGCTGAAGGCGGCCTTGAGTTTCGCCAAGGCTTCGAGTGACGTATCGGCCCGCGGCCCCTCGTCACGATCAAATACCATCGTCCGCGTCTGCGCCCGTCCGTCAACTAGTTCGGTCAGTTGCACCTCAACCGGTACGATGCCAGGAGCAAAATAGCCCTCTTTTTGTGCATGCAGGGCCTTCTGGTGCGAACGGAGCGCAAAGGCATCCTGGTCTTCACGGCTGATCTTGTGGTCACGGGCGACATTCTCTGCCGTCAGACCCATGCCGAGATAGACGGCCGGATCGTGCTGGGCGAGGTGTGGATTGGGCGAGAACTTGTTGCCCGACATTGGCACCATGCTCATGCTCTCGGCCCCACCGGCGATAATCACGTCAGCCTGCCCCATCATGATCTGCTGCGCGGCCATCGCAACGGTCTGCAGACCCGAGGCACAAAAACGGTTGACGGTAACGCCACAGACGCTATCGGGCAACTCGGCCCGCTGGGCGGCGACACGCGCCAGATTGAGCCCTTGCTCACCCTCGGGCATCGCACAGCCCATAATCACATCTTCGACCTCACGCGGGTCAAGCCCTGGTGCGCGAGCAATCGTCGCCTGCACAACCAGTGCGGCCAATTCATCGGGGCGAGTCGTGCGCAACGTACCACGGCCTGATTTGCCAACGGCGGTACGGGCACCAGAAATAATGACGGCTTCGTCCATATGTGATTGTTCTCCTGATATATCCTCTTGTCTGATATCGGTACCGTGCGTATGCTGGTGCAAATGGCGAGCGAAGCTAGCCGTTTGCACCAGCATACGCGAACTTCCTTAATTACGCAGGGGCTTGCCGGTCTCCATCATATGTTTGGCTCGTGCAAGCGTACGCTCGTCCTGGCCGAGAACCAACAGCGCTTCACGCTCAAGGCTCAAGAGGTATTGCTCATCAACGAATTGTGGGTTGCTCAATTCGCCGCCACAGAGGATATGCGCAATCTTTTCGGCAATAACCGCATCATACTCAGTGGCGAAGTTGCCCTGACGCAACTGGTAGATGGCGATACGCGCTGCGGCCAAGCCGTCACGCCCGAGGGCATAACAGTGGTTGCCCGGCGTAGGCGGCGTATAGCCCTCGCCAACGAGGCGCAGTACTTCACGTTTCGCTTCGCCAATCAGGTAGTCCTGATTGAAGACAATGCGATCGGTAGGCCGCAGATAGCCGAGGTCACGCGCTTCGAGGGCGCTGGTTGCGACCTTGGCAAAGGCCAGGGTCTCGAAGACCTGCTGGAAGGCCTTGAGCGTATCGCCGCCATTGCGAGCTGTTTCCGCAATAATGCGCCGGTTGAGTTGCGTACAACCACCCCAACCCGGCACTAGACCAACGGCAAACTCGGGTAGACCCATATACGTTTCAGCCGCCGCAACCGTCACGGCACCGTGCATCGCGAATTCAGCCCCACCACCAAGGGTGTGGGCAAATGGTGCGGTCACGACCGGCTTGGCTGCGTAGCGCAGATTGTAGAAGGTCTGCTGCACCAACTCGATCAACTCGCCAAGGTCGTCCCAGGCCCCCATTTGCACCGCAGCGCCCAACTCGTTCAGGTCGAAGCCTGCCGAGAAGCGGGCACCCTGGTTGCCGATGACCATGCCGACCCACTTGTCGTTCTTCAACTCTTCCATTGCGCCGAGCAGGATCTCGACAACCGGCCCGCCGATGGCATTGGCCTTCGAATGGATCTCGAAGCAGAGCACGCCGTCACCAAGGTCAATCAGGCTCGCCGCAGCATTGCCAAGCACCTCGTGCCCTGCGGCCTTGAGCGCAGCCAGATCGATAGCGCGTGGGTCACGCACAAGCGGCTCATGACGCCCGGTGGCAACATTGTAGGCTGTGCCGTCGCCGTAGAACTGGGCCTCGCCTTTGGCGATCAACTGATCAACCCAGGCGGGCACGTCCAGGCCCTGGCTCTTCATCAGATCGGCGCCCTCAGCGACACCGAGCGCATCCCAGATCTGGAACGGCCCAAGTTGATGCGCAAAGCCCCAACGAATAGCACTATCCACATCGGCGACGCTATCGGCAATCTCGGGCAACCGACGTGCCGCATAGGCGATCATTGGCAAGATGGCCAGCGTGACAATCGCGGCCCCCCGGTCATCGGGTTGCTCGGCGGCACGACGCAGCATAAACCGCAAACGCTCAGGCAACGCCTTCTGCTTTTTGGCCTCGTTGATAAACGCATCAACCGACGCGGTGCCTTGCGGCGCAACATACTCGAAGCTCTGCAAATCGAGAGCCCAGAACTCGCGCTTCTTGCCCTCACGCATCTCTTTGTAAAAACCCTGGCCGACCTTCTTGCCCAGACGACCGGCAGCGACCATGCGCTCAAGCAGGTCATTATTGGTATAGACCTCGCGGCTCTCGTCTTCGGGAATAGCTTTGTAGAGATTTGATGCCACGTAGTGCATCACGTCCACGCCAACCTGGTCAAGCAGGCGGCAACTGGCCGTATTGGGTCGCCCGATCAGCGAACCCGTCAAGGCATCAAGCTCTTCGACCGTATAGCCACGGGCGAGCGCCTCATTGAGCACAACCTGGCCGGCATAGCTAAAGATGCGGTTGCCAATGAAATTGGGCCGATCTTTGCAGATCACCACACCTTTGCCGAGCGTATTTTCGGCAAAACTGCGGAAAGCCGCCACCGCCGCCGGATCACTGGCCTCACCAGGGATCAACTCAAGCAACTTGAGATAGCGCGGAGGGTTGAAGAAGTGCGCCCCAAAGAAATGACGCTTGAACTCATCACTGCGCCCCTCGGCAATCAGCCCGATGGGAATGCCTGAGGTGTTGCTGGTGACAATCGCACCCGGCTTGCGCACCGCCTCGATCCGCTCCATCAAGGCCTGTTTGGGGCCAAGTTGCTCGATAATGACCTCGACAATCCAATCGACATCGGCCAATTTTGCGAAGTCATCCTCGGTATTGCCAAGGGAAATGAGTTGCGCACTGTTTTGATTGTAGAGATTGGAAGGGCGAGCTTTACGCATCCGGTCAAAACCGGCCTGCACAAACCGATTGCGAACAGCGGGGTGAGCGAGTGACAGCCCCTTGGCTTCCTCTTCGGGAGTGAGTTTGCTGGGCGGCATGTCGAGCAAGAGCACTGGCAGACCCGCACCGGCAACCAGGCCAGCAATCGCCGCACCCATTGTGCCAGCACCAATCACGGCCACACGCTTGATCTGATAGGGCATCTGGTCCTCCTTGACCGTTGGTGTTCAGACGTTCATATTACGCGATGCGTTATAGATATCAATATCATACCACATCTTTCGCTCATCTGGGGAATCTTTGGGGGCCTGAGGTTTGCGGGCCGCTGCCCCAAGCACTCCATGCGTGTGCTGGCCGTTTTCGCCAGCACACGCATGGAGTGCAAACCCCACCTCTACCCGCCGGAGGCACTACCCTACGGCAATTTCGTAGATCTGGTGAATCTCGTGATCCACGCCGGTCAGTTCGATGGTTAGGGCGTAACGGCCAGCTTGCGTTGGCGTGAGCCGCAGTCGATCAACAATGATCGGGAGGCAATCAGCTGGCAGGTTGACCCGGTGACGCACTTCGGCGAGCACATTGCCACCAGGATCGCTCAGCCGCGCTGCCAGTTGCGCCCCGACAATGCCCCGCCGCGCGTCGTTGACGACACTCAACGCGAGCGTGATGGCCTCGCCAATGCTGTACATCCGTGGATCAAAGATGCAGTAGGCGTATTGTGGGCTGTAGGCCATGCGCATAGCCTCGTAAGAACGCTTGGGTACCCGCCAGTAGTCAACGACGCTCCAGAGCACCGCCGGGTAGGGGTCGAGCAAGAGAAAGGCGATGATGCCGCCCGTTGGACGGTATTTGTTGTTGCGCAGCCGATCAATGTAGTAGCGGTTGATGAAGATCTGGTAGTCCTGCGAGAGTTTGATGACGTTGGCGAGCGATCCGGCCTGCCGCCACGGGAGCCAGTTGTCCATGATTTCCGCCTGTAAGCCATGGCGCGTGGCGAGTTGCGTAATTGCTTCATCAGTCAGCGGATCAGGCATAAAACGCAAACTACTCTCAAGATTTGGAAAACTCTGCGTGCCAAATTCGGTTACAAAACGCATGTTATTTGAAAATCGTTTTTGCATCACCTCGGCATCACGCAGGTCGCCATAGTTGCGGTACCAGCCAAAGTAGGCGTGGCCGTCAGTGCCTTCCCGCAAATAGGTGATGTCGAGTTCGCCCGATGAGCGCACCACAGGCCGCGTCGGGTCTTCTTGCTCAACAATCGCTTTGAGTTGGGTATCCATCACATTGCGATTCCAGTTTGGCCCAAAGACGCTCAGTTGCATTTTGATCCGTGTCCAGATGCTTTCATCAGCCGTATCTTCGATCAAAAAGGATTCGTTGTGCATACACCAGATCGCGACCGAAGGGTGGCTGCCAAGTTGATGCACCATCACGCGCACCTGGCGCCGCGCTTCTTGGAGAATGCTCGACGCATAGAGCCATTGCAACGGGAAGTCTTGCCAGAGCAGGATCCCCGCCTCGTTGGCCGCTTCGTAAAAGGCCGGGTGATCAACATGGGCATGCACACGCAGCATGTTCATATGACAGTCCCGTGCTAGTTCAAGATCGGCGGCACACCGGGCTTTGTCCATCGTGGCAATCCGCATATCGCCCGGCGGGTAGTTGTTGCCTTTTACCAGAAAGCGTTCACCATTGAGATAGGGCAACCAGTTGCGCAATTCGAAGGTACGCACGCCAAAGGTGATGGGTAGAACATCGCTTACGTGCCCGTCAACCAGCACCTCAACGGTCACATCATAGAGCTCTGGACGCCCCAGGTCGTGCGTCCACCAGAGCCGCGGTTCGCGCAGTTTGATCAGCCCGCCAAGCTGCTGCGGGCCATGTCCAAGGCTGCGTTGCTGCTCGATCTGTTGCGCTTCACCGGCAAAGGTGCGCGGGGTAAAGGTCAGGCGCACGGTTGCGTCGCACGCGGTTGCCGCGTCAACTTCGAGATCAAAGCGGATCTGCGCAAAACGATCATTGCACGTGAGCGTCAACAACCGCCCCCGCGCCAGCCGCACCGCTCGACTGTGATGCAGTTCGACCGGTAACCAGATCCCGCCCGGATTCGCCTGCGGATCAAGACAGTCCCAGTGCGAAAAGACGCCGGTGATCATCGTCTTCCCGCTCTTGTTGCGTTCATCAGGGCACTCAACTTCTACCAGCAACGTATTCTCGCGCTGCAACAGGCCCGTGATCTCGCGTTCGTGCGGCTCGAAATAACCGGTATGTGGCCCGAGATCAACCCCGTTCAGGTAGACGCGCGAATGATAAAAGACGCCATTCAGCCGCAGCCACCGGCGGCACATCGCTTGATCCGCTGCCTCTGCATCCGACCACGGAAACCGGCAGCGGTAGACAACTCGGCCTGCATAGTGCTCAAAGCCACTCAGTTGTTGCCAGTGAGCGGGAACATGCGCCGGAAACCAGCCTTCATTGTCACGTGGATAGATGCCTTGTCGGAAGGTGTCAACCGGGTGGATCTGCCAGTGGTCGGCAAGCGTTTGATCATACATAGCAACACTATCTATAAGGTTCGCAAAAGATCGCGATACAGTGCTATCCGTGTCCGACGAAGTTCAGGACGGTGCCCAAGGCGTAATTTGAGCCATTCGTTGACCAGTTCATAGGCAAAACCCAGGCGCAAGAAGCTGCGCAGGCAGGCTGCCCAGCGCCAGCCATACCAGATTCGCGCTAACAAAATGCGGCTCTGACTAAAGTTCAGGTGACGGGCAGCTAGCGCTTGCTCGCTGCTTTTGCCTTCGTAGTGGATCATCACTGCGTCGGGCACAAACCTGATCCCACCCCACGCCTGGTGCAACCGGGCCTGCCACTCCAACTCTTCACTATACATAAAAAAGCGCTCGTCAAGCAAGCCAGCCCGCATGATCGCCTCGCTTCGCACCAATAGTGCGGCCCCGACAAGCCAGTCGACCGGCTGCGCCACGGTCTCAGGCGTTTCGGCACAGCGGTACTGCCCTGCCCACGGATTCGCAGGCCAGAGCCGATCAAGCACGGTGCTCTCCCAGAAGAAGGTCGCACGGGTCGGAAACCGACGCCGCGACGGCTGGATCGTCTCGTCACCATAGCGCAACAATGGGCCGACCGCCGCCAGTTCGGGATGCGCTGCCAGTTCATGGACCAGCCGGGGGATGGCTGCGCCAACAACCTTGATATCGGGGTTGAGCAACAGAATATAGGGACGACGTTCGCCTTCTGTGGCAATGATCTGCCGTAAGGCCAGGTTATTGCCTCCAGCAAAACCAAGATTGTGCCCCGGTTCAAGCAGAACCACCTGCGGATAGAACGTGCGCACCATCGCTGGCGTGCCATCGTGACTCGCATTGTCCACGACGATAATCTGATACTCCAGTTCACTCCCGGCTAGCGACGCCTCAATGCTCGCGAGGCACGCTTGCAGCAACTCACGCACATTCCATGACACAATGATAATGCGCAACCCAGGCATAGGTGGCTGTCTAACCCTCATACTCACTCATTCTGTCCCCCGGCGATCAGGGTGACCTCTGCAGCTGTTCCCGTCTCGGCAAAGATCCACAGTTCATTCTCGGGCAACAGCCACGCGACAGGCACTTTATACTCTTCTTGTGGCCCGGGTTGCCAGAAACGGGCCAGGTTGCGCCCATTGAGCCAGATGTGCCCTTTGGCAAAGCCGTCAAGCCGTAGGCTCAGGCGCACCATGCGCGCTGATAACTCGTTCCGGGCAAAAGCGACCCGATAGAAAGCTGGCCCGGTTACACTGGCTTTGGCCGGAAGATCTGGGGTCACTCCGGCGCGAAAACTCCAGCGAGCCTTCAACGGGCGTTTGAGCGGATAACTCACCAGGGTCGCCTGCCAGGGGGTTCCGGCATAACCCTGTAAAAAGAGGGCCAGCACATTCGCCCCTGGGCGCAACCAGTCGGTTATGTCGTGCTTGAGAAAGCCTCCACTACGATGACGGCTGAAACGCTCGATGGCTTCACCATTCACAAAAAGTGCCCCCGAACTCCGATCACCAGTGATGTGCAGAAGATAACGCCGTCCAGGTTGCACCTCAAGCGTCCGCAACAACCAGACCGCAGGCCCGCTAAAGGCAAAATGGCGCAGGTCGACCGCATCCTGGTCGGGTCGAAACGCGCCGGGTTGCGCATGCGCCACGGCCTCACCCGCAAACTGCACCTCCTGCCAGAGCGCCGACCAGCCATGAGAGAGATCCTGCTCTTCGCCATCAAGATAGAGCGTGTCCAGCAACCCCTTGAGTTCGCCAAGCTTCAACCCATAGTTAAAGCGCCCCAGGTTGTCAACCAGCAGGCGCACGTCGTGCTGCCCAGCTTCAAGCTTTAGCGGCAGCGTATACCGTGGCCCGTGATGACTGACCCCGAACCAGCCGACATCCACGCCATCAACCAGCAGACAGCCCCGATCATGCAACCATGGCGCAACCAGCCGTGTTTCGAGCGGCGCATCCAATTCCAGGGTCGCTCGGTACCAACCGTACCCATAATCGCATCCCAGGCGCTCGAGCGGTTCGGGGCGGGTAAGGTTCCGCCAACCCTCATTCGTGATCATTTCGACTACGCCAAACCGTTCGGTCGAGAGCTTCAGCCGGGTCTCCTGCAGAGGCGCAGGTGGCGACGGGATCTGAAGCGAGCCGTCGGGCAGCAATTCGCACCGCGCCGCCGCAGCGTCGGTCAGGAACATCAAACGCAGCGAGCGTGCGCCACAGTGAAGATCGAGAATGCCAGGGTTCTCGTTGATCCAGTAGGTTACCTCGATACTATATTTGTGCAACGAGGCCTGGAGGCCAGGTGAGGTCATTGTCACTATTGGCGGGGCCTCACCACGCTGATCAAGCAGTTCGACCATGCCTTGCTCGCCAGGTTGCCCATAGATGATCAGCAGATCGCGTTCGCGGTAGCGCCAGAACCCGAGAACGCGCCCGGTATGACACACCAGGCGCAACTGGTCGTGTAAAGGCAGATGCGCAAAGATCGGGCGGATCGTTGCTGGCTCAACCTCGACGGTCAGATGACGCGCAGGATGCGCCAGAAAGACCTGATAGGTCTGCCCTTCTAGCCCGGCATTCACCAGGAACGTAGCCTGAAAATCGCGCCACGCCTCTGGAGCGTTCGGGCTGGCCCGTACCGTCCGATACGGCTCAGTGCCTGGCTCACTGCGCCCATAGACGGATGGCGGGCTCAGCACGGTCAGCCCACCCGGCACCGCATCGGCCAGGATCGGCGCCAGGCGTGCGCCCAGGCTCCCCAGAAAGAGGTGATGCCGACGCGCCACGAGCGCCTTGGCGCGCAATTCGCCATATTCGCTCACTGGGGCATCATAGTCATAACTGGTCGTCATAAAGACCAGATCGCCGCCGACCGTGCGCCCACCCCACGAACCAAAATTGGTGCCACCAGCCCACATCCAATGCGAAAAGCCAGCCGCACCGACAGCCGTCAGTTGATGCAACGTCATATCGAGTTTCGCTGCCGTTTTGCGCGTCTGGCGACTGGTACTCCAGCTATCAAACCAGCCACTCCAGAGTTCACTCACAATCAGTGGATTATCCGGCCAGAGGCGCCGAGTCTGGAGAAGCTTTTCGGCAAGGCCACTCCAGCCATTGCGCAATTCAGGTCGTCCGGGCATCGCCCCGACACACGTATATTGCGGCACCTCGATGCCGCGCACCGTCGCTGCCGCTGCAAGCGTCTGCTGATGAAAATCGTGGGCATAGACCCCCGAGGCCCAGTGCTCATTCTCGATCTGACAGAGGATAATCGGGCCGCCCCTGGTATACTGACGTGGAACGAGCACCTCCATCAACCGGTCAAACCAGCGTTCAACAGCTTTGAGCGCATGCGGATCATCAACACGCAAACGTAGCCCAGGGGTAGCCGTCAACCAGGCCGGTAGGCCACCATTTTCCCATTCGGCACAAATATAGGGTCCCGGACGAACAATCACTTTGAGCCCAAGCACATGACAAAGATCGAGGAAAGCCGCAAGATTGGCCTCATCAGCAAAATCAAAGTGACCAGGACGGGGTTCGTGACGATTCCATGGGATGACTGTATCAATCGTATTCAACCCCGCCCGGCGAGCCTGGGTCAACAACGAGCGCCATTCTGCGTAAGGCCAGCGGAAATAGTGTATACAACCAGCCAGGAGATAGAAAGGTTGCCCGTCAAGCAACAGCCCATCACGCCCAAGCGTTACCGCAGGTACCACGGCACTCTCCCTTAGCTCTACTGCACCACCATTTTCTATTGTACTTCATCTTCAGTGCTCTTGACGATTACCAAGCAACAGACTACACTATTCAAGTAGATCAACCAGGAGGAAAGGAGCCCGTATGACTCCCGTCTGTTCAAATACGCAGCCATCTCACATGTATCTCCCTATCGCCTCCTCAGGTGATAGTGTAACTGTCTCACCTATGGCGCTGCGCGCGTTGCTATTGTTGAGTGAGGCTGTCAGTCCTGGTGATGCGTCACTTGCGCGTCTCTCTGATGAGGATCTGGCGCTCCTCCGTATGATGCTCATGCGTCTTGGCGGCAGCGAACGCAGAAATATTGCCTGACGCCCTGCAACTTCGTGTGGCGAGGGCAAGTGGCTAGCTTTGTTAGCCGCTTGCCCTCGCCACGCACGACAAGTTACCCCACCCACTCAGGATGCCCAGGGGCCCATTGCTCAAGCTGCGGAAGTCGCCGAAACCATGCGCCCTGACGTCGAATAAAGCTGTGGGTATCGTATTTCAGCCGCTCGATGCACGACTGCAGGGCGGTCTCACCTTCGAGATACGGTTTGAACTGGATATATCCGAGGCTCGACATTGCTGGGAGGTGCCAGCCGTACCCGGCGGCAACCAGCGTCTTCACCTCTTCAACGAGGCCAGCCGCTATCATCGCCTCCACACGCGCATCGGCCCGCGCATAGAGTTCTTCACGTGGACGCGTAAGCCAGATGGTACGGATTTGGTACGGCAGTGGTTGCCGCGTCTGTTGGGTCGAAATTGGTTCGCCAGTCACGAGATAGACTTCGAGGGCACGAATAATGCGACGCACGTTGGTCGGGCCAATCTGTAGGGCGGCCATTGGATCAACTTCCGCCAAACGCTCATAAAGCCTTGCCCCGCCGTCGCGCTCGGCTTCGGCCTGCAATTCGGCCCGCAACGCAGGCTGCGGGGCCACCCTGGGGATCTGCCATCCTTCAAGTACCGCCGCAAGGTACTGACCGGTTCCCCCTACGAGCAAAGGCACGCGCCCACGGGCGACCACCTCGGCAATGCTCGCCAGCGCCAGATCCTGATACCGCGCCAGCGAGAAGGCTTCATCAGGTTCACACAGATCAATCAGGTGATGCGGCGCAGCAGCTCGTTCGGCTGCCGACGGTTTTGCCGTCCCGATCTCCATCCGTCGGTAGACCTGTCGTGAGTCAGCCGAGATAATTTCGCCATCCAAGCGGTGCGCCAGGGCAACGGCAAGCGCCGTCTTGCCTACAGCCGTAGGCCCCACCAGGGCGATCAAGGGTGCCGTCAAGCGAAACTCCATCTTTGGTTATCCATTGGTAACGTTTGTATGATACAATACCATCATGACGCACTGCGGCATAAGCTGCCCCTTAGACAGTGCAGCGATAAGCGCCGAGACATACGATCAATATCCATTGAATTGTGCCACGGCCAGGAGTAGAAATCATGAGGCCATCATTAGCCTTAGAGCAACCAGATTCACGAGCCATCGTCACCCTCGAAACTCGTGATGGCCGCCGGGTGAAGGTGCGCCACATGCGCCGCGAAGATGCCGTGTTGCTCAAGCGGATGTTTTACCGTCTCTCCTCTGAGACACGCTACCGGCGTTTTTTCGTACCCCTTGATAAGGTTGAGGAAGAACGGGTTGATCTTGAAGCGCACCGCCTGGCCTCGATCGATCCGACCCACGAGTGTGCCCTCATCGCCCTGATTGAAGAGAATGGGCGCGATGAGTGCATCGGGGTCGCCCGCTACGGTCTTCTGGATCACCGCCGTGATGCCTGTGAAGCGTCGGTCGTCATTCGTGACGATTATCAAGGCGCTGGCCTTGGGGGGCTACTCTTTGATCTGTTGGTTCAGGTCGCCCTTGCCAGTGGTCTGCACCACATGATCCTGTTGACCCACGCCGACAATCTTGGCATGATCGCCCTGGTGAAACGCGTTGGCCTGCCCTTCAAGGGCCACCATAGCGCCGGTCTCTACGAGATTGACCTCATGCTCTGCGATGCGCTCAAGCCGTTTTTCCCCTTTACCTCAGCCGAAGCGTGATTGGCTCGGCATAACCTCAGTTGTGTCGTTACCTTGCTTCGCTGCACTCAGCAATGACAAGGCCGGGAGCATCTCAGGAAATAATGTACGTTACCCACTAGTATGGCCGCCATGGGAGGCTCAGGGTAAACCGACTGCCCTGACCAAGACTGCTGGTGACGGTAAGGTCGCCTTGGTGCAACTTTGCGAGCCGCGAAGCCAGCACAAGCCCCAGACCAACCCCACCATAACGCCGCTTTAGGCCACTGTCAATTTGCACAAAGGGCTGAAAGAGACGTGAGAGATCAGTTTCGGCGATCCCGATGCCCGTGTCAATAATGTGAAAGAGCGCAAGACCCTCGTCTGCATTACCACGCAGTTCGAGCCGCACTACGCCCCCGGTATGACTAAATTTCACGGCATTGCTCAACAGATTGACGAGCACCTGTTTGATCCGCCGATGATCACCATACAACGCTGTCACCGCAGGATCAAGATCAAGTTGAACCGTAACTTGTCTTGCTCTTGCGGCTTCGGCAACTACGCGCACACACGCAACACAGAGTTCGTAGACTTCAAGCAACCCAGGCTGCAACTCTAACGTCCCTGCTTCAATCCGGGTCAAATCGAGCAGATCGCTGATCAAAGTCTGCAAATGCCGCCCGTTCCCCTCTAGATCTTCGATCGTACGCTGTTGCCAGGCATTGAGCGGGCCATACAACTGAGCCCGAAGCAACTCTACCTGTCCAAGCATGCTATTGAGCGGCGTACGCAACTCGTGGCTGAGATGGGCCAGAAATTGGTCTTTGGTGCGGTTTGCCCGATCAAGCTCTTGATTCGTGATCAAGAGCGCGTCACGGCTCTGCTGTAATTGTTCAGCGGCCCGCTTGCGCTCGGTAATATTGCGTGCGATGCCTTCAATGGCAGCAAGGGTGCCGTGGTCATTGTGAAGAAGCGTGCTCCGCACTTCGAACCAGATGGGCGAACCATCACGGTGCTGCCCACGCAATTCGAACGGGCCAATCAGCAACGTTGGATCAGCGATGCCCTGCGTCAGCATCGCCCGATCTTCGGGGAAGAGAATGTCGCTCACCAACAGCGGCGAGACATAAAACTCTTCAATGCTATAGCCTGTAATCGCTGTGATGGCCGGACTGATATAGGTGATGCGCGGTTCAGGTTGCAGATCCACGCGGTAGACAATATCAGGTGCATTCTCGGCAAGTCGCCGGTAGCGCTCCTCACTCTCGCGCAGCGCCTGTTCAACCCGAGCGCGTACCGTGATCTCGGCCTGCAAGCGTTCATTCGCCATGCTTAATTCAAAGGTGCGTTCAGCAACCCGTTGTTCGAGCGTGGCATTGAGTTCGCGGAGGGCTTCTTCGGCCGCTTTGCGGGCGGTAATGTCCTCGATAATGCCCAGCGCCTCAATAATGTTGCCTGCAACATCATAAATCGGCGAAACCGTGACCTTGACCCAGATGATTGCGCCGTTCTTGTGATACAGCCGACGCTCGAGCGTATAGGTTCGCAGTTCACCACTCAAGAGTTTGAGGGCTAATACGCTATCGGCTTCGTTATCATCAGGATGCGCAAAATCGTGCAGCGTTAGCCGGGTTAATTCGTCTTTGGTGTAGCCGACAATATCACAATACCGCTGATTGACGCGCATAATCAGGCCATCATAGCGGATATGACTCATCCCAACGGCCGCCTGCTCAAAGGAAGCACGAAAACGCTCTTCACTGGCACGCAGTTCATCGAGGAGTTGTTCTTCTGACGACAGCATCGATAGACACTCGATCTCTCAGTCAAATAAAGTTAAGGGATTGTCTATAGGGCAGATTATAACACGTTCTTCCTTGATCTAATTCTGACACCCTATGGTGACAACTCGGCCAAGTTGTGGTATACTCCTCGGAATACAGATCTTCGATATTAATTTAGATGCTATTTCCGATCCATCCGGCAACGTTCAAGATTGTGGTGCCGTTGTTCACACTCATTGAGGTGTAGGTGGTGGCAAACACTTCGTTGCGACTCGAGCAGGTACAACTGTGTTGCACCTGCGATCTGGCTGTGGGCCACGACACCAAGATCAGTCAACCTGCATTGCTGACCTTGCTCCGCGAGGTTGTTGTCCAGAACCGGCGCGGTGCCGCGTACCCCGGATGGGCCGTAGATAGCAGAAGATATCTGCATAAAAATAACATCAGGAGACGTATATGTTCAACTCTGCTCTAAAACACGCTACTTTCTTGCTGTCCACGGGGCTGGTCTAACGAATATGATCTTCCGCCGAGATCCCCCTATGAGTGTCCTAGAAATCCATGCTGAGAATTTCGTTAATGACGATTTCAAAAAAATGTGTGGTGAGTGGGGCTTCGGGTTTGACCGACTAGCATGCCGACCAGATAATACCCCAGCTCCGCAAGCAAGCATCTGGATTAACCCTGAGCAGTTGAAGCTGAAGATCGAGCAGATGCTCAACCAACCCTATAAAACAGCAACTCCTCCGCAACAAGCATGATCACACTAGTCTAACCCTGCTCACGTGGTCACACGAGATGCCAGGAACCACAGTTCCTTGGTTCAGAGCCGTGAACCTTATGCGCACGGGATAAGCCCCACAGGCGCTCGCGGCGCTGCGCAACAGCCTCCTGGCGCTGTGGCGGCGTGCGGGTTAGACGAATATTGCCGCTTCCGTGCGGGCGACCGCGGCTTCCGTAGGGGCCGCGCTTGCCCTGATTCGTGTCCCTCCCACTTTGACGTAGCCCTACGAAAAAGGTGCATGCTCTGCCAAAATAGACCGACGTGTGTTAGCATGAGTTGCAAAGCTCGTTCTTGATAACATAAGGCACACGCTGGCTGGAGGATACGCCCTGGCGCAAGGATGATTGAGAAGAACCGTATGCAACCAGGTGAAGCCGACATTCTACATTCATTCTCAGCGCAGGCTCTCCTGGATTCCCTCTTTGCTTTTGTTGGTGTAGTGACGTTTGATGGCATCCTGATCGAAGCGAATCAGTCTGCCCTCAAGGTGGCTGGCTTGCAACCATCCGATGTCATTGGTAAGCCATTTCACGAGACCTACTGGTGGTCGTACGATCCTGACGTTCAGGCCGAACTATGCCTGGCCCTTGCGCGTGGCCAGGCTGGTGAGACCTCACGGTATGATGTGATGGTGCGGGTCGCCGACGAGCGCCTGATGATGATCGATTTTATGCTGGCCCCGCTCCGTGACGCATATGGCAATATCCGTTACCTAATTCCTTCGGCGATTGATGTCAGCGAGCGCTATAGCATCCAGCATGAACGAGAGTTTCTCCTTGCCCGTGAGCGCATTGCACGCCAGATGGCCGAGCAAGCTGTGCGACGGGTAGAGCGTCTTCAGACGATTACCTCAGCCCTTTCTGAAGCCGTCACGCCGCTAGATGTGGCGCGTGTCGTCGTTGAAGAGGTGCGGCAGACCCTCGATGCCCACCAGGTAGCAATGTATGTCCGCAGTGTCGATGGTACGGCGCTGGAGGTCTTACACAGCACCAATGCCCCCCCCACTGATACTACAGCCCCTGTGCCGATCACGATGCTACTCGACACCACTCATCCGCTTGGCGAGACCTTGAAGACTGCGCTCCCAGTCTTTCTTGTTTCACAGGCCGATAGGGAGGCGCTCTATCAATCAGTTACCCTTCCACCGCCACTCGCGGCAGATGCGCACGGTCTGGCTCTGCTGCCACTGGAAGTCGAGGGCCAGGTGATGGGCGTCTGTATGGTTAGTTTTGCTGAGCCGCGTCAATTTCCCCAGGATGAACGGGCTTTTCTGTGGGCGATCGCGGTGCAATGTGCCCAGGCGCTGCAGCGGGCCCGCCTCTATAGCACGATGCAAGAAGCCGTCACCACCCGCGACCATTTCATAGCTGTCGCTTCACACGACTTGCGTACCCCTCTCACCGTGATGCTCGGCCAGGCGCAGTTGCTCGACCGCCGCATGCAACACGCCCAGCTTGGTGAAGCCTTTACCCGCCCGATTCAGGCGATTGTTCAGCAGAGTCTGCGTCTCAACCGGATGTTGACGTCGTTGCTTGATCTATCACGCATTCAGACCGGCCAATTGGTTATCGAACGCGACTGGTTTGATCTGAGGAGGCTGGTCGAGCGGATCGTGGCCGAGGTGAGCCCGACGCTGAGTCGGCATACCCTTGAACTGCTGGCCACCCCTGATCCGCTGCGGATCTTTGCTGACGAACTGCGCATTGAAGAAGTAATTCAGAATATCATCAGCAATGCCATCAAATATAGTCCGGCAGGAGGCCCCATCCTCCTCACCCTCGAGCAGAGAGACGAACATCTTTGTGTGGCGATCAGCGATCAGGGTATTGGTATCCCTCTCGAGGCACAACAACACTTGTTTGAGCAGTTCTATCGTGCCGCCAATGTTCAGCACAGCTCGTTCACTGGTCTGGGCATTGGCCTGTACATTGTTCGCGAGATTGTGCAGCAGCACGGCGGCATGATCAGTTGTACCAGCCAGGAAGGCCAGGGGACAACCTTTACGATCTGCCTCCCACTGAGCGACCATAACTAGGCTGTTGCCCGAGCAACGCATGCATGTGTGGTGGCAAACAGCCAGTTTCATCGGCTGTTTGCCACCACACAACGCGTCTACCATCCCCAGGTTCCAGGCCCCCCCTTGAAAGGCCCGACAATATCCGACGTAATCCAACCCCCATAGAAACCGCCTGGTTGCGGCGTCACCCGTTCGCCATCAACAAAACATCCATCCATTGGGTCAGGGTAAAAGGCCAGAGCATTGGCAAGCGCCTCAAACCCCCGGGTTGGTCGTGGATAGGCCCAGGCAACATCTTCAACACGCTGGTTCTCAATCTGAAGCGTATAGTAGATCGCCTGGCCTTTGAATTCGCAGAAACTACTGCGCGCTGTACGAGTCAAATAACGCATCTGCACATCCTCGGGAGGGATATAGTAGACCGGAGGATGGCTGGTTTCGAGCACCCGAAAGGCCCGCCGCGTATCGGCAAGCAAAATGCCTCCAAAATAGATCTGAAGATGGCGCGAGGTCGCTTCGAGTCGCGGTGGCCGAGGATAATCCCAGACCGACTCCTGACCTTCACCCGGTGGAATGCGACGTATCATCTTTAATTCCTCCTTTCTTTCACTATAACATAGCTTCGCGGCGTATCCTTTGGCGTGCGGCAGCGGTATAAATCATGCAAGCAACTTGCCAAGCACGCACGGGCGTGCTATAATAGAACAGATTTGCGGGCGAGTCAATCTGCGTTGACAGCGCCCCTCCCTCATAGTAGAGTAGAGAGAAGGAGAAGCACGAGTGTCAGCACATAACGGAGGAGCGCCCGCGATGGCAATCGCGCCCGAAAAAGAGAAGGCTCTGGCTGCCGCAATGAGCCAGATCGACCGCAAATTCGGCAAAGGCTCGATCATGAAGATGGGCGAGCTCAACTCGCGTCTGGCGATTGAGGCGATCCCCACTGGTTCGATTGCCCTCGACATTGCGCTGGGCATCGGTGGCTTGCCCCGCGGTCGCGTCGTCGAAATCTTTGGCCCCGAGAGCAGTGGCAAAACAACGCTGGCCCAGCATATCATTGCCGAAGCCCAGAAACTCGGTGGTGTCTGTGCCTTCATTGACGCTGAGCATGCCTTTGACCCGATCTATGCCCAGCGCTGTGGTGTCCAGATCGATGATTTGCTCGTCTCACAGCCCGACACCGGTGAACAAGGGCTTGAGATCTGTGAAACCCTCGTTCGTTCCAATGCCATCGATGTCATCGTCATCGACTCAGTGGCGGCCTTGGTGCCTCGCGCTGAAATCGAAGGCGACATGGGAGACAGCCTCCCCGGTCTCCAGGCCCGCCTGATGAGCCAGGCCCTGCGCAAGCTCTCCGGGGCCATCAACAAGAGCCGAACCATCGTTATTTTCCTCAACCAGTTGCGTATGAAGATAGGAGTGATGTTCGGTTCGCCCGAAACCACTACGGGTGGGCAGGCACTCAAGTTTTACGCTTCGGTGCGCCTCGATATTCGCCGCATCGAGACGCTCAAGTCGGGGCAAGAGGTGATTGGTTCACGGGCACGCGTCAAGGTGATCAAGAATAAGGTGGCCCCACCCTTCCGTCAGGCCGAGTTTGATATCCTCGCCAATGAAGGCATTTCGCGTGAGGGCAATATCCTTGATGTTGGCGTCGAGATGAATATCATCCGCAAGAGCGGGGCCTGGTTCTACCTTGCCGAAGACCGCCTCGGACAGGGGCGCGAGAATGTGCGTAACTTCTTGAAGGAGAACCCGGCGCTGACTGAAGAGATCGAGCGCCTGATCAAAGCCCAGGGCCTCTCGAATCCGATTGCGCTGCCCGTCGCGGCCATTGCCGACGATGAAGACGCCGGCCTCTTTGAAGACGAGGAGTAGTTAGCCAGCCACGATGCCCGCAGGCACCATTACCGCCATCACTGCGCAGCTTCACGATAGCCAGCGTGTCAATATTTTCATTGATGGGGCCTTTGCCCTTGGGATAACCCTCGCAACCCTCGCCCGTGAGGGTTTGTGGGTCGGTCTGACCCTTGATGATGCCGCCTGGCAACGCCTGGCGGCATCAGCACAGGTAGAACAGGCCCTCCTGTCTGCTATGCGCTTGCTCGATGCCCGCCCTCGTAGCCGCGCCGAGGTGCGCTTGCGTCTGCGCCAGAAAGAGCATCCCCCTCAGGTGATTGATCAGGTGCTCGAGCGTCTGCAAGACCTTGGGTTGCTTGATGATGCGGCATTTAGTCGCTACTGGGTCGAAAACCGACAACGGTTTCGACCACGGGGGGTGCGTGCGCTCGTTGCCGAGTTGCGCGACAAAGGCGTAGATCGTGATACAATCGCAACAGCACTGGCCGAGGTCGGTGCCGATGCCGAAGGAGAACGGCAGGCGGCAGAACAGGTTGCGCGATCAGTTCTTGCACGGTACTGTGCATGCCCTGACCGCACCACGTTTCAACGCCGTCTCGGCGGTCTCCTCCAACGACGAGGCTTTGCCCTCGCTGTCATTCGTCCGTTGCTCGAAACCCTCTGGCATGAATGTTCTGCATCACAGGGTGACGAGACGTGAGGCGGGGTATGGCCCCGTGTCTGATATTAAAGAGGCGCGCTGATGCCTGATGTGCAATTTCTTGGTCATGCCTGTTTTCGCCTGCGCGGGCGCGATGGCACCGTGCTCTGTGATCCCTTTAATCGCTCGATTGGCCTTGATATCGGTCGCCCAACCGCCCATATTGTGACGATTAGCCATAATCATGCTGATCACAATAATGTGGCCGCCGTCAAGCCATTGCGCGAAAAGCTCTTTGTGGTTGAGTCGCCCGGTGAGTATGAAGTCAGTGGCATCATGATTACCGGGGTGCGTACCTACCACGATAAAGAACGTGGGGCTGAACGTGGCTACAATACGGTCTATGTCATCCACCTTGATGAGGTGGTCTTCTGTCATCTCGGCGACCTCGGTCACGAGTTGACCCAGGCCCAACTCGAGGCCATCGGCAATGTTGATGTGCTCTTTGTGCCGGTCGGTGGCGGCGAGACGATTGGCCCAGCCGAAGCGATCAATGTGATCAGCCAGATCGAGCCGCGGATCGTTGTGCCAATGCACTATGCTCTCGCGCAACTCTCGTTCGATGAGCCTTTGCTGCCCCTCGAACGCTTCACGACCGAGATGGGCCTCAAAGAGATGAGCGCCGAAGATAAGCTGACGCTCAATGCCTCGCAGTTGACCGCCGAACGCGAAGAGACACGCCTGGTTGTGTTGCGCCCGATCCTGGGCTAGGAGTAAAGAAATGGTCAAGTACATCTTTGTCACTGGTGGTGTTGTCTCATCGGTCGGCAAAGGTATCGGGGTGGCTTCCATTGGTCGCTTACTCAAGAGCCGTGGCTTAGGGGTTTCGATCCTGAAACTCGACCCCTATCTGAATGTCGATCCCGGCACGATGTCACCCTATCAGCACGGTGAGGTTTTTGTCACTGAGGATGGGGCCGAAACGGATCTCGACCTTGGTCACTACGAGCGGTTTATTGATGAAAATCTGACCCGCTTGAGCAATGTGACCACTGGGCGGATCTATTCATCCGTGATCGCGAAAGAACGCCGCGGCGATTATCTCGGTGGTACGATTCAGGTTATTCCGCATATTACCGATGAGATCAAGGCTCGCATTGTCGCCGTCGGTCAGCAGAGCAACGCCGATGTGGTGATTGTGGAGATCGGTGGGACGGTCGGTGATATCGAGAGTCTGCCGTTTCTTGAGGCGATCCGCCAGATGCGTAAGGATGTCGGACGTGATAATGTGCTCTATATTCACGTGACCCTGTTGCCCCATATCGGGTCAACTGGTGAACTCAAGACGAAACCAACCCAGCACTCGGTGATGGCGCTGCGCAATGTCGGCATTACCGCCGATGTGATCCTCTGCCGCGCTGATTTCCCGATTACTGATGAGATTCGTGACAAAGTAGCTTTCTTTGCCGATGTGGATGCTCGTGCCGTCATCCCTGTCCAAACTGTTGAATCGATCTATGAGGTTCCCCTGGTGCTCGAACAGGCCGGGCTTGGCGAATATCTCTGTGATAGCCTTGATCTACAGAATATCGCCCCCGATCTCAATGTTTGGCACGATCTCGTCAGGTTGATCCGGCAACCCAAGCGCGTCTTGCCGATTGCCCTGGTCGGCAAATATGTCGAATTGAAAGATGCCTATATCAGTGTGGTCGAGGCCCTTCGCCACGCCGGATTGCATCAAGAGTTTGATATTGATATGCATTGGGTCCACGCCGAACAGGTCGAACGCGAGGGTCCTGAACGACTGCTTGCCAAGGTCTATGGGATTGTGGTTCCCGGTGGCTTTGGCGACCGTGGCATCGAGGGTAAGATCCTGGCGGCTGACTATGCGCGGCGCAACCAGATCCCCTACCTTGGGCTGTGCCTCGGGATGCAGTGCGCAACCATTAGCTTTGCTCGCCATGTGCTCCAGAATGCCGAGGCCAATAGTACCGAGTTTATGCCGGATACGCCCCATCCGGTGATTGATTTGATGCACGATCAGCGCGAGATTACCCAGAAGGGCGGTACGATGCGCCTCGGCGTCTATCCATGTGTGTTGACCCCAGACACTCGGGCGTATGCAGCATATGGCGTTGACCAGATCAATGAACGGCATCGCCACCGCTTCGAGTTTAACAATGCCTATCGCACGGTGCTCGAAGAGGCCGGGTTTGTGATTAGTGGCCTTTCACCCGATGGTCGCCTCGTCGAGATTATTGAACTCCGCGACCACCCCTGGTATGTCGCCAGTCAGTTTCATCCCGAGTTTCTCTCGCGCCCCAATCGCCCCCATCCGCTCTTTCGTGAGTTTATCGCAGCCGTGGCGCGTACCCAGCGCGCCAGTGAGCCTGAACAACTCCCCCTCGCCGAGCCCGAGGAGATCTTGCCATAGAACCGATAAGGAAGGGGCCATAGGCCCCTTCTTTACCAGTCCATATCTTCCTCGTCCCAGTTGCGTCCAATGCGTGGTGCTGGCGGCGGCGGTAAGGGGCGTGTATACGAGGGACGACCACCATTCCCGTTGCTGTGGCGGGTTGTGATTGTCCGCGGCGTGAGCGGGGGCGGTGGATCAAGGCGCGCCGTGATGATGCGCGAGGGCGAGTGCATCTCGGCGGCAACGGCCCGCGCCACTGCGGTCGGCGGTGGGCCAATGGGTTCGGGTTCGGGCATGATCATCGGGGCCGGGGAAGGACGGGCATATTCCTGGAAAGACGGGAGATCCAGGTGTACTGTGTGGGGCGGGGTGCCTCGATTGCCACGCAAATACTGCAATGCCTCGTATTCGTCGCCAAAGAGACCAATCCCGCTGACGAGTTTCACGAGGGGGGCAAAGATCAAGAGATGATGCGTGTTGACGACAAAGGCCAGGTGGCCTAAATGAGGGTGATGAGCGATCTCTTCCGTTCGTCGGCGCGCTCCGGGTGACGCCCCGGCAATGTAACGTCCGTCAACAAGAAGATCAGTCGGCATCGGGCAGGTTTCGAGCAGGGACCACATCTCGGCATAATAGTTCTCGGCGTGATCGCGACTCAGGTGGCCTTCAATAGTGACCCAGACGAGATCATCGCCATGACGAGTAATGCGGTAGGGCATCGTTCGCACTTTCTAGGAAGCTATCCGAACGAGCAAACGTCATGGGCCGGCCCAGATGCCGGACAGTATCGTGCGTAGATAGCTCCGGGCTCAAGCGCCCATCGGGGGGAAACGCTGAGACGAGTAGCGGGTGCGTGCCCATTATACAAGTCTCGTGCTTATATGTCTATAGCTTGAAGTGAGAAGTAATCACAATTTATCGTATACATTTGCTTACCGAAAGAGGGGCACCTCAGGTGCCCCTCTTTTCGTTTTGATGTGCGCTTAGGATGATAGGTGCAAAGCTATTGTGGGCTGTTCCAATCTACCATGATCAGTGGTATCCAGAGCGAGTAGCGGGATGGCACGGCTCTCGTGCTCGTTGTGAGGATGGACTGTGCCGTTGTATCGGGATTGCCACTTGAGGTAGCTGTGATGGTGACGGTATCCGTCATCCCGCCCGTGGCTGTGACCGGGATCGTGACGGTGAGCACCAGAGCAGTCCCTTCACCGGCGGCGAGCGTGACTGTCGGGGGCACCGTGACGGGCCAGGTGTTGCCCGCCGCGCTGAGGCTGACGCTATCGGTCAGGTTGCCGGTATTGGTCAGCGCCAGGGTGTACGTGACCACCGTGCCCGGCAGCGCGGTCTGGGTGTCGCGTGGTGGCAGGAGCGTCACGCCGTAGGTCGCCTCGGCAGTCGTGGTCAGCGTGCTGGTCGCCGTGGCGGGTGGTGTGCCCGGATCGGCCTCGGAGGTCGCGGTGACGACCACCGTATCAAGCATCCCGCCCGTGGCTGTGACCGGGATCGTGATGGTGAGCACCAGAGCTGTCCCTTCACCGGCGGCGAGCGTGACTGTCGGGGGCACCGTGACGGGCCAGGTGTTGCCCGCCGTGCTGAGGCTGACGCTATCGGTCAGGTTGCCGGTATTGGTCAGCGCCAGGGTGTACGTGACCACCGCGCCAGGACGTCCCGAGCCAGTTGATGTAGCGGCTAGCAGATCGACCCCATATTGCACAGCTTCCACGGTCATACTGACCGGCACTGTGATCAGTGGCTTGACGGGATCATTGCTATGCAGGCAGAGATACGCTTCATACGCACCGGGGGCAACCCCTGTCGCATCGAGGGTCACGGTCACCTCGCTTGAAGCCCTGGGCAAGGTCGTACCGCTGGTGGGAGCGACAGACATCCAGGCGATATCAGATGGATTGCCGCATCCCACCACTCTTCGTAGCTGGAAGGGCACACCCTGATTGGTACTTGACCCGGTATCCTGCAGTGGCACCCAGCCAGTGTCGTTGCGTTGCAGAGCATTGCCGGTGACGGTCTGACTGATGACCGTAATCGGAGGCTGCCATGGCCCCGAGGCGAGGCTGCCAGCCAGTTGCCAATCGAGCCAGTAGGTGCCAGGTGACAAATCAACGCCTGCACGACCAACGATCGCCATAATGGGGCGTTGGGTTGTGGTGAAATTGCTTTCAGAGACCCGGTAGGCATTGGTCCAACTACTCTCAACAAACCGGTTGGTCGTCGTATCACCAAAGATAACCCTACTCACCGGATCATCTGGTGGGCCATCCCAGATCTGGAAGTTCACCCCTGTGAAGGTAGAAGTAGTCGATGATCCGCTCTGGTACGCATAAAAGACAACCTCATCAACCCTCCAACCGCTGGCATCGGTCACGGTAAAATGATCAGAGATGCGGAAATGAGGGCCTGAATCATTCAGTCCTGTGGCAAACCCAAGGGTGGTCATCCCCAGGCTCGTCTGCAGCAAGCTCAGATCAGCACCACCTGGCCCATCACCAAAGCTGGTAATGAAGGGGCCATTGTTGTACAGCACCGTTACCGTAGGTACGGCTGATGGTGCCAGGCCAACCGATGCTGCGCCTGGAGCTTCTTCGATGTACCAGGTCAGATCGGCCAGACCTGTATTGCTGATTGTGAGCGCGTGCGTTGTGGTCGTCTCAACAGGTTGGAGAGCGGCAATGGCCGCGACGTCAACCTCAATCTCGGGAACATTGACCACGTCGAGGTTCACTGGCACTGCGACCACAGGCTGAATCGGATCGTTGCTATTGACACACAAAACGGCCGCGTACTGACCAACTGCCAGACCAGTGGCATCAAGCGTGGCCGTGACTGCCGTCGTGGCACCAGGTGCAGTTGTGCCACTCGTCGGCTCAATGGATAACCAAGGGACATCAGCGGGTGCCAGACAGGCATTGCTACTCGTTCCCTGAGCACGGATCATCCAGTTACCGGCCAACCCAAAGGTGTCAATGAGATCAAAGGTATCCAGCGGCAACACCGGTGGGTCGCCAGGTGTCGCATCGTCGAAACCGGCCCACGAACGCCGTTGGCTGTTTGTCTGATCAAGCGCTGCCGGGAAAACACCTGCTGTGACTGAGCCACGATTCACCACCCCAATCAGCACATCACCAGGGCCATTCAGCGTAACAGAGATCGGATAGGTCGAGAAAGCATCCAGAGACTGTACCGTCTGCCCGGTCAGCGAGGCAACATGGGTTGCCCCATTGCTCGGATCACCGTCAGCATCCTCGTAGACATAGAGATCAACCGCATCACCAATTTGTGGTCCATTCTCTGAACGGAAGAGCACCTGGATCTGCTCGAGGGTCAAGGGATAAGCAGTTTCCACCGGGGTAAAGCGGTTCAACCAGAGAAACTGCCCCCCTTGACTGTGACCAACGGCATTTTCTGCCGTGCCATCATCCAGGACGAGATTGACCTGACCGGGAGCATTCGCTGGCAGCATAACGCTGCTCACCGTGGGCGAAGCTTCACCCTGGAGCGTCGCTGCACTCACGAGCTTTGGATGCAGGCTGGGCGCACGACGTTCTCGTACCGTGTCTTCTGACAGTTCCAGGAGAACGTTAGATTGAGGCGCTTCATCAATTGACCAGTTCAGATCGGCCCCACCCTCGTTGCCAATCGTCAACACATGCGTTGTGATCGCATCCACCGGTTGTGTCGCAGCCAGTAGCCCCGGGGTAACCGTTATACCTGGGGTCGCAGCAATCGGCAAAACGACAACAGGAAGATTGGTGACCGCAACGGGGCGTGTGCTGGTCGTACTGCTCGGGTTGAGCAACGGCGCTGGATGCGTTGCACTTGTCTGCAGGGTGATGCGGCCAAAGGCAAATTCACCCAGCGGGAGCCCTGAGACGTCGGCTGTCATGGTGAGCACCTGGGTCGCCCCAGGGTTGATCGTAAAGGTTGCCGGGGTAACTGTTGCCGACATGCCAGCCGGCCCAGCAAAAGAGGCTGTGTAGGTCACGGGCTGGGTCAGCACACTCTTGACGGTGCGCGTCCAGGTGCATTGGTCGGCGCAATTGTAATTGACCAGGCCGGGCTGGTTCAAGGTTTTAGGATCACCACCGGCTAAAGGATCGGCGGCAAGATAATTCGCGCCAGTTTCATCAAACACGAGGCCAACGGTACTGGCCCGGGCGAGGTCTAGCCGTCCCGCGCCAACATCAAAGGCGTTAGCGGGCGTTAGACCATCCTCTTTGCGCAGGTCATTCACGGCTGTAGTTGCCATTGCCGACCGGATCTCGGCGGGCGACCAGGAAGGGTGCAGCGCCATCATCAGTGCCGCTGCTCCAGCCCCGTGGGGTGACGACATCGAGGTGCCCTGTAAAAAGCCATATTGCACTGCATCGCCGGCATCAGCAGCGACAGCGGCAAGGATATTGACGCCGGGGGCGGTATAGTCGGGCTTGATCACCTCAAACTGACTGGGTCCACGCGAACTGAAACCACCCACAATATGCTGCCAGGCATCCTGGTAGATCAGCGACGTTGCGGCATTGATCCGCACCTGGGTGGTTGTCGGATTGGCAAGGACATAATCACGTAGCGCTTCGCCACTCGCAAGATCGAGCATCACCACCGGCGGCGTGCCAGTCAAACCGCCAGCAGTAATGGGTGGCCCACCAACATTGTTGAAGAGCACCACCGCCGTTGCGCCGGCATTGACAGCATTTGTGGCCTTGGTTTCAAACGTGCAGCTACCCCGTTGAATCAGCGCGAGGTTGCCTGTGAATGTCCCTGCGGCAAACGCCTCACAACCAAGATTATTCGCTGCATCATAACGAAGGCCACCCGTGAAATTGCTCGCAATCAGCGTCCCTTCACCGGGTACAACTGGGAGAGTTTGCAACTCAAGGGGCGCGGTCGGTGCCGTTACATCCAGGGTCTGCACGATGGCCCGATTGTGGGTACTTGCTGCAACTGCCGCATTCCACGGACCCGTTTTGGCAACCGTGCTTGGGCCAGGGCCTTGATTGCCGGCCGAGGCCGAGACAAAAATACCGGCATTGCTTGCGTCAAGGAAGGCCAGGTCAACCGGATCAATCCAGGGATCATCGCTCCCCGAGATCGAGTAGTTGAGCACGTCAACCTGATCATGGAGCAGAGCCGAATTGACCGCCTGAATACTACTGGTACTGGGACAAGCGGGATCACACACTTTGTAGGCGACAATGTTTGCACGTGGAGCGACGCCCTGAATGGGAAGGTTGTACGTGTCTGACCCAACGTTGAAGGTAGCAGTGTGGGCATTGCCGCTAGCAGTACTGGCCGTGTGGCTGCCATGACCATCCGTATCTTCGGGGCTACCGCCATTAGGATGGAAGTTGTAGGCACCAATGAGCTTGCTATTGCAGAAGCTAGGATTAGCCACACACCAGCCGCGGTAAACACCTGCCCCATAGGGGTTGGTGTGCGTATACCCATCACCATCTGTCGCTGCAAACGACGGATGTTGTGCATTGATCCCCGAGTCAATCACCCCGATCACGATCCCTTCACCACGACTGGCGACTTGCCCACTGGTCTCACCATTCCAGATCGCAGGGGCACCGATCAAGCCCGGACCAACATCGGTGGCAAGTTCACGGATTGTGTCGGCATAGACCGCAACCACATCGGGCCGTGCTGCGATACGTTGGGCCTCGTCGTGGCTCACGCGCACGGCGATGGCATTGAGCACCCCGACATAATTGAAAGCAACTTCGACGGGCCGTTGCAGCATCTGGTCAAGCGCAACCGCAAACTGTGTCTGCTTTGTGGTAAGGTACTGGAGATACGCCTGTGACGCAGCTGTGTTCACATCGAGCCTGCGCGCCCCGGTTGCCTCGGGGCTGGTCGCCGGTAGATTGAGCAAGCCCCCTGTGTAACTCGCAAGGGCAGGCTCGGCAAAACGAACAATATACAGGCCCGTCGCGCTCACTGCAAGCTCAGCAACTGTTTCAACCTCGGCACTGATTGGTGGATCAACCAATTCCTGATCCGCAGTCTGGGTCTGAGCACGTAACCTAGGTCCAGCAGACACCAATAGCATGAACAGAATGATTAAGAGCAAAATAGATGCGGATCGATGCTTTGTCATGTCAGCCATCCTTTTACTTGAGGGTTCAGGGGTGAAGATTTCGTAAAAACGCGTTGTGGAGCATCATTCTGGTGGTGTATAGGGGAGCAAGGTTTCTCAAGCATAGCATAGCACACACCGTGTGTTGGTGGTGTAACCAAACTTTTCTGTTGCGTAGAGATTGTTTTATGCTATTTTAATCATATGCAAACAATTAAATAATTTTGTCGTAGTTCTACATGTGGTTCACAGCCCCCTTCATGAAGCCCCCAGCGTACCTGTTCACACTTCTCCTGGGAGCGCGTGCGGCTCGCCCGCTCTGGTCTGGATGCGGGCGTCTCGCCCGTGCTCCCAGGGTGGTGCTTTACCCCACGTCTGAAGAGTTTCCCCTGGCAATGATTTGGTAATAGAGATCCAGTATAATGAGAACTGCTGGTGGTCTCCCATGAGCCCAGCTAGATAGCCATCCCGTGATAGAGAGCTTGCATGCCTTTCAATCCCTACGCACTCATCCTGATTATCTCGGCCATCATCTCGGGGTCGCTGGCTGTCTATATCTGGCAGCGGCGCGCATCTATTCCGAGTGGCATCCTCTTTACCTTGATGATGGTGTCCATTACGATCTGGTCGCTGGCTTATGGCCTTGAGTTGGCGAGTAGCGATTTCAGAACGATGCGCTTCTGGCTTAGCGTAGAGTATTTTGGTATCGCGACGGCACCGGTCTTCTGGTTGCTCTTTACCATCCGTTATACCGGGGGAGGCGATTGGCTTGATGATTGGCGCGTGGCGTTGCTCTTCCTTGTGCCTGCCCTGACGATTATCCTCAATCTTACCAATGAGCTCCACTATTTTTACTATTCGTCGATCGAACTTGATACCAGCGGCCCTTTTGCGTTGCTTGCGCTTGAACGTGGCCCCTGGTACTGGTTCAATGTGGTCTATAGTTATCTTGCGATGGTGCTGGGGACGCTTATTCTGGTACGCTTCTGGCATCAGACGCCCCGGCCTTATCGTGGCCAGACGACGGTCTTGATCCTGGCAGCGGTTATTCCCCTGGGGCTCAATTTCCTCTATTTGCTCGGGTTTCGACCATTTGCACATCTCGATCTCTCACCGGTTGCTTTTACCGCCACTGGGATCTTGATGGCGCTTGGCATTGCTCGTTTGAGTCTGTTGAGGCTGAACCCAATTGCCCGCAATACGCTTTTTGAACATCTGCGTGATCCTGCGCTCGTGATTGACCACGAAGGTCGCCTCACCGATTTCAATCAAGCCGCGACGATGGTGCTCGATCCGGTGCTCTACCAGCGTATCGGCTGGTTTACCAATACGGCCCTGAACCAGTGGCCGACCCTCGCTGATTTTTGTTATGCGCAGAGTGAGGAACACGCCGAGATCCATCTGGCCACCCGGCCCGGTGAGATCTATGAAGCAGTTCGTACCCCTCTCACTGATCGTCGGCGTCGCAACGTAGGCCAGATTGTCGTCTTGCACAATATTACTGCTCGCCATCAGAGTGAACAGGCCATGCGGATCAGTACGGCCCTTGCCCACGAACGCGTACGTACCCTCGAAGCCCTCAGTGCTACCTTTGCCGAAATTGCCACCGAGCATACGACGGATCGTTTGCTCCAGGCGATTGTGAATCGTGTGGCGACGTTGCTTAAGGTGGAACTGGCCGACCTGCTGATCTACGATGAGGCCGCCGATAATCTGATGGTCGCTGCTTCGTATCCTCCCGATCCGCAACGCTATGGCTGCCATCTCGCGTTCAACGAGACGCCCCTGGGCTATGTGGCCTGTACCCGGCGGAGCCTGATCCTGCGGGCGAATCAGGATTGGGCCGAGGCGCTTCCCGGGATGTTGACCAGTGAGATGAAGATGAGCCTCGCGGTTCCGTTGTTACAAGGTGAACAACTTGTTGGGGTGCTTGGGGTGAGTAGCAATTTGCGTGAACGCGATTTTGACGGCGACGACGAGCGTCTGTTGATGCTTTTTGCCCAACAAGCGACCGTCAGTCTGCTCAATACGCGGCTCTATACCCAGTTGCTGCTCGATCCATTGACTGAGATTAATAATCGCGGGCGCTTCTTCGAACTGGCCGAGAAGACCCTCGCCAATGCACTCGCCGAGGGGCGTTCGCTCGTGATTGCGTTGATCGATCTCGATCACTTCAAACGGGTCAACGATACGTATGGGCATCGTATGGGCGACGAGACCCTGCGCCATATTGCGGTGCAATGCCGTGATCAGTTGCCTCCCGAAGCCCTGCTGGGGCGGATTGGGGGTGAGGAGTTTGCGGTGCTGGTTGAGGACGAAGATGTGACCAATATCTATGCCCTGCTGGAAGCCGTGCGTGAAGCGATCGCTACACAACCAATTAAAAGTGGCGAGCAAGTCATGCATATTACGGCCAGCATCGGCGTTGCGGTTCTCAAACCTGATCACCCCGAGAGCATTGACGCGTTGCTCGAGCGCGCTGATCGTGCGCTCTATCGTGCGAAGAGCGGTGGGCGCAATCAGGTGCAGATCAGTTGCCCTGAGAACGATGCCCCCAATGGCACCTCCCACGAGGGGGTTTCGGCCTTGACGTCCCATCAGTTATCCCTGCTGCGACGCTCGCAACGGTCGCGTTAGGGGCAATGCGTTTCAAATAAGATTGTTGTTTGACGCGAAGGCGCGAAGGCGCAAAGCTGCATGCGAAGATGCATCAAACCTTCGCGCTTTGGCATCAACGCAGGTCAACTACCGGGTGTCGGTTCGGCCATGCTGCCATCCTGGCGCTCGATCAATTCGATCAGGGGGGCCACATACGGCTCGGCCCAGGTAGGTCGTTGCACACCAACATAGATGCTCAGGGCGATGAGTGCCATAAAGAAGAGGTTGATGATCATGCGAATGAACCCGGCGAGGCGTGCGACACAGCCGCGTCGTTTGCGGTTTGGTTGCGCCGCTGGTGCTTGAGGCACAACAGGTTGTGGTGCCGGTGGGGGGGCAACCTTGCCAGGCGCTACCGCCGGTGGGGCAACAACCTTGCCGGGGGTCACTGCCGGAGGTGCCGCGACCTGTGCGGCCGCTGCCTGGGGGATGCGTACGGTTGGTGGGGCTACGCGAACCTGCGGTCGTTGGGGGGTTGCCTGCGGAATGAGCGCCCGGCGAAAGGCCTGAACGGTGGCAAAACGATCCTGGGGCACCTTCTGCAAGGCTTGTTGCAGCGCATCACTTGTGCGTTGGGAAATGGTGGGTACAAGGTTACGCGCTGCCGGGTAGCTAAAAGGCAATTGATCGGTTGGATCACGGCCCGTCAGCAGATGGTGCAGGGTGGCAGCCATGGCGTAGATATCAGATTGAGGGGTTGCCAGACCTTGATACTGCTCGGGGGGCGCATAGCCCGGGGTGCCAATCTGTGTCCCTCGTTCGGTTGGCTTGAATAGCTTGGTAATGCCAAAGTCAACTACCTTGATCCCATCGTGCTCGTGCTCAACCATCACGTTCGAGGGCTTCATATCACGGTAGATCAGCCCCTTACCATGCAGATGTTCCAACACATCGCAGATCTGATCGGCCCAGACCAACACACGCTGCTCGGCAAAGGGACCTGTCTGTTGCACCAATTCTTCGAGATCGTCGCCACGGACAAAATCCATCGTCAGATAGTGGCGCCCCTCATCGCGGAAATGGCTATAAACCCGTGGAATGCGCGGGTGCGTAAGCCGTTGCAGAATCTCGGCCTCGTCATTGAACCGCTGGATCGCCTCCTGCCGCTCATTGGCATTGGTAAAACGATCATGCATCTCCTTGATCGCATAGACCTTGCCTTCCTCGTCGAGCCCTTCATAGATCGCGCCCTGCCCACCCTGCTTGATCACCCGCGTAATGACATACCGACGGTGATCGCTCGGGCGGTCGTTATTGAGCACCACGTCGTGCCCGCAGTGCTGGCAAAAGCGCGCATGGCGCAGGTTTTGCTGATGACACCTGGGACAGAGGATGTGCGTCACGTCGTCCATAGCGCTCCAGACTGGCAGGGTAACAAAGATCAATCCCCACAACGTAGCGAACCCGATCGCTCCGGGCAAACCGAAGCTATGGGATTGACGTTGAACCGGGGGGATTTGTTGCACAGGCCTGCGCTTGGTCCACTGGTCTGCGCCGTACGTGGGCCGTCGGCCCACGTACGGCGCAGAACAACCCTATTTCCAGTCTTTTTTGCGATACCCAAGCCAGTTGAGCGCGTTGGCATCGTCACGCCAGTTGGGGCGAACTTTGACCCAGAGGTCAAGGAAGACCTGGTGCCCAAGCATGCGCTCTATTTCGTAGCGTGCAGCGGTACCGATCTTTTTGAGCATCGCGCCCCCCCCGCCGATGACGATCGCTTTCTGGCCTTCACGCTCCACATTGATCGTCATGCGGATGTAGGTGCCATTGTCGCGGGGTTCCCATTCGTCAACCTCAACGGCGACCGCATGCGGAACTTCCTGTTGCGTATGGTAGAGCACCTTTTCGCGCACAAACTCGGCGGCGAGTTGCTGTTCGTGCTGGTCAGTCACCTGATCCTCAGGGTAGAGCGGCGGACCAGGGGGCAACCGCTGTTCAAATGCCTCAATCAAGGTGTCGAGACCAAGCCCTCGCTGGGCCGAGATAGCCAGTTCCAATTCCCACGAGCCAAGCGCCCGGTACGCTTCGAGGTATGACTCACCGATCTTACGTGGTTGGAGATCAACCTTGTTGAGGATCAGCACCGTGTGGCCGCGTACCCGTTGCACTTGGGCCGCAATCTGGCGGTCGAGTTGCGATGGCGGCTGGCTAATATCAACCATAAAACCGATGACATCCGCGTTGGGAAGCGTCCGCTCTGCCATCTCGACCATCATCCGCCCGAGGGCGTGATTGGGCTTGTGAATACCGGGAGTATCAACAAAGATGATCTGAGCATGCGGCCGATTGAGGATGCCCCGCAGCGGCACCCGGGTTGTCTGAGGTTGGGGCGAGACAATCGCCACCTTTTGACCAAGCAACGCATTGAGCAAGGTGCTCTTGCCGACATTTGGTTTGCCAACCAACGCGACAAATCCCGAACGAAAATCGGCAGGGAGGTTGGGCGACGGCTCAGGTGATGCTGGCGCAGCCGAGGCAAGGGTCGCTGCATGTGGTGGCGCAGGTTGCGTTGTGCTTGAAGGGACATGCGCGTCGGCTTCAAGCGCAGGTGCGGGTGTGAGCGTAGGGAAGACGTCTGCATCGAGGTCAGCCGCAGCAGCCTCGCCAGGGGCACCCGCATCGAGGTCAGCCGCAGCAGCCTCGCCAGGGGCACCCGCATCGAGGTCAGCCGCAGCAGCCTCGGGTTGAATAAAGACAACCGGCCCATCGCCAGGAGCGGCCTCTGGTTCATCAAGTGGCACCAAGATTGGTGCAAGTGCCGCGAGGGTCTCAGGCGTTGCGAGCGGAGGCGGCAGCACAATCTCGATCCCGAGGATCGTCTCATCGGCATCAAGATCGAGGATAGCCGTCTCGACGAGAGGCACCCGTTCAACAGGAACAGCCTCAGCGAGCGACACCTGGAGCACGCCCGAGCTCATATTCAGGGAATCGTAATCACCTTCGAGCACCAGATCAAGCTGAGCGAGCGTCACCTCGTCATCAAGTTCCAACTGCAGGGCCACCAGATGGCCTTGCGCATCAAGCAAGAGCGCAGCAGGATACTCGAGCACCGCCACGGCCTGACCTTCTTGAAGGAGCGTAAAATAGACATAGAGGGTTCGAGCCTCGGCGTCAAACGAAGCTTGCAGCATAGGTATCACTCATCTCGGCCACGTTTCAGTGGAATTTCGGCTTTCAAATGATCATTTGCCTCCCCGCGAAGCAGGGTAACTTCAATCTGATCAGAGTCAACATGGGGCAAATAGCGTGAAAGCACTTCGGCCATTTCAATTTTCATCTGTTCAAGCATATCGGGGGTCAGCTTATAGCGATCGTCTACCAGCACCATCATCAGACGCTGCTTGGCAACACTGGCGCTACGATCGCGGCGCCCTCCCCCAAAGAGATTGCCTAAAAAGCCCACAGCAGAGTCCTTTCGCTACGTACGGCGACGGCCAAAGATTCCAAAAAAGCGTTCAAGCACACCAGGCTGATCCTGGAGGGGCAGGAACGGCACTTCTTCCCCATTGAGGCGGCGAGCAATATTCAGAAACGCCCGCCCAGCCAGCGAATGCTGGTCATAGACAGCGGCCTCGCCGCGGTTTGTCGAAGTCACAATGGCCTCATCATCGGGCACAATACCAAGCAGATTGATCGCGAGCAACTCAATCACATCCTCAACGGACAGCATCTCACCACGATTGACGAGGCGCGGCTTAATCCGATTAACAATCAGACTCGGCGTCCCCTTTTCAGCCGCCTCGACGAGCCCCACAATGCGATCGGCATCACGTACTGCCGACACCTCGGGCGTGGTGACAATAATCACCTCATCAGCCCCGACGATCGCATTGCGAAAACCACCTTCGATGCCAGCGGGGCTGTCAATCAAGACAAAATCAAACTCGGTGCGCAGCTGATTGGTCAAATAGACCATCTGATCAGGGCTCACGGCATCTTTATCGCGTGTCTGGGCTGCGGGAAGCAGGCAGAGTTCAGGTAGGCGTTTATCTTTAATGAGGGCCTGGCGGAGGCGTGCGCGACCTTCGACCACATCAACCAGATCATAGACAATGCGATTTTCGAGGCCCATCACCACATCAAGATTCCGCAACCCGATATCAGCATCCATCACGGCTACACGTGCGCCTCGCATAGCCAGCGCTGTGCCGAGATTCGCCGTTGTTGTTGTCTTGCCGACACCGCCTTTGCCCGAGGTGATGGTTATAACGCGCGCCATAGACACTCCACTCACTGCGAGCGAGGTCGAAGAAGTCGGCGGGAACGCCACCTCCTTTGACCTGACCCATTACCGCTTATAGTTTTCCCACGACTCAACGACAATCTGATGCTGCTCAATCCGTGCAACCTCGGGCACATGCGGCCCACTGCCTCGCGGGGGCGTTGTTGCGATCTGATCGGCGATGCGCAACTGAGTTGGTGACAACTCGAGGGCGCAGATGACCGCCTCGGCATTGCCGAGGGCCCCCGCGTGAACGAACCCACGCAACCGCCCCCAGACGATCACGCTCCCCCCGGCAATCAATTCACCGCCGGGGTTGAGATCGCCAATGAGCGTAATATGCCCACTATGACGGAGCACCTGCCCCGAGCGTACCGTCCGGGTCAGCAGCAATGCTTCGCTTTCGGGGGCAAGGGAAGGGGTACCCGGGGGCGGATCGGCATAACGAGGCAAGGGACGGGCCGTGATCCCAACGGCACGCGCAGCATTGCGTGCTGCACGTGCATTGGCACTGAGCGCATCAGCGACGACACCATGATGTTGCAACAGGTTCAACAATTCACTCAACTGGATCTCATCAAGGGATCGTTCACCAAGTTCGAGGGTCAGCCGTGCGCCATTGAAAAAAGCCTGGTTCTGCGTCAACTGCTGTTCAAGCTGAACCAGCAGAGCAGGCCAATCAGCAGTATCATCGAAGCGCATCCGTAACCCGTCGCGCCCACCTTTGATGCTAATCAGGTCGCTCATGAGCCCATTGCCTAATTTGAACGAAAGAAATTCTCTAAATTATAGCACAGATACCTACGCGATGATCTGCTAGCATAATATCTCTGAACGCGCTATACTGTTAAGATACGCCGCGAGCAACCATCAGGAGGATACGCGTGTTACA
This sequence comes from Candidatus Chloroploca asiatica, assembly GCF_002532075.1. Taxonomy (GTDB): domain Bacteria; phylum Chloroflexota; class Chloroflexia; order Chloroflexales; family Chloroflexaceae; genus Chloroploca; species Chloroploca asiatica. The sequence continues at coordinate 52,406 of NZ_LYXE01000157.1, read as the reverse complement.
GCCAGAGGATCTATCTCCGACGCTTGAGGGGTTTACCCAGCGCGAATATGATTTGTTGCGCCGTGAGCTTGCCGAAGCGCAACAGGCCGTGCGCGGGTTACGCCGTCAACTCGACAAAGCTATTGCGGCGTTTGGTGAAGCGCAACGTGCCCATGCCAAGATGGTCGCGACCTTGACCGAGACGATGCGTGAAAATACGACGCTCACGAACGAACGCGACCTCTGGCGGGCCCGTGCCCAGCGCTTGGCCTCGGGGGTAGCGCATGAGGCCGATTACGGCAAACCGGTGATTGATATTACCGCGCTGGCCGGTCAAATCACGGAAGATGAAGTGAATGCTATCCGCAAAGCGATGGCGCGCCTCCATCATCCTGATGTCGGTGGCAATCCCGATCGTATGAAGGCGTGGAACGCCGCCCTTGATCGCATTGGCAAGCTGTGATCGTCAGTCGTTGCTAGGCGTTGTCGCTCAGATCACGATGCAGGTTCGTCCGTAGCTTCTCGAGCAACAACGCAAGTATCTCTTGTTCAGTCGGCTCCAGCAAACCCATCCGCCGCTCGACCGCCGCATTATGCAATGCCGAGGCCTTTGTACACAGTGCATACCCTTCACTGGTCAAAAGAAGCCGCTGGGCACGGCGGTCGTCAGGGTCAGGCGTGCGCTGAACAAGGCCACTTGCCTCGAGGCGATCAACCAGACGCGTAATCGTGCTCTTGACACACAGCAACTCAGCGCCAATATCCGTCAGACGTCGACCCTCTTCCAGATCAAGCCGTTGCAGAACCGCAAATTCGAGTGGGGTAAGCCGGGTTATGGCGAGAACCCGCCGGTCACCGTCGTCAAGGAGAACATAGATATCGTGGATGAGGCGATGCTGCTGCAGGGCCAGCGACGCAAGGCTCAGTGGGGCCATATGTAACCCTCTCATGTGCAATAGTTGCAAGTGCAAGTAAGTATAGAAGCGGAACGTGACAACGTCAAGCGATGATGTGTAAACCATGCGTTGACGATGGGTACCGCAGGTACCCATCGTCAACGCATGAAGTTGAGGCCTGAGGCGCACAAAACTCAGGGATCGCCGAGCGCACGATGCAAACAGACATTTCGGTGCAGAAACAACAACTTCGCCGCGTGATGCGCCAGCGTCGCGAAGCGCTGGCCGGGCGTGAGATGCATACGCAGGCGCTTTGCGCGCACCTGGAACGCCTCCCCTCATATCAAGCGGCGCTAACCCTGCATACCTTTCTTCCGATGCAGAGTGAACCTGACCTGCGCCCGCTGTTGCGGCAGGCGCTGGCCCAGGGCAAACGCGTGGCGGTTCCCGTCGTTGAGCCTGATGGCACTCTGGCCAACAGTTGGATCCGCAGCCTCGATCCAGCGGCTTTTGTCACTGGGCGCTTTGGGACTCTCTACCCGACCATGCGGGAACCTGCCGAGCCCGGGACATGGCAGATCACCCTCGTGCCATTGCTTGCCTTTGATGCAGAGGGTTACCGCCTTGGCTATGGCAAAGGGTACTATGATCGCCTGCTGGCAATGAGCCCTGGTTTGCATATCGGCATTGCTTTTGCCTGCCAGCAGGTGGCGCAGGTACCCCGTGAAACCCACGATGTGCCCGTTGACCTGATCGTCACCGAAGCCGGGGTTTTGCCTCTGCTTTGACGCAAAGGCGCAAAGGGTGTTTAGAGCCAATACCTTGCAAAGAAGGCGGCTATTTTGACGCAAAGGCGCAAAGGTTTTTGCGTAGGTGAGCTTAACCCTTCGCGTCTTCGCGTCTTCGCGTGAGCTTCTTTGAAAAGTATTGTGTTTAGAGCGCATCTAGACGCCAAACGTGCGATGGATGGCTGTTGGCAGGGGCGCTTATGGTGCCCAGGCGACGCCTGAGTCGACATCAAGCTGCATGCCTGTCGTGAGGCGCCGGGGCTCGCTGGCGACGAGCGTCCCCAGTTCCGAGAGACTCAGATCAGCGACCCAGAGGTCAAAGCCTGTTTCGCCGGGGGCGATGGCAAGAAAGGCGAGTTGTGTCACATCGGGGGCAAAAGCAGGGCTACGGGCAGTGCCCAGACTGGTGAGGCGTTGGGGCACCCCAACCCCGCCCGAGGGCAAGCCAAAGAGATCGGTGCCACCATCATCACGGGCAGCAAAAGCGAGCCAGAAGCCATCAGGGGAAAAGGCAGGATCATAGCTCGGCACCGGTGCGCCTGGCACGACGCGGGCTTCGCGGGTGGCGAGATCAAGCCGATAGAGTTGCTGCGCCCCCTGCGGCCCGAGGCCAGCCCGCGTAAAGACGAGCACCGCCCCATCGGGGCTAAAGGCACTGCGTCCAACATGGGCATTGCTATCGGCATAGAGGCTGCTGATTGGCCCGGGGCTGGCCGCAAGTAACGCGAGACTCAGGTTATAGTCGGCCGGCGGGTCACCCACGGGTGGGGCGGCCTGGGCTGCCACGACGATTTGCATGCCATTGGGGTGCCAGGCAGGATACCAGGCCCACCGGCTTGCATAGACACGCCTGAGGCTGTTGGGTGGCTCGGTAGTGCCAAATTCGGTTAACTGGGCGAGAGGGCCGCCTTCGGCATCGATCAGCAGGACATCGCTAAAGCTGTTGTGGCGAACAACATAAGCGATGCGATCACCGTTGGGTGACCAGGCCGGATGCACGGCCTCACCTGACCCGAAGACTGGCCGTGCCTCGTTGCCCTTCCATTGCCAGATGACCCCATCACGCACAAAGAGCAACCGTCCAGCCAATGTCTCGCCGCGCACCACAGGCTCAGACGTCTCGCGGTTGGATCCGACTGGCTCTGATGGTTGCGAATGATCGCCACAAGCGGTCAAGAGCAGGGCCAGTATGAGCAGAAGGAAGAAACTGTATCGTCGCATAGACGCAACCCTACCGTCGCACAAACCAACTGATAATCCAGGGCAACAGCCGACGGGCCTCACGATTCGTCAGGGGCGCAACCAGATCCTCGGGCAAATTGGGCGGCAAGAGGGCCATGAGTGCGCCAGGCACAACTTCAAAGGTCATCGGGGTCATCCCGATGGGATCGCCATCAACCTGTACCGGCATCCGCGGGCGCGAGGTTACCTCAATCGTACGGGCACGGTAATAGGCAATATCAGGATCCTGGCTATAGCTACGCAACAGAATCGCCCCCAGCCGACGGAGGGCGCTGAGGCCATTGTAGCCTTTAATCACACAGACATCAAGCAGACCATCGTCAATACTAGCCCGATGGGTAATTTTGACCAGGCCCCCATAGAGTTGCGAATTACCAATCACGATCATCAGCACGCGCCCCCGGAACGGTCGGCCATCAAGTGTGATGCGGGTGCGCGCCCCCCGGATACGAAAAGCCTCTTCGATGCCACGCACCACATAGGCAAGGGCGCCAAAGCGGCGTTTCTCATCAGGCTTGACGCCCGCCGTAATCGCGGCATCAAAGCCAATCCCGGCCATCAACAGAAAATAGTGTTCACCGGCACGTCCGAGGTCAATCGGGCGGGGCTTCCAACTCAACAGGGCCGTTGCGGCGGCCCGGGGTTGCAACGGCAACCCGAGCTCACGCGCCCAGACATTCATCGTGCCGAGCGGCAACGTCGCCAGGGCCGTCTGCGAACCAACGAGCCCATTGATGACCTCGTTGATGGTGCCATCACCACCGGCGGCGATAACCAGATGATAGCCCTGTTCCACAGCCAGACGTGCTAGACGGCGCCCATCCCCGGCCGCACGAGTTGGTTCAAGCACGACCCGCCAGCCTTGCTCACGCCAGACACTCGCCGCAACTTCCAGTTCGCGCTCGAGCGTTTCAGCCTGGCCAGCCGTCGGATTGAACACAAGCATTGTTTGCATAATACCATCAATGATAGAGGGCTTGAGACTCTGGCAGTATACCACACCCGACGGTTGACACCCCATAGCCTTTGCGTTACCATACGCTCTACCCGCCTCCTCAAAGAACACCACGCATGTCCTGTATGGTTTTGTGGCAAATCTGACCAGCGGAAACAAGATGTATGCAAGCGTTGATTGATCAATTTCTCGTGTATCTGGCGACTGAGCGAGGCAAAGCTCCAAATACGATTTCGGCCTATCGCATTGATCTCGATCAACTTGTCGCGTATGTGCAGGAACAAGACGTGAGGGCCTGGACTGATGTCACCCCTGATCATGTGATGGGTTTTTCGATCTTTTTGCGTGAGCGTCGGTATGCCAATAGTACCGTTGCCCGACGTACCGCAGCAGTGAAAGCGTTTTTTGCGTATCTCGTGAGTCAGCACTTGATCGAGGTTGACCCCTCAACGGCCATTGACTCACCCAAGGTTGATCGCTATACGCCAAAATCGCTCACCCTGTTCCAGGTTGATGAACTCCTCGAGTTACCTCTTCGCTCATCATCGTCTGAGGGGTTGCGTGATAAAGCCATGCTTGAATTGCTCTATGCGACCGGGATGCGCGTGGGTGAACTGGTGGCGCTTGAGCTCGATGATCTGTCGCTCGAAGCGCGCACCATACGCTGCGCAGGCCGTGGCGGGCGCGAACGGGTCTTGCCCCTAAATGATACGGCCTTTGTGGCGATCGAGGAGTACCTCGATAATGCGCGTTCACAGTTAACGCGGTCAGACGGTGTGCGTGCGACGGCGCTTTTTGTGAATCACCGTGGCAAGCGGTTGACCCGTCAGGGCTTCTGGCTGATCCTCAAGGGGTATGCCGAAGAGCTTGGGCTCTATGATCTGACGCCGCATACGCTGCGCCATTCGTTTGCCAGCCATATGCTTGCTAATGGGGCCGATCTGCGTGAAGTGCAAGAGCGCCTGGGCCATGCGTCACTTGCAACCACCCAGATCTATGCAATCATGCAGAGCGAGCAAGCTTCGTTGTCGCCGACGTTTGCTCAACTCAACGCGGCCTATCCCGCAGCCGAAGTTAAGGCAGATGCCGTTCAGGATGAGGATTAGTTTATGCCTGCTCTTTCGATGGATCAGATCGTCTCGCTTTGTAAGCGCCGGGGTTTTATTTTTCCGGGGAGCGAGATCTATGGCGGTCTCCAGGGAACCTATGATTTTGGGCCGCTGGGAGTTGAACTCAAGAATAATCTGATCGCTGACTGGTGGCGCACCAATGTCTATGCCCGTGATGATATGGAGGGGCTCGATGCGGCGATTCTGATGAATCGGTTGGTCTGGAAGTATTCCGGCCACGAGCAGACCTTCAATGATCCACTGGTTGATTGTCTGGTCTGCAAGGGGCGCTTTCGTGCGGATAAGCTTGCCGATGCGCGCTGTCTGTTGCATCCTGATCAGCGTCCTGGAACATGTGAGGGCCGCTTTACCGAGCCACGCGATTTCAATATGATGTTCAAGACGGCCATCGGGCCGGTCGCCGATGATGAGGCGTTTGCCTATCTGCGCCCCGAGACAGCCCAGGGTATTTTTGCCAATTTTGCGAATGTATTGACGACGACGAGCCGCAAGTTGCCCTTTGGGATTGCGCAAGTCGGTAAGGCCTTTCGCAATGAGATCAATCCACGCAATTTCCTCTTCCGGGTGCGCGAGTTTGACCAGATGGAGATTGAGTTTTTTGTGTTGCCGGGTACCGATGAAGCCTGGCACGAGCACTGGCTCCAGGCACGCCTCGACTGGTGGGCCTCGGTCGGGGTGCCCCGCGAGCGCATTACGATCTATGATGTGCCGGCTGATGAGTTGGCCCACTATTCGAAACGTACCTATGATTTGATGTACGATTATCCCTCTATTGGGGTGCAAGAGATCGAGGGCATCGCGAATCGTACCGATTATGATCTCGGCTCGCATAGTAAAGACCAGGCGCAACTCAACCTGACGGCCCGTGTGAATGCGAATCACGATAGTACGGCGCGTCTGACCTACTATGATGCCGAGCGCAAAACGCACCTGGTGCCCTATGTGATCGAGCCTTCAGCCGGGGTTGGCCGTGGGTTGCTGGCAGTGCTCTGTGAAGCGTATGCTGAAGAGATGACGAAGCCGCCCGCGCCCGAGCGCCTGACAGCGGTTGGTGAGGCGCTGGCGGCTTTTCTGAAGTCGGTCGGGCGCAATGAGAAGATGAGCCCGCAGCAACGTGATGAACTGCTCGAACAGGGCCAGAGCATTGCTGCCGCGCTCCCCGAACGCCTGCCCGCCGTCGAGACGCTGTTGGCGATGCCGGGGGCCGATCTGATCGATCTTGGCAAAAAGCTGCGCGGCCAGGCCCAGCCGCTGCTTGATGAACACTATCGCACCGTGCTCCATCTACGCCCGCGGCTCGCCCCGGTGAAAGTGGCGGTCTTTCCGCTGAAACGGAACCACGAAAAAATCGTTGCGACAGCCCGGCAGATTCGGCGCCAACTTCAACTAGAAAATAATATGCGTACGGTGTATGATGATACCGGAGCGATTGGCAAGCTCTATCGGCGTCAGGATGAAATTGGAACGCCGTTCTGCGTCACGGTTGATTTTGACACCATTGGTGAAGGCAAAGATGGTTCGCTGACCGGAACGGTTACCGTGCGTGATCGCGATACGATGGCGCAGGAACGGGTCGCTATCGGCGAATTGCAGGGCTATCTTGAGGCGAAATTGCGCAACTAAAGCGAGGTGCCTATGCAAGGTCGATTTACTATTCCTACGCGCATCTACCTTGAACCCGCAGAACGTGAACGCTTGCTTGCACTGCTGCAACGTGAAGGACGCACCCTTGATGATCTGGTGACGGCCCTGGTGACGGCGCATCTTGCGCACGCGCCTGAACCATCATCAGAGCAACGCGAGCGTGCGGTTGGCGAGACGGTTGTTGGCGAATTGCACCAGCGGCGCACCGAGTTGCGCCGCTTGCGCTTCAAGTTGCACGATCCACACAATGAGCCTCCACACTGGTTGCGCACGATGGTGAGTGAGCTCGAGACCGAAATTTCCCGGCTCGAGGTGCTCCAGGATCGCTGGACGTAACGACCAATGAAGCTTCGTCTTGATGCGCTGATGGTCGAGCGTGGCCTCGTCGAGAGCCGTAGCAAGGCGCAGGCGCTCGTGATGGCCGGGAGTGTCAAGGTTGATGGGCAACCCGCGAGCAAGCCTGGAATGCAGGTTGATGCGCGTTGCGCCGTTGAGGTCGTCGCTGCGCTGCCCTACGCGAGTCGTGGCGGCTACAAACTGGCGCATGCGCTCGATCAGTTCAGGCTTGACCCGGTTGGCCTGACCGCCCTGGATGCCGGTGCTTCGACAGGCGGTTTCACCGATGTCTTGCTGCAACGCGGGGCGCGCCTTGTCTATGCGGTTGACGTCGGCTACGGCATCCTTGAGTACCGGCTCCGTGCTGATGCGCGGGTGGTGACCTTGGAGCGGACGAATATTCGCTACCTGGAGGCGTTGCCCCCTGTGCCTGGGGCCGACGCTTCGACTCGAGCGCCCCTGGCCGATTGTGCGGTGGTTGACCTTGCCTTCATCTCGCTCAAGCTGGTTTTGCCAGCGATCCAGCGCCTGATCACGCCGAGTGCCTGGGTGGTAGCGCTGATCAAGCCCCAGTTTGAAGCCGGCCCCGCCCAGGTTGGCAAGGGCGGTGTGGTGCGCGATCCGGCGATCCACCGCAGTGTCATTGCCCAGGTACTCGGCGCGGCCAACGAAATCGGGCTCACCCCATGCGGCCTGACCCGCTCGCCGATCACCGGCCCCGCCGGCAATCAGGAATTTCTTGCCTGGTTGCAACCCGGTGGGGAGCCGCTTGAGCTAGAAAAGATCGTGTTGTAGTGGTTCGCGCCGTGGCGGCTTGGCCGCCACGGCGCGAACCACTCTGGGCGGGTGGGGAGTGCAGCAGCGATTTTGGAAGCCATCACCGTGTCACCACGGCGCGAACCACTCTGGGCGGGTGGGGAGTGCAGCAGCGATTTTGGAAGCCATCACCGTGTCACCACGGCGCGAACCACTCTGGGCGGGTGGGGAGTGCAGCAGCGATTTTGGAAGCCATCACCGTGTCACCACGGCGCGAACCACTCTGGGCGGGTGGGGAGTGCAGCAGCGATTTTGGAAGCCATCACCGTGTCTCAAAACGACGGCGGAGCCAATCAACGGCGACGGTCAGCGCAATCAAGACCAGGATGCCTGGCAAAAAGATCCGCGGGATGGTAAAAAGCAGAGCCAGACCAAAAAGCCAGATGATGCTATTGAGGCCATTGAAGTAGCGCCCACGCAGGGCTTCGCTGACAAAACTGGTGAGGCCAACCACAACTAGAATACCCGGCCAGAATTGACGGGTAAAGAAGAGCAGGGCCAGACCAACCAAGAAGATCACCGCGGCAATTGCATCAGTGGCCGGCTGTGCCCATGGCTGTGCAGGTGCTGGTGGTGCAGCCAGATCGCGGGTAGGTTCAAGATCAATGATAGGTGGCGAACTGCGCGTTGGCATGGCGGCAGGATCACCGAGGCGCTGACCACAACGCACACAAAAGACCGCATACGGTGGATTATAGGCCCCACATGCGGCACATGTGATCACGTTGGGGTCGCTGGTCTTTGGCAATACAACGGTCGCACCGGTGACACCTGGTCGCTCGGTTGGGGTTCCACACTCAATACAAAAAGCCGCCTCATCGGGCAGATCGGCACCACAGGCTTGACAACGCATAGCTTCCTCCGCAACATTCGGTCACATGTGACCAGATAGAACCACCGCAATCTTCTGGGAGGGTCGGCTCAGCCGCTTTACTCTCGACTCGGCGTGCCGACTGAAGTCGGCACGCCGATGAGCATACATTGTAAAGCACCCTGAAACCTTGTCCCAGAAAATGGTGGGGATCGTCGTTAAAAGCGACTCAGACACGCTTCGGCCTCGCGTTGCATATTCAGCGGGGCCTGATTGACCTCAAGCGTACCGGCAAGGAGCCGGCCCATCCAGGCATTGATCCCATAGAGCGCACAACGGACGGCCTGTGTTGGCGGCAAACCAGGTGCTTCGGCGGCGCGCCGGGCGGCTGCGGCCAGCGCGGGATCATCGCTATTGACGAGTTGTGACAGCACGGCCTGTTGTGCAGGTAAGCGCTCGAGTTCACGGGCCAACGTGAATTGCACCTCAGGTTCGTTGAGCAACGCCGCAAGTGTCGCGACATCGGCCAGGCCTGACGGCTCCAACCCGGTTGTAACCATCAGATAGGTGCCCCCAAGGGGCGCAAGTGGGGCCTTGCCGGTTGCGGGCACCATCGGTAACGGAGCAATGCCGAGTTCAAGGGTCTCGCTGACCGCACGATAGCGGGGCAAGGCCCAGTCACCATCAATCGCAAAAGCGGCATACTCCTGGGCAAAGAGGCGCTGCCCACGCGCATAGCTATCGCCATTGGTTGGGGCGGCGGTATACAACTCACGCATCAGGTTCAGAGTGGCCGTCATCGCCGGCGTATTGAGCGTAATCGTTGCGCCGGCAGGATCGGTTGGAGCGCCCCCAAACGCATGCAACCAGGGCAACACCCAATGCGGATCAGTCCAGGCCATCACCAGACCGGCTGTCATTGGATTGCGCGCCGCCCGCGCACGGACAATCAACTCATCGCTGGTGGCGGGCGCTGCCTCGATCAACTCACGATTGTAGAGCAACAAAAGGCTATTGCGTGCCAGCACCGGAACACCCCAGAGCAGACCATCATAGGTTGCAGTGGTGAGCAACGCTGGCAATGCCTCGGTTGAACGCAGAGCGTCGGGAACCGGCTGCAGGTGACCATCAATCAACAGACCAGCAAGATCCTCTTGATGCCCCCAGATCAGATCAGGCAACGGCTCACCGCGTACCGACGCTGTCGCGATACTCAAACGGAGACCATCGGGTGGGCGGGGTACAACCTCGAGTTCAAGGTCGGCGCGTTGCGCCAGATCGGCGAAGAGCGCCTGTACCGTAGTGAGCGCGGGGCCTTCTTCCGCAACCCAAATCGACAGCGCAGGAAGCGTGGGCGTCGGTGTCGGCGGTACACGCGTGGGCAACGGCGTCGCCGAAGGGCGAGGCACGAGCGTCGGTGTTGGCGAGGGTTCACTGACTTGTTCGACCACAATCTCCGGTAATGGAGGAGAATCAGCACACCCAGTAGCGACCATCGCCACGAGCAGTGCGAGCAACAGCAACCAGATTGTACGCAAGCATTTCATACCTGCATTATAGTACAGTCTGCTGTTCACCGTAGCCCAACCGCCCATGGCAAGCTTGGCCCTGTGGCCTACGTAGAACCGCACATAACATGCTTGGCCCTGTGGCCTATGGCCACAGGGCCAAGCATATATAATGATCTTAGCTTTGTTAATCACTACCTTGCGGAAAGCAATCTTAACCACACAGCCGCTAGCAAAGGATTATCATAGACGGCACGAGACGCGTTTACATGCAAGTAGTTCAGCCATCTACCTGTTAGGAACCATCTCTACAATGGTGTAAAGGGATGTTCTGTGCTTACGATAACGTATCGAACGGTTACATGCAGCCTTCGGCCTAAGCATCGAGCATCAAGCAGTATCCGTGACAAAGGGTACGATAAGGCTATGAAGGAGTGACTATGCGCATCGGTATTCTCACCGGTGGTGGTGACGTGCCCGGTCTAAACCCGTGTATTAAAGCAGTGGTTAACCGTGCAGCGGCAAATGGATGGGAAGTTGTTGGTATCCGTAAGGGATGGGCAGGTCTGCTCAACTACAATCCTGACGATCCCGATGGAAGCTCCGAATGGATACAACCGCTGACACCAGCACATGTGCGGACAATTGATCGTTCTGGTGGCACGCATCTCCATACTTCACGGACCAATCCAGCTAAGGTAAAACCAGCGGCTATCCCCGCTTTTCTCCAGGGCAAATTTGAGCCATCAGGTGAGAAGAAGCTCATTGATGCGACGCCGCATGTGCTGCGGGTTCTCGAGCATCTCGGCGTTGACACGCTTATCCCCATTGGTGGTGATGATACACTGAGTTATGCTGCCCGGATGCATCAAGAGGGCATTCGCGTTATCGCGATTCCCAAGACAATGGACAACGATGTCTTTGGCACTGATTACTGTATCGGGTTTAGTACCGCAGTAACCCGCAGTGTCGAATTCATCAATGCCTTGCGTACCCCGGCAGGAAGCCACGAGCGGATTGCGGTGGTCGAACTCTTTGGGCGCAACAGTGGTGAAACGGCCCTTATTTCGGCCTATCTTGGTGATGCTGATCGGGCCTTGATCAGTGAAGTGCCCTTTGACATCGAGCGTGTCGCCAATTTCATCATGGATGATCGGCGCAACAACCCGAGCAATTATGCCGTCCTCGTTATTTCTGAGGGTGCCAGTATGCTTGGTGGGCAGGTGGTCGAATATGGGCAGGAAGATGCCTATGGGCACCGCAAGCTCGGTGGAATTGGACAGATCGTTGGTGAAGCGCTCACCAAGATCACCAAGGTGGATATCCTCAATCAACAACTCGGCTATCTGATGCGTGCCGGTGCCCCCGACTCGCTCGATCGTATGGTGGCCGCCTCGTTTGGCAACCTGGCGATCCAGCAGCTCGAGAAAGGCCACGATGGCGTGATGGTTGCACTGCAAAACGGGGTCTATACGACGGTGCTCGTCGACTCGAGTATCCGCGGCGTCAAGCGCGTTGATGTGCCTGAGCTCTACGATACCGAGCAGTACAAACCTCATATTACCCACCTCGTCGGCAAGCCAATGTTCCTCTATTAAGCATTTGGTTGGGGGAACGTAAAAAAGCCAGCTACGCTGGCTTTTTTACGTTCCCCCAACCAAATGCCGTCACCAGCTTTACACCTCCGTTGACAAATAGCGCTAGCGGCGCTACACTATACCTCAGCCCGGAACAAAAAGCTTATACCCCTCCCGCCGGTTCTTCGCGATGTTAGCGCCCCGGTGTGTGTAATGACCAGCCGTCGGCCTGGTGACAATGCTGTACCCGGCCATCCCCCCAGGGTTGCATGTGTGTGGACGCCTCATCCATCAGGTGGAGGTTGGCCTTGGCATATTCGGTTGCTCCTTCGTCTTCAGTGCGGGTGCGGACAGTCATGGTAACGGCAGTACGGCGGATGCTGCCGGTTGTTGGGCTTGTCGCAGTGCTGCTTCTCATCTGGGAAGGCAGCAAAGTGCTCTTTGGGATCTCTGATCAGCGCCTGCCCCACCTCGGCGATATTGTGACGACGATGTTTACCCGCACACAGGGTGGCAATGGGCCGCTCTTGCTCGTACAGATGCTGATCAATGCCTGGGCCACCTTGCGGGTCGCAATGGGTGGCTTTTTCATTGGTGGGTTGCTCGGTTTTGGCCTGGCGCTCCTCTTTATGCGCATGCCGATCCTTGAACGCGGCTTGATGCCGTATGTCATTGGCTCGCAGACGGTACCAATTCTGGCGATTGCACCAATGGTTGTGGTGGGGCTCGGGCGGATGGGGGCCGAGCCGTGGGTTGCCAAGATCTTTGTTGCGGCCTACCTCACCTTTTTCCCGGTGACGATTGGCATGCTGCGTGGCCTGCGCTCGGCTTCCCCGCAGAGCCTGGATCTGATGCGTTCCTATGCGGCCTCTTCACTCCAGACCTTCTGGAAGTTGCGCTTGCCCGCTTCGCTCCCCTATCTCTTTGCCTCACTCAAGATTGCTGCGTCGGCCAGTGTCATTGGGGCGATTGTCGCCGAGTTACCCTCGGGCAGCAGTGAAGGCATCGGGGTGATGATCCTAAATGCCGCCCAGTTCTATAATTCGCGCCCTCCGGCGCTCTACCTGGCGATTCTCGTCGCCGGGCTGATCGGCGTGGTCTTTTATGGTCTCGTTGCGCTCGCTGAGCGCCTGATTGTGAAGCGTTGAAGCTATGGATACACCAATTATTGAGTTCGAGCGGGTGTCGAAGATTTATCAGGGTGGCGCGGGACCTGTCACGGCCCTGCACGATGTGACCCTGCGCATTGCCGCCGGTGAGTTTATTGCGCTCATTGGGCCGAGTGGCTGCGGCAAGAGTACGCTGATGCGGCTGATCGGCGATCTTGAGCAACCGAGCAATGGGACGGTACGCATCAAGGCCAAAACCCCCGACCAGGCGCGTCGTGATCGCGACTATGGCATTGTCTTCCAGTCCCCGGTACTCTACGATTGGCGTACGATCCGCAAGAACGTTGAACTGCCGCTTGAGATTATGGGTCGCCCCAAAGATCAACGGCGTCAACGGGCCATGGAACTGCTCAAACTGGTTGGCCTTGGGGATTTTGGTGATGCCTACCCTCATCAGTTATCAGGCGGCATGCAACAACGCGCCTCGATTGCCCGCGCCCTTTCGTTTGCCCCGTCGATCCTGTTGATGGACGAGCCGTTTGGGGCACTTGATGAGATTACCCGTGAGCGCTTGCAACTCGAACTACTCAGTATCTGGTGGGAGGCTGAACCCCGCCCAACGGTCATTTTTGTCACCCATAGCATTCCCGAAGCGGTCTTTCTCGCGGATCGGGTGGTCGTGATGTCCCCCCGTCCGGGGCGGGTGCAACGGGTGGTTGAGGTCAACCTCGCCCGCCCGCGCGCCTTCGAGACCCGCGAAGATCCACAGTTTTTTGCCCTTGTCACCGAGGTGCGCGAGTGCCTCCGGGCAACGGAGACGGCAGGGTAAGCCTATGCAAGCAACGACGGTTTCAACCCCGGCAGTACGTAGCACCGACCAGGTCGCAAAGTGGTTTCATATCCTCTGGCCGCCTGTCTTGACGTTTCTTGTGGCGATTGCCCTGTGGGAGGGGGCGGTCTGGCTGTTTGAGATCCCGATCTATCTTTTGCCAGCCCCCAGTCAGATTATGGCGACCTTTCTCGAACGCCCCTGGTTTTTGCTGGGCATTGGCATGGTGACGTTTAGCAATGCACTGATGGGGAGCGCCATCGGGTGCTCACTCGGGGTGCTGGTGGCGATCTTCTGTGTGCGCTGGACGTTTGTGGCTGATGGGTTGTTGCCCCTCGCCGTGGCTGCAAGTGCTGTGCCAATTATTGCCCTCTCGCCCCTGATGGGCATCTGGCTCGGCAGTGTCAGCGCCGCCTCAAAGATCGGGGTGATCGCCGTGATGACCTTCTTTCCGACGCTTGTCAGCGTCTACGCCGGGCTTATTTCACCTCGCGCCGATGCGTTGCTCTTGATGCGGTCGTATGCCGCCCCCCAACGCGATGTCTTTCTCAAGCTACGTATGCCAGCCGCGCTGCCCTTTCTCTTCAATGCCCTCAGAGTCTGCGCGACCCTGAGCATGATCGGTGCCGTGGTAGCCGAGTTTTTTGGCGGCCCCCGGAATGCCCTCGGGGTCTATATCAAGACGCAGGCAGGGATTTTGCGCACCCGTGAAGCATGGTCGGCGATCATGGTCGCCTGCCTCTATGGGCTGATCTTCTATCTCGTCATTGTCTTGATTGAACGGTGGGTTATGCCGTGGAAGCAACGGCATTCTGGGCAATGACGCTCGTGTGCAACGCAGCTTTCTTGGGCAAACATACGCAGAGAAAGGAGCTTCATCGTTTCCACCTGTCGGGTAGTATGGTCTTATCGTGTGCAAATGTATCTTGAAGGAGGCTCTTGTTATGCCCATTGCGAAGCGTTTTGCTCTCTTGTTGGTGATGATCGTGGCTAGCCTGATCCTGGCAGCCTGTGGACAGACTCCCCCTGCAGCACCCGCTGCACCAACCACCGAGCCCGCCCCTGAACCCGCTGCCGAGCTTGATCCTGTCCGTCTCCAATTGAAGTGGGTGGCGCAGGCCCAGTTTGCGGGCTATTATGCCGCTCTTGATCAGGGCTTTTATACCGAAGAAGGGCTTGACGTAACGATCCGGCCCGGTGGCCCCGACATTGTGCCTGAGCAGGTGGTTGCAAGTGGGCAGGCCGAGTTTGGGATCAACTGGATGGCGAGTCTGCTGGCGACCCGCGAGCAGGGCGTGCCCCTGGTCAATATTGCCCAGATCTACACCCGTGCCGGGATGCGGCACCTGGCATGGGCCGATAGTGGCATTGCCTCGCCCGAGGATTTTGCCGGGCGCAATATCGCCGTCTGGTTTGGTGGCAACGAGTATAACTTGCTCGCGACCTTGAGCAAGTTTAACCTTGATCCTGATACCGACTTGAACCTTGTCCAGCAACCCTTTGATATGAACCTCTTGCTCAATCGAGAGGTTGATGCCGCCGCCGCCATGACCTACAACGAGCTCTATCAGGTCTTGAGTGCCGGGCATACGATCGAGGAACTGAATATCATTGACTACAATGAACTTGGCACGGCGATGCCCGAGGATGGCATTTTTGTGAGCGAAACCTGGCTCACCGCTGATCCGGCCAACAAAGATATTGCGGCCCGCTTTGTGCGTGCTTCGATCAAAGGATGGGCCTATTGCCGCGACAATGTTGACTCGTGCGTGGATAGCGTGCTCAGCCAGGATAGCGGTGGGGTCATGACCCGCGAGGCGCAGACCTGGCAGATGAATGAGGTCAACAAGTTGATCTGGGGCGACCCAATTGATCCCAGTACCACGGTTGGCTTCCTCGAGCCTGCCCTCTTTGATTTTGCCGCCGCAACGGCGCTCGAATTCGGTGTCATCACGCAGCCTGCTGATCCTGCCGCCTATACCCACGAAATCTGGGAGACGGCGTCGCCATAGGCTCGGTTGGGGGCCACAGGCCCCCAAGCTTGTGCTGGTAAAAACGACCAGCTTTGCCAGTCGTTTTCACCAGTACAAGCTTTTTATATAGTGTGCAATCAAAAAAGTCGAGAAAATTATGGAATTTGCCATCACACTCAAGCTTGACATGCCACCAACCCGTAGCGTGGCATTGACAAAACAGGCTGAAGAGGTAGGGTTTCGGTACGCCTGGGTCTTTGACTCGCATGTGCTCTGGCAAGACCCATATCCATTGTTGACGTTGATGGCGCATAATACCCAACATATGCGCCTGGGTACCTGTGTGACTAATCCGGCGGTGCGGGATCTTACCGTGACCGCAAGTAGCCTCGCAACCCTGAATCTGATCTCGGGCGGACGCATGGATCTTGGCATTGGTCGCGGTGATAGCTCGCGGCGTGTCCTGGGCAAAAAACCGACGACGCTAGCCGACCTCGAAGTCGCAGCCCTCAAGATCCGTGCGCTCGCCACCGGACGCCCGGTGAGCCACGAAGAACAGACGGTGCAATTGCCCTGGGCCTGCCAGGATACCTGTGGCCCCACATGCGAAGAACGGTGCCATCCGGAACCCTCGATGCCCATCTGGATCGCAGCCTATGGGCCAAAAGCGTTGCATCTGACTGGACGCATTGCCGATGGGGTGATCTTGCAGTTTGCCGATCCCGCCTTGATCAAGTGGTGCCTCGGCTTCCTCCACGAGGGCGCACGCGCCGCAGGACGCGATCCGGCCTCCATCAAGGTGATGGCCGCCGCCCCGGTCTGGGTGGCTGATGATCTGGCCTATGCGCGCGATCAGGTGCGCTGGTTCCCCGCCCTCGTCTCGAACCATGTGGTTGATCTGCTCGCCCGTTATGACCAGACGATGTTGCCACCCGAATTGACCCAGTATGTCAGTGCGCGGGCCGGCTATGATTACCAGAAGCATGCGGAAGTCGGCTCGAGCAATGCCACGTTTGTCACTGACGATGTCGTTGATCGCTTCTGCATTGTTGGCCCGGTTGAAGAACATCGCCGTCGCCTCCACGAACTGGCTGCCCTTGGTGTCCATCAGTTCAATATCTATCTGATGAGCGGCGAAGAAGAGGCCTGCCTTGAGGTCTATGGCAGCCAGGTTGTGCCTGCCTTTGGTTCCGCAAGCAAGTCGGTCGGATCCTGAAACTGAGCAAAGGAGCTAGGTGTGTCAACTGTGATCAAGGGTGGAACCGTGGTAACAGCGGGCGATACGTTTCCCGCTGATGTGTTGATTGAGGGCGAACAGATTGTAGCGCTCGGGCAGGGCCTGTCTGGTGACAAGGTGCTTGATGCGTCAGGGGCCTATGTGATCCCCGGTGGCATTGATGTGCATACCCATCTGGATATGCCTTTTGGTGGGACAGTCTCGTCGGACGATTTTTTCACTGGTCAACGGGCCGCTGCGTTTGGTGGGACAACGATGCATATCGACTTTTCGATCCAGCCCAAAGGCGCCTCGCTCCGTGAGACGCTTGATATCTGGCAGGCCAAGGCGACTGGCAAGGCGGTGATTGATTACGGCTTTCACGTCGCAATTACCGATCTCTCTGAGGCACTGCTGGAGGAGATGGCCCACTGTGCGGAGTATGGCGTCACGAGCGTCAAACTCTTTATGGCGTACAAGGGTGCGTTGCAGGTTGATGATATGACGCTCTTCCGGGCGATGCAGCAGGCGGCCAAACATAAGTTGCTTATTATGGTGCATGCCGAAAATGGCGATGCGATTGATGTGTTGATCAAAGATGCCCTTGCCGCCGACCAGCTTGCCCCAAAGTATCATGCCTTGACCCGCCCGCCCGAGCTTGAAGCCGAGGCGACAGCGCGGGCAGTGCGGCTCGCTGAGGTGAGTGGTGCGCCGCTCTATGTCGTTCACCTGACCAATGCCGGTGCGCTTGAAGCAGTGCGTCTGGCGCGTGCGCGCGGTGGGGCCGGCCATATCTTCGCCGAAACCTGTACCCAGTATTTCTTTTTTACCAAAGATGATCTCGCCCGCGAGGGCTTCGAAGGGGCCAAATGGGTCTGCTCGCCCCCGTTCCGCGAAAAACACGACCAGGTCGCGCTCTGGCAGGGTGTTGCCGACAACTCGTTGCAGGCCGTCTCGACCGATCACTGTCCCTTCTGGTTTGACGGCGGCAAAGACGGACGCACGGCTGGCAAGGAGTTAGGCAAGGCCAGTTTTGCCCAGATCCCCAATGGCTGCCCTGGTATCGAAGAGCGCTTGATGCTGCTCTATACCCATGGCGTGCGCACCGGCAAGCTCTCGCTCAACCGCTGGGTGGAACTCTGCTCGACCAACCCGGCCCGGCTCTTTGGCTGTTATCCGCAAAAAGGTGCCGTCGCGCCCGGCTCTGATGCCGATCTGGTCATCTGGGATCCCGAGGCGAAACGAACCCTGAGTGCCGCTACGCAGCACCAGCGCACCGACTACACCCTTTATGAGGGCTGGGAAGTTGTTGGCGCACCGCGTACCGTGCTTTCCCGCGGTCAGGTGCTCGTGGACAATGGCGAGTGGAAGGGCGAAGCAGGCGCCGGGCGTTTTGTGCATCGTCGCCCGTTTGGGTTGTAGATGAAGAGGAAGAAGCATGACGGCAGCAAGTGTTGATCCTGCCCGCACGATCGCCGAGTTGAAAGAATTGCGTGCGCTTACCGGCAATGAAGACGGTGCCCAGCGCGTCGCCTGGACCGAGACCTGGGCAGAGGCACGGGCGTGGCTGAAAGCAAAATTGGCCGAACTGCCGGTCACCGTTGAGACTGATGAGGCCGGTAATCTTTGGGCGACCCTGCCAGGCGCCTCGGAACAGGCCTTGTTGATCGGCGGCCACATCGATTCAGTGCCCAATGGGGGTTGGCTCGATGGCTGTATGAATACGCTGGCCGGGCTCGAAATTATGCGTCGTATGGCCGCTGAAGGCACGCCACCGGTCACGTTGCGTCTGGTTGACTGGGCTGATGAAGAGGGTGCCCGGTTTGGGCGGAGTCTGCTTGGCTCCAGTGCTTTTTCGGGCAACCTCGATCCGGCGAGTGTCGCCGATCTGCGCGATAAAGACGGCCTCCGTCTGGTTGACGCCCTCGCAGCCCAGGGGGTGGATCTCTACCAGGCGAAGGCCTGCGGAGGTCAGGCGGCCAAGGCGGCGGCCTATCTCGAATTGCACATTGAACAGGGCCCTGTGCTCGAAAGTATGGGTTTGCCGGTTGGGGTCGTCATTGGCACCTTTGGCGTCGAGCGCCACGCGATTACCTTTACCGGCCAGGCGGCGCACGCAGGTTCGACGCCGATGGACAAACGGCGCGATGCCTTTGGTGCGGCGGCGAAGCTTGGCCTGGAAATTCGTGAAATTGCCAAGCGCCACGGCGGGGTCTGCACCGTCGGAAGTTGCATCACGAAACCGGGCATTGTGACCGCAGTTGTTGCCGAGTGTACGATCACCCTCGATCAGCGCCACATGGAAGCCGCGTCGCTTGCCGCTATGCTGCAAGAGGCGCAAGACGCCGCTGAGCGTTTTGCTGTCGAAGAGAAGTGTGGGGTTGCGTGGGAACGGATCTGGCAAATTGAGCCAATCCCATTTCACCCTGATCTGATCGCGCTGGGAGAAGAAGCCACCCGCGCCATCTGCGGCACAGTGCATCTGCTGCCGAGCGGCCCGCTTCACGATGCCGCCGAAGTTGCGCGTGCAGGGATCCCAACGGTGATGATCTTTTCGCAGAGTCTCTACGGTATCTCGCACAACAAAATCGAAGACACTCGTGAAGAGGACATTGCTTACTCGGTACAGGTGCTTGATCGCCTGGCGAGTCTGACGATGCAATGGATCGTTGGGCACGGGGCTAAGGAAGTTTGACGCAAAGGCGCAAAGGCGCAGAGTTTTTTGTGTAGGTGAGCGAAACCTTCGCGCCTTCGCGCCTTCGCGTGAGCTCATTTGCAAGGTGTTGGGGCGACTGCGGATCTACGGGGTAGGGCTGATGCAAAGTCATCCTGATCATCCGCAGATTACGCAGATTTAGAGCGTCCGCATCTGCGTAATCTGCGGACACTATCGAACCCTACTGGGACTTTGCGCCAGCCCTGATCATGGTGGTGCAACCCTTTGAGGGGGGCGTGCCTTTAGAAACCGAGGCGTTCTTTGATCATCCGGAGGCTTGCGATGTGGGCGTCGAGGCTCGTGTGGCCGAGGCCCATGGTATTGATGCAGAGGTGGGTGGCCCCGAGGTCTTGCCAGTCACGGACGAAGGTTTCCCAGGTTGCCTCGGGGAGGCGGGCGAGGGAGAGTTGGGGTTCGAGGCCGATAGAGGCTGGATCGCGCCCGGCGGCCTGGATATAGCCGTGCAGGCGTTCGAGTTGGCTGCGGAGTTCGTCGTCCAGTGGGCGCCAGGGGAACCAGCCGTCGCCAAGCTGAGCAACGCGCTTGAGCGTCACTTCGCTGTAGCCGCCAATCCAGATCGGGATGCTGCGCCGTGGTGGCAGCGGATTGAGCCCGGCCTGATTGATCGTATGCCAGCGCCCGTGAAAATCAATGACCGGATCGGCCCAGAGTGCGCGCAGCAAGGCAATTTGTTCTTCGCTGCGCACCCCGCGATTGCCAAAAGCCTCGTTCAGCCCTTCATACTCCACCGCATTCCAACCCACCCCGACCCCAAGCCGCAGACGCCCCCCACTGAGCAGGTCAACTTCGGCTGCCTGCTTGGCGACCAGGGCCGTCTGGCGTTGCGGCAGAATGATAACAGCCGTGACCAGTTCAAGCGTACTGGTCAGACCAGCCAGATACCCAAAGAGCACAAAAGGTTCGTGAAAGAGCGACTCGCTCGAATATGGCCCAGTCCAACCGGGGCGCGTCGCCGTACTCGCCCCGAGGACATGGTCGTAGATGACGAGATGGGTATAGCCCATGGCTTCGACGGCCTGGGCATAATCCCGCAGTGCGACCGGATCAGTCCCACTTTCGATCTGAGGAAAAACAGCACCTACTCTCATCACATCTACCCTTTACACCTCAACCTGAATGCGCTCAACGAGCTCACCAAGGATTGCCCGCGCACCATCGAGACTTGCATCGGCATAGAGACCGAGCACGGCAAAATACCCAGGGGTCACCAGCGAGGCCAGATAGGTCAACTCATCGGTTTCGACCGTCAGATCATAGACCCGCCCACTGCCAATCCGCTTGGAAGCAGCCCCGGCATTGGCGGCAAGGGTTGCCAATTCAAGCTCGGCGAGTTCAAGGTCAAACTCATCATCATCATCGGCATAGACCATCTCGACGCCGAGGCCATCGGTTCCGACAACACCAGCAAAACGCGCACCCTCGACCGTTTCCAGAGCCTCATAGAGAAGATCAAGCAGGCTCATGATGCAGGCTCCTTTACAATTCGCGGCGGCCTTCAAATGCCGAGCCGAGTGTATCGGGATCGGCCCATTCAAGATCACCACCCGTGGGCAAGCCACGCGCAGGGCGGGTGATACGGACGCCCAGGGAGGCAAGGTCTTTCAGCAAGAGAAAGGCGGTTGCTTCACCTTCGGTATTCGGATTCATCGCCAGAATGACCTCATCAATCGGCTCGCTCCGCACACGGGCGATCAACTGATCAATCTTCAGATCCTCGCGATAGATGCCTTCAAGCGGGGCAATATGGCCGTGCAAGACATGGTAGAGGCCACGATAGGCCCCGGTACGCTCAATTGCCAGCACATCAAGGGGTTCCTCGACCACACAGATCTTGGACTGATCGCGGGTCGTGCTGGTACAGACGGCACACAACTCACCAACCGTGATATTGTAACAGCGCCGACAGAGGGTCACCTGAGCACGCATCGCCAGGATCGCTTCAGCGAGGGTGCGGGTCTGTTCGGCTTCGGCACGCAACAAAAAAAACGTCAAACGTGACGCCGTTTTGGGGCCAATACCGGGCAACCGAGCCAACTCATCAATCAGCCGGGCCACCGGTTCTACAACGAGGTTCTCGCTACGCGACGTCATTGGTAAGCTCCTGAGGGCTGATGCCCTGCACACTGTTCCCTTCTGGAGACGCTACCAGTGAAGCTGATAGTGTTTCCAGAAGGGACGCGCTTCCAACCCCAGGTTCTTTGTGGCAAAAGCCAGCATAGCTGACTTTTGTCGCATTAAAAGAGACCAGGCATGCCCTTCATACCGCCCATCAATGGCCCCATCCGTTTTTCGGCCATCTCCTGGGCCTTTTTGGAGGCATCGCTGAAGGCGGCCATGAGCAGATCCTGCAGCATCTCGACATCATCGGGATCAATGACTTCAGGCGAGATCGTAATGCCTTGGAGCTCACGGTGCCCATTCATCTGCACCGTAATGGCGCCACCGCCGGCACTTCCCTCAACCATCGTAACACCAAGTTCTTCCTGGATCTTCTGCATCTCGCGCTGCATCTGCTGAGCCATCTGCTGTAGCTGGCGAGGATTCATAGATTCAACTCCTTCTCATGCGGGTCATCAAGGCACCTTGCTCTAGCTTACCACATAGCCCTTGTAGATGACAAGCGCTTAATAACCACTCGCATCAGCGAGGGGCTTGATAAACTCGTTCGTAAAGGCGGCATCAACCTCAACCGGGCCAGCCAGCAACTGGGCCTCACGCATAAACTGCTCGGTTGCCACCCAGAGCTCACGATCGGTATAGCCAAGACCATTGGCCATGGTTACGTCGCTCGACCAATATGGGAGACTCTCAAGCAACACCTGGCGTTGCACCTCAACATCTCCAAGCATCGCCTCGGGTACATAATCCAGACTCAGCTCAAAGGCCTCGTCAGGGTTGGCAAGGGTCGCCTGCAAACCGCGCATCGCGGCAGTGACAAAGCTCTGCACGAGGGCCGGCTCTTCTTGCAGCAAGCGCTCGCTGACAATAATGCCATTGGCGGCCAAATCATAGACATCGGCGACGCGCAGCACATCAACCTCTTCGCCGAGTTGGCGCAGGATCACCGGCTCATTCATGGCATAGCCCATGGCGACCTGAACCTTATCTTCGAGTACAGCCTGGGCCTGAGTAAAGCCGATCTCTTGCACTTCAAAGGCTGACGCATCAAAATCATTGGCATAGCGCACGGCCAGCAACCCATAGAGGCTCTCACCGAAATTGCCAGGAATGCCAACCGTCTTGCCAAGCAGATCCTCGGGGCCTTGCAGGCCGGTTGAGGTTTTGGCAAAAAAGACAATTGGAAAAGCTTGGTAGAGGGTCAGCACCGTCTTGACCGGAAGCCCTTGCTGACGAGCAAGCAGGGTCGAGGTCCCAGAGGCTGTTGCGAAGGCCACATCACCTTGCGGCCAGGTAGCGACGCGCTGCACCACATCATTCTCAAAGTTATAGTCAAAAACGACTTCCAGGCCTTCCTCGGCAAAATAGCCTTTGGCGGCGGCGACATAGTAGGGTGCAAACTGAATATTGGGGATATAGGACATCGCCAGCGTCACGCGGCGCAATCCTTCTGGAGCCGGAGCGGGCGCTTCGCTAGCCGAAGGAGCCGTCGGTTCGGCAGTTGGCATCACGGGTGCCGCAGCTTGACCACCACAGGCAACGAGCAGGAACGACAAGAGCAAGACGAAAATGGTTGCGTACTTCATAGTAAAAACTCGATCTCTCCCTAAACGAAACCAGAACCAGAGGAACTACTCGTGATCCCAGCGCATCAACCAGCGCTCGATGAGGGTTGCAACAAGATAAAAACTGAGCGTAATTGAAGCAAGGGTCAGCAGGGCAACAAAGATCAGCGGCGTATCAAAGAGGCCGCGGGCGATATTGATCAACGCCCCAAGCCCTTCGCGTCCAGCGACAAACTCACCGACAACAGCCCCGGTTGTTGCGAGGGCGAGACCGGTACGAATCCCACCAAAGAGCACCGGCACACTCAGCGGGGCTTCCACATAGCGTAAAATCTGCCAGCGACTTGCGCCACTGATCAGCGCCATCTCGCGGAGTTCACGGGGCACCGAGCGAATCGCAACAACGGTGGCAATCAGAATGGGCAAGAACGTGATCAGCGCCGCAATAAGCAACTTACTGGTGAGGCCCGGGCCAAACCAGAGGATCACCAGTGGGGCAACCGCAATGATCGGGATCGCCTGACTTGCCGCCAGCACCGGCGAGAGGGCCCGGTCGAGCCAGGGCAGATGCGCCAGGACATAGCCAAGCGTCAACGCAAGGACAAGCGCAAGGCTAAACCCACCAAGTGCTTCGACCAACGTCGTCGAGGTATGCTGCCAGAGCAGACCGCTTTGAGCGGTCGCCACAAACCGCTCGGCCACCAGGGCCGGCCCTGGAAGAATGAACGGGCGATACCCGCCAAGCGTCACTAGGAGGTGCCAGAAGACCAACCCAATCATGACCGTCACTGGCAAGCCGACCCAGTGCAGGTCAGGACGCCAGCGTGGCCAGGAACGTGTTGCGGGAGTCTTCCGCTGCATCGGCAATGTTTGTTGCATCATCAACCTCTTCAACATCTGTGTCGGTGCGTCAAGGGAGACCAGTGGGAGCATGAAGCGAGGCCCCACCTTGTTGCCCACTGAGCACAACCGACTTGATCGGACACAAAAAACCCCGAGTGCCATGCACTTCGGGGGGAAACATCGACCAGACACAGCGCCGAGTCGAAGACTCAGCCATGCTGTTGCGCGATGATTTGCTCATCTGTAGAGAGGCCACTACGTCAATACGTAGCAGCCTTGATCAACGACATAGCAATCAGCCAAGGACTGATCATGTCGTCATCAACACACAGCAGCGCAAGCACACCGCCTGTCTGGATCTTCTTTACATCCGGACTGTAACCGTCGGCCCCGGAGTTTCACCGGATCATGCGTGCCTCGCAACACGCTCGTGGGCTATACCACCGATCGGGAATTTCACCCTGCCCCGAAGATCGTTTGTGATTGGTAGGATACCATAGTCTGACAAAAAAGGCCAGCATTGCTGGCCTTTTTTGTAGGGCGATTGCATCATACGAAACCGGATACAACGGGGTGCCCGTACCGGGGTGGGGCACCCGCAAGGGGTGCCCGTACCGGGGTGGGGCACCCGCAAGGGGTGCCCGTACCGGGGTGGGGCACCCGCAAGGGGTGCCCGTACCGGGGTGGGGCACCCGCAAGGGGTGCCCGTACCGGGGTGGGGCCCCCGCAAGGGGTGCCCCTACGCCGGGCCCGCCCCCCGCCCCCGTAGGGGCACCCCTTGCGGGGGCCCTTGCGGGGGCCCTTGCGGGTGCATACACGGAAGATGCAATCGCCCTAGGCACCCGCGAGGGGTGCCCCTACACCGGGCCCGCCCCCCGCCCCCGTAGGGGCACCCCTTGCGGGTGCCCTGGCGATTGCTCGTCTTAATTCAGGGTTTCAACACTGTTGGTCGCCAGGTAGATCACCCGCTCGCCAATGTTGGTGGCCCGATCAGCTGAGCGTTCGAGCGCATGAATAATGTCAAGCATATCGACGGCGGCTTCAAAGAGCACTGGATCCCCTTTGGCGATTGCGATGACCTCGGCGCGCAAGAGATCTTCTAACTCGTCAACCCGTTCGTCACTGGCTGCCAGACCATGTGCAAGATCGACATCTTGCAACAAGAACGCTTGCAAACTCGTATTGACCATTTGCAACGCGAGTCGTCCCATCTCCTGGGTTTGTGGAGGAGGCGTCATCAAGGCTGGCCGACGGGTAGCCTGGCGAACCCGTTTGGCAATGCTATTGGCATAATCGCCAATCCGCTCGAGTTCGCCAGCGATTGCCGTCACGACGGCACAGAGGCGCAAATCACTGGCGACAACGGGTTGCTGGGTTGCCAGCAAATGGATCGTCCGCTCTTCCAGGCTGCGCCAGGCATCATCAATGCTGGCATCATCGTGAATGATTTGCGCAGCAATGGCAACATCCCAGGTTTCAAGGGCATAAATGGCACGAAGTAGCGCCTGCTCGACCATACTGCCCATACGCAGCAAGTCTTCACGCAGGCCAGCAATTTGATGTGCGTACCGCTCACGAATCATTCGTTCTCTCCTCAACCCTTTTGAAAGGTCATACCATGATCAACACTATCAACACGGATGGTATCGCCTTCGCGATACTCTCCTTTCAGCAACTCAAGGGCCAGTGGGTTCTGCAAGCGCTGTTGAAGAACCCGCTTGAGTGGCCGAGCCCCATAGACCGGATCGTACCCCTCGGCAGCCAGTTTTGCCTGGGCTGCTTTGGTCAATTCCAATGTAAGTTTCCGATCTTCCAGCAACTTGCGGAGCCGTGCGAGCTGGATTTCAACAATCTGCCCAATATGCTCACGGCTAAGCGGCTGAAAGACAATCACATCGTCAATGCGATTGAGAAACTCGGGCCGCAGTTCACTCTGCAATTCGTCGAGCACTGCTTCACGGATGGTTGTCTGTGATGCACTCGCCTGAGTCAACTCCTGGATCATGGCCGAGGCAATATTGCTGGTCATGATCACCACCGTATTCTTAAAGCTTACCACCCGTCCATGCCCATCGGTCAGACGGCCATCGTCAAGCACCTGCAACAAGATATTGAAGACATCGGGATGGGCTTTTTCCACTTCATCAAACAGAATGACGGAATAGGGCTTGCGCCGCACGGCCTCGGTCAACTGGCCGCCTTCATCATACCCAACATACCCAGGAGGTGCACCAATCAGGCGAGAAACGGTGTGTTTTTCCATGTACTCTGACATGTCAATGCGCACCATTGATTGCTCATCATCAAAAAGAAACTCGGCGAGCGCACGGGCCAGTTCGGTCTTGCCCACCCCTGTTGGACCAAGGAAGAGGAACGAGCCAAGCGGACGATTGGGATCTTGCAGCCCGGCGCGGGCGCGGCGTACCGCGTTGGCAACGGCAGAGACGGCTTCGTGTTGCCCAACAACCCGCTGGTGCAAGCGGTCTTCCATATTGACCAGTTTCTCGACCTCGCCTTCGAGCATCCTACTAACGGGCACCCCTGTCCAGCGGGCAATAATCTCGGCGACATCCTGCTCGCGAACCTCCTGACGCAACATGCTTGACCCGCTCTCATCGAGTGTTGCTTCGAGCTCGGCTAGTTGACGTTCGAGCGTTGCCAGCGTGCCATACTGCAATTCAGCGGCACGGTTGTAGTCATACTGGCGTTGCGCCTGTTCGATCGAGGCCCGGGTCGCTTCGATCTGCTCTTTGAGCGCCTGGATGCGGTCAAGCTCTTGCCGCTCACGTTGCAACTGTGCCTCGACGCCATTGCGCTGCTCACGCAGATTCGCCAGATCTTGCTCGAGCCGCTCAAGCCGCTCTTTGCTGGCGCGATCGGTCTCACGCTTGAGCGCTTCGCGTTCAATCTCGAGCTGCATCATACGCCGCTTGAGATCGTCAAGTTCCTGCGGATCAGAGGTGATCTCCATCCGCAAGCGGGCGGCGGCTTCGTCCATAAGGTCAATTGCCTTGTCGGGCAAGAAGCGATCCGAAATATAGCGATCCGAGAGCATCGCAGCGGCCACGAGGGCGGCGTCGGTAATGCGCACGCCATGATGGGTCTCGTAGCGCTCTTTGAGGCCACGGAGAATGCTAATCGTATCCTCGACATCGGGTTGCTCGACGACCACAGGTTGAAACCGGCGCTCGAGGGCGGCATCCTTCTCGATATGTTTGCGATACTCATCCAGGGTCGTTGCGCCAACCATATGCAACTCACCGCGGGCGAGCATCGGCTTGAGCATATTGCCCGCATCCATCGCACCTTCGGCGGCACCAGCTCCCACCATCGTATGCAACTCATCAATAAAGAGGATGATATCCTCACGCTCCTGGATCTCTTTGAGTACCGCCTTGAGGCGTTCTTCGAATTCGCCGCGATACTTGGCACCGGCGATGAGCGCACCGAGATCCAGCGAGACCACCCGGCGATCACGGAGGGCCTCGGGCACATCGCCGCGGACAATGCGCTGGGCCAGGCCCTCGACGATAGCCGTCTTGCCAACACCCGGTTCGCCAATCAAAACCGGATTATTCTTGGTACGGCGGCTGAGGATCTGGATCACGCGTCGGATCTCCTCATCACGCCCGATCACCGGATCGAGCTTATTGCGCTGAGCCTGCTCGGTCAAATCGCGGCCATACTGTTCAAGGGCGGCATAGGTTCCCTCGGGGTTGGGCGACGTGACGCGCTGGGCCCCACGCACCTCGCGCAACGTTGCGAGCAGGGTCTCACGGCGCAACCCGGCCTGCTTGAGCAAGCGCTCGGCTCCACCACCCGCATGATCAAGCAGCGCGAGCAAGAGATGCTCGGTGCTAACATACTCATCGCCAAACCCGGCCAGTTCATCGTGGGCACGCAGGATCACATTGCGCAACCGCGAGCTATACTGGGGTTGCACATTGCTACCGCTGACGCGGGGCAGACGCTGAATTTCGACATTTGCCTGTTGTTTCAACGCCCCAATTGGCAGACCGAGTTTCGCAAGCACCTGGGGCACCACCCCATCACTCTGATCAAGCAAGGCATAGAGCAGATGCTCGGGCTGAACCTCGCTATTGCCCGAACGCTCGGCGGCATTCTGAGCAGCGATGATCGCCTCGGCAGATTTTTCGGTAAAACGATTTGTATTAAATGACATGATTCTTTTCTCCTTTATTTTCTCAGGGCTCAATGCTTGCAAGCGGCGCTTGCGGCATAGAGTGGGGCGTTTTCAGGGAGGGCTTGCCTTCCCTGAGACCCTTCCGATGCTTGCAAGCGGCCCTTGCGGCATTGAGTCTGAAAGCACACCTTTCCCTTATCGTAGCACGGCGATGTTCTAGCAATGCTAACGCAGTGTTAGCATTGTGTTAAATTTTGTCATTTGTTGCCATGGAATGATCTAAAGGCGGGGCAACACATGCGTTGCCCCGCCTTGAGTTTCAGGTTTGTGACTGTACCCCCGATTCTGTTCGATGCCGCCATCTCTCTCTCTGCACAGGGCAGAGGCCCTTGGTAGCGCGCCGGGTGTTACCCGGTCTGCCCCACAGGGCTGCGATGCGAGCGTGCGGGGTGGTACATACGTATTGGCGTGCCGTGGCATGCCAATACTCCCACCGATGAGCCCGCCCCACGCACCTTGCTCCCCATCAACTGGCGCAGTCGCCTGGCCGCCGACATTGCTGCCGACGCCGTTGGGCTCTTACCCCAACCGTTTCAGCCCTTACCTGTGCCCTATTGGGCCATCGGCGGGATTGCTTGCTGTTGCCGTCTTGCGTCACCTGCAGGTCGCCCCACAGGTGCCCCCGCTTGCGGTTTCGCGGGGCAGCCTGCCGCCCGAAGGCGGGCAAGGAGTCGGGAAGTTCCTCTGGGTTGCCCCAGCGGCGGCCCATCACAAACTTGCTGGCTCTATTATAGCATGGCGTGTCATCCCCGGTGCTACGCGCCTTTGCATGAAACAAGCCCGTTTTTGACGCAAAGGCGCAAGGGCGCAAAGTTCCGTCGCAAGAAGGGGCGATCTGTTTTGACGCAAAGACGCAAAGTTCTGTATAGAGATCTCTTTGCGTCTTTGCGCCTTTGCGTCAGATCTCTCTGCGCCTCTGCGCCTCTGCTCCCGATTTCAGGTAAAATGGAGAGAGTCGGTCACACTTCTACAAGGAGGGGACAATGTCTGAGCCGAAGGTTCAGGTCGGGGCGATGGCACCCGACTTTGAGATTGTGAGTGAGACGGGTGAGCCGGTCAAGTTGTCGGATTTTCGTGGGAAGAAGGTGATCCTCTATTTCTATCCGAAAGACGATACGTCGGGCTGTACGACCCAGGCGTGTGGCTTTCGCGATACGTATCCGACGATTGAGGCGAAGAATGCAGTGGTGCTCGGGGTGAGTCCCGATGGCGTGAAGGCGCACCAGAAGTTCAAGACGAAACATAATCTGCCGTTTACGTTGCTCGTTGATGACCAGCATACGGTCGCCGAGGCGTATGGAGTGTGGGTTGAGAAGTCGATGTATGGCAAGAAGTATATGGGGATCGAGCGCTCGCACTTTGTGATTGATGAAGCCGGTGTCGTGATTGAGGCAGCACGCAAGGTGAAGCCTGCCGAGAGTGTGACCAATGCGGTTGCCGCGTTGGGGTGAGGGATTGTATGGGCAAGAAGAAACGTGAGAAAGCGGGTGCTGAGGGTGGGCTTGCGGCCAGGCCCGTTGGCGGGATGGCGATTGCCCGCGACTGGCCGGTGTATGAGGCCTTGTTGTCAACGGGTTGGGAACAACCAGGGGCACTGACGACGATCCTCTTTGCGCGCCGTTCGCCCACCTCGGGCAAAATCGCGGCGGCAAGTTTCCTGGTTGACCTCGGGTGCCTGGGGGTCAAGAGTGCGCAGGTCAAGTTGCACAAGGATGTCAACGAGTACAATGCCGGCCTGCGGGCGCATATGCTCGGGGTGCGGCCAATGGAGCGCGCCGATCCCAATCTGGTGGCCAAGATTATCTTTACGGGCGTGAATTATGCCGCCAACCTAGGGTTCAAGCCTGACCCGATCTTTGCCCAGGCTGAGTTGCTGTTGCTGGCAACGTCACCCGAGACGTGTAGCGTTGAGGTGCCAACAGGGAGTGAGGATGGCAAGCCCTTTTTTGTCAATGGCCCCTACGATAATGTGGACAAGGTGATGGCGCAGCTGACGCGTGCGGTCGGGGTTGGTAACTTTCATTATATGATCCAGGGTGATGCGGCGGCGATGGATCTGCCGGATGACGTTCTTGCGCAGTTTGAGCAGGAACAAGAACGTCCCCGCCTCGAAGGGTAGCGTGTCTGGTGTTCTTTTTTGCCCTTGCAAGTGGCCTGACGATCCTGTTGCTGGTGGGGTACTGGCGCGATTGGAGGCGGGTGCGACGCCAGCCTCGTTTTCGTGCGCCTGCGCCGTTGCCCGCCGATGCGCCCCTGGTCTCGATCCTAATCCCGGCCCGCAATGAAGAGCGGGCGATCGGGCGGTCGGTCGCCGGGGCACTGGCACAAGATTATCCGCAGTTCGAGGTGGTCGTAGTTGACGATGGTTCGACCGATGGTACCGCTGCGCGTCTGGCCGAACTCGCCAACTCGAAGTTACGTGTGTTGGCGGGGCAACCGTTGCCAGCCGGGTGGGTCGGCAAATGCAATGCCTGTCAACAACTCGGCGAAACGGCTCATGGCGAGTGGTTGCTCTATCTTGATGCCGATACCGCGCCTGCGCCGCAACTCACCAGCGTCTTGATGCGCTACGCGACCGCCAAGAACCTTGACCTCGTCACCGTCCTGCCCTTGCTCGAACTTGGCACCTTCTGGGAGCGCGTGATCCTGCCGCCTTTTCTCGGCATGATCACCACGCTCTACCCATTCGAGCGCTTTGAAGATCCGAAGGTGCGGCCCGAGCAAGTTTTTGCCAACGGGCCGTGCATTCTGATCCGGCGCGAAGCCTACGAAGCGATTGGCGGGCATGGGGCGGTGCGCAACGAAGTCCTCGAAGATGTGCAGCTTGCGCAGGCGCTACGGCGAGCGGGGTATCGGCTCGGGGGTGGCGAAGGGTTTGACTACCTGCGGGTACGGATGTACAACAATGGCCGCGAAGTCGCCGAGGGACTGATGAAGAACGCCGCCGCAGGCTACCGCAGCGGGGGCAGGCGCTCGGGCTGGATCGCGCTACGGCAATTCATCCTCGCGCTGGGGCCTTACTGGATCATGGGTAGCGGAGCCGCCCTCCTTGCCCTGGGGTCAGACACCCTGGGATGGAGCATCATCGCGTTGGGGCTAGGCAGCTTCGTTGCAAGCCTGCTGCTCTGGGGATGGCTCTACCGACGGCTCTACCGGCTCAGCGGATGGTACGGCTTGCTCTGGCCCTTGGGGATGATGAGCTATCTTTTGATCGCGGGATGGGGCATGTGGCGGGTCGGCAGCGGGCGCGGGGTCGTCTGGAAGGGGCGCACCTACACCGGGTAGCAGAAGTAACTCACCGGGGCCAGCGGAACTGACCCC
Source organism: Candidatus Chloroploca asiatica (assembly GCF_002532075.1). Lineage (GTDB taxonomy): Bacteria > Chloroflexota > Chloroflexia > Chloroflexales > Chloroflexaceae > Chloroploca > Chloroploca asiatica. The sequence continues at coordinate 20,809 of NZ_LYXE01000157.1, read as the reverse complement.
GGTGAGCCGAAGAGACCTACTATTCTTCGTCATCGCCCCGTGGGCGACGGATCAATTCCGGCTCGGTAACAACAGCCGCTTCGTCCTCGGTCTCCGTTGTCGCACGGAGCTGGGTCAGGGAGAGGACAACGGTATTGGCGCTGGTAAGGACTTTGTAGGTTCCTGAGGCGGCCAGGTCGCCGGCGTGAATGCTCTTGTCCATCTGGTCGAGGACACTGATATCGACTTCAATGTGCTGCGGCAATTCAGCGGGCAACGCCTCGACCATCACCGTCTGGAGGGCATGGTTGAGCAGGGCATCGCCACGCACAATCACGGGTGACTCACCAACCGCGATCACCGGAACTTCGACCTGGATCACACGCTTGAGGTCAACGGCCTTGAAATCAACGTGCAGGATATCGCGCTTGACCGGATGGCGCTGCACATCCTGAACAAAGACCGACATCAATTGACCGTCAATGAAGAGGTCAATCAGCGACGTACGCCCAGCCTGGCGGAACATCAGATTGAAGGCTTTGCTATCGAGTTGAATGCTAACCGGCTCGATGCCACGGCCATACACCGTAGCGGGCAACAGGCCCTGGGTGCGCAGATGCTTGACCTTTTTGCCAAGAACCATCCGCTTTTGGGCAGGAATCGTGTACTCTGTTCTCATCGTCGTGCTGTTCCTCATCTTGTGCATAGCCCATGCTTGCACAATACTCCCACAGCGAATAAGCAGCGGCGATAAGCGTGGGAAGCTCAGCGCCAGCAGGTGATTATACCATAAACGCGCATCCAGGTTGAAGGGATTTGGTATAATGGGCAGATTACGTTTGCTACAGACTACTCCTCATATGGATAAGGAAACATATGGCAAAGACATTACCTCGAAGATCCGAAGTTGTACTTCAAGATACGTGGGATATTACTAATGTTTATCCAGATATAACCGCATGGCAAGCTGATGCTCAGCGGTTAGAGACCGAATTGCCAAAACTGGCCGCGTATGCCGGAACGTTGGGTGATGCCCCGGCGACGTTGCTTGCTGCCTTGCAACATTTTGAGCAAGCGCAGGTATTGATGGGGCGGCTGTTTGTCTATACGAGCATGAACTTTGATGTTGATACGACCAATCAAGCCGCCGCCGCCTTGCGCGATCAGGCGATCGGGCTCTATGCGCGGCTGGGGGCAACGACGGCGTTTGTTGAGCCTGAGTTGCTTGCGCTTGAGCCGGCGCATCTCGACGGGATGATCGCGGCTGAGCCGGGGTTGGCGGTGTATCGGCACTTGATTGAGAACCTGCGCCGACGGGCGGCCCATGTGCGTTCGGGTGAAGTTGAGCAACTGCTCGCCCAGGCGGCAGAGCCACTGAGTGCGGCCTATAGTTCATATCAGATGCTGGCAGAGGGTGATCTACAGTTTGCCGATGCGCTTGATGCCCAGGGCGAACCGCATACCGTAACGACCAGTACGATTGAAGAATTGCTGCACAGCCCTGATCGTACTCTGCGCTACAATGCCTGGTGTAGCCATCAAGATGGTTTTTTGCGCTTCAAAAACTCAATCGGATCGATCTATGCTGGCAGTGTCAAAGGTGATGTGTTCAATGCCCGCGCCCGGCGCTACCCAAGCGCCCTTGACGCGAGCCTCTTTGCGAGCAATATTCCACGCACGGTCTATGAGAATGTGATTGACGCGTGCAACCGTCATTTGCCGATCTGGCACCGCTACTGGGCGATCCGGCGGCGTGCGCTGGGCCTGGAACAGATCGAGGCGTGCGATATCTTTGCGCCCCTTGGCCCGACGTTGCGGTACAGTTTTGACGAGGCCGTTGCGATCGTCACCCAGGCGGTCGCCCCACTTGGGGCCACCTACCAGGCGACGGCCCAAACCGGACTAACGACGCAACGCTGGGTCGATGTCTATCCCAATCAGGGCAAGACGAGCGGGGCGTATTCGAGCGGAAGCTACGGCACGCACCCGTTTATCCTGCTCAACTTTGATGGCACACTGGTGAATGTCAGCACACTGGCCCACGAACTCGGCCACTCGATGCACACCTGGTACACGCAGCAGCACCAGCCACCGATCTATGCCGACTATGCGTTGTTTGTCGCCGAAGTCGCCTCGAATTTCAACCAGGCCTTGCTTCGCGGCCACCTGCTGGCGAAGCAACCCGGACGCGACGAAGAGATCGCGATTCTCGAAGAGGCGATGTCCAACTTCCATCGCTATCTCTTTTTGATGCCGATCCTCTCGCAATTTGAGCAGCACGTGCATGATCAGGCCGAAAAAGGTCAACCCTTGACCGCCACGGGCATGAACCGCGTCTTGAGTGACCTCTTCGCACGCGGGTACGGGCCAGCCGTCAAGGTTGACCCCGAACGTGACGGCATTGTCTGGGCGCAGTTCCCGCATCTCTATGCCAACTTTTATGTGTATCAGTACGCCTCGGGCATCGCCGCAGCCAATGCGCTGGCGGTCGATGTGCTGCGTGGTGATCAAGAAGCACAGGCCAAGTATCTGCGGTTCCTCGGCGCGGGCAGTTCGGTCTATCCACTGGACGCACTCCAACTAGCCGGGATCGACATGACCTCCCCCGAGCCACTTGATCGCGCCTTTGCGGTGCTGGAAGGTTTTGTTAGTCGGTTGGAAGCTTTGTTGGGGTAGAGAGGTTAGGTGCACAACCTTGCAAAGAAGACAGGTTGTTTGACGCAAAGGCGCAGAGGCGCGCCCGTCAGACCTCACAGGTCTTCAAGACCTGTGAGGTCTCAGAAAACTTCGTTGATAGACTACACACGACTGAGGAGTATCCATACGATGAGCGTTGACACCCATAAAGTCCCGACCCGCAGTGAGGCCCTCACTGAGTATACGTGGGATTTAAGCATTGTTTTTGCTGATGTCGAGGCATGGGAACGGGAATTGGTGGCGATTGAGGAGTTGGCGCGCAAGGTGGCGTCATTCCAGGGGAGCCTGGGGCAGAGTGGGGAGCACCTTGGTGAGGTGATGCAATTGCGCGATGAGGCGGCGCAGCGGATTTATGCGCTCTATGTCTATGCAATGCACCGCAAAGACTCTGATGCGACTGATCCCGTTGGGCAGGCCTTGCAAGAGCGGGCCGGTTCGTTTGCGGCGCGGGTGATGGCCTCTATGGCCTATGTTGAACCAGAGATCTTGACGATTCCCGAGGAGATCCTGGCGGGATGGGTGGCCGAGACCGAGGCGTTGAAGGTGTATGCGTATGAGTTTGAGAAGCTGAATCGGCAGCGGGCGCATATTCGTTCGGCTGAGGTTGAAGGCGTTCTGGCGCAGTTTAGTGATGTAACCCGGGCGCCCTACGAAGTTTTCGAGATGCTTTCCGACTCGGATTTGATCTTTCCGAGCATTACCGACGAAAACGGGGCGACGGTTCAACTCTCGCACGCACGGTATGGGCGGTTTCTCGAGAGCAATAAGCGGCAGGTGCGCCACGATGCCTTTAAGGGCTACTATGGTGCGTATCGGCCTTTCCGCAATACGATGGCAACGACGCTCGGGGCCTCCATCCGGACGCACGTGCTTGATGCGCGCATCCGCAACTATAGCTCGGCGCTGGCGTCGGCGCTTGAGCCCAACGAGATTCCGCTCGAGGTCTACCACAATCTGCTCGCAACCGTCGAGGCGAATCTTGGCCTGAACCATCGCTATATGGAGATCCGCAAGCGCTTGATGGGCCTCGATGAACTACGCATCTACGATCTCTATGCGCAGCCGGTGCCGACGCCCGAGTTGATCGTGCCCTACGACGAGGCGCGTGAGATGATGCTTGCGGCATTTGCGCCCCTCGGCGATCAGTATGCGGCGGCGTTGCAACAGGCCTTTGGCAGTCGCTGGATTGATGTGTACGAGAACGTAGGCAAACGTAGTGGAGCCTACAGTGGTGGGGCCTATAGCACACCACCGTATGTTTTGCTCAACTACCAAGATCGGTTGAACGATGCCTTTACGCTGGCCCACGAACTGGGCCATTCGATGCACTCCTTCTTTTCGCGGCGCAACCAGCCCTTCATCTATGGCGGCTATACGATCTTTGTCGCCGAAGTCGCCTCGACCCTCAACGAAGCACTGCTGACCGACTATCTGCTCAAACACCGCGACGACGAGCAACTCCGGCGGATGTTGCTTGTCCAGCAGATCGAAGATATCCGACGGACGATCATTCGGCAGACGATGTTTGCGAGCTTCGAACTGGATATGCACACCCGCGTCGAGGCAGGCGAGCCGCTCACCTCAGATGGGTTGAGCAAGCGCTACTATGACCTGGTCGCCCGGTATCACGGGCCAGCGGTGACGCTCGACGACGAGATCGCGTTTGAGTGGATGCGGATTCCGCACTTCTACTACAAATTCTATGTGTACCAGTATGCGACGGGGCTCTCGGCGGCTCTGGCGTTGAGTCGGCAACTGATGAGCGAAGGGGCACCGGCGGTCGAGCGCTACCTGGGCTTCTTGCGCGGCGGTTCGTCGCGTTCGTCGATCGAGTTGTTGCGCGGGGCCGGGGTGGATATGGCAACGCCAGCGCCGGTGCAGGCCGCGATGGAGACGTTTGGGCTGTTGCTTGAGCAGCTTGAACAGATGGATGGGGCCTGAGTTTTAACGCAGAGGCGCGGAGGCGCAGAGGAACAGAGGGAGCAAGAACATCATATGCAAGCGACGACGCCAGTTGAGTCAGGGGTTCGCCATCTTTCCGTTCCAGTCTACACCAGCCTTGCGCTCACCTTCTCGTTTCTCTGGTCGACGGGTTTTATTGCTGTCGCCTTTGCCTTGCGCAGTAGCCCACCGCTCTTTTTGATGGGCTTGCGGTTTGTCTTGTCGGGCGGTGTCTTGTTGCTCATCGTGATCTTCTTGCGTCGCTCGTTGCCACGCACGCTGCGCGATTGGCTGCGGCTCGGCGTGCTCGGCATCCTAAGCTTTGCCTTCTTTTTTGGCTTTACGGCAACCGCGCTGCAGGGCATTACCGCAGGCACGGGGGCGGTTCTGGCGAGCACCAACCCGTTGATGCTCGCCTTTGTCGCCCCGTTTTTGCTGGGCGAACGGCTCGGGTTACAGAAGTTTTTTGGCCTCGGGCTGGCGTTTGTCAGCGTCGTCTTTCTGATGTCGGCACGGATGGGCACCGGCGAAAGCCCCTTCCACATGGCGCTGGTGCTCTTGGCCAATGTCTCGATGGTGGCAGGCACAATCCTCTTCAAGCGCTGGGCCTTGCCGTACGACCTGGCCGGGATGAATGCGATCCAGTTGCTCGTCGGCGGGGTTGCCTTGCTGATCCCCAGTTTTCTCTGGGAACCGGTTGACCAGGTGATCTGGGATACGAACTTCATCGTGGCGCTGATCTATATGTGCATCATGCTCTCGTGGGTCACCATGTTGCTCTACCTCTTCCTGGTGCGCCACGGTGATGCGAGTCGCGCCAATACGTTCCTCTTTCTTACCCCGGTCTTTGGCCTAGTACTGGGGGCCCTGCTGCTGGGCGACCCGCTGCGTCCGATTGATGCCCTTGGTGCAACCGGGGTCGCCCTGGGGATCTGGCTGGTGATGCGTTCACGCTGAACAACCTACTTGCATAATCGAGCGGCCTGAAGTAGGATAAGGTCATATCCCTGTGGAATGCCGCATTGCCCAATGGAGGGCCTGATCCGATGGAGGTCAATGGTGACGGTGGCAATCGATCTCGCAATGCCTGAGGATTTCAATTGGGCGTATGATGTGATTGACCGGTGGGCGGATGATCCGCAGAAATTGGGCATGCACTGGGTAGGGCCGACAGGTGAAGAACGGCTCGTTACGTTTGCGGAGTTTCGGGCACGCTCGCATCGTCTGGCGAACGAGCTTGAAGCGATGGGGTTGCAGCGCGGTGATCGGGTGCTGCTGATGCTGCCACGGGTTGTCGCGTGGTGGGAGAGCATCCTCGGGTTGATGAAGATGGGGGGCGTGCCGATGCCGGCCACCGTCTTGTTGACCCCGAAGGATAGCATCTATCGGATCAATATCGCTGAGGCGCGGGCGGTGATTACCGATACCGATGGTGCGGCCAAGATCCAGGCGATTCGCGATCAATGCCCAACGCTTGAGCATCTGATTGTAGTTGGTTCGCCGGTTGAGGGGACAACAGGCTTTGAGGATTTGATCAGTGCAGGGGCGTCTGAACGGGCGCGGATGCCGACGCCAGGCACTGATCCGGCGTTGATCTACTTTACCTCGGGCACCGTTGGCAACGCCAAAATGGTGCTGCACACCCACGCCTCGTATCCCATCGGCCATCGCATTACCGGCACCTACTGGCTCGACCTGAAACCTGACGATCTGCATTGGAATCTGTCGGATACCGGGTGGGCCAAAGCCGCCTGGAGTAGCCTCTTTGGGCCGTGGAATATGGGGGCGGCGCTCTTTATCCACGATGGGCGCGGCAAATATAACGCCCACGAGACGCTGGAACTGTTGCAGCGCTATCCGATCACCTCGTTCTGTGCCGCCCCGACGATCTATCGGCTTTTGGTACAGGAAGATCTGAAGGCGTTCACCTTTTCGTCGCTGCGTTCGTGTGTCAGTGCCGGTGAGCCACTCAACCCCGAGGTGATTGATGTCTGGCGTGAGGCGACCGGGTTGACGGTACGCGATGGCTATGGGCAGACCGAGTCGGTCTTGTTGTGCGGCAACCCGCCGGGCCAACCAATCCGCCCTGGCTCGATGGGCAAGCCATTGCCGGGGATCGATCTGGCGATTATTGACGACGAGAACGAGCCGTTACCGCCTGGCAAAGAGGGCGATCTGGCGGTACGGGTGCGCCCCGAACGCCCGGTCGGGCTCTTCAAAGAATACTGGCGCAACCCGAATGGGACAGCGGCATGTCACCGCGGCGACTGGTATGTCACCGGTGATCGGGCGTATGTCGACAATGACGGCTACTACTGGTTTGTCGGACGGTCTGACGATGTGATCATTAGCGCAGGCTATCGCATCGGTCCATTTGAAGTCGAGAGTGCGCTGATCGAGCATCCGGCGGTGGCCGAGGCGGCGGTGGTCGCCAAGCCCGACGCGGCCCGCGGCTCGATCGTCAAAGCGTATGTCGTACTGGTGTCGAGTGCGCAACCATCAGAGGAGCTACAGCATGAACTCCAGGAATTTGTCAAGACCAATACGGCCCCTTACAAGTACCCCCGCGAAATCGAGTTTGTCCGTGACCTCCCCAAGACCATCAGTGGCAAAATTCGGCGGATCGAACTTAGGGCGCGGGCTGAACAGGAGGTTCAGTAGCGGCGTTGTGTCGCACGACGGGTTGACGATGTCGAACGGAGGCGTCGTTTTTCTGTCGGCACAGGTGCGCGGCTTGCGCGATCTGCGGACGATGCGTGATTTGTCTGGTGTGGTGGAAAACGATGATTGATCCAGACAACCTTGGGCGCACCTTTGGACCCTACACCGTGACCGTCGAGCGTGAGCATATTCGGGCATTGGCGACCGTGCTCGGCGAAGACAGAGCCGTCTATCACATGGTCGAAGCAGCGCATGCGGCTGGGATGCCAGACCTACCTGCGCCGCCAACGCTAGCGACGCGCTATGGCCTGTGGGCCAACCCCGCGTTGCTGGCCGAACTTGAGGCCATCGGCGCACCCTTGCCGCGCCTCTTGCATGGCGAGCAGAGCTATGAGTATCATCAGCCAATCTTTGCAGGTGATGAATTGATCGCCTCGCCCGAACTGGTCGAACTGGAACAGAAAATGGGCAAGAGCGGGCCGTTTGAAGTGCTGACGCTTGAAACTCGCTGGTACAACCAGCACAGCCAACTGGTACTGACCGACCAGTTGGTCGTCGTTGTGCGTGGGGAATAAGGCTCAGCAGAGAGGAGCAGAAGGCCGTGCTAGAACCCATACGACTCAAGGTTGGCGACGCGATCCCCGGCTTTACCGAAGGGCCACTGACCCCCGAATTGTTTGTCGCGTATGCGGCAGCGTCGGGTGATTATAACCCATTGCATACCGATCCGAATTTTGCGCAGGCAGCGGGGCTTGACGGCGTGATTGCGCACGGCATGCTGGTGATGGGCATGCTCGGGCGGCTGGCAACCGACATCGCCGGACCAAGTGGCCTGCTCCATTTTCAGGTACGCTTTCGCGCCCCGACTCGCCCCGGCGAAACCCTGCACGTTGGCGGTACCATCACCAGTGCCGAAAGCCTGCCCGATGAGCGCATCATGGTCACCGCTGATCTCTGGGCACGTGGCGATGGCGAGCAACTGAAAGCCGTCGGTACGATGATGGCGATGGTGTAGGCTTTCTTTCTGGACGCGCAACAAGCCAGCATGTGCTGGCTTGTTGCGCGTCCAGAGAGGCTTGACACTGCCGTTAGCGGGAGATCAACGGCAAGTAGAGTCGCGGCTGGAGGCTAAAGACCGGGACGCCGGGCGGGGCAGGTTCGACGAGGGCGGCGTCGGTGCTGAGCGTAAAGGCGGTTGTCGCTTCCTGCGCCTGGGCCAGGCTGCTGCCCTGGGCAACGCTGCGGATGCGTACCGCGTAGTCACCTGGTGGATCGTTGGGCGAAGTGACGAGGACAAAGACGAGCTCGCCAATGCTGCTCATACGGATGCGTGCGACCTGGCGGAAATTTTCCTGCCCAGGGTAGCGTAATTCGATCAGGGCTTCGCTGTTGTCGGTAAAACCGCGTGCCGTCAAGATCAGGCTACTGCCAGGGGCCGCCGTATTGATGTCGGCTTCGACAATCGGACGATTGGCGGTTGGCTGGCGGCAGAACGCGAGATTATTGCGGTTGAGTGAGGCGTTGGGCACAGTGTAGTCAACCACAATGAAGCGATGCAGGAAGCCAGTGCTCGACTCTTCGGTTACTTCGTAGTAGTAGGGCTGGAAACCGTATTCGCACTGACCTGGCCCGAGGGCGACGCCACCCACGGTGGCCGGGAAGCCCTGCACGCCTCCACCGATCTCAAAGGCGGTGCCCCATTCAGTCGAGCGCACATCTTCGGTAATCACACCCGAGGTATACTCGTAGCCCCCGCCAAAGACGACCTTGCCGCCGCCGGCGCTCACCTCGGCATCAAACTCGGCCCCGATGCTGACACTGTGACTCGTCGCGTCAGCCTGCGTCGTAAAGGTGGTACGCTCTTCGGTGAGTGACCAAGACGAAACCGGGTTGCCAACCGAGATGCGACGTGCCGCCAGAACATCGTAATTTGCCCCATTCCAGAGCAAGCGCCCACGCTGACGCACCTGTTCGATGCCTCCGGTCAGCGGGTTATAGAGGCTGACGGTAAAGTAGCCATCGTTGGGATCGCTGTCACTGACATTGATCGGGTAGCGATCAGGATCGACCTGGCGCTCGCCAAAGACTTGCACTTCGGCGAGCGAGAGATAGCCCGTCCCGGCGAGTTGCACCCGCACGTAGCGCCCAAAGATCGGCGCATTGTTGCGATAGGTCTGGATGTTGGTGACGCGCCCGCTCTGGCCCTCGCTAAAGAAGGTCGCCACGCGAGGATCGTCCTTGAGCACCTCGGGATCATCCGAGATAGTACGCAAGTCGGTATCGGAGACAAAGACATAGAAATTACGCAACTGGGCGGCGCACGACAGATCGTCGCAACCCAGATTATTGCGATTCCAGACCCGCACTGCGCCAAGTTCTTGCGTGAGGCCAAGATCAACCTGCCACCAGGGCGCATCCTCAGCCTCGGTCTGCGTCACCGAGCCATTGGCAAAGACGGGATCGATGGTGCCGTCAATAGCGCGTGCGGCGCCGGCGTCGCCCACGGTGCTCGACTGCGCCACCGTCGCCCGACGGAAGAGGGCCAGATTCGCCCAGTCGCGGTTGAGCGGAATCCACTGGAGCGCCTGCGGATTGTTAGCCGGCCCAAAGAGACTGTTCCAGCGACTCACATCCGTCGCGATCGAGGCGTAATCTTTGTATTCGCAAAAACGCATGCCCGCATCGAGTTCCTGGCCGTCCTGGACAACCCGGTAGTTGTAGCAGTCGTAGGTGGTGCGCTCGATCGCCGCAAAACTGCCGGCATCATTCGTCCAGGCTTCCCGCGTTGTTTTGCCTTCGGTGGTACCACCGCGATTCGTGACGCTGCCGGTATACTGATAGCCTGCGGTTACCCGCGCTGTAGCCGCAACTTTGCCAAAGACAAAATTCGCCTCAAATCCACCACCAAAATAGGCACTGACTGCATGCGAGCTTGAAACCGTCAAGGCACGTTCGTCGGTCTGGGCAAAACTGGTTGACTGTCCAATCGAGGCCAGACGAAGCCGATTGCCCTGCAGCCGTTCCCAGTAAGGCGGCGCATGCACCACCGAGACGATGTTTGGTTCCTGCACCGTCTTGCAGGTAATCGAACTCCCCTGCGGCTCGCCATAGAGCGCCTTGAGCGAATCGTCGTTCCAATCGCCAAAAGCCAGGTCAATAAAGGTCGCATTCTGGCGGCCACCATCGCTCGCCGTCACCGTATCGCGTTCGGTAAGCGTCGTCGTCTCAGGTTGATAGGCAAGCGTCGTCACCTGCAACGCCTGATTATTGAGGAAGGCCAGGCCAACCTCGTGTAGCCCATCGCGGTCAAGATCGCCTGTCGCAAGCGCGAGCGGAAGACCGGGGCTCGGGGTCATCGGGATGGCAAAGCGGGCCAGTTTACGCGGGGTACCGGTGGCCCCATCAAAAGCACGCACCGCCACGTCTTCGGGGGTAACTTCGCCCACGAGGATTTCGGCACGCCCGCTGCCATCAAGATCGCCCGTAGCGAGCGTCAGGTTTGAGGTCAAGGTGACAACCACGGTTGAACTTCCCCGCTGCACGATCTGTTCAACCTCGGGATTCTCGGCGGAGGTATTGAGCGAGAAGGTTTGAACCGTATACTGCGGGCTAAAGGGGCGCACATCAGGCTGATCGGTATCGGTCAGCAGAATGATCTCGTCTTTGTAGTCGCCTGAGCCCTGGCTTGCGCCCGGGCCGGTCGTGAGACGACCATCAAGATCGGCAGCCGCCACGCGCACCAGCGTGGGTCGGCCCGTATTGAGGGTGAAATTGGCAACCTCACGCAACCTGCTCTTGAAATTGGCCCCACCATCTGGCCCGGTATAGTCAGGATCGTAACGCAACACGATCACCTCGACGTCACCGTCCTCTTTCATCAAGGCCAGAATGATCTCGTCGTTGAAGCCGTCGCCGTTGAGGTCGCCGACGGCAAGTTGGAGATCAACGACATCTTTGCGTCCGTCCTGGTCGGTACGCCAGGTCGCGAGGGGCACCTGACTATCGCGGAGCGGCTCGATGATGAAGACATTGAGCGAACCAATCGCTGTCCGACTCGCCAGCGCCAGGCGTTCGGTACGCCCAGGGGCACGACTGAGCACGCCCGACGCGACTTGCAGCAACGCATAATTCGAGACCAGCAGGCTCCGTTCGAGCACGGGCTGACCCTCTTCATGCACCAGCCAGCGCACCGTGCCATCGGCCCCGGTGTAGACCTGCACCAGTTGCGTGCGATCGCTTTGGAAGCGGAACTTGCCGGTCGTGCTGGCAAGGGCGCTGACATTTTGCGCATTGGCATTGGGCGTCTGATCGATGGCCGGCCAGGATGCATCGCGAACCAACGCGGTGCCATCAGCATTCAGATCAAACCGATCATGCAGCACCCAACCCTGGCGTCCCGCACCCGCGCCGCGCATGCCCACAAAGATCTCTTGCTCAGAGCCAAGGATGATCGCACGACCAAAGGGCGAATTCGTGCAATCGAGCGGCTCCTGTGTCAGGGCCGGCGGAAGTGCCCACGGATCATCGTCGTACTCTACCTGCGCTGCCGCAGGCGGCACAGCGAGCAACGTGGCAAAAAAACCGATCAGGAGGAGAAAAAGAAGGGTTCGTTTCACAGATAGACTCCTTGCGTAGCGCTCTTTTGTTCAGCATAGCCTTATGGATGGTAACTCAAAATACCAGAGCGACTCTTAGCAAAACCTTAGCGGAGACCGATGAGCATGGTAAAATTTCTCTTAAGGTGGAGGGGCCGCAGGCCCATCCGCCTTAAGGGAAGCCTTCAGCACAACAGGTATGCATGCAGACAGGTCTCGACATTCGTACGTTTGGTGGGCTCACGTTGCAGCGTGATGGTCAGCCCCTGGGCGAGCTTGGGTCGCGCAAGGCCGAGGCATTGCTTGTCTATCTGGCCTATGTCGGGCGTCCGGTGGCGCGCGAGATTGTGGCTGATCTGCTCTGGGGCGAAATGCTGAGCCCGGATCGCGCACGGGCTAATTTGAGTGTCTTGTTGACCGGGATGCGGCATGTGCTCGGCCCGTATCTTGAGACGTCGCGCCGTGAGGTCGGCTTGAATCCGCAACTGCCGTGCTCACTCGACGCAGCGGAACTGATCCGGTTACTCACCCCTGGGCGCGATCTGGTCGAGCCTGCCCGCTACGAAACCGGCCTGGCGCTCTATCGAGGCGAGTTTCTCCAGGGCTTTGCGGTGCGCGATACGCCGACGTTTGAGGCTTGGGTCCTGGCTGAGCAAGAGCACCTGCGGCGACTCGTGCTGATGGCTCGCCGCGAGTTAACCCGGATCTATCTCGATCAGGGGGCGTATGCGCAGGGCATTCTCCACGCCGAGGCCTTGCTCGCCGATGAACCCTTTGACGACGAGGTGCAGCAACGCCTGATGCTCTTGCTGGCCCATCACGGGCAACTGCTTGCGGCGCTCGCAAGCTACGACCGCTACCAAAGCGTGCTGGAACGCGAACTTGGCGTGGCACCCTCTGCCGAGGTTGTCGCGCTCTACCAGCGGTTACGATCCGGTGATTTCACCCATACGCCGGTGCAAGCCATCCGTACCGAGCCAACCCCGCGCGCCCTGTTCGGCTTTCCCAGCGAGCCAACGAGCTTTATCGGGCGCGAGCAGGAATTGCACCTGCTCGCCGCACGGTTGGCCGATCCGGCCTGCCGCCTGCTCACCCTGATCGGGCCGGGTGGCATCGGCAAGACGCGCCTGGCAAGCCAGGCGGCGCTTGCGCACGCAGCGACGATGCACGACGGGGCTGTTTTTGTTGCGCTCGCACCGCTTGAACAGAGCGACCAGGTACCGACAGCCATCGCGACAACGCTGGGCTGGCACCTTGATCCAACCAGGCCCCCGCTCGATCAGGTACTTGATGGCCTGCGCGAACGTCAGATGTTTGTCTTGCTCGACAATGCCGAACACCTGCCCGAGCTTGCGCCCATCGTCAATGCGATCTTGCAGGCCGCCCCCGACGTACGGCTGCTCGTCACCTCACGCGAGCCGCTACGCCTACGGGCCGAGTGGCTCATTGACCTGGAAGGGCTGGCCTACCCCCGCGAGCTCACGATGCTGACGCCGCCACAACTGGCGCGCTATAGCGCCGTGCAACTCTTTGTGCAGCGAGCGATCCAGGTCAGTGCGCGTTTTCAACTTGATGAACGCGAAGCCCCGGCGGTTGCAACGATCTGTCGCCTCGTCGAAGGCATGCCCCTGGGCATCGAACTCGCCGCCGCCTGGGCCCGTGAATTGCCGTGCGCCACGATTGCCCAGGAGGTTGCGCGCAACACCGATTTTCTTGCCACCAGGCTGCACGATGTCCCGGCACGTCAACGGAGCCTGCGGGCGATCTTTAACCATTCATGGCAGTTGCTCAATGCCCAGGAACGCGCCACGCTGACCGGGCTAGCAGTCTTCCGCGGAGGCTGCACGCTGGCTGCCGCCGAGGAGGTGCTGGGGCACCTGGTTGATCGGCCCATACGACCATTGTTACGGGCGCTGGTAGAAAAATCGCTAGTGCGGCAACGCGACGAACGGTACGAGTTGCACGAATTGTTACGCCAGTTTGCCACTGAACGCCTCGAAGCGGGCGGGGCCGGAGCGACCCGTGCGCACCATAGCACCTACTTCCTACAAACCCTGGCCGACGCACTGCCAGCGTTGACCGGGCGCAATCCGCGCACGGTGACTGAAGGGTTACGCGCCGACCTGGCGAACCTGCGGCAAGCGTGGGAATGGGCAAGCGAGCACGGGCAAGCAGACACCCTGGGGGCCGCCGCCGATGCCCTGGCGCTTCTCTACGAACGCCTGGGCTTGCTACGCGAAGGCGAAGGGCTTTTTCAGAGCGCAGCTGATCATCTGATGATGACAGCCCAGACCGCGCCGAGCGCATCTTTTGCCGCTGAGCGTGTCGCCGTCATCGCCCGTCTGCGCGCCTATCAAGGGCGTTTCACCTCGCAACAGGGGCAACACGGCGCGGCGGTTCTTCTTTTTGGCAAGATCGAGGAGTTGCTGCCTCTCGATAACCAACCCGCGCTTGCGGCACTGGTGGGGCGTTTTCGTGGCAACGCGCATGCCCGCCAAGGCGACTATGGCCTCGGTGAAGCGTATCTGCGGCAGGCACTTGGTCATGCGGAAGCCGCAGGCTTGCCGCATATCGAGGCCGATTGCCGTTCGGGGCTTGGCTGGCTGGCCGAGATTCGCGGTGACTACGCCGAAGCCCGCGCCGCCTACGAAGCCTCGCTGCTGCTCGCACGGAGCCTCGGCGATGCGCAGCGCGAGAGCATTGCCCTCGCGAATCTCGGGGTGATCGCCGAAGAGCAAGGGCGCTGCACCGAAGCCCGCGAGGCATACATGGCCGCGCTGGTGATCGACCGCGCCATCGGCGATTGCCCCGGCGAAGGCATGGTGCTCAACAACCTTGGCGTCGTCGCCTACGACGAAGGGCATTACAGCGAAGCCGAAGAACGCTTCACCGCTGCATTGAACCTGAGTCGCAGCACTGGTGATCGACGCAGCGAAGCAATTGCCCTGGTCAACCTGGGGCGCACGGCCCGCGAACAGGGCGCGTATCAGCAGGCGCACACCCATTATCAGGCATCGCTAGAACTACGGCGAGCGATTGGCAACCGCCTCGGCGAAGCGCACAGCCTCAGCGGACTGGGCATGCTCTTCCACCTGATGGGCGACCAGGCGAGAGCCGAACGCTACGTGCAAGAGGCCCTGGATCTGGCCCGCGCCCTTGGCGCACGCTCGATCATCGCGTACAGCCTCACCTATCTCGGCCACATCGCGCTGGCGCAGCAGAACGCCAACGCCGCCCTTGACGCCTACCGTGAAGCACTGGAACTACGGCTAGCGCTGCATCAACCAGCGCGTGCCATGCAAGCCCGCGCTGGCCTTGCGCTGGCCGCGCTGCTGATCGGCGATCGCACCGCCGCCCGCAGCGAAGTCGAGGCCCTGCTCGGCCACCTCAACGACAGCGCCCTGCACAGCAGCGAAGATCTGCTGCGCATCTTTGGTGCCTGCTGGCGCGTGCTGACCGCCCTGGAAGATCCACGCGCCGATGGCGTCATGCAACAAGCCCGCACCATCCTTGCGCAACGCGCCGCGATGATCACTGATCCCGTGTTGCGACGCTCGTACCTCGAAGACGTTGAGGTGCATCGCTTGATCGCAGCCGTGTCATGCTGAGCGCCAATCGCTGGCCCCTTTGCCCTGCCGTACCATCACTGTCAAGGCCGGTTTATTTTTGGCTCTCCCGCACTTTCCGTGCAGGAGGCGTCGCTTCGGAAGCGCGAGCGAGTACGCGGCGACGGAGCAGGTCAAACTTGGCTCGTCCGTACATGCTGCGCTTGATCAGCTTCAGCCGATTCACCTGGCCCTCGACCTGTCCGTTGCTGTAGGGCGACGAGAGGGCGGCCACCACGGCCGCTTTGTCGCGTTCTAACCCAACCACAAAGCTTTGCAATTCGGCAATCCCACTCGCGCGCGCTCGCTGAAGCCACCCATCAAACGCCGCAGCCGTGCGTTCCTGCACCATCTGGATGAACTCCTGCGCGAGATCATAGGCCACCCCCACCGTGGGAGCTTGGTGACAGAGGCGCTCAATGATGCCCTGCTCCTCCTGCGTGAGCTTTTCGGGACGACGAACCAGGAGCCAGGCGGCCTGCCGCGCGGACAAGCGGCGTTGCGCTGGTGGTTTCGGGCTTGGCGCTGACGCTGGGGGACGGCCGCGCCCGCGCCGTGGTGGGCGGTTCGGGTCAGGCTGCGGCACCAGGTGGCGATGCTGCGCGACCCAGCGCGAGACCAGCGCCCGTGAGCCACGGTAGCCGTGCTGCTCCCGCAGTTCCCGCCAGAGCTGCATCCCGTTGTCCTGGCCAGCGGCCAATTGCGCTTCCAGATGCGGAATGAACGGGTCGAGCTTCCTGGGCTGAGGGCGCCTGGTGGCCTGCTCTGGGAACTGACTGGCCGCCACAAAGCGTCGCACGGTGTTGCGGCTGATCTGGAGTCGCGCCGCGATGGCGCGGATGCCGATGCCCTGGGCGTGCAACTCCCGCACCTCCGTGTAGCGTGCCTGTCGGCGGGCGCGTCGCTCCTGGCTCTGCTGCGCGGCCTTGTTCAGCGGAGACGAAGCTCCTGCTGGCGCGGGAGCGGGTGACGGCGCATTCACCACTGCTGGCTCAGCCGGTGCTTCCGCCTCAGCCGGTGCTTCCGCCTCAGCCGGTGCTTTCGCCTCCGGGGAGACCACCGGCTCGGTAGGAAGCACCGGCGGTGGATCGGAAGATGGGGACTCTGGTCGGGTGGCTGCCACCAGCGCATCCTGCTGCCCATCAAGCAAGCGTTGCAGCATTTCGCGCACGTTCTGGATCAAGTGAAAGCGGTCGGCAACCTGGAGCGCATCGGGCGCACCACGGCTGGCACCCTCGGCATATTCGTTTGAGCGGTCGCGCGTAATGACCTCGACGCCTGGGTGATCTTTCAGCCACTGCGCGACCACCTCGGCGGATCGCTCCTCGATCAGATCCACCGGCCGATGGGCTTCCAGGTCGACCAGCAGCGTGCCATACACCTGACCTTTACGCAGGGCGAAGTCGTCGATGCCAAGGCAGCGCGGGGTTGGGCGCGCATCCTCAGGCGTACTCCGGGCCAGACGAAGCAAGGTATCGGGGCTGAGGCCCATGCCCTGGCGCCGTGCCAGACGCGCCCCAGGTTCGCCGCCCACATCCAGGGCGAGCTGGCGCTGTTCTGCCCGCAGTCGGGTGGTTCGGCGCGCAGAAGGAATGGCCAGCCCCGGCACCGGCTCAGTGAAGGTGGAGCGACCACAGCCGAGGGTCGCACAGCGAAAGCGCCGGACGTGGAGCTGCACGCGGACGGGCAGCTGGGCCAGAGGCAGATCCGCCAGACGGCGCTGGTAGTGGCTATGGACCCGGTGCGTGGTCACCGCGCAGGTGGGGCAGTCGGCGGTCTGGGCGGTCGTGTGGAGGTCAACGCGGATGCCTTCAGGCGTGAAGTCGGCAGCGGTCATCTGGAGGGCGGCACCAACAGGGATGAACAGATTTTCGATCAACATCAGATTCTTGCCTCAATACAAACATATTTGTAAACCTCCTATTCTAGCACGTTGGTTCTCTCCCTGCCTGCACGGAAAGTGCGGGAGAGCCACTTTTCACTTGACAAAAACACGCGGCCCTACCTACGTGCTATACTTGGTGCCTGCGTTGTAGAGCCTACGCGTTGCTCCCTCTGCCTATGCAACCTTGTTCGCTTGACCCTGCGGGCGTCCCTCGCCCTGAGCGCGCTTGCTCTGCCGCGCACTCTAGCCTTGCTCAACCTGCTCGGGCGATTGTTCCAGCGGCCGACGGGTCTGGTGAAACAAAAGCGGGTCGCGCAGGGTAGATTTGCCACCCTGCGCGACCCGCTTTTGTTTGTGCAGGAGGGCCTGCCCCTCCTTGAGTAATGGCCTCTTTTCCCAGGCTAGCGCCGCCGGCGCCGGAGCATCGGCACGAATGCTATCATGATCAGCAGGGCCAGCCCGACCACAAACAGCACGTCGCTCGGGATGCTCAAACCAACGTTTGGCGCCGGCGCCTGGACGACTGGCGTCTGGTTGATAGGCGCTGCCTGCGGCCCCTCGCTCGCCGGGGCCACCGTCGGTGCGATGGGCGCCTCGATCCGCAGGGGCAGCGCTGGGTTCTGAGCTAACGGACCGGCCTTCGCGTCGCTCAGCTCCAGGGCGATCGTATAGTCGCCCGGCAGCAGAGCGCCGGCGAAGGGCACCTCGAAGCTCGTGGTCGTCCCCGCGTAGATCGACCCCATCTTCACCGGGTAGCGGCTCACCTCGGCGCCTGCTGCATCGTACAACACCACCTCGCCCTCGGGCTGCAGTCGCACGTTGCCGCTGTTGTGCAGCTCCACGCGGATCCGCGAGTTGCTGCCCACTAGGGTGTGGCTGGCCGCGCCAATCGACAGGGCCGGCTGCTGCGGGCCAGGCACCAGAACCGCGATGGCGATCGCCTGGCGTGACACCTGGTTGAGCGCCACTCCCCCCTCGCCGCTCACGTCGCTGGCCTCGCCCTGGATGACGATGCTCGTCAGGTATTCGCCGGGCTGCGTGTTGGGCGGGATGCTCACCATGAAGCTGCGGTGGAGGGCGCTGTGGGCATCGAGGGTTGTCGTCTGCGCCGCGTAGTCCACCCAGCCGCTCATGCCGCTGCCGGTGGTCTCCTCCAGCGACACGCCCATGCCACCATTGATCAGCGAGTAGACATCGGCCAGGTAGGTGTAGGCAACCGCCGGCGCGTCGCCGAAGTTCCCTAGCTCCACGGTGACCTCCTGGCTCGCACCGGGCTCGAGGATCAGGTCGATATAGCTGCCGGTGCCGCCGATCTGGCGAATGCCCAGCCTGGTAGTTTCACCCTGGGCGGCGGCCAGGCCGCCCGAGCAGAAGAATACAAGTAGTGTGGCAATAACGCAGAGCAGCCGCAAAGTGGAAAAAGTACGGTTTGGCATGGCTTCCTGGTTTCGTTACGAAGAGGGCCGTGGAGCACTACTGCTCCCCGGCCCTTGAAAGAAAGCTACGACCTACTAAACGCCAGGGCCGGACGCCGAGGTCACGGTCAGGGTGCCTGTGTAGGTGCCTGCACGGGCGTAGGCGGGGACATCCAGGCGGAGGCCGAGCACCTGGGTGTAGATGCCCTGGCCAAAGCCGGCGTCGGCGGAGATAACCCGACGCGCCGTGTCGAGGGTGGCGTCGACGGGGGCGATGGCCAGCGGGCCGGAGGTCGGGTTAACGGCCTGCCCTGCGGTGGCAGCCGGCGTGCTGGCCGAGGTGACCGACAGGCTGTCGGCGCCCAGGCCGAGGCCGCCGGTGAGAGCGGACGCCTCGATGGTCACGTTCCAGCCGGCGCCGCTGCCTCTCCCATCATCGACGGTTAGGCCAACTGTGCCGGTCGTGGACTGGGCAGCGTTGCTGTAGCTGAGCGGCTCCAGGGTTGCGCCTGCCAGGGTGGCTGCGAGCGACCCACCCGTAAGGGTCATGCTGACGCCGGTGCCGGTGTCGGCGTGGGCGGCGGGGGCGACCGAGAGGGCGAGCGCGGCGGCGATACCGAGGCCGGAGGCGAAGATGCGGGTAAAGCGAGACATGTGTGGTACTCCATTGTGCCCCATCGTGGGGCGAATTACATTCGTGAGCTGAACGTCGGCCGGCATGGTGAAAGCGTCAAAGACCCTTTCTGCTAAAGCTGGCCAGCACACGGATGTGCGGAGTACGCTATGCGTACATGCCAGGGTCGGTTACGCCACTTGCTCCCTCGGTGATAGAGGCGTCCACATTAATCACCGAGATCATCGCACCCGCTGGCCAGGATTCCTTGGGAAGTTTGTCGGGCTACGAGCGTTTCGCTCATGCTCATAATACATTGCCGGGCAGTTCGGGTATATAGGCCATCGATCCCCCCTGCCCGACTTTTGAGTACCCCCTCCTGATAACACTATAGGACTAGGACTTACGCAGTTGGCTGCACCTGCGGTAGTATGGGGGCATGAATGAACCCAAGGTGCAGGATCTCGACTACATCACCTTCTTGCTCGCGACGCCGCGCGCCGTATCGGCGACCGAGGCGGAGCGTGTTCAACCTGAGGGGCCACGGCAAGCTGCTCACGATGCGTTCACGCGCCTGCTCCATCGGCTTGAACCCGACACCACACGGCTGTGGCAAGCGGCCGCGCCGCTGATTGATCGCACGCGCGGGCTGCTGGTAGTTGACAATAGCACCTTGGATACGCCGTACGCGTACACGATCGCGCTGGTGCATCGGCATTGGTCAGGGAAACATGGCCACGTAGTATCGGGCATCAACGTGGTGAGCCTCGTATGGAGCGATGACACACACGCCATCCCATGCGACTATCGCCTGTTCGACGCACCAAACGATGGACTGACTCAAAGCAGCTACGGGCCTGGCTGATCTGGATAGCGCGCGGGATGCGCGCCCATAGGCAGCAGGTCTTCTACATTGAGTATCTGCAGCCGAGTTGGCTTGCGACAAGCGGGCAACGACGGCTATTCATGGACTCAGCAGCGTAATCATGGGCCTGGGTGTCGACCTGGGCATCAGCCTGATCTTCGGCCTCATCGGATTTCTGTTCGGAATTCTGGTCGGGGGCCTGGTGCTATATGGCGGTGCAGCAGTGATCAAACACTACCTCCTTCGTCTTCTGCCGCGATTCCACTGCGGTGCCTCCTGGGACTCCGCCGACGCCCTTGACCAGGCAGTGAGCCACATACTGATGACGCGCGTTGGTGGCAGCTACCGCTTTTACCACCGGCTGCTCCAGGAGCACCTCGCAGAACATGAAGACAGCGATCTGCCCGTGGCAACTATCCTCGGGCCACAAGACGACTGACATGAGACCCTAAAACCGTGACACTCCGCAGCGGCTCAAGCCGCGCGGCTTCTTGGCCCAACCCGCCTCGTGGCGAGCTTGACGACCAACGGATCTGTCCGACCCGGTTCCCGA